>DATEUJ010000128.1:0-32965 GCA_035283185.1 Anaerolineae bacterium | reverse complement strand
CGGCTGCTACGACGCCGCCTACGTCGCCGACGTGACCGTGCCCGACGGCACACGATTCGACAAGGACAAAGAGTTCACCAAAACGTGGAAGGTGCGCAATAATGGCGCGTGCGCGTGGGCGGCCGACACCGAGCTGGCCTTCATCAGCGGCTCGCAACTGAGCGCGCCGAGCACGGTGAAGGTCGGCGCGCTGGAGCCTGGCAAAGAGATCGAAATCAGTGTATCGATGAAGACGTCCGACGCCGACGGCAACTTCACCGGCGTATGGCAACTGCGGAACAAGGACGGTTTCTACGGCGACTCGTTGACGGTGGTCATCGCGGCCGGCGAGCAGACAACCGCCGCCCCGCCCGTCGCGCCGGTCGGCAACATTGGCAGCTTCGAGGCCGGCGCGCACATCGACGGTTTCCGGCGGCCCGACCTGATGAAGTACGCCGGGCTGAAGTGGGTGAAGATTCAAACCTACGCCGGCGTGGACGTGAGCGGCGCGATCGACAACGCTCACGCGCAGGGCTTCAAGATCTTGCTAGGCATCGTCGGCGACAAAGAGCGTGTGATGGACGGTGTCTATCAAGACGAATACACGGCTGCCGTCGCGGCGATGGCCGCCGCCGGCGCCGACGCAATCGAAGTATGGAACGAGCCGAACATCAACCGCGAATGGCCCACCGGCCAGGTCAACGGCGCGAACTACACGGCCTTGCTGGCCAAGGCTTACCGGGCGATCAAGGCTGCCAACCCGGGCACGCTGGTGATTAGCGGCGCGCTCGCGCCGACCGGATTCTGGGGCGCTGCCGGCTGCTCGCCGGACGGCTGCAACGACGATACGTTCCTGGCGCAGATGGCGGCGGCCGGGGCGGCCGGCTACATGGACTGCATCGGCGCGCACCACAACGCGGGCGCGACCCCGCCCTCGGCGACCGGTGGTCACCCGGGCGGACCGCATTACTCCTGGTATTTCCTACCGACGCTCAACCTGTATTACAACTCGTTCGGCGGCGCGCGCAAAGTGTGCTTCACCGAGCTGGGCTACCTGAGCGACGACGGCTACCCGTCGCTGGAGTCGACCGCGCCGGCGTTCGCCTGGGCGTCGAACGTGACGGTCGGCCAGCAGGCGGCGTGGCTGGCCGAAGCCGCCGCCCTGTCCGCCCGCAGCGGCAAGGTGCGGCTCATGATCATCTGGAACGCCGACTTCACCCGCTACGATTCGGACCCGATGGCCGGTTACGCCATGATTCGACCCGACGGATCGTGCCCGGCGTGCGACGCGCTGCGCAACGTCCTGGGCGGGCGGTAGTCGAGTGTATCGACGTATTCCCATTCCGCTTGTCGCCATCGGCGTGATTGTCGTCGTGGGGATTGTGTTTCTGATCTCCCAGCAGGCGACGACGCCCGCCTGCGGCGCGTTCGTCGTGGCGGCGGGCGCTCCTGCAACGCTTGACGGTGGCACAAGCGTCGCCCTCGTCGCCGGCTCAGGCGAGCTGCGCTTCGACAGCGCCGCGCTGACGGAAGCCGATCTGACCGACGAAGCGAATGCGCAGGCGCTGGCTGCCGTCAACGCCATGCCGGTGAACCTGCGTGCAGAAGGGCTGATCCTCACCTTCACCCGCTGTAACGAAGAGCCGGCGCCGGTGCATCTGGTAAGCCCGGCGCCCCCCTCCGCTGCGCTACGACCCCCGCAGACAGCGGGCGAGGGCAGGTGGCAGGCGCGCGCGTCGCTCGACGCCTACGCCTGGGATGGCGCGCAGTGGACGTGGCTGACCGGAGCGGCCGATCAACTTTCCATCGATCTGCCCGACCTGCCGATGGTTATGGTATGGGTGGAGACGCTCTCGACGGCGCCGGCCATCGGCACGGAGCCTGATCTGCAGACGGGCGGCCTTGCGCCCGAATACTACGGCGTCATCACCGAGCTGTACGAGCCGGGCCTGACCGTCGCCGCGAACGGCTCGCTGAATGGGCAGGTGCCGGCCGCGCCGCCTGAGGGCGCGCCGTATGTGGCGTATCCGCTCGTCACCAACGTAGCCAATGGGCAGGCCGACGCAGCGACGGTCGAGGCGATGCTGAACGACGAGGCAGCGCGCAGACGACATGTGGAGACACTGGCGTCCATTGCCAGCGAATCGAACTTCGCAGGAGTCGCGATCGATTACCAGGGCTTGTCTGTAAGCGCATCCGATTCTTTTGCTGCCCTCGTCGAAGAGCTTGCCACCGCGCTGCATGCGAACGGCAAAACGCTTATCGTCCGGCAACTCTCGTCAGGGCCGGAATCTCAGACAGACGGCGATTCCCTGATCCGTATTGGGCGTGCTGCCGACTTTATACAGGTCAAGTTGGGACCCGACGCTCCCGCCTATCTCGATGACGGCACGGTGCCAGGTGAATTGACCTGGATGGCGCAAAGGATCAGCCGCAGCAAACTCCAACCCGTCATTTCGGCCGCGAGCCTCATCCACACGGGCGGCACAAGGCCACTTTCATTCCAGTCCGCCGTTCAGATGCTGATCGGTGATACGAGGATAATCTCCGCAAGCGCCGGAATATCACTCACGCTTAGCCCCAATCCTTCTGCTACTCTGACTTCTCGCGCAGAGATCGGTGCATACGATTCTGTCGTCGGCCCAGATTCCGACCTAAGCGTTTATACGGCGGCTACCCTGGCGACAAAAATAAACGCGTTGTTGGGTCTTGGCCTGCGCGGAGCAGTGATCAACGACATACAAGGTCCGGACGCCGCGCCCAACCTGCTCGAGCCGATCAAGGCATATCGACAGCAAAGCGCGATAACCGGTTCAAGCGACTTGAGCGTAGACTGGACTATCACCGCCGCCGACGGCTCGGTCGTGCTGAGCGAGTCGCGGCCGCTGGTGAGTGCGGACCTGGTATGGACACCCGCCAGCGATGGCGTGTACACGGCGACCCTTCGGCTTCCCCACTCCCTTCGGTTGGGGACTTCGCGCTCCCCGCTCCCTTCGGTCGGGGACTTCGCAGGGCAGGCTTCGACCGGTTCCGTGACGAAGGACGTCGCGGTTGTCACCGTCGGCGAAGGCGGAGCAGAGACCGGCGCGGGTGGCGGCGGGACAGACACCCCATCGACCCCGGAGGCCCCATGCCTTAACGCCGTTTACGTCGCCGACGTGACGGTTCCCGACAATACGCGCTTCGACAAAGGCAAAGACTTCACCAAGACGTGGAAGGTGCGCAACAGCGGGACGTGCGCGTGGAGCGCGGATACGGAACTCGCCTTCGTCAGGGGAGCACAGCTCGGCGCGAGCAGCCCGGTGAAAGTCGGCGCGCTGGAGCCGGGCAAGACGATCGACGTCAGCGTGCCGATGGAGTCGGGCGACAAGGACGGCGCGTTCACCGGCATCTGGCGGCTGCGAAATGAGGATGGCGCATTTGGCGATGAGCTGAGCGTCGTGATCAAGGTCGGCGCCGAGGTCGTCGCACCGCCGCCCGTCGCGCCGCCCGCCGGCGGCGGGCCGACTCAATACGGCATCCACTCCCATTACTACGGTTACGTCGATACGGAGGCCGGCGCGCAGAGTATCGTCAACTACACGAACGAGCTTGGCCTGGGCTGGACCAAGATTCAGTTCCGCTGGGGGGATTACGATTACTACTGCGCCGGGCCTGACCTGAACCGGCTTAACACGATGATCAGCGCGGCGAATGGCGCCGGGCTGAAAGTGCTGTTGAGCATCGTCACCTCCCCGCCTTGCACGCATCCGTGGACGAGCGACGTGCACGCGCCGCCGGACGATCCGGCGGCTCTCGCCGAGCTGGCCGGCGGGCTGGCCGATCTGTTCAAAGGTCGCATTCACGCCATCGAAGTATGGAACGAGCAGAACATCAGCCGCGAGTGGCTGAGCAGCCCCCAAAAGCTCGACGCGGCGCGCTACACGCAGTTGCTCGCCGCCGCCTACAACGCGATCAAGGCGAAAGACCCGAACATCCTGGTCATCAGCGGCGCGCTCGCGCCGACCGGATGGAACGACGGCGTGAACGCCATCGACGACTTCGAATACCTCAAGCAGATGGTCGCCGCCGGCGCGACGAAGGTTATGGACTGCGTCGGCACGCACGTCAACGCGCTGCGCGTGCCGCCCTCGGCGTCGCTGGGCGGCCCGTACGACAACCTGTTCAGCCCGCCGCATCACTCGTGGTACTTCAAGGACACGGTGCTCGGCTACCAGAGCATTACCGGCAAGCCGGCTTGCGTCACCGAGTTCGGTGTGGCCTCCTCGCAGACGATCGGTCAAGTCGAAGGCTTCGAGTGGGCAAACGAGAACACGCAGCAAGAGCAGGCCGACTGGGTGACCGAAGGCATGAGCCTGTGCAAGCAGTGGGGCTGCCGGCTGGTGATCTTGTGGAACTTGGACTACGGCCCGGTGACGAGGCTGGTCACCGACAACGCGCTCTATAGCTTCATCGACATCGGCCTGGGCCGCAGGCCGGTGTTCCACGCCGTGAAGAGCTGGTGCGCGGCGAATGGATGTAGGTGATTCATGTATCAAGACAGACGATCGATTTGGGATCGCATACCGACGCCGGCGCTGATCGTGTTGTGGCTGCTGGCGATTGCGTTCGGCGCGGTGATGGTGTTCCTCGCGTTCTTTAACCCGGCGGCGCTGCAAGAAACGCCGGTGACGGTGCCCGCGCCCACGGCCGTGAGCGTCGTGGGATCCGTCGCCACGTCGACGGCGCCCGCGCCGCAGCCTGGCGAACCGGCCGCGCCGGACGGCAATCTGGCGCCGCAGCCGACGATTGCGCCGCTGCACGATCCTTCGATGGAGTTCGGCATTCAGTCGGACGCGCTCACCAGCGATCCCGCCTACGCGATCGGCCTGCTCAGGGACAAGCTGCTGCTGGGCTGGGTGAAGCAGCAGCTCCGCTGGGGCAACTTCTCGCCCGCGCCGGGGCAAATGGACTGGAGCGGGTTCGATCGCGTCGTCGAAGCGGCGAGCACGAAAGACATCCGCGTGCTGCTCAGCATCGTCACCGCGCCGGAGTGGTCGCGCCCCGGAGTCGAAGGCGTCGAAGGCCCGCCGAACGATCTGAACGAGTACGCCAGGTTCGTCGGCGAAGTCGTCGATCGCTACCAGGGCAAGGTGCAGGCTATCGAAATCTGGAACGAGCAGAACATCGACTCGGAGTGGAAGACCAACCCGCAGGCGGTCAGCCCCGAGCAGTACGTCGAAATGCTGAAGCTGGCGTACCAGGCGATCAAGGCCAGGGACCCGGACGCCATGGTCATCAGCGGCGCGCTGTCGCCGACCGGCTTCTTCAGCGGCGGCTGCGACGCGCGTGGCTGCGACGATCAGCCCTACCTCAAGCGCATGGTCGAGCTTGGCTTCCTGCAGTACGCGGACTGCGTCGGCGTGCACGTCAATGGTTACAACTTGCCGCCGCAGTACCGCCACGACGAAGGCTACAATGATCCGACCGCGTCGTTCCGCGGCCCATTCGACAATCCGCACCCCTCGTGGTCGTTCCGCAGCACGCTGGAAGATTATTACAACATCATCGGCAAGCAGAAGCCGCTGTGCGTGACGGAGTTCGGCTGGGCTTCTTACGAAGGCATCAGCGATACGGCGCTGTCGTCGTACGAGTTCGGCCTGGACAACACGGCCGAAGAGCAGGCGCAGTGGGACGCGGACGCGTTCCGCCTGATGCAAGAGTGGGGGTTCGTGAAGCTGGCGATATTGTTCAACCTCGACTTCGCGCAGAAGTCGCCGCTGGGCGCGCAAGATCGCACCGCCCCGTGGAGCATCACCGATCTGCAAGGCGCGCCGCGCCCGGCCTTCGATGCCGTGCGTGACTTTATGAAGGGGGTGCTGGGAATCCCATAGAATTCAGAATGTCGAATGTGGAATGCGGAATGAACGGGCGCGATTCATTCCGCATTCGCTTTCTCTCTCGAAAACGGCAAGCCGGGTCCTCATGCCCGGCGGCGTGCCCACACCGTTCGCTACGAGTGCTTCGCAAGGAGCCGCCTTCGCTTGGCTTTTTCATCATACCGATTCCGCTGCATACGCATCATCATCGCCGGTCTGCTCATGACCGGCTGCGCGAGCGCCACGGCCGTGACGCCGACGCCTGTGCCGACGCCTACCTCCTGGCCGCGCGCCCGCCTGAAGTCGCCTGAGTACGGCATCCAGATGTTCGCCTGGTGGAAGCCTGAGATCGCCGGGCGTGACCTGAATCTGATCCGCGACATGGGTTTCACCTGGGTGAAGCAATCGTTCGCCTGGCGCGATATTGAAGGTCTCGGCAAAGGCCAATACGCCTGGAAGGTGGCCGACGACCTCGTGCGACGCGCCACGAAGCGCGGTCTCAAGATAATCGCACGCATCGACCGCCAGCCATTCTGGGCGCAGGCGCCGGGTACCGAGCCGCTGGAGAACGCGCCGCCGGCTAACCTGCAAGACTTTGCCGACTTCTGCTACGTGCTGGCCGATCGCTATCGGGGCGGCATTCACGCGTACCAGGTGTGGAACGAGCCCAACCTGTCGCGCGAGTGGGGAGGCCAGCCGCCCGATCCGACCGGATACGTCGAGCTGCTCAAGGCGTGCTACGTCGCGATTAAGCGCGCCGATCCGAACGCGCTCGTGATCTCGGCAGGCATGGCGCCGACCGGGACGTGGACCGAGGGCATCATGCCCGATGCGATGTTTGTCGAGAGGATGTACGAAGCCGGGGCAGCGCCGTACTTCGACCTGCTGGGCGCGCACGCGCCGGGGTTCAAAGCGCCGCCGGAAGCCTCGCCCGACGAGGTGGCGGCGAACCCTGAGCTGGGCGGGCAGCGCTTCTTCTCCTTCCGGCACGTCGAGGATTTGCGCGAGATCATGGTCAGGCACGGCGACGCCGGCAAGCAGGTGGCAGTGCTCGAGATGGGCTGGACGACCGACCCGATCCATCCCGAATACGCGTGGCACGCCGTCGACGAGCAGACGCAGGCCGATTACCTGGTGCGCGCGTTCGACTTCGCCAGGCAGAACTGGTCGCCGTGGATCAGCATTATGACCGTAATCGGGCTGGCCGATCCGGTATGGACACCCGACGACGAGCAATACTGGTGGACGGTGGTCTATCCCGATTGGCCGGAGACGCGCGTGAAGCCGGCGTACGAGGCGCTGAAGGCAATGCCGAAGGAATGACGAATGCAGAATGCGGAATGATGAAATTCTGCATTTCACATTCTGCTATAATTCTTTTATGCTCACGCTGAATGCCCCCGGGTTGCTGGCACTCAGTTTTTTCCTGCATTTGATCGCGACGGTCGTATGGATTGGCGGGCTGGTGACGATGGCGCTGGTCGTGTGGCCCGGCCTGCGGCGTGCGCTCGGCGACGACGACCGAAGGCTCGCGCGCGCCGTCGAAGCGGTCGACCGGCGCTTCAAGCCGCTGGCGAACCTCAGCCTGGTCGTGCTGATTCTCACCGGCCTCGTGCAAATGAACGCCAACAAGAACTACAAAGGCTTCCTGTATTTCGACAACCTGTGGGCGCAGGCCATCCTGCTCAAGCACGCCGCGATCATCGGCATGATCGTCGTGGGCGCGCTGCTGCAATTCGGGGTGCAGCCTGCGCTGCAGCGCAACGCGATGCTGGCCGCGGCGGGCGTCTCGAACGAGCGAGAAGCGGCCGCGCTGCGGCAGCGCATGGCGCGCCTGGGCCGCATCAACCTGGTCCTGGGCGTGATCGTGCTGATACTCACAGCGATCGCTCGTGTCCAGTGACCGATGACAGACGCAAGACGCGCCGATCGGTCTCGCCGAACGATATGCGATATGCGATATGCGATATGCGATACGCGATAAGCGATACGCGATAAGCGATATGCCATAAGCGATACGCGATAAGCCATCATGTTCGAAATCGTATTTCTCGGCACCTCAGCCGCTGCGCCGTCGATCCGCCGTAACCTGTCGGCGCACGTCGTGCTGCACAAAGAGTATCGCTTTCTCGTGGACTGCGGCGAGGGCACACAGCGCCAACTGTTGAAGAGCGGGCTTGGCTTCAAAAGGCTGAATAAGGTCCTGCTCACGCACAGTCACCTCGACCACATCCTGGGCCTCGGCGGGCTGCTCAGCACGTTCATGCGCTGGGAGACGATTGAAGAGGTGGAGATTTACGGCGGGCGCAGCACGCTGGATCGGGTGGAGGACTTGATTTACCGGGTCGTGCTGCGCGGCGCGCGCCCGCCGATGCGCCTGTCGTTCGTCGACGTCAAGCCGGGCAGGCTGTTGGAGGACGACTCGTTCGAGCTGATCGCGTTCCCGGTGACGCACCGGGGCGGCGAGTGCTTCGGCTATCTGTTTCGCGAGAAGCCGCGCCGGCCGTTCCTCGTCGACAAGGCGGAGGCGCTCGGCGTGCCGCCCGGGCCGGAACGGCGGCGGTTGGTCGCGGGCGAATCGGTGACGCTGAGCGACGGCCGGACGATCCACCCCGACGAAGTCCTCGGTCCGGAGATCCGGGGCGCGGCGCTGGCGCACGTGGGGGACACCGGGCGCACGTCGGATCTGATCGAGCACGTGCGCGGCGCGGACGCGCTCGTCATCGAGTCGACGTACCTGGACGCCGAGGCCGATCTGGCGCGCTCGTACGATCACTTGACGGCGGCGCAGGCGGCGCGCCTCGCGCGGGACGCACAGGTCGGGCAGTTGATTTTGACACACATCTCGCGCCGGTACGGCCAAAAGCAGGTGCTCGCCGAGGCGCAGGCGATCTTCCCGAATACGGCCGTCGCCCGCGATTTCGATCGTTTCCGGGTGCTGAAAGACAAGTCCACGCTGTTGGAGAACCTGACCGTGGAAGAGGAGAACTGGCATGTCGCTGCGTAGGGCTGCCGTCCTGGACCTGGCGAGCGCGGCGTACGAGGTGGACGCCGAGGTGAAGCGGGGCATTTTGAAGAAGGTCGATGGGCGCTGGACGGTAGCGGATCAGGAAATGAGTAAATGGCTGGACCGCTTCGAGGGGCACGAGGTAGTCGTGATCGTCGCGTCGATGAGCGACGAGAAGCCGATCGAGCCGCGCATCTGCACGCGCTGCGGATACGAGTTCGTCGGCGTGGAGTGCCCGCGCTGCCGCGCGGCGCGCATCCGCTTGCGCGGCCAGTGAGGGCAAGGGTTGGGCGTCGAGGCAGCGCTCACTCACGTTGCTCACACAGGCCAGCCACGGATCTGATTAGCCAGGCGCACCAGCTCCACATGCGGACGATCTGCTTTAGTCAGTCGGGGCATGTCTTACCGTCATTGAAAACAGGTCGTTCACTTCCTCGAAACGGTATCTGCTGCCTCGCAGGTAGTTTTCATCGATCTCGAAGGCAAGCCATTTGCGCCGTAACCGCTCGGCGACGTAACCTGTCGTGTTCGAGCCGGCAAATGGATCGAGAACTAGTTCGCCCTGTTTGGTGAGGAACTCTATGAAGAATTTCGCAAAGGCTTGAGGAAACCGCGCAGGATGCGGCTTGATCCTGGCCTCCTTGCACCGGCGCAGGTAAGCGCTGTTCGATTCGGTATTGGCCAGAGTCAAGACGTTGGACGGGATTGCGCCTCTGTTGTCCTTCGTAAACTTCGTAGATATATCATGGCCGCTGGGTCGCAGCGCCGGCTTGTAGCCGTTCTGTAGAAGCTTCTTCATGCTATCGCTGTACTCGACGAGCACCCTGCGATTATCCGCCTGCGGAAACGCCGTCGCCGAAAGCCACCATACGACGTTCACTGAATCTTTCACGCGGATACGTCGAACGGTCACCCACTCGGCAGGTGTCGGCAAGCGTGCAGGATTATAGTGGTAGAACTCCTGAGCCAGGTAAAACCCCAACTCCTTGCACAGGCGGACCAGTAATTCAAACTGGTAAATTGTCCGGACCGGATATCCGGGCAGATAAGCTCCGCCTAAATCGACGACCAGAGAGCCGTCCTTTGTCAACAACCGCCGAAATTCCTTGGCAAATGGCATAAACCAGTCAACATACTCATCCGCGCTTGCATTGCCGTATTCCTTCTTCCGCGTTAGCGCGAACGGCGGGGAGGTGAGTATCAGATTGACCGACTGCGGCCCGAGCTCGCGCATCAGGTCCAGACTATCTCCAAGATAGGCTGCACCGAGCGCCTGTTCATAGTAGGGTTCGGGTAGACCAATCGGCCTTTGAAAGATGAGCTTTTTCTTCGTTGCCATGTTACCGATGGATTGAGCTTTGCGGGTAGACGCGCTATAGCACTTTCCAATTTGGTTTACGGTATTCCGGAGTCGAGCCTTCAGGCGGATCCAGCTAAAGCCTCGATTCCAGGTCGTAAATCCAAGTGGAAATCTCTCCAAACAAGCTCCAGCGAGACTATATCATTATAGAGCAGTGATTGCAAACCCCCTCTAACGACAGTCGTCGGTGCGAGGAGTGACGCCTTCAGTGAGGCCGGCCAGCCGAGAATCAGCAAGCCAGCTTATAGACACTAGGGAAAATTCGCCTTCAAACGGTAAGGCGCGTCAGGATCGCCGTTTTCTGAGTAGATGCATGCGTAATATCTTCCAGCAGCGCCAAAGTGCTCGATGTGATAGGGTGGTGTAGTATCTTGTATTGGATCTGGGTTCTCTATCTGGAAGAATAAAGCTAAATGTATCTGTTGACCGGTGTGGTTCTCCAAGTCCACAGTTATTCGTCCAGCACTCGTCGCAAAGAACCGGAAGCAGTCCCATAAGTCACCGGGCTTGCCATAGTACCAGAGGTCAGATAGCAGAGGCCCGTTGGACTCGTCGGGCGCGTTAGGCCCGTCAATATAATTGTTTGGCTCAAGCTCCCATAGCACGTCTACGCTCTCCTCGTTGGACTGGCGGTTGCCATCCGAACTGCCGATCGATTTGACGCGGTAGAAGTACCTTGTCGGGCCACGATCACTCAAAGGAGCGTAGGTGTCACTATCTGAGTAGACCACCGTAGGGCTGATAGAGCCAAAGACCGTTTCTTCCAAAATATAGTATTCTGCGCCAGCAGCACACCACCGCACGACGTAGCTTCCGTCGTTATCATCGTTCTCGATCGGAAATAACGTCAAACCGAAACAGGCATCGCGCAGCACCGAAGGCAAATACACCTTCTTGGGAGAGAAATCGATGGCGACAACGTGAGTGCCCGTAACGGCATTGTTGGCAGCATTCGTAGCCACTACGGAGAATACTTTGATGCCCGTGGTCGTCCAGGTGTAAGTGACGACAGGCCCCTGACCCGAATTCGGCGCTGGAGACCAGGTATAGGTGATGGGCTTATAAGCATTAGGTGGACTGGCGATGGCTGAGAAATTGTATGCGGTGTTGATCGTGCCTGCCTGCGTGCCATCGATCGCGACGTCATCAAGCGGCTGGGGCTGAATCGTGATGACCTGAACGTCGTCGACAGTTTTCTCACCGTTGTCGGCGACGACGGTGATGATCTTGTTTCCAGGCGTCGCCCAAGTGAATGTTCGTGTATCGTACAGAGAATCCGCGACGATTCGTGTAAAACTCCCTAAATCTGAGACCTGCCAGGTAAACGTGACCGGTCGCGTGGTGCTTTTCGGTCGGACAGTGGCAATGAATTCATAACTTACATCATTATAGCCTGTCGTCCGTCCGGTAATATCTACTGAGTTAGGCGGGGCATTGGGGAGTTCAGCTGAAAGAGAACTACCATGTAACTGCTCAGCCGTCATTGCGACCCCGCTGAGAAGCGCGGGGCGGGTGAGCGTCTGTTGCGACGAACCCCCGATAGAGGCAGTCGGGGGCTGGCCGGCCGGGGGATTGCTTCGCACAAAGATGCTCGCAATGACGTTAGGCTGAGTAGTTACGTCACGCGAAGCCAAATCCAATGCCGGTTGTGACGCATGGACCATCAGGGCAAACGTAACGCGGACAAACGAGAGTGCGATGATCAAAACGGCAGATGAGAACGCTACCTTCCTCATTGCCGTATTAGCATATCACAGTAGTGTTGGAATCCGGTTGGGTTGTGACCCCACAGTACTAATAGTATTGCCCTGCGACAACTGCGCCAACCGCGACGATCTTTAACCACGGATTTCACGGATAGCACAGATGGCGGCGTGTCAACCTCCATGTCATCCGTGTCATCCGTGGTTAATCTTTTGGTTGCGGTTAAGAGCCGCGCCATGAGATTGCGGTGAACACCACAGTCAGCGTGTCGAGGACGATGGTGTTGGCGTACGTGTGTCAAAAGGTGGAAGTGTAGCCGTAGGATTTGGCACACGCGTAGGGAATGGTGGAACTTCCGGTGTGGGTGAATCTAGCAGGGGCAGCTTAGTTGGAAGCGGCGCCGGTGTGAATGTCCGTGTGGGTGACGCAGTGCGTGTTGGGGTGCGACGCAATGCAGGCGTGACGGTTGCCGTAGGTGTGAAGGTTAGCGAAGTCGTTTGTGTCGGCGATGGAGTACGCGTTGGGGTCGGTGTAAGGGTAGGCGTTGTCGTCGATGTGAGCGTATGCGCTCCTGCTGACAGGGTGGAGGTGGGAGTGTCTACTTTAGGCACAATTCCAGTCGTCCACAGTGGACCAATAATGGCAGCTAGAACCAGAAGAATAACGAGCAGGGCGCCGGAGAAAGCCAGCCTTGCACGGTTTCGGCGCAGCCACGCTCGTGCTTTCGCTTCGAGCGTCTGTCCATACGGCGGTTCCTCATGTTCTATGGCACCCTGAGCCTGACGACTGAGCGCCCGTCTGATCGATTCCAGGTCATCCAGCGCCTCGCGAGCCGTCTGATAGCGGCGGCGCGGATCGGTGTGCAAGGCTCTCTGCAACGCGGCGACAAACTGCTGCGGCACGCCATTCTCGATAAAAAACGTTTCGGGAAATCTATCCAGCATCACCGCATTGTCGGTAGAGCCGTCGGCAAGCAATTCTTTCAGAACCTTCCCCGTCAACATCTCGAAGAATACGGCACCCCACGAGTATATATCTGATCGGGCGTCCACCAATCCGGCGGCGAGTTGTTCAGGCGATGCATACAGCGGGGTGCCCACAAACCATCCCGTCTGAGTGAGACGTCTGTCCGGAATACGGGCGATGCCGAAATCGGCGAGCTTGGCGATGATCCCACCGTCGGCCTGCGAAAAGAGCAAGATGTTACTGGGTTTGATGTCGCGATGGATGATACCTTGTTTGTGCGCTGTGTCGAGCCCGTGGCCTATGGCGATTGCGATCTCGAGCGCCACTAGCGGTGCGAGTTTATGATCGGGCTTGGTCGCCGCATAATCCTTGAGACTTCCCCGATCGGCAAACTCGGTGACGAAATAATACTCTCCACCGCCGATCTTGATGTCGTAGAGTGATAACACGGCCGGATGACGAAGTCGTCGAAGGACGGTTGCTTCCCACTCAAAGCGCGCGAGGGCATCGACGTCGGCTACCCGGTCTGGTTTGAGACGCTTGACCGTCACCGTGTCGCGGGGAGGCTGTAGTTCTTCTGCCAGGTAAATCTCGCAGCGCGCCGTGACCCCGATTCGTCCGATGATCTTGTATCGGTCATCTAAAACGGAACCGGGCAACCACTTGTCTGTCCTTGCCTTCAAGGATTCGTCCTTGAATCGATATTCAATCCGCTTAAGCGTTGTCTTCCATTTATCCTGGAGATTCTCGTCCTCCGTCCTGTCCAGCAACCGCTGGTAGGCGGCTATCGCCATAGCCCACTGTCCCTGTTGTTCGTAAGCGACGGCTTCTCTCTCCAACATGCCTTGCCTGAGCGCGCGTACCTGGGATGCCTTTTCTTCGTTGCCTGCGAGTTGGTAATAATTGAGCGCGGTGTCCAGATCGTCTTGCTCAAGCGCTGCATCGCCGCGCTTGGACCAGATCGAGGAGCGTAACTCTCTGGCGCTGTGTTCATTCGGGTAAATCTCGAGCGCTCGCTCACAGGCAGACAGTGCCGCTTCCTCCTCACCCGCCTCTTGATGTATCTGCGCCTGGGCACCCCATGCGCGAGCAAGCTCATAACGGGCCTCATCTCGATCCAGTTCATAAGCTTGCTCCAACTGACTGACGGCCATGTTGGCCCGGCCGAGCTCCAGGAGCGCTATCCCCAAGCAGAATCGGGCACGAAAGTGGCGAGGGTTTTCTCTCAGGGTGTCCTGGAAATAGGGCACGGCCTCGTCCCATTTGGATGCAATAAACAACTGGTAGCCGGCTCTAAAATGCTCGTTTGCCTGGGGATCTAAGCGATCTAATTCATCTTTGACATCTCGAAGACGCTTGTTCTTTCCTACCCAGCGGCGAAAGAGTTCCACGGCAAACCGATAATCCCTTTCTCCCGCTTCTTCGAGGATGCGACGCTGTACTAAACGATGCGGGGCGTCCCTCACGACTTCCTGAGTGCGCAGCCGAACCGCATGCTGAGAAAGCGCCTGGATGACTTGATCCTCAGGGATCGTTGTTCCTTCTTCGGCGATTTCGGCCAGCGCAGAAGCGTAGACTTTCTCTTGAGGTCTTAGCCCATCCCAGAGCCATTCGAGTGCTGGACCACCCGCTTCCAGTACCAGAGGGATAGCCGCGTCGACCTCAGGCTCGCCGATGACAGGTGGGCTGACAGGCCTTGCCGTGTAGGCGCGCTCCCAGATCCGCTGGCATATCAACTGAGTCAGGTATGGATGACCACTGGTCAGGCTCAAAATGCGCGCCGCCGCTTCGTCAAGGAAGGTGAGGGATCCATCCGTTTGCGCCTGCCGCACCAGGGCGACTGCACTCTCGTGGTCCAGGACCCAGATTTCATGAGCCAGGGAAGTCTTGAAGGTAGACTTATAGTCGATTGAAAGGTCTTCGGCCTGCCGACCGACGACGAAAACGAACGCTACGTAGGGGGCATTGATCATCACCTGGCGGACAAAAGGAAAGAGCGTCTTCGCCGCTGCCATCTCATGCAATTCAACTCTGGCCGGTTGGTCCAAAACGTCAAACTCGTCCAGGAGAAACACGACGCGACGACCCTCACCCAGTGCCGTATGGATCTTTGGCAGAAAAATATTCTGGAAGAACTGTCCCTCATCATCAAAATCGTCTGGATGGGATGCCGCCACACCAGCCCACTGTGCAGTCTCTTCAGCCAGGCTGGCCAATACTTGACCCAATGGGCGCTGGGCCTGGTCTTGCAGGTCAAAATAAATCGGCAAGAACGCATCCGCAGGTAAAAGGCGCCGCAACTGCAGAAGAAGCGTCGTCTTACCGATGCGACGTTGGCCAAATAGCACCAGTGAGTTGGTAGCCAGGTTTCGCAACTCCTGCTCCACCCACTTGAGTGTGCCCTGCCGTCCGAAGAAACCTTTTTCTTCGGAGAGGGGCGGACCCGCTACGTAAGGATTGATAGGACGTATGTCGCTCACTTCCTCAACTCATAGCTACTCAGCCGTCATTGCGACCCCGCTGAGAAGCGCGGGGCAGGTGAGCGTCGTTTGCGACGAAGCAATCTCCGCCGCCCTGAGCGAGCCGGCTGTCCGTGCAGGAGATTGCTTCGCAAAAAACGCTCGCAATGACGCGGGCTGAGCAATTACCTCAACTCATTGTAGAGGGCGCGGGCTGACGCCTGGATCCCGCCCCACGCCCAATCGAACCGATGACGCATCGCATCCTCGAATCGTTCTGATTGCTGCAGGGTTAACAGAAGGCGGTGAGGCGAGTTTGCCAGCCATTCGCTAAAGGAAAATCCAATTTTCTTATCACGTATCCACCATGCAAAAGCGGATGATTCACTAGCCCACCTTTCACCTTGCCAGGTGAAAGCGTTTTTCCGGCCGTCACTGATCCGAGCAGCCAGGCAGCTTGTGGCTAATCGCTGCAGCTCTTCATCCATTGCAGTCGTCCGTTCGATCCCGTTGGTGTTAAGGGCTTCCCAGATATCCTGACCGCCAAATTCCGCTGCGCATAGAATCATGGCCATGGCCCGTGTGCGATCGTCCAGTCGATCCCATACGTCAGAGAAATGTGTAGGAATCATCCCAAAGAAAAGATCCGCCGCCCGCGCATGGCGATCCTCGCCTTTGATATTAAATAGGGCAGAGGCCATCGCCTGAAGCAGGTAGGGGGAACTGCCCGCAGCGCGATGGATAAAATGCCGATCGTCGATCGACAATGCCTTGTCTGCCCAGTCCAGAAGAGTGTTGGCAGCTTCCAGGCTGAATCCGCCCAACTGAATTTGGATTAGAGTGTTAAAAGGCTCAGAGCCACCTGCCCCCCGAAGTTCTTTACACCTCCGGGTCAGTTCCTCAAGCGATAAGCGAGAAGCTGTCACGTAAGCAAAGCTAGGATAAGCGTCGAGGACGTGGAACTTAGCAAAAAAGCTGAAATCTTGAAAGTGTCTCTTCGACAGCAGGCTATCGAATTCATCCAGGAGGAGCACGAGCCTCCCCTGTTCTTTCAAATAATCAAATAGACTCTTCAAAGAATCACGGGAGTAACCTTCCAGAGCAAGGACCTTCAACAACCGCCGCGCTGTCGCGTCCTTCCCGAGACGCTCGCGCAGGGGCCTCAAGACCTTATCCCAGAAGCTTGACGGCGTTTCACTATCATCAAAGTATTGCAGATCAAGGCGTGATACGATCAGCCACCGAAGGCCGTCGCCAAAGTGATCCATTCTCTTCAATTCATCTTCGAGTTTCAAAAGCAATGAGGTTTTGCCAATACGAGGCTGGCCCACGATAGCCGTGGACTGACCTTGATTGAGGAGGCGACCCAGAATAGAGCGCAGCTCACTCCCACGGTCTACGAACTTACCGGGCTGGACGGGTGGCCCAACGACGAACGGATCGGCGCCAGTGAAGTCCGAATTGTGTATGACCCGATCGCCTTCTCGTTCGAGTGGAATAAAGAACTGATCATCGTGCTTCAGCACAATCTCGACGGCGGGAGGCGATCGGTAGCCAGATTTGCGCGCACCAATACTGCATGGGCGACCCGCGAAGGCGGACGGAAAGGATAGGCTCACTGCCCCCTGGACCGTCGTGCCTAAGTTGGGGGAGCCAGGTAACACCAAGGTAACTTCTGCGCCAGGGATGCCCCACGCACGATTATTCGCTTCGTGAACAAACACGTGTATCGTGCCAAGCGCAGTGGACAGTGGAGGCCGTGTTCGAACAAAAGAGAGGAACAGCCCAAGCACAATGAAAATGAAGGCCATCCACAAAAAGGTATATGTGATCGAATAAAACTGGTCTTTCTCTAAGTTGAGAATGCCAGTTATGAGTTGGTCAAATGCGCCTTGTGAGAATGCGTACTGGAATAGTGCCACGCAGACCAGTACGAGAAAAGCGATAAGGAATAAGAATCCCCTAAATCGCTTGGCAAGCCCAATGAGTGGTGCGAAGAACTCCATCTCCCGAACTCACGTTAAAGTAGTGTAAACCCAGCTTGTCATAAGTGTACCGCGTTTGTTTACAACCCGCCACAGAATGGGCGATACAAACCCATTTCAAATGATACTCCGGGTTATCTCAACTGCAAATCCTGCCTCAGGTACTATTCAGACTTCGGAAGTCTCAAGGCTCTTCTCGCAGGCAATAATGCTCGGCGATTTGAGTAGCTCCGCAGGCGAGGTGACGCTTGAAGACTTCCGAAGTCTCTCAGCGCCTCTGCGGCAATAGGCGCATACGGCTCTCCACCTCACGCTCGACCGCTTCCCGGCTCCACAGCATCGGCCGCGCCTTGCCGGCGAGCCACAAGGAGAACTGGTCGAAATAGTGCGGGCTGGCCGGGTGACCCGACTGCCCGCCTGGCAGCACCGCGACGCATTGATCCCAGTCGCCCACGTCGTACACGACCCGGTACGACGGCGCGACGATGGCGTATTCGATCGGCCAGGCCGGACGGAAGGCGCCTTGCAGTGGCGTGTCGCCATCGCCGCCGACGGGGTACGATCCCCGGTTGAACAAACGCCGAAGCAGCCCGTTTTGCGACAGCACGTGCGCCGGTTCGACTCGATGTAGTTCTCCCCATTTCCATGCATGCATGTCCGGCCCGAATCGCGCGGTGAGCCTGTCCAACGCAGCGCGAAGCGCATCGCGCAGAAGTTCATATCCGCGCTCATCCGCGTTCATCCGCGTCCCCAACATCATCCTCACCTGCCTGAGCGCGATGTTGGTGAAGTTCACGTTGACGAACAGCTCGGTTTGCCCGTCGCCGATGTAGCCGCCGAACGCCGGCCCAAGCTTCTCTGCGAATAGCAGGCGCACGAGCTCGATCTGCGTGACTTCGTAAATGGATGCGGCGACGCTCTCGGCGGAGAGCGTGCTGTCCCACGCGCGCAGGCGCTCGAGCGCGCCCGCCTCGCGTTCGGTGTGCGGCCGGAGCGCCAGCAGGTGGTCGACGATCTCTGCTGCGTCCTGTGATTTCACGTCCATCTGGATCGACACTGAGTCCTCGATCGAGACGCGCTCGCATGCGTCGAGCCTCTCGCGGATGCGCGCTGCGCGGTGGCCGTTCAGCCATTCGGTGCTGATGAAATACGGGTACTCCGGCCCGGCGATGCGGTTGTTTGCCGTCACGATGGTGTGGTCAGTTAGTCGGGTGGTCGGGTAGTCGGGTAGTCGGGTAGTCGGATTGTTGGCTGCGTGCGCCTCGTCTTGCGGGGTAAGTTCTGGCAAGTCGTCGAACGGGATTTCGCCGACCCATTCGTGGTCGTCTGTCCATCCGGCGACGGGCATCAGGCCATGTCCGCTCTTGCGGATCGGGATGCGACCGGCGACGCGGTAGGCAATGTTGTCGTCTACGTCGGCGTACACCATGTTGACGACCGGTGCGTGCCATCCTCGCAGCGCGTATTTGAACGATTCCCAATCGGCGGCGCGGTTGAGCGCGAAGAGCGCGCGCAGCCAGCCGCCGGGTTGGTGAGCGGTCCACTTGAGTGCAAGGTGATATGTCGCGCCAGCACGCGCGGGCGACGAAGGTAGTTGCGACTCACTTGCTCCCGTAGCAAAGCGGAGTGGGGTCAGTCGCGCCGTTGTAGAACGACTAAAGTCGTTACTACCGACGCCATCCGCCTCCGCCGAACGCCCGACGGTCACTCCGCAGATATCGTCGATAATTGGCCCGTGGCGGGTGACGCGCACCACGTGCTCGACGGGCTTGCGCCGGAAGCGAACGCGGATCGATTCGCGGATCATCTGAACCTGTGCACCTGACACCTGTACACCTGACACCTGTGGGAAACGGGACGGATCGTCGGGGTCGAAGCGCTCGAGGTACAGGTCCTGCGTGTCGGCGATCGTCGCCGTCGCGCCCCAGGCGATGCGCTCGTTGTGGCCGAGGATCACGCCTGGCACGCCGGGCAGGGTGATGCCGGTGACGTGTAGAGGAGGATCGTTCCTCACCTTTGAGGAATCTGCGGGAATTGAAGGAACTAAAGGAACTGAAGGAACTGAAGGATCGACGCTAGTGACCTGCAGGGGCGCGACGACGAGATGGTTCTCGTACCAGATCGACGGCAGCGTCAGGCGCAGATGCGGATCGTTTGCCAGCATCGGCCTGCCGGTCGCCGTGCGTTTGCCAGCCAACACCCAGTTGTTGCTGCCGGCGCCGCCGCCGGATTGCAGCAGCCAACTGCTCAGCCGGCGATATGCGTCGAGCAAATGCGCGCCTGTGTCTTCGACGCCGGCCGCTTCGGCGAGGATGGACGCCTGCGAGTCAGGATATTCGGATTCCATCGCGGCTGCCTCGTCCGGGCCTAGCCGTTTCCACAGCGCGAGCCGTTCGAGCTCCGATTCCCAATTCCACGACAGTCCCCACGCCAGGAGCACTCCCCACGAGGCTGTGTCGAGGCGCGTCCACGGCTCGACACCTCCGGCGCGCAGCAATCGATGTTCGACCGGCCGCTGCCCCCGTTCGACCCACGCGTTCACGCCGGCGACGTACGCATCGAGCAGGCGCAGCGACTCGGGGTCGGCTGCGTCAAGCTCGGCCTGCGCTGCACGTGTAAATCCGACGGTGCGCGCGAAGCGGTCGAGGTCGAGCGTCCGGCTGCCGAAGATTTCGCTGAGGCGGCCCTGCCCGGCGCGCCGATTCACGTCCATTTGCCACAGTCGATCCTGCGCGTGGACGAAGCCCTGCGCGAAGAGCGCATCCTCGATCGACTCGGCGTAGATGTGTGGCACACCCCACCGGTCGCGAATAACTTCGACGGGAGCGTGTAGGCCGCGCACGGTGATTGTGCCTTCGACCCGGGGAAGTGAGCGTTTGGCGAATAAGTGAAATAGATCCATAAATCCAAAGTCCAAAGTTCAAACTCCAAACTCCAAATTTCAAACTCCAAAACCTTAGCGCAACTCCGCCGCAGCCAAAGGTTTTCGGACGCAGACACATGCGGTGTCAGGTAAACTGTCGACGAATTGGCAACGAATAAACGAATTCTTCAGCGCACTGCAGCTCATTCGGTTATTCGTTGGGCATTCGTTGACAGAGCGCCTTGAAATCCATATTGAGCCGCCTGGTAATATTATAGAGGCAGGGAGACCACCGAAATCTGGAAGAGTCGAAAAATGCGACGCGGGAGCTCAACTGGCTCCCGCGTCGCGCGTTCCGACGTCTCGGTCAGTTGCCGCACGGCCCTCCGAACTGGTTGCTGTTTCGCCAGTTGGGCACATTGCCGTTGACGATCTGCGTGCCGTTCGTGCCGTAGCTCAGCGTCAGTTGGCGGTTGGCGATCTCGCCGCACAAGGCGTCTTTCTCGACGAAGTCCCACGAGCCGAGCGTGTACTTGTACTCGATCTGGGTCGTTTCCTTGCCGGTGAGCGTGATTGTCCACAGGTTGTCAGTCACCCGCGTCAGCACGACACCGCCGGGGTTCCACTCCGGCAGGCCGCCGTCGAGCCGGTTGAGGGTGCCGGCGATGTACACCAAGCGGTCGGCCGGCGTGTAGGCCGGGATAGTCACGTTGAACTCGACGGTCACCGTGCGCGGCGCGGCCGTCGCCTGCACTTCGTCCGAGTGCGCCGAGCGGTTGAACGACGTATCGACAGAGCGCACCACATAGTAGTACGTCGCGTTCTCGACGACGGTGGTATCGACGTAGCTTGTGCCCGTGACGAGCGCGAGCGTGGTGTACGGGCCGCCGGGCGAGCTGCTGCGGCGCACGTCGTAGCCATACAGCGACGGATCGCTGAGCACGGCGTCCCAGGCCAGCTCGATACCGGCAGGCGAGGCTGACACGACGTGCAGGCCGGTCGGCACGGCGGGAGCCATCGTGTCGCCGCTCGCGTTGACGGTCAACTTGCCAGGATTCGGCGGCAAGTTGCCCGCCGGAATCGGGCCGTTGAGGTCGGCGTACAGCCAGTCACGGCCGTTGGTCGTGGTGTATCGATAGACGTAGTCGTACGTGCCGACGGCTTCCGGCAGCATGCTGGCGACGAACTCGTCGTTGTTGAAGGCGTCGACGTTGAACGCGGCCTCCACCCACATCCAGGCGGGGTTGCCTGCCGGGTTGCTGCCGGAGGGGCCGAACCCTAACTGCGCGCGCAGGCTCTCTGCCCGCCCGGGCTGGTTCGTCACGCCTTCGATCCACACCTGGCCGTAGGCGTCGTCGGTGCGGTCAATTGCGCTGATGATGTGATTCATCGTCGGCGGCCACTGCAGGTTGGCCCAGCCGATGGTGTGGTGCGGCAGCGCGGCGACCTCGTTCGACGGCGCGCTCTCGTTGCCGGCGCTATCGAGCGCGCGGACGACGTAGTAGACCGTGCGTGCGTTGCGCAGGCCGGTATCGGTGAATTGGGGATTGGTAATTGGGGATGGGTTGGCTTTCACGAAACCGCCGCCGCTGAGCGGGCTGCGGTAGACGTTGTAGCCTGTCGCTCCCTGGACGCTGTTCCACGCCAGGCTGACTTGAGCGTTACCTTCATTCGTCACCTGGAGGCCAGCAGGCGCGGCGGGGGGCTGGAGGTCGATCGGGCCGGTCAGGAGCAGCAAGGCGCTCTTCGGGCCGATCGTTCCGACCAGTTGCCCATTCGCGACGGTCACGCTGCTTGGGCCGCCGCTGCCCACAACGTACGCTGCCTGCAGCACCACGCCATCCGGCAGATAACCGGCGACGGGGATGGCGCCTGTCCGTTCCTCATCGCTGCGATTGACGATCACGATGGCCGCCTGGCTGCCGGTCTTGCGCCCGTAAGCCACGACGCCTGATGCGTCGTCGGCCAGCAGGACATGGAAATCGCCGCCGCTCAGCGCCTGGTTCTGCCGGCGCAGCGAGGCCAGCGTCTGGTAGTGGCTGAACAGGTTGTTGTCGGGTGAGCCACCCAGGTCAGCCCACGGGTAGGTGCGCCGATCGTCCGGGTCGTCGTCGCCGGTCAGGCCGACTTCGTCCCCGTAGAAAACCGTCGGCGCGCCGGGCACGGTGAACTGGATGAGCGACGCGATTTGCAAGCGACGCTTGCCCTCGGCCAGGTTCGCGGCGTCGAACTCTCTCTCGGCTCGCGTCTCCGCGCCGGGCGTGAGCGCCCACAGCAGCCGCTCGGTGTCGTGGCTGTCGAGCAGATTCATCAGCGTGGTGTACGCCGCGTCCGGGTAGTCCTCGCGGATCGACTCAAGGCGCGCGGCGAACTCGGACGGCGCGAGGATGCGCCCACTGTCGGCGAAGCCCTTCGAGTCGAATGGGCCGGGCGTAAGCAGGCCGATCACCGCGTCGCGCAGGCGGTAGTTCATCGTGGTGTCCAGCCGGTCGCCGCGCAGCATGCGCAGCAGGGTGGAGTCCTTCTGCCACGTCTCGCTGATGAGCAGCGCGTCTGGCCGGGTGGACTTGGTGACCTGGCGGAACGTCTCCCAATAGCCGGCCGGGAAGCTCGGGTCGCCCGAAACGTCCATGCGCCAGGCCGAAGCGCCCTGGTTCAGCCAGTAGCGACTGACGCTGTTCTTGCCGGTCAGGAAGTATTGCTGCACCTCGGGCAAAGTCTTGTCGATGACCGGGATGCTGTCGAAGCCGAACCAGCCGTCGTAGTAGGTGTCGCTGCCGCCCGGCGTCGAGGGCGCGCAGGGGGAAGGCTCGTTGCCGGCGGGCGCGCGGAAATTGAACCAGTCACGATATGGCGAATCGGCCGACTCGCACGCGCCGACGGTCTCGTAGTGATGGTAGCGATCGAAGAACGGGCTGTCGGACGACAGGTGGTTGAACACGCCGTCGAGGATGATGCGAATGCCGCGCCGCTTGGCGTGCTTGACCAGGTTTTCCCAGTCCTTCTGCGTGCCGAAGTACGGATCGATCCTGTAGTAGTCTTGCGTGTCGTAGCTGTGGTTGGAGCCGGCGTCGAAGATCGGGTTGAAGTAGATCGCCGTGACGCCCAGCGATTTCAGGTAATCCAGGTACTGGTCCACGCCCTTGAGATCGCCGCCGAAGTAGTCGCGCCCGCGCGGCTGCTCTTTGTCCGGGCTGGACGGTGGCGGCGTGTCGTCGAAGCGCCACGGGCAGTTAGTCGCGCCGTCGGCGTAATTGCGGCAGTAGCCTTCGGGCAGCGTGCCCCACGGGAGCTTGAGTACCGGATCGTCGTAGCGGATGTCGCCGGTCTGGGGATCGTTGTCGTGGCGGCCGTTGCGGAAGCGATCCGGGAAGATCTGGTAGATCACGGCGTTGGGCGCCCACGCCGGCGCAACAAACGCCGGGTCGTAGAACATGAGCGCGTAAGATTGATCGACGACGTCGTCGGTGACGTAACCCAGGCCGCCGTCGAGCGCCGGCGTGTTGTCGGCGTAGTAATCGGTGTCGCCCCCGTCGCTGACGATGAAGCGATACCACAGGTTGTTGGGCGAGCCGTGGGTCAGCGTGACTTCCCAGAAGTCGCACGTGAACTGCTCAAGCCCGGCCTGGTAGCAGGACACGCCGGTCGCGGCGATCGTCATCGGGAGAATCTGCTGGCTGTTGGTGTTGAGGTCGTACACGCGCGCCTTCACGCCGGTCACGTCGTTGTGGAACGTGCGCAGGCGCAGCGTGGCCGGCGTGCCGGCCGGAACCGCGCCGCCGGGTGTACGATACAGCAGGTCGCGCGAGTCGTGGCGCAGGCCATCCCACGCGACGTCGTTGTCCGGTTGGAAGCCGGCGAAGATGGTGAGGACGTGCGTGGCGGCGTTGTACGAGAAAGTGACCCTGGCGCCGTTAAAGGGCACGAAGAACGGGATGTTGGGGCCGTTCTGCACGCCGCCCTGGCCGTAGTTCACGTCCCAGCTTTCGTCGAGCGCGACTTTGGCTTCGTAACTGCCAGCGGGCAGTGCCACCGTCTCGAAGGTGTACGTGCCGTCGCCGTCAATATCCTGCAGCCAGGAGCGCAGGCAGCCGGGGTCCCAGTCGCTCGAACAGCCAAGCTCGGACTGGAAGCTGCCCGGCGCGACGGCGATCACGGAGTTCTTGTTGTCCGTGATCCAGTGGCTCTTGTGGTCGTAGTAGAACTTGATCGGGTTGCCATCCGCCGACAGCGGAATGTTGTCGCCATCGCGTCGGGCGTTCTTGCCGTAGTTCTCCGCCCAACTGTCGTCGATGGCGACCTTGTACTCGTAATTGCCCGCCGGGATCGTGAACACGCGCTGATAGACGTCGTCATCGGCGTCGTAAGTCAGGCGCGTGGCAGTGCAGGTCGGATCCCAATCGCTACCGCAGCCCAACTCGAATTGGAGACTGCCCACCAGCGTGGCGGTGGTTCCCGGCAGCACTTGAATGGACAGGACGTGCGAAACCGCGTCGTAGCTGAACGTGGCGGTGGAGTTCGCAGACGGGACGGAAAAGGGAATGTTCGGGCCGTTCTGCACGCCGCCCTGGCCGTAGTTCACATCCCAGCTCTCGTCGAGCGCGACCTTGGCTTCATAGCCGCCCGCCGGCAGGGCGGTGGTCGAAAAGGTGTAGATACCATCGCCGTCCGGGTCTTGCAGCCACGAGCGCAGGCAGCCGGCGTCCCAGTCGCCCGAGCACCCGAGTTCCGACTGGAAGCTGCCCGGCGCGACGGCGATCACGGAGTTCTCGTTGTCCGTGATCCAGTGGCTTTTGTGGTCGTAGTAGAACTTGACGGATGTCGCGCTCGCCAGGTTGAGGCCGATGTTGGCGCCGTTTGGCTGGGCGTTCGCGCCGTAGTTCTCGTCCCAGGTGCCGTTGAGCGCGGCCTTGTACTCCCAGTTGCCGGCGGGGACGGTCCACGTGCCCTGCCAGACGGTGTCCGTGGCGTCGTAGGTCAGAAACGTGTCGCTGCACTCAGGCTGCCAGTCGCCGGGACAGCCGAGCTCGCTTTGCAAGCTGCCAGCGACGGTGACGCTGGCCGGATCGGGTGTGTCGCTTGCGAAAGCCATACGCGGCGACGAGGCGAGTGGCGCGAATGACAGCAGCAGCGCCACGAGCGTCACGATGTGGATAGCAGTGCGACGACGATAGTTTCGGTTCATGGGAAGCTCCTTCATTGGTTAGCAGGCAACCTCAGGCGGTTACGTTCTGAGGCGGACGAGCAGAGGGATACGGCTATGTTATACCCCACTGTGAGTGTGCCTGTCAACGCCTGCGGACTGACAAATTGTTAGCAAATGGTTTGACAGTTGGGGAACGAAGCGCAGTCGAAGACCGCTCCGCCAGTGCTCTTCGATTCCGCTGCGCTCAGGACGCTTGCTCTGCTTACGTCCGTTACTATTCTGAAACGCATGTGTCACGAATCTCCGATTGACTCGAGGGAGACCTGCACTATACTGGTTAAGAAGGCGGCCCACGCAGGAATTTCGTAAGGGAACTGCCTTGGAACGATTATGCGAAAAGATTCTACGTGGTCAAGATTGGACGAGCGTTGACAATGCGAATCACTCGCCCGCAGTGGAAGAATCACACGGAATGTCCGCGTTTTCTCGGAGCGCGCGGGCCGCATCGGGCGAGGACGGGATACAATCCCCATAGCACAGCGCCGGGGCCTGACGCGTTTCGTCCAACTCCGGGTTGAAGCCGACGAACCAATATACGGGTTCACCGCCACGCTGCTATGGGCTGTGTTCCTGGTGGTGGCTTAACCCTATTTGTCAGGCCACCGAGTCGCACCCCAAGGCACTTGTGGATACAAGCCCACTTATGGCGTTGTCTTTCTGTATGGAGGTACAAGCATGAATGAGAAAGAGAATACAACCGCACGAAGAACCAGGATCGCAAGAGCCGGAGGCATTGCATGTTTCACTACTGATTGTAATGAAGCCGTAACCGGGCAGTGTACAGGATATGAAGGTAGCTGCGGGCGATTCTATTGTTCCATCCATTCGACGGGAACGCTATGTGCGATCTGTGCCGCTCGCAAGTTGAATGATGAATTGGCACGGCAGATATACCAGGACTACCTCCAGACGGCGGAGCAACTACAGAAGGAGGTGCGTGAAGCAGCCATGCCCGTCTCGATCATAGGGTCTCTCATTATGATTTTGATACTGCTTTCTCAGTTAGGCAACTCGGCTAACTTTGGCTCAGCGTTTGCGTGGATGTTACTGATTGGGGGAGGTTTTGCGATAGGGGCCCTAATCATTCAGCAGAATAAGGAACAGGCACGACTCCCTGAGATCTCAAAGATAAAGCCCGACTTCCCCGCGTTTTACAAAGAGTGGAAGGTGCAAAAGAATAAGGAGGCTCTCAAGACAGGCCTCGCGGTAGCAGGCGTGCTTGCGGTAATAGTTTTCGGGGTAGCTGCCGCAGCAACCAAGAGAGACCGAAGGTGAAGTTGACGACTCCGACGACCTGAGCTTTCTGTGGAAGCGAGTATCCTTGAAGAGCCTGGTGAGGGACTTGCGGCCGCACGCCGGGATCGATGAAGGGGCAGTTGGGTAACTGGCTGTCCTACCGCGATGGCCGTGACTCTCCACACACAAGTTGAGGAATTACCATGCAGCTAGACAGAAAAGACATTGGCTATACCATCTACTCCAGATTAGAGGAGGCATTACGAAGCTGGATCAGAGATGTACTCCTAAACTTTGGAAAGGACTGGCCGGCCCGTATCCCTTCTGGTGTTTGGGAGAAAGCAGAAGACAGATCGCCTCTTGTTTCATCCGCTCATCCAGATGATCCAGCAGACTTACTTGAGGAAACAGATATACCCGACTTACTAGACATCGTTCTCTACAAAAATGCGTTTTCTACATTTGTACCTCATGGGGTTCTCACCCAAGAGACGTTTCGAGATCGGATACTAAGGTGGACCCCATTGTCTAGACACCAAAAGTACCATTCTTAAAGTGCATTTATCCTTTCTGTGAATGTTGGTGCTGACGGGGTCGAAGTCGCAGTAGAGGCTGTGGGTATGTGGGCAACTGGGCTGTTGCAGTTGTCCACATATCCACAGCCCGAGCGCGAATCACGTGAATTGAGGTGGGCCTCCTTTCCAAGGTAAACCTGTGCGGGTGTCAGATAGTCCAGCGCCTGATGGATCCGCCGGTGATTGTAGAAGTCGAAATACTGGGCCAAGTGTTGCCGGGCTTCCTTGGGATAGGCGTAGTCATGCAGATAGATTTCTTCGTACTTCACAGTCCGCCAGAGGCGCTCGGTGAAGATGTTGTCCAGTGCCCGGCCTTTGCCATCCATGCTGATCTGCACCTGGGCCTGCTGCAGCCGTTGGAGGTACTGCGGGCTGGTGAAGTGGCTGCCTTGATCACTATTCCAAATGGTGGGGGTCGCCTGCGCCAACGCCCGCTCGACCGCCTCGAGCACAAACGGCAGCTCCAGAGTCTGATCGAGTTCCCAACTGACGACGTAGCGGGAGTGCCAGTCGAGCACGGCGACCAAATAGAGCCAGCCGGCCCGCAGTCTCACGTAGGTGATGTCGATGCCCCAGACATGATTCGGGTAAGCCGCCGTCAGATTGCGCAGTAAATACGGGAAAATCGCATGATCCTGACGGCGTTGACTGAGATTCGGGCCGGGACAGATGGCCGCGATCCCCATCTCCCGCATGTGGCGCTGGACCGCCTTACGATTGATCAGCATCTCTTTGTTCAGCTCGACCGTGATCTTGCGTGACCCATAAAACGGGCACGCGGTATACAGTTCGTCGATACGCCGCTTGATCCACAGTTCTTCCGGGGATGGCGGTACGGGTCGATAGTACAAACTGCTGCGGTTCAGGCTCAGCAGATCGGCTTGCAGGGTCACGGGCAGTTCGCGATCATGCCAGTCCACCCAGGCGCGGCGCTCAGCTCTCGGGAGGTTCGAGGCCAGATTTTTTTTTGAGCCAAGCCAACTGCGTCGTTAGCCGGCCAATCTGGGCAAAGAGTTCTTCCCGTTCACGCTCCTGCGCCACGGCCCGGCGCGCCGCTTCGGGCGACGCTTCGAATACGTTCGGCAGCCCGTCCAGGACTTGCTTTTTCCAGTCTCGCAATTGGGTCGGATGCACACCCTGTTCGGCGGCGAGCTGGTTGATCGTCTTCTCCTCTTTGAGGAGTTCGAGCACGACTTGGGCCTTGAAGGCCGCGGTATATCGTTTGCGCATGGCCGTAATTGTACACTTTAACACGGCCTGTTTCAGTGTCTAGTTTTACGGGTCCACTATATTACTGGTTGTCGATAACCTCGAGACCATTCAAGACGAGCGAATTTTTGAGTTTGTGAAGGACATTCCGCGACCGAATAAAGTTCTCATTACCAGCCGAATGGGATTGGGAGAAGTTGAGAGACGTTACGCCCTCAAGGAACTATCCAAGGCAGATGCCATTGCGTTGGTACGGACAGTCGCACGAGAGAAGGGAGTTGAGGCGTTAGTCAGGCTACCAGACGATACTCTATACAATTACGCCCAGAAGATGTCGAGCTATCCACTGGCGATCAAGTGGGTAGTGGGTCAGGTCGCGTTAGGAAAAGATCTCGACCGATTAATCGAGAGCCTAGTGTCAACTAGTGGTGACATAGCCCGTTTCTGCTTTGAACACATCTACGACAATCTTCTCTCTGAGAACGCCAGGATGGTTCTCTGTTGCCTCGCTGCAAGTGACACACCTCTGACTCGCGGCGTGTTGACGCATGTATCCGGTCTACAGGCAGAGCAGCTAGACAAGGCTCTAAGAGATCTCACTCTTGCTTCCCTGATTATTCAGGGACACGAGGAAAGTGCAGACCATACAATCGTTACCAAGTACTCGTTGCTACCGCTGACACTTGGTTATCTACGAACAAAGATACAATCTCAGCCCGAAACCCTGCGCACGATAAAGGCGAGGATGGAGTTGGTCAGCAGTCGTATGGAAGAGGCTACCAGAGCTGGAAAACAATATCGATACGCGTTGCAGGATCTTGGAGCTACCACTGATGAGGAAAGAATAGCTGCATCATGGGCTTTGACGGCCTACCAACGCTCCCAGATCGGGGACTATAACGGCGCTGTGGAAGCCTTCAAGCGAGCCGTTGAAATTGCACCGAATTTCTCCAGGATATATCGCAATTGGGCAACGGTGGAAAGCGTCGAAGGTCATCACGACAGCGCAACTGAGCTCATGGAGAAAGCGACGAGCTTGACACCTGATGACCCTACCCTGTGGTTCGTATGGGGCAATATTGAAAAGCGTCGTGGCTGGTTGGAGCGATCACGACGCTACTTCCAACGGGCGCTCACTTTATCGCCGAACGATGGTGCCGTTCTTGGAGGGCTTGGGGAAGTCGAGAAGAGAAGTGGTAACTATCAAGAAGCGGATCAGTATTTTCAGCAAGCTTTATCTGTCCCCCTTGAATTGAGAAGTTATAAGCATGAAGTCATCACTCATACCGCTATCGCAGATAATCTACGCAGATGGTCACAGGAACTATGGAAGGACAAGCAGGTCGATGCTGCGCTCTACAAGGCGAAAGATGCCTATGATCATGCGACTTATGCAGTGCAGATGACCGGAAGCGACACGCGAGCCCGAGACACGTTACAGGAGACAGCCTTTCAACTTGCGATGATGTTGCTAGAGACCGAAGACGTCGAATCTGCGCTTCCCTTCTTTCAGGAGGCGATCGTGACGAACCCTAGGCGGGCAAAGGACAAGAAGAAGACAGCTCACGCTTGCTATCATGCGTCACGAGGATTGATGCGAGCTGGTAGACTGAATGAGGCAAAGCACTATTACCAGATCGGTGAAAGAGCGCGACCGCGGACAGAAGAAGAGAGGCAACGCTTCGAGGCGCTACGGGCAGAGCTATTCGATCATAGGCCAACTGGCAGGATTTCTTATGTACCCAGGAATGCGGCTTATGGTTTCATTGAGCGCGACGATGCACCAGGGCAAACTGTGTTTGCTCATAAAGCCCATTTTGTTCCACCCGTATCTAGCATGGGACTTGCCAACATGATTGGCGTCAGGGTCTCATTTACAATAGAGCAAACTAAAGATGGACCTCAAGCGCGAAATATCAAGTTGCTTGAAAGTTGAGCAACTTGGAGTGAGTTTTCTAAAGCAGTATCGCCGCCTGCCGCGCCGCGTTCCAAGTATCCTGGCGCTTGTGTCGCATCTTTGGGGAGAGTACTTGCCGTCAGTTGTGTCCAGCCTGCCGTCGTTCTGGCTGTGCAGCGCATCTCGCCTGCGGACGCATCTCGCGCGTCACGGCGGCAGGTGAACTCCGCCGTTAGGCCGCCGCCTGTACTATCCCCAGCGCGACTTGGTTTACGCACAACGCAGAAATAGAGCAATGCACATGGATATTTGGACATTCATTGGCGGCATAGGTGTCATCATTGGCATCGTTGCAGGTGTTATACAAGTGTTGGATTACCTGCAAAAACGTCGTGGAAGGTTAACCCGAACCCCCAAAACCGAAACCATCGCTCTGCTCGCTCCACCCGGCATTCCGCATAACTTGCCACCACGAGGTGAGTTCATAGGAAGAGAAGCAGAGACAGCCCAAGTCCATGAAGCGCTCAATTCGCGTTCTCACTTGATTACTATTGAAGGCATCGGCGGGATCGGCAAGACATCATTAGCTCTGGAGGTAGCATACAGGTGTCTAAACGCCAGTCAGGAGAAGAAATCGTCGCGAACGACTGTTAGCTTCTCCGGCTTCGTTTGGGTCAGCGCCCGCGATCGGGAGCAAACACTGAGCACTCTGCTCGACACTGTAGCGCAAACTTTGGAACGCCCTGGCATTGTCAGACAATCAGCCGCCGAGAAGCAATTCTCGATTAAGAAGCTTCTCCAGGAAAAGCCCTACCTGCTAATCATCGATAACTTCGAAACCATTCAAGACGCTGGCCTGTATGACTTCCTGCTCAACTTGCCGGAACCATCCAAGGCATTGATTACTACTCGCGAACAAAAGCTTAGTCAAGCCAGAACCATATCCCTTAAGGGCCTAACCGAAACAGAATGTCTGGCTCTCGTCCATAGTGAGGGGAGACGCCTAGGTTTGGCATCTGTGAAACAGGCAGACGGTCGAGTACTGACATCCCTTTTCCAGGCAACTGGTGGTTGTCCTCTGGCAATTAGGTGGTCGCTTGGGCAAATCAAACAAAAAGGGCAGTCCCTAGAGTTAGTGTTAGCGGCACTTCACGAAGCCCGAAGTAGCATCTTTGATACAATGTTTGCCCGTTCCTGGGCTCTTCTGTCGAAAGATTCTCGGCAGGTTCTCCTTGCCATGCCGATCTTTGCGACATCAGCCTCACATAGAGGGATTGAGGCGGCAAGCGATGTCCATCATTATGCTCTGGACGCCGCCCTAGGCCAGCTTGTTGAGATGTCCATCATAGATGCCACCGATGATTTAGAACTATCCCACCGCCGATACAGTATTCACCCATTAACGCGCGCATTTGCGACAGCACGATTGAAAGATGTGCCAGATGCCCAACGCGCAGCCCGTGGGCGCCTCGCCCACTATTATGAACTCTACACCAAAGAGCGGAAGAGGTTTTGGGTTCACTCCAGAATTGACCAGCTAGATCACGAACTTTCGAATATTCTGGTTATACTTCAATGGTGCTTAGATCAACGCCTGTCGGATCAAACAATAAACATCTTTGAGAATCTCGTTTTTTTCATGGTAACTCGTGGCTACTGGAATGACACATTGGCAATTGCTCAACGGGTAGTAACTTTGGCCAGTGAATGCAGCAGGGAATCGAGCGCGGCGAGTTTCAGGACATGGCCCATAAGCTGGATCCTTCGTCATCGAGGAGAACTTGATTTGGCAGAAGAGTATGCACACGAGGCATTAGCTATTTTCCAAAGACTTGGAGAGGAGCAGGGCATTGCGGCAGCCAAACGTGCTTTAGGGCGTGTTTTCCAAGAGCGAGGCAACCTCAGCAAAGCGGAACAGCTAACGAGAGAAGCCCTTGCATCTTTCCAATCAACGGGAGACAGATTCGCTGTTTATCTTACTACTGCGAACCTTGCCAGCGTGTTACTCAAAGAGGGAAACGCGGATCTGGCTTGGGAATTGTGTATTGAGGTAATCTCAGATGCTCGCAAGTCCGGCGACATGGAGCGTATAGCCGACCTCTTGACCGTCTTGGGTAATGTAGCATATTATCGGGGCGAGATTAATCAAGCCAGAACATTATGGCAGGAAGCGTTAGCTCACTTAAAACAGATAGGTCATCTCAACCTAATAGCTGACAATCTTCTCAACTTGGCAAGACTCGAGATTGGAGATGGAAGAGCACGCATTGCTCGGCAACTGCTTTTGGACGCACTTGAGTGCTATAAGAGGTTGAGCATAGAACGCAAAATACGGGAGACCGAAGAGCTCTTAGTGAGCATATCCTAAGCCTCATCTCAGGCCTGATGTACTCTCTCTTTCAATCTTCAACGGGTGCGGCCAAAGCTACGGTCGTTGCAACACGAAGTCGTAGATGTAGCTGTGATGCTCCATGGGGAGACATCACCTGTTGTTCTGCCAGTAGTCTCCTACCAGCACGCGCGTCACTGGCAACGGTGAGGTGCGAAGCGACTGGAACACCGTAGCCTTATCCGCCTCGTCCAGAAAACACACGTCATGTTTGGCTTGACTCCAGTCATTCCGATGTACACTGTCAGACAGACCTCCCGTGTCGATGTCCG
>DATEUJ010000127.1:0-37362 GCA_035283185.1 Anaerolineae bacterium | reverse complement strand
AGTTTCAGGGTATCCTTCGACATGGGCTTGTCCTCCTGAGATTGTGGCTGAGCACCTCCAATCTTACAGGAATGGGGCAAGCCCCGCTACTTTTCACGCCGTCACGCGGCTCATACACGGAAATTCGGATCTACTGAGACTCTGCATCGAGCTAGCGCCCAAGTTACGGTCGTTGCGACACGAAGTCGTAGCTGTAGCTGTGATGTTCCATTAGGAGACATCACCTGCTGTTCTGCCAGCAGTCTCATACCAGCCAGTGCGTCACTGGCAACGGTCAGGTGCGCAGTTGCTGGAACAAGGTAGCCTCATCCGAGCGGATGGTCACGCAAGCGTGAGTGGACGTGGCGACGACCAGCTTCCAGGCCGTCGGAAGTAAGGTGGCGTATGGAAGAGCCGGAAAGGAAATTCGACAGACCTGGCAGGTCTTCCTAATCTGAAGCGCAGCCAGCACCGGCGGCCAAGACCTGCCAGGTCTTCCGCTTGATCTATTTGCAGAACTGCAACAGGGCCAGCCGATGGGCTGGCCCTGCTGGCATAACCGGCTTCGGTGCACGCTTACGACTTGATTTTAGCCTCCATCATCTTGTCCATGTCGGCCATCTGCTCCGGCGACATCGACTCGAACATTTCCTTGTGCTCTGCCTTGGCGTGGGCCATCATCTTGGCCTTGACTTCTTCGACGGTCTCGCCCATGGCGACGAAGTCGCAGTCCATGCCCAGATCTCGATCGGCAAGCCGCAACATACTTCCTCCCTTTCTATGGTGGATGGCTGGGGAATTCAGCGAGGGCCTTTGGTAATGACTGCCCGAGCTGACCGATAGAATAATTCTACCTGCGAAATCCTGATCACGCAATAGGTTATTGCCAAAGGCGGCGTCCAGGCCATCGAGGTGAGGCCGGCTCGAAAGACCGGACGGGTATCGGTACTCGCTCGGACTCACAACACCGACAGGAATACTCGGGGCGTGACGATGCGCACGCTATCATAACGCTTCAAGACGAGTAAATCGTCGTCGCCTGTGACAATGTAGCCGGCCTCTCCCGCCAACGCAGTTTCGATGACGACGTTGTCATCCGGATCGCGGCATACTTTGACCCTTCGCGTGGGCATCACACGCTGGCCGCGAAGGATCATAAGCGCCACGAGCGCTTCGATCGCCTCGAGTTCAACCTGATACTTGACGCGGATCCGCGGCAGGGACAGCTTGGCCGTCAACTCGTCGAGGAGGGGAGGCGAATAAACGAGGGTATACATTCCGTGCCGCAGGCGGGTTATGATCGGCCCAACAGAACCCTGCGGCTTGATCAAGGCGCGGATCAGAATATTTATATCGACGACAGCCTTGATCATGCCTTGCGCTTCCGAGACCGGACGATCTTGGTCGCCTCGATCAGGTCAGCCTCGACTTCCTCATCCGAGTATCGGGCGTTGACCTCGACCATACGGGCAAGGGCATGATCGATTCGTTCGACTACGCCGGCCTCGTCGGCCCGAACAAATTTCAGATACTGCTCATAGGGAATCATCACGGCCTCGGGGCGACTGCCACGCGTGAGAATGTACGGTGTGCGTCGCTTCACAACTTCATCGAGAATGGCGCGGAATCTTCGCTGTAGTTCGGTGACTCCGATGATTTTGTCCATAGCAGCCTCCTTGTTTCGATATGCATTTAAGTTCATATTCTAGTACAGTTTTCCATTCTGTCAATCTGGCAGGCGACCGGTGTGCACGCAAGGTTGTCATCAACCGTAGGGCGCGTTTCCATACGCGCCGCAAATCGGCGGCTATGGAAAGCCGCCCTACGTCCGGCCTGACAGGTTTTGCGTGCGCACGGAGACCGCGTCGGCGCACGGCTCGTCGCTTATGGCCTGGCACAGACGTGCCACGAATGGCGGCTCGCAACGCAGAGCGCAGGGTGAGCATAAGCGAAACGGTAGTACAATAGCCGTATCAGATTCTGCCTCACACACTTACCCTGGGACGTGCATGTGGAACAGTTGCTGTGGACGTTCGACGACGCGCTGCGCTTCATCCATCACCCTGATCATCCCGTGCGGAGCTGGGCACTCGAGCTCATGATCAACCGTTTCCCTGAGCGCGCGGGCGATGCCGTGGTCGACATGCTCGACGACGACAACACATACATTGTCATGCGCGCGACCGACTTCCTGGGGGACACCGGTGACGGGCAGCGCTACGGGCCGGCCTTGCTGGAACACTTGAAACAATGCACGGACGAACGCTCCGGCTACTATGCCGAGGCGCTGGGCAAGCTGGGGTATCGGCAAGCGCTGCCGCTGATGATCGATCGTCTGCGCCCGCACCCGCTCCAGCTCAAACATAGCGAGTTCATTCGCCATGTCGCCGCGCTCGGGGCGTTGGGCGGCGACGAGGCGCGGCAGGCTCTGTGGTCCATCCTGGACGCGCTGCCCGTCGATGCGCACGCACTTCACCACGTCGCCGATGCGCTGCTCGAGGCGGGGTTGCCTGACGATGTTGATCGGCTGGTGCAGCGCTATCGCGACTGGCTGCCCGCGCCATACCGCACCCGGATGTTGGCCGCGTTCGCGTCGGCGTGCAACGTGGATCGGCTCTACGAGGAGATGAAGCAGAGGCGAGGAGCGGTTTCAACGCGATGGGCAGACGCGCCGCCGAATGGCTTGGACAATTGCCCAATCATCGAAACGATCGCGCAATTGGCTCGCAAATTCCCAGGCAGTTGCGACGAGGCCGTGCCGTTGCTCGTCGAGACCGTCGACGACAAGCAGGGCGACTTCGTCCTGGAGGCCTGCGAGACGGCGCTGGTTGCCATCGGCCCGGCCGCGGTCGGGGCGCTTGCCGAGGCGATGCGCGACGACGACATCTCGCGCCAGATCTATCTCTCCGGCGCGCTGGCGCACATACCAACCGAGCGCGCGGCGCGCGACCTCATGGACTGGATCGAGAGCAGCGGAGGGGCCGAGGAATACCAGATCGAGGCGCTGAAGGACATTGGTCACCCGGCGGCGATCGATCTGTTGTACGAGTGGTGGGAACCGGGCGATTACTTGTTGTCCGAAGCGCTGCTCGTCTTATGCGAGGTGAATGGCGTCCACGCGCCGGAGCTGCCCGAGTGGCGCGACGATGTCGCCGAGCAGGACGAGGAGATTGAGCAGGCGCTCTCCGAGGCGCGTGGGCCATTGATCGATCTCTATCCGCCTGACCTGGATGAAGATGAACAGGAGGACGTGCTTGAACCCCCGTTATTGGCGACTCGAACGCGGCGTGAGACTGGACAGCCGAAGCAGCGCCCGGCGGGCAAGCATCGTGAGGTGAGCAAGAAGGGGAAGAAGAAGCCCGCCGCGCAGAAAAAGAAGGCGCAAAAGAAGAAGAAATGAACCCGCTGGATGCCATTACATTAGCCGCCCTGGCGTCTGTCGCTCATACTGGCCCGACGCCGCTCTTGGCCACGGTGAGCGGTGCGCATCTATACGGCTTCGCCTCACGCGATAGCGATATCGACCTACGCGGCGCGTTCGTACTCCCGGTGAATGCTGTGCTTCGTCTGCGCGAGCCCGAAGAAACCATCACCATCACTCAACAACACAATGGTTTAGATGTCGACTGGGTCGCACACGACGTCCGCAAGTTCGCCCGGCTGATGACACGGCGCAACGGCTACGTGCTCGAACAACTCTACTCACCACTTGTCGTAGTGGGCGGCGCGTGGCTCGACGAACTTCGCGCCATTGGGCGCGGCTGCATCGTCCGGCCTCTTTACCACCACTATCGGGGCTTCGCTCAGCGCCAGTTGGAGTTGCTGGCAAAGCCTGAGGCGACGGTCAAAGAACTGCTCTATGCCTATCGTGTCTTGATGACGGGTATTCACGTTCTGAAAACCGGCGAAGTCGAAGCGAATCTCGTTCGATTGAATGAGCGTTTCCAGCTACCCGGCGTCAATGAGTTGATACAGCGCAAAGTCACTGGCGCCGAAACAGACCGCCTGCTGCCTTCGGATTTCGAGACACATCACACGCAGCTCGCGCGCCTCGAAGCGCAAATGGCCGAGGCGTTCGAGCAGAGCCGGTTGCCGGACGAACCCACGACGTTCTCGGAGCTGGATGATTTCGTCGCGCGCGTCCGACTGGAGCTGGGAACTGATGGATGAATTCTGGGAGCGCAATTTGATCCTGCGCGTCCGCTCTGGCAGCCATGCCTACGGATTGGCCCGTCCAGGGAGTGATCAAGACACCCGTGGTGTCTGCATCCCGCCGAAAGAGTATCTCCTGGGCCTGAAGACATTCGAACAGCAGGAGGACGAAACGCACAACCACACCGTCTTCGCGCTGGCGAAGTTCGCACGGCTGGCGCTGCAAGGGAATCCCAACATCATCGAAACACTATATGTTGATTCCCGGCACATCCTATTTATCAACCACCATGGCGAGCGGCTGATTGCCGCTCGCCACATATTCCTGTCGCGCCGGATGGGCGAGCGATTCAGCCGGTACGCCATCGATCAGTTGCGTCGCATCGAAGGACATCACCGTTGGCTCGTGAATCCACCTGATCATCAGCCGACGCCTGAAGAGTTCGGCGCCAGCGCCTTCGAGGGTCGATATCGTTTTCCGCACACGGATGCCGAGCGCGCTTATCGCGCAGCACTCGCCCATTGGAACGATTACCAGACCTGGCGGCGCCATCGCAACCCGGAGCGGGCAGAACTCGAAGCTCGCTATGGCTACGACACCAAGCATGGCATGCACCTGTTCCGGCTCCTCAGGATGGGCGAGGAGATTCTGCGCGAGGGCGTCGTGCGCGTCCTACGGCCCGACGCCGAGTGGCTGCTCGGTGTGCGGGATGGCAGCCTGGCCTACGAAGAAGTTGTGCGCATGGCATCTGAACACGAGGCCAACTTGCCCCGTCTGGTTGAGCAGTCATCGCTGCCATCTGAGCCTGATTCGACAGCCGCCGAGGCGTTGCTCATCGATCTGCAGGAGACGTTCCTGTTTGGCCGTTCTTGAAGAGAACGCGGAGCGGCGTTGATCGGCGTTGATGATGCGCAGCCGGATTTCGAGAGCCCCCGGAATTGCTTTTTCCGAGGTCAGGGGCAATACTGAGGAAAGTGAACCGGGCGTTAGGGATAAACATAGGCCCGTTCCGAAGAACAGGCCCCAAGATGAAGGCTTTTCGCGGACGCCCGCCGCTAAAGTTGGCTGCTTCCGCGAGTTCCTGTGGCGGCGACGGGATTCGAACCTGTGACCAAGGGCTTATGAGTCCCCTGCTCTGCCACTGAGCTACGCCGCCGGTTCACGCGGGAGTTTACCCGATCCAGCGTTCCGTGTCAAATGCACTGGCATCGCCGCTCGATTCGGGTTACAATTCGAGTGTGACACACATCGTCGGCCTGCCGCTCTTCCCGCTGCATACCGTCCTATTCCCGGGGCAACTGCTGCCGCTGCACATCTTCGAACCGCGCTACCGCCTGATGGTGACCGAATGTCTAGCCGGGCAGTCGACGTTCGGCGTAGTGCTCATCCAGGAAGGCGCGGAGGTCGGCGATGAGGCCACGCCGTTCGACGTCGGCACGACGGCGCGTATCGAGCAGGTCAACCGCCTGGACGACGGTCGCTTCAATATCCTGTGCGTCGGCCAAGCGCGCTTCCGCGTGCTCAGCCTCCGGCACAACCGCCCCTACCTGAGCGGGGACGTCGACCTGTGGCCCTGGGAGCCGCCGGCGCAGGAGCAGCCCGATCCGCGCACGGCGCACGTGAAGAGCCTGCTCACGACCTACCTTCAGCGCCTCGCCCACGCCACCGGCAACACCGTTCAGCTCGACGACATGCCCGACGAGCCGGCGCCGCTCGCTCATCTGGCGGCGATCGTCCTGCAGATTCCGAACCAGGACAAGCAGGCGCTGCTGTCGCTTCCCACGATCGATAGCCTGATGACCGGGTGTATCGAAGCGCTCAAGCGCGAAAACCGCGCGCTGGCGATTGCGCCTGCACTGCCCAGCCTGGCCCAAGGCGACGTTCCACCGTTCTCGCTGAACTGACGGCGTTCGCCCGCCCCGCTCCCGCACTCCTCAATCCCCAGCCTCTTTGACAACTCCGCACCGGTCGGGTACAATCCGGTTCGCTTCTCAAGAGTCTATCCCGGAGCTGGGCTTACATGCGAATCGTAGTCGACGCGATGAGCGGCGATCACGGGCCAGGCGTCGTGATCGACGGCGCAGTTCAGGCCGCTCGCGATTTCGGCGTCGAGATCATCCTGGTCGGAAAAGAAGACGCGCTCAAAACGGAGCTTGCCAGGCATCACACGCAAGGATTGGACATTCGTATCGTGCACGCCTCGGAGGTCGTCGAAATGCACGAGCACACGATGGCCGTCAAAGAGAAAAAGGACAACTCGATGAGCGTCGGCATGCGCCTGCTCAAACACGGCGAAGCCGACGCCTTCGTGACCCCGGGCAATACCGGCGCGGCGCTCGCCGCCGCGCTGTTCACGCTGGGACGCATCCGTGGCATCGACCGACCGGCGATCTGCTCGGTGTGGCCGGCCTCGATGACGCCGGCAGCCTTCGTCGACCTCGGCGCGAACACCGACCCCAAGCCGGAAAATCTGGTCCAGAACGCCCTGATGGGCAGCCTGTACGCCGAGCACGTGCTTGGCATACAGCGTCCGCGCGTCGGCATCGTCTCCAACGGCGAGGAAGAAGACAAGGGATCGATGGTCGTGCGCGACACCTTCAAGCTGCTGAGGAGCAGCCCGCTGAACTTCGTGGGCAACCTGGAAGGCCGCGACATCCCCAAAGGCAAGGCCGACGTGATCGTGACCGACGGCTTCACCGGCAACGTCATCCTCAAGTACACTGAGGGCATGCTGTCGTTTCTGGTGAAGTTTCTGCGCCGGCAGCTTACGGCCGGGGCGCTGGGCAAAATCGGGCTTGTCTTGATGATTCCCGGCGCGATCCTGATGTTGCCCAGCCTGCTGTTGCTGCTGCCCAACGTGCGGCGCATGCGCAGGACTGTCGACGTGCGCGAGTACGGCGCGGCGCTGCTCGTCGGCATCGACGGCAACGTGCTGATCGGCCACGGCCGGTCGGATGCGACCTCCATCCGCAACTCGATCCGCACCGCGATGCGCGTCGTCGACGGGCGCATCGTCGAGCGCGTCAAGGACGGGCTGCAGCACATGCAAATCGGCCTGGCGGCCTGAAGCCCCAGCCGCCGGGACGCGCCGCCGCGCTTTATGTGAGGCTATTCACGCTTGGAACTTCGACCCAATTCTCAACGTGTCGTCATCACCGGCGTGGGCGCGATCTCACCGCTCGGCCACACTGCCGCCGAGCTGTGGGATGGCCTGATCGCAGGCCGCTCCGGAATCGCGCCCATCACCCGGTTCGACGCGAGCAACCTGCCGACGCGCTTCGCCGGCGAAGTGAAGAACTTCGATCCGGCCCGGTGGATTAACTTCAAGGAAGTGCGCCGCATGGGGCGCGCCTCGCAGTTGGCCGTCGCTACGGCGCGCGAAGCGCTCGCCGACGCCGGGCTGCCGACTCCCGCGCCTGAGGCGCTGCAAGAGGATATCGGCGTCTTAATCGGAACCGGCATCGGCAATTTCGACAAGGCCGACGACGAGCTGCAGGTATTCCGCACGCGTGGGCTGCGTGCGAGCAATCCGCTCGGCATTGCCGCCTCGCTGGCCAACATGCCCGCGCATCACGTCAGCCAACTGGTGCAGGCGAAAGGCCCGATCAACGTCGTCGTCGCCGCCTGCGCCACGGGCACGCAGGCCATCGGCGAAGCGTCCGAATATATCCGCCGTGGCGCGGCGAAGATCATGATCGCGGGCGGCGTGGAAGGGCTGATCCGCGACTTCGTCGTCGCCGGTTTCAGCATCATGCGCGCGCTGTCCACGCGTAACGACTCGCCGGAGACCGCGTCGCGCCCGTTCGACCGCACGCGCGACGGCTTCGTGCTGAGCGAGGGCTGCGGCGTCGTCGTGCTCGAGCAGCTCGACCACGCCAAAGCGCGCGGCGCGCGTATCTATGCCGAAGTGCTGGGACATGCCTCCTCGTCGGACGCCTACCATATCGCCGCGCCGGACCCCGACGGCGCGGGCGCCGTGCGCGCCATGAAGTGGGCCTTGCGCGACGCGCGCGTCGATCCGAGCGAAGTCGATTACATCAACGCGCACGGCACCGCGACGCAACTGAACGACGCCGTCGAAACGCTGGCGATCAAGACATTGTTCGGCGAGCATGCGTACAGCATACCCATTTCTTCGACGAAGTCGATGATCGGCCACGCTATGGGCGCGGCGGGCGCACTGGAGGCCATCGGCATGACCATGGCTGTCGTCACGCAGCACGTCCACCCGACCATCAACTACCGCGAGCTTGATCCCGCGTGCGACCTGGACTACGTGCCGAATGAGGCGCGGGGCGCTCGCGTGCGCATAGCCATCTCCAACTCCTTCGGATTGGGCGGCCACAATGCGTGCCTGGTGCTCGGGCAGTACCGCAACGGCAGAGCCTGATTCGGCAGGGTACGTCGGTGAAGATCGTTCAGAACGACAAATACATCAAGACGCGCGGCCGCATCGGCCGCTATGCCTTCTTCGGCGGCTTCGGCTTGCTGGTGACGGGGCTTCTCATTTCGCTCAACGTCAATCGCGCGGACCTGTTTCCGATCTCTTTCGCGTGCCTGATTCTGGGCATCCTCTTGTCGCAATTTGGCGGTGTGTACATGCGCCGCTTCGACCGCGGTGAGCTGCCGCACCTGGCGCTGGCGAAGGCGCTCAAGGGATTCGACGATCGCTATACGCTGGTGAACTACGCTGCGCCCGCGTCGCATGTGCTGCTCACGGCGGACGCCGTCCACGTGCTGATCCCCAAAGCGCAGGCCGGGCGCATCTCCTTCAAGAACGGGCGCTGGAAGAACCCGACCGGCATCCGCCGCATCTTCACCTGGATGAGCGAAGAAGGTCTGGGCAACCCGACGCGCGAGGCGCACGCCGAAGCGGCGCGCCTGCAGCGCTTCCTGGCGCGGCAAATGCCCGATACGCCGGTCGAGGTTCAGCCCATCGTCGTCTTCCTGCACCCAAACGCGGAGCTGGACATTTCCGACTCACCTGTGCCGGCAGTCCACGTCAAGAAACTGAAGGATTTGCTGCGCACTCGACCGAAAGGCGGCATGTCGCGCGACACGCGCGCCGCGCTGGGACGCCTCCTCGAACCCGCCTCTGCGTCATGAATCCCGAAGAATACGAAGTGATGTATCGCGTCGAAGACGCGCACTGGTGGTATCGCGGCATGGAGACGATCACGCGCGCCATGCTCGATCGCGCCATCGGGCAGGGCGGCAATCTGGACATTCTGGACGCGGGCTGCGGCACCGGCGCGGTGATGGGATACCTGGCCGATTACGGCCGGGTCACCGGTTTCGACTTCGCCGCCGAGGCGCTGCACTTCTGCCGGATGCGGAACCGTGACCGGCTCAGCCGCGCGTCCGTATTGGCGCTTCCGTACGCGGACGCCTCGTTCGATCTCGTGACGTCGTTCGATGTGCTGTGCGAGCGCTCGGTCACCGACGACGGGTTAGCCCTGAGCGAGTTTGCGCGCGTCCTGCGCGCTGGCGGCCACGTGCTGCTCCGGCTGCCCGCCTACGACTGGCTCCACGGCAAGCACGACGAGGCCGTGCACATCCGCCATCGCTACACTGCTCCCGAGATCGCGAGCAAGCTGCGGCAGGCCGATCTCGTCCCGGTGCGCGTGTCGTACGCCAACATGCTGCTTTTCCCGCTCGCGGCGCTGAAGCGGGCGTCCGAGCGTGTCCTGCCCGACCGGCAGTCCGGCTCCGACCTCACGATCGGGACAGGCCGGGTGAACGCGCCGTTAGAGTGGGTGCTGAGCCTCGAAGCGCCGTTCGTCGCGCGCGCGGGGCTGCCGTTCGGCCTGACCGTCGTCGCGCTGGCCAGGAAAAGGCAACGGATGAGCAACGGATAAACGGATGCGCCAATCGCCGACTCGCTGACTCGCTGATTCGCTGACTCGCTCATTCATGGCATCACCATGCAGCAACCCGTCAAGAAACTCTCTAGCGTCACCGCCTTCTTCCCTTGCTACAACGACGCCGGCACGATCCCGACGATGATCATCCGCGCCGTGCAGACGCTTCACGACGTCGCAGACGACTACGAGGTCGTCGTGATCAACGACGGCTCGGCGGACGACTCGGGACGCGTCCTCGACGAGATGGCGCGGCGCTACGATTGCCTGCGCGTCTTCCATCGCGCGCAGCCCAGCGGGTACGGCGGCGTGCTGCGCGCCGGGTTCGCCGCCGCGACGAAGGACTGGATCTTCTATACCGACGGCGACGCGCAGTACGATGCCCGCGAGCTGGCGCTCCTCGTCGAGGCCGTGACCGACGGCGTGGATATGGTGAACGGTTACAAGATCAAGCGTCACGATCCGGTTCACAGGGTTGCCATCGGCCTGGCGTACCAGTATTTCGTCAAGCTCGCCTTCGGGCTAGTCATCCGCGACGTGGACTGCGACTTCCGCCTGATGCGGCGCAGCATTTTCGACCGGGTAACCCTTGAATCGACGACTGGCACGATTACGTTCGAGATGGTAAAAAAGATTCAGGATGCGGGCTTTCGCATCGTCGAGGTGCCGGTGCATCACTGGTATCGGCAGTACGGCCAGTCCCAGTTTTTCAATTTTGCGCGCGTGGCGCGCACGTTGATCGCCATGCTTGGCTGGTGGTGGCGGCTGGCCGTAAAGCGCGAGCACTTGCGCGGCGCACAAGAAGCCGCGCACGCCGAAGCGGCGCAGGCCAGCCCGCGCGAGCCGATCCCATGACGCTCGAGTCCTTTTTCGCGGGCAAGCGCGTCCTCATCACCGGGGGATTGGGATTCATCGGCAGCACGCTCGCGCGGCGGCTGGCCGACCTGGGCGCGGAGATCATCCTGGTCGATTCGCTCATCCCGGAGTACGGCGGCAACCTGTTCAACGTCAGCGGCTACGAGGACCGGCTGCGCGTCAACATCGCCGACGTGCGCGACGAGTTCAGCATGGACTACCTGGTGCGCGGCCAGGACGTGCTGTTCAACCTGGCCGGCCAGACCAGCCATCTGGATTCGATGACCGACCCGTACACCGATCTGGAGATCAACGCCCGCAGCCAGTTGTCGATCTTGGAGGCGTGCCGCAAGCACAACCCGGCGGTGACCATCGTGTACGCCAGCACGCGCCAGATCTACGGCAAGCCTGATTACGTCCCGGTCGACGAGAAGCACCCGCTCCACCCGACCGACGTGAACGGCGTCAACAAGATGGCGGGCGAGTGGTATCACATGCTGTACCACAACGTCTACAGCTTGCGCGTCACCAGCCTGCGCCTGACGAACACCTACGGCCCGCGCATGCGCGTGAAAGACGCGCGGCAGACATTCCTGGGCATCTGGCTGCGGCGCATCGTCGACGGCGAGCCGATCGAAGTGTGGGGCGACGGCGCGCAGCGTCGCGATTTCAACTACGTCGACGACGTCGTGGAGGCCATGCTCATGTGCGCTTTCGACGCACGCGCCGACGGCCGGATTTACAACCTGGGCGGCCCGGAATCCATCTCGCTCGCCGACCTGGCGCGGCTGCTGATCGACATCAACGGCGGCGGCGAGTTTCGGCTCGTTCCGTTCCCGCCCGATCGCAAGCGCATCGACATCGGCGATTACGTGGCGGATTACTCGCTGATTCGCCGCGAGCTGGGCTGGGCGCCGCGCACCGGCCTGCGCCAGGGGCTGGCCCGCTCGCTCGAATATTTCCGGATGCGCCGGCGGCATTACTGGTGAAGCCTCCCGAGAGACCTGGCAGGTCTTGACTCCAACGCCGGCTGAAGATTCAAGCGCGAAGACCTGCCAGGTCTACACTCGGCCCGGAGACCTGGCAGGCCTTGTCCGCCGGCGCCGGCTGGAGATCAGAGCGCGAAGACCTGCCAGGTCTACACGGAGAACCCAAGCGTACTTGGGACAACAATCTCAGGAAGGAGAGACACATCATGCAAACGAAAACAAGCTCTCGCTGGAGAGTGGTCGTCACCACGCTGGTCAGCTTGGCGTTCCTCGTCGCGCTGATTGTCTACCAGAGCACGGCTGCTCAAGAGCAACCTCCACCGGTCACACCGCTCAATCCGCCTTTCGAGTTTCAGGTAGACCACCAGGCCTTCATCGCCAGTGGATTCCCGGCCGTGCCGCCGTCGGCCACTCGCTTGCTGACCGAAACCTTCGGCAGCAGCTTCAACCCCAGTCTCGGCGTTACCGGCACCACCACCATGTGGCGCATCTTCACCGACACCGGCAGCGTCGCCAACTATTGGGCGCGGGTGATCCCCCTCCTGTCCACCACCTATGCAGACACGGCCTGGGCGCCTTGCGGCCCCTGCGATGGAAGCGGACTGAACCCGGACAGTGACGATTACCCGGCCGACATGGGCACCTGGCTGATTTATGGCCCGGTCGACCTCAAGGATTACTATGGTGCTGAAGTCCGCTTTCACTACCTGCTGGACGCCAATCCCGCGATGGACGGCAGCGGCAGCAATGACTACTTCGGCGTCGGATTCTCAGACGACGGCACGCGCTTCAGCGGCTTTCAATTGACCGGCGATCTGACGTCGATCGGCTGGCAGACGGGCACGTTGAGCATCAACGTCGCCGGTCTCGCCAACAAGTCGAGCGTGTACGTCGGCTTTTACTTCACCAGCAACAACGATGCGAACACCGGCAGAGGCGTTTTCATCGACAATGTCAGCCTGCGCGCAGCGCCGTACATCCTGAGTTACCTGCCGCAGGTGGCCAGGAACTTCGCCATCGCCACCCCGACCCCGACGCAGACGCCCTACCTGTACAACTATCGGTGGGATTCGGGCGCCGGCGAGGGCGATCCCGATCTCATCGCCTGGGGCGGCACCTACTCCCATGCGTCGGGCGGCACGACCATCTACGAACAGGGGTTGGGCGGCGGCGGCATGTACTTGTACGGCACGCAGCCTTTCGACATCGTGATGGCCGGCCCCAACCTCACTGCCCCGGAGAACTTTGAGATCAGCGTCGACTTCGACGTTTTCAAAGACAAGAACAAGGCCCGCTACGGCGTGATCTTCGGCGCGAGCACCAACACGTTCAACCGCAGTGGCGGATTGCCGGGCTTCAACACCGCCGGGTCGTACTACAGGTTCGGCCTGCAGTTCCCCGACTCCGGGTCGCAGGACATACCGACCTACTATCGGTTGGAGCGCTGCGAGGGCGACCCCTACAACTGCGTGAACATCGTCAACCGCACCGGCCTGCCCAGCGGGTTGGCCGATGGCAATTGGGACACCGTCACGATCCGCCGCCAGGGGTCGTCGATCGTCGTTCTGGTCAACAACACCCAGCTCATCTCGGTGAGCGACGGGACGTTCACCGGCGCACGCGAGTTCGGCATGTACATCCAGTCACAGGAGAGCAACAGCACGACGTCGCCGCTGGAGATCTTTTTCGATAACTACCGCGTGAGACAGTACCCGTAATCCAATGAGGTGACCGGCACCTGAGGGGTGCCGGTCACCTTTTACAAGCCATGAATATCCCCGCTGCCAACCCTCAGGCTCAGTACGCTGCACACCGCGCCGAGATCGACTCGGCCATCGCCCGCGTGCTCGACGCCGGGCACTATATCCTGGGTGAAGAGACGCGCGCCTTCGAGCGCGAGTTCGCCGAATATGTCGGCGTCGAGCACGCGATCGGCGCCGGGTCAGGCACTGAAGCGCTGCACCTGGCGCTCAGGGCGTGCGGCATCGGGCCGGGCGACGAAGTCGTCACCGTCTCGCACACCGCCGTCGCCACCGTCGCAGCGATCGAACTGGCCGGCGCTGCGCCGGTCCTGGTCGACATCGATCCTCACGCGTACACCCTCGATCCACAACAGCTCGAGCCGGCCTTCACGCCGCGCACGAAGGCGGTCATCCCGGTTCATCTGTACGGCGCGCCGGCCGATATCGAGTCGATCGTCTCCATTGCCAGGCGTCACGGCCTGAAGGTCATCGAGGACTGCGCCCAGGCGCACGGCGCGACGTATCGCGGGCGGCGCGTCGGATCGTGGGGCGACATCGCCGCCTTCTCGTTCTATCCGACGAAGAACCTCGGCGCCATCGGCGACGGCGGCCTGGTCGCGACGAGCGACGCGCACCTCGCCGAACGCGCCCGCCTGCTGCGCGAGTACGGCTGGTCGGAGCGCTACGTCAGCTCGATCGCCGGCTGGAACTCGCGGCTCGACGAGCTGCAGGCGGCGATCTTGCGCGTCAAGCTACGCCACCTCGACGCCGACAACGCGCGCCGGCGCGAGCTTGCCGCGATCTACGACGAGATGCTGCCGCCGGGCGTGCGCAAGCCGGCCGCGCCGGACCGCTGCGTGCACGTCTACCACTTGTACGTCATCCGCCATCCGAGGCGCGACCTACTCGCCGCATATCTGCGCGACAAAAACATCGGCACGGGCATTCACTATCCCGTGCCGATCCATCTGCAGCCGGCGTATCGAGGGCGCCTCGCCGTCGCCGGGGCCTTGCCGGAAACCGAACGCGCCGCGCGGGAAGTCCTCTCGCTGCCGATATACCCCGAACTCACCACAGACCAGGCGCGCCAGGTGGCCGAAGCCATTCGAGCGTTCGACGCGGTGAGGCCCTTTAGCACTTCACGAGGATAAGAAGTCGTCCAGCGTCTTCTTGGCGATACGGAAGGATTTGCCGACCTTCTTCGCCTTGATCTCGCCGGAATCGATCATCTGGTTGATCTCTTCTTCAGTGACCTTCAAGTAGGCCGCCGCCTCCGCGGGCGTCATCACGTCGGGCGCCGAGGCAGCGGCCTGCTGCGCTTGAGGCTGCTGCGGCTGAGCCTGAAGCGACTGCGCCATCGCGCCGGCCATCATCTGGCCGAGACCCAGCCCCGCGCCCAGTCCTACGCCGGCGCCGGCCACGCCGCCGGACGGATTCTGCGCCGCGTCGCGAATGCCGCGCGCCGCTTGAAACTGGATGTACTTCGCCATGTCGCCGATGGCGCCCATCTGCGCGCGCTCGTCGATCGCCTTCGCCGTCTCCTCCGTGGGCGAGATCGAGCGGACGTACAGCGCCTTCAGTCTCAAGCCGCGCGCCTCGAAATCGTCCTGCGACTTGGCCTTCGTCGCCGCGCCAATCTCGTCGTACATCGCCGGCAGGTCGAGCAGCGACTTCTTCATCTCGCCGAGCAGGTCGGTCAACCGACTGATGATCAGGCCGCGCAGGAGATTCTCGACCTGCGGCGTCTCGTAGATGCCCTGCGTGCCGACGATCTTGTTGACGAACAGCGACGGATCGGACACCTCGAAGTTGTAGGTGCCGTTGGCGCGCAGGCGCACCATGCCCAGGTCGGCGTCGCGCATCGTGATCGGCTCCGGCGTGCCCCAGCCCTTGTCGATGAATTCGCGCATGCTGACGAAATACGCTTCGGCGGTAAACGGCGTCTTGCCGCTGGTGCCGAGCTTCAGAAGATCGATCAGGAGCGGAATATTGGCCGTGCTGATGACGTGCTTGCCTGGCTCGAACACGTCCAGCGTCTTGCCGTCGCGGAAGAAGATCGCGACCTGGCTCTCGCGCACGATGACGTTCGAGCCGAAGCGGAAGTCGCCCGACCCGCGCTCCGGTATGCGATGGACGATTTCATTTCCGGTTTCGTCGACAAATTCCACGACGTCGATGATGCGAGGCATAGTCTTCTCCTTACACAGATGCGAGCAGCGCCTGCTCGCGCTTCGAATACAACTGGTTGATCGCCGCGCTGGACGCGACCAGGTCGCGCACGGCCGCGCCGGTGTCGCCCGTCCCGCCGATCGCCGTCGCAAGCGCATCGATCGACAGCGCGATCTGGTCCGCTTCGCCGAGCAACTGCGTATCCCAATGATACAGTTGCTCCAGCTCGTCCTCGTTGATCTTGACGGCGTCGAAAAAGCCGGCGTAACCGCGCGGCGTCGTCTTGACGCGGTCGACGAAGGTGTTCAGCCGGATCACGGCCCGCTCGACGTCGTCGACGTAGTCTATTCTGCCCGCGGACACGAGCTGCATCTGCAGGTCGGGCAGCCGGCGCAACTGCGTCTCGAAGCTCTGCGCGATCGCGTCGCGCAGCAGCTTGTCGGCGTCGCGCCGCTTCTCGCGCGCGAGGTACCCCCGGAAACCGGGAATCTTGCCTCCGAGACGCTCCAGCGCCCCGCGCTCGCTTTCCACTTTGCCCATGAGATCGCCCATTCATCAACTCCTTGCCCGGTCGTCTGGTACGCACAGTATAACACAACTCCCCCGCGCCCACAGAGCGCAAAATGCACTGTGATACGTCTGACTCACGTACTCCTTGACACGCCGATACAGCCCGTGTATAGTCGCCGCCATGCGCTCGGTGTTTGAGCGATTCCGCCGACCTCGGCCTGGCGCACAGGCCGGCAAGCCGCCGCAGCCTGCGGCGCAAGTGATCGTCTTGACGCGCCGCCAGTTGCGGCTGCTGCTGGCCTTCGTCGCGGCCAATGTCGTCCTGCTCGTCGTCCTTACCGTGCTAGCCTTGCAGCCGCTCGCCGCGCCGGCCGTGCTGACCATCGTCCTCACGCCGACGCCCATGGCACTGCCGCCTCGCCAAACGCCTACGCCGACGGCTGCGCCGGTTACCCCGACCCCCACGCCCGATCCATTCGGCGGCGGCGGCGCGATCGCGTTCGTGCTGCGGCGCAACGGCAACTCCGACGTCTACGCCCTCAACGTCGATCGCGACGGACTGATCCGCCTGACCAGCCATCCCGCCGACGACCGCGACCCGGCCTTCTCTCCCGACGGCGCACAGCTCGCCTTCGCCTCGCATCGGGACGGGAACTGGGACATCTATCGTATGGCGCTTGAATCGGGCGTCACGACCCGCCTGACTTTCAGCAGCACGTACGAAGCTGCGCCGGCCTGGTCGCCCGACGGCGAATGGATCGTGTTCGAATCGTATCGCGAGGGCAACCTCGACCTGTACATGGTGCGCGCCGAGGACGGCAGTCGCGTGACCCGCCTGACGAGCGATCCCGCGCCGGACGTAAGTCCGGCCTGGTCACCCGACGGCAAAAGCATCGTCTTCGCCTCTTACCGCCAGGGCAACAAGGACATCTTCCTCCTGCCGCTGGATTCGGAACAGGGCGAGGAAGACGTGGCTAACCTGACCAACAGCCCGGATCGCGACGAAGACAACCCGGCGTGGTCGAGCGACGGGCTGAAGCTGGCCTACACGTCCGGCCGGCCGGGCGATCAACTCATCTACGTCAACACGGTCGATCCGGCGTTCCGCAGCTTGCAGGAAGCCGAGGTCGGCCTGTTCGGGCAGGGCAGCCATCCGGCCTGGTCGCCCGACGACAGCGCCATCGCGTTTACCTACCACCGCGGATCGAGCGACGTCCTGATCGCCGCGAACCTGGGCGGCTGGGGACTGGCCCGCGAGGCGTTCGGCGGCCGCGAGTTCATCAGCCATCCTTCCTGGACGTCACAGCCGCTCTCCGAGAATGCCATCGCCCGCACCGTCGACGCCGCGCCGCTCGCCGCGCCGCCGCTCTACACCGAGGTCGTCAGCCCGACTGCATCCGGCCAGACCCCATACGTGTTCGTCCGTCTCGACGACGTCGGCACCAGTGGCCACCTCTTGAGCGACGCCGTCGACGACTCCTTCCGCGCGCTTCGCGCACGCGTCCAGCAGGAGACCGGGAGCGACTACCTGGCCGTGCTCGGTTCGTCGTGGCGCCCGATGAACCACACGCCGCGCGAGGGGCAGAGCCGTCGTTCGTATCACGTCGCCGGACGGGCTATCGACATCGACCAGACGCCGTACAACAACGGCGGCGACCGCATCGTCTTCGTGCGTGAGGACATCGGCTCCGTCACCTACTGGCGCGTATACATCCGGGCGAGACAGCAGGACGGCTCACAAGGCGAGCCGCTGCGCGAAGCACCCTGGGATCTCGACATCGGCGCAGAGACGGGCGGCAGACCCATGTCAAGAATTCCTCCCGGCTACTACGTCGATTTCACGACGCTCGCCGCCGACTACGGCTGGGAGCGCGTGCGGGCTATCTGGCGCTGGCGCTCGTTCTATCCCGATGTCGAGTGGTGGCACTTTCAGAAGACCGAAGGCCTGCCGTGGTGGGACGCGATGAAGCAAGTATTCCAGGAGAGAGACATCATCGCCTCCTACGGGCCTTACCCCGGACGCGACAACTGACCCTCGCGCCCTAACCGATCTAAGAGACTGTCGTAAAACCCCGTGGTTGACGCATCCCCATGCGTCAACAGTGGGCATGGGGATGCCCGCTCTACGGGTTTTAAGACGCGATCTAAGAACAATAAGGACACGAGTCATCTTTCGCCGCTGCGGGCTTGTGTGTTACGATACGAGCACATTTCCGCTCGCGCACCACGCGGGCCAAGAAAGGAACGAGAAGATGAGAAAGATGTACTCGATGACGGCCATTCTGATCGCCGCCGCCCTGGGGCTCTCAGCCTGCCCCGGCAGCAGCACGCCGGTCCCGACTGCCGGCGCTGCGACAACGTCCGCTCCGGAGAACGCCAACGACAACGCGCCGGGCACAAGCGCCACGACGGAACCGGGAGCGCCGCAGAGCGAGGAAGCGATCGAGCTATCGGATGTGACCGAAGGGTTGTCCGGGCTTGATTCCTACGCGACGACGTTCACGATGTCTTTCGAAGGCACCGAAGCCGGACAGCCGAAATCCTGGACGTGGGTCATGGAGGAGTCGTATCGCCGGGATCCGCCGGCCAAGCGCACCGCCTTCGCAGGAAGGGGCACCGATGAAGCGGACACCGGCGGCTTCGAGACGATCGAAGTCGACGGCAAGACCTACTCCATCTTCGGCGACATCTGCACCTCCGGCGAATCGGACAACGCGCCGGAAGCCACCGCGACGTTCAAGCCGTCGGACATCATCGGCGGCTTCCGAAGCTCGCAATTCGTCGGCGCCGAGACCGTCAACGGCGTGCCCACTCGGCATTACGTCGTCGACGAAAGCGGCGTCTCGGTGCTGGGCTACGCGGACGCGAAGGCCGAAGCGTGGATCGCCGACCCCGGCGACTTCGTCGTGAAGTACACGTTCGAAGCCACGGGTAAGGATACCTTCTTCAGTGCCAGCCAGGACGCTGAAGGGACGATCCGCTGGGTCTACGAAGTCTCCAGCATCAACGAGCCAGTGGATATCCAGGCGCCGGAGAACTGCGGCGGCGCGCCGGAGGACATCCCGATCATGCTCGACGCCGCGGACCTTTCGTCCTTCGGCGATCTCACCACCTACACCAGCCCATCGGCGCTGAGCGACGTCGTCGCCTTCTACAAGGCGGAGATGCCGAACAACGGCTGGAGCGAGGATGTTTCATCCGGCTCGTTCTCCACGGAGACCTTCACGACGCTGTCGTTCGCCAAGGAAGGTCGGACGGCGTCGATTACGATCACCTACGACCAGGCGAGCGGCACGACCGTGCTGATCCAGGCCGGCGAATAAGGATGACCAAGACGCAAATCACGTTCGCCCTGTTGCTCGCCGCTGCGCTGCTCTTCTCAGCCTGCCAGCCGTCCCAGCCGGGAGCGGGCGCTGGCGGCCGCGCGTCGGCCGCCGGCATCACCCCCGGGTCGCAGTCGACCGGCCGCTTGCCGGGCGCACTGTCTGCGGGCCTGGATAGTCTGAACAGCTACCGCGCCGCGATGACGATGACGTTCGACGGAAGTCGAGATGGCCAGCCGCTCCGCGAAGAGCTGGTGTGGACAGAGGAAGTCGTCCGGCAGCCCGCCGCTTTGCGCGTCACCTACTCGTCGGAGGCGGATCGGGGAGACTTGCTGGAAATCGTCAGCACGGGTGGCCGGACCTACACCCTGCTTGAGGACGAATGTCTCAACACGCAGGTGGAAGGCGATCCGAAGACCCTCATCGGCTTCGAGCCATCGGCTTTCTTCGGCAGCCTCTCCGCTCAGAGCGATCTAGGCGTCGAGACGATCGACGGCATCCCGGTCCGCCACTATCGAGCAGACACGTCCGGTCTGGGATTTGCCTCCGGGTTCACCGATGCGCACGCCGACATGTGGGTGGCCGAGGCGGGCGGCTACGTCGTGAGGTACGTCTTCGAAGGCAGGGGCAGCAGCGCGGATCTCTTTGGCAGAGGCGATACGACGCCCGGCGCCGTTCGCATCGAATACCAGGTCAGCGACGTGAACCAGGCGATAACCATCGCCGCGCCCGAAAGCTGCGGCAGCTTGCGTCCGGACGTTCCGCACTACGTTTCGCTGCCCGCGCTGGCCTGCCGCCACTGCCACGCACCTGCCACGGCGACGGTCAGAAATCCGATCACCACGGCGACGATGCCCCAGCCAATACTCATCGTCCAGCCGTGCAATGCGTCGAGCGCCGGTTGCAGGCGAACGAAGTGCAGCGGCGCGGCCGACGCACCGGCCAGCCCGATCGCGATCCACGCAGTCGCCGCAGCGCGATCGGGTAGCCGCGATCCGAACGCCAGCGCGATCACACACAAGGCTGCCGCGAGGACGCTGACCCAAAAGGACAGGCTGAACTCGGGCGACCGATATGCATCCAGGATGAAGGGATACATCGGCATCGGCCACATCGACGCGTAGACAACCGGCAGGCCGGCGAGCCATCGCATCCACCTGCTGCGCGCGAATTGCCCCAGCCACAGCGCAAGGCCGATCGACGCCAGCCAGATCGGCAGATAGAACAGTTCGCGGGTGATCGACACCTGGCCGGAGCGGACTACGGGCATGAACTTCACGAACTCGGCCAGATCGTCCGCCGAGTAGCGAAGTGCGACCGAGGGATGCCAGGCCCACGGCCCGAAATAACCGGCCAGCGCGACGAGCAGCACGACGAGCAATAGAGCTCTGGAATACACGGGTTATTTGCGCCGTGAGCGTGTGGAGCGCGAGCGGCGTTTGCGGCCCGGCAAGCGGAGCGTGTGCGCGATCTCGTCGTCTTCTTCCCGCTGGCGGGTGAAGAACTCGTCGATGAATTGGCTGCGGCGCTGGCGCAGCGCTGTCGGCGCTGCCGCGCGCAAGTCCTCGAGCGTCACTTCCTCGCGCTCGTCGGCGGCAGCCCGTGCGCGCGCAGCCTCGAACAGCGTCACCTCGGCGCGGTGTGAGTCGATGCCCAGATCGCGAATCCACTTCAGCCCGAGCCGTTCCAGCGGCGAGGGGATCGTCACTTTGCCCAGTCGCAAGCGCGCGGCGGCGATCTCTTGCGCTACGATGATCGTCTCTTCCGCCCAGGCCGCCGCCAGTGCGTACGGGTTCACCTGGAAGTCGCGCACGCGGTGATAGATCTCCAGCCGCTCCGCCGCGTCCGTCGCCCCGCGCACCAGCACGCGCAGCCCGAACCGATCCTGGATTTGCGGGCGCAGGCGGCCTTCTTCGGGATTCATCGAGCCGATCAGCACTAACCGCGAGCGGTACGTCGCCGCCATCGGCCCGCGCCGCACGGTGTATTGTCCCTGCGCCGCCGCGTCGAGGATGGCGTCGGCGACGGCGTGGTCCAGCAGGTTGACTTCGTCGATGTATAACAGGTTCTGGTCGGCCGCCGACAGGATGCCGGGCGCCAGGCGCACTTTGCTCTGCTCGAGCGCGATACGCTCGTCGATACCGCCGACCACGTCTTCCAGGCGCGCGTTGAGCGGCAGCTCGACCAGGCGCATCTTGTCCGGTGCGGTAATCGATTCGCCGCGCCCCAGCTTGACCGCGCACTCCGGGCACACGCCGTCGATGCCGATAGTGTACGCAGCTTCAGGCTCGCAGCCGTTCGAGCACGTGCTGCGCGGCACTTGCGGCAGCAGCTCGACCAGGCCGCGCACCGCCGTCGTCTTCCCCGTGCCGCGCGGCCCCATCAAAAGCACTCCGCCGACGCTGGGATTGACGACTGCCAGAATCAGCGCCAGCTTCATTTCTGCCTGGCCCACCAACGCGAGAAACGGGAAACGCGCCGAATCGGCGATGCGGCGGTCGGGTCGGCGCGCAGCCAGCACCTGTCGGGCGGGACTGGCGCGTTCGAGAATCTGCAGAAGTTGGGAGGTAGGTTTTTCGACGGCCACAGTGCTGATTCGGAGTCGTGACACAATCGCAGCACAACAACGAATTGAGGATAAAACGAATTCGCTGATTCCGCAATTCGTTGTTGTGTTCAGGCTACATCGCGCGACGGGCCAGCCGCTCGGCCTGCCGCTGCCGGGCGCGCTCGAAGCGCTCGCGCTCTTCGTCGGTCGCCAGGATCAGGGGCGGCACTTCGGTCGGGCGGTTGTGCTGGTCGAGCGCCACGTAGATAATGTACGCGCTGTTGGTGTAAGTGCGCTCGCCCGTCAGGATGTTCTCCGCCTCGACGTGCACTTCGACTTCCATTGACGTGCGGCCGGTGTACGTGAGCCGCGCTTCCATGATCACGAGGTCGCCGACGTGCACCGGTGACACGAAGGTGAGCGAGTCGACGGCTACGGTCACCGTCGGCCGGCGCGCGTGTCGGGTGGCGCACAGGCCGCCGGCTTCGTCCATCAGCTTCATCAGCCACCCGCCGTGCACGTTGCCCATCGCATTCGCGTGCTCGGGCTGCATGAAGTGCGACAGGACAACCGTCGACTCGGAGATACGCTTTCCGTCCATCGCCCTTAACCCAAAACAAACGGGCCGGCGATCCGAAAGAGATCGCGGCCCGCCGGAATGGTCCGTATGCAGCTATTTGGCGGCCGGCATGCGCGTTTCGATGTACTCGACCGCCTGGCCGACCGTCGTGATTTTCTGAGCGTCCTCGTCTGAAATCTCGCCGCCGAATTCCTCTTCGAACGCCATAATCAGCTCGACCAGATCGAGTGAATCCGCCTCAAGATCCTCGCGGAAGCGCGCCTCGGCTGTGACCTTGGACGCGTCGACGCCCAACAATTCCACGATGATGCCTTTGATGCGATCGAATGTTTCCGTCATGTGCCCCTCCTCAGGTGTGCGCGTGGGAATGGCCGTATTTTAGCCGGTTGACCCTGATTGTCAAGCGAAAACGGGCGTAGTGCTTGACAACGGTTTGAGACGTGTTAGACTTGCGCCGCCGTACCATTCAAACCCCGCGCCTCCTCGAAAGTTGCGCGAATTTCCTCAAAGAGAGCGCATGACCGTCGAGCAGCGTAAAGCCGACCACATCCGCATCAACCTCGAAGAAGACGTGAGCTTCGAGCGCCTGACCGTCGGTTTCGAGCGGTATCGCCTGGTCCACCAGGCACTGCCCGAGCTTGATCTGGCCGAAATCGACCTGGCCACCACGTTTTTGGGCAAGCCTCTCAAGGCGCCGATCCTGATCTCGTGCATGACCGGCGGCACGGATCAGGCGCGCCAGATCAACCGCAACCTGGCCGCCGCCGCACAGCAATTCGGCATCGCCATGGGTCTCGGCTCACAGCGCGCGGGCCTGGTGCACCCCGACAAGGCGGATACGTTCAAGGTGCGCGACCTGGCGCCCGACGTCCTGCTGCTCGCCAATTTGGGCGCCGTGCAGCTCAACTACGGTTACGGCGTCGACGAGTGCCGCCGCGCCGTCGACATGATTCAAGCCGACGCGCTCGTGCTGCACCTCAATCCGCTGCAGGAAGCCGTCCAGCCTGAAGGTGACGTGAACTTCGCGAACCTCGCCAGGAAGATCGAGGCCGTGTGCAGACAGATCGGAGTGCCGGTCGTCGCCAAGGAAGTCGGCTGGGGCATTTCCGAGCGCGCCGCGCGCCTGCTCGTCGACGCGGGCGTGTCGGCAATCGACGTGGCCGGGTCGGGCGGCACGTCGTGGAGCCAGGTCGAGATGCACCGCGCGCCGAGCGACCTGCACCGGCGCGTCGCCGCTGCGTTCCGCGATTGGGGCATACCGACCAGCGAATCGATCCAGATGGTGCGCCGCGTCGCACCGCATCTGCCGCTGATCGCCAGCGGCGGGCTGCGCTCGGGTATCGACATCGCCAAATCGATCGCGCTCGGCGCGAATATCGGCGGCATGGCCGGACCGTTCTTGAAGGCTGCCGCCGTCTCGGTTGATGCCGCGTGCGAAACCGCCGAGGAGACCATTCGCGTATTGCGCATTGCGATGTTCAGCGCAGGCGCGGGAGACATCGACGCGCTTCGGCAAACACCGCTCGTTCGCATGTGATGGCACGCGTTCGTATGTCCATCGAACACTACTTAGCGCGTTGGCTGCCCGCCGTCGAAGACGAGATGCGCGCGATCGTCGCCGCGCCAGATTTGCACGCGTTCGCCGGCCTGTACGGCATGATCTACTATCATCTTGGCTGGGCCGACGCCGACTTCAACCCGGCGTCGATTCCGGCCGGCAAGCGCATCCGGCCGATGTTGTGCCTGCTGGCGTGTGAAGCCGCAGGCGGCGATCCGGAAGCCGCCCTACCCGCCGCAGCAGCCGTGGAGCTGCTGCACAATTTCTCGCTCGTCCACGACGACGTCGAAGATGGCTCCGAGCTGCGCAGAGGCCGCCCCACGCTGTGGAAGGTGTGGGGCGTGCCGAAGGCCATCAACGCCGGCGACACGCTGTTGTCCGCCGCGCATTCGGCTTTTCATCGCCTGCGCGATCGGGGCGTGCCGGCTGATCGCCAGGCCCGCGCGTACCTGCGCTTCTGCCAGACCTGCGCGCGTCTCACGCACGGACAGCACCTCGATCTGGACTTCGAATCGCGCGATGGAGTGACTGTCGACGAGTACATCGACATGATCGAAGGCAAGACAGCGGCATTGCTGGCGGGCGCGGCGGCCATCGGCGCGATCATCGCGGGGAGCGATGACGACCATCGCTTCGCCGAGTTCGGCTTGAAGCTGGGTTTGGCGTTCCAGATTCAAGATGACCTGCTGGGCGTGTGGGGCGATCCGGAGGTTACCGGAAAACCGGCGGCGGACGACATCGCCCGGCGCAAGAAGTCATTGCCGGTGCTGTATGGATTGGGGAACAGCAGGGAACTGAGGGAACTGTACGCTGCGCCGGAGATTGATGTTGAAAAATCGGTGGAACTGCTGGAGCAGGTTGGCGCAAAGGAGTACGCGTCAAACATGGCCTACGATTACACGCAGCAGGCGATGGCTGCATTGGACGAGGCAGCACCTCAAGGCGAGGCGGGCATAGGGCTACGCGAGCTGGCGACGAGCCTGTTGGGACGGACGGCATAAAAGACCTGGCAGGTCTTGGAGACCTGCCAGGACTTAAAATGTCGCCGTTACCGGCTCACCTTGGTAGGCGGCGAAGAGATCGCTTCATTATCGGCCGGCAGCGCATCCCGCGCGTCCAGGAGGAAGGCGCCGGCTTTGAAGGTAACTTTCCCGATGGTTGCATCGGCGCTCGTGAACGTGTAGCTGAAGGTGACTTGGGTGGTGCGGCTCGCCGGTTGCACAGGAACAGTCTGGCGCGAGAAGCCGATGAACTCGAAGCCTCCCGGAACGCTCTTGAAGAACTGTACCTCGACCCTTTCCTCGTACCGGGTGTTTCTGAGGTCGACCGAGAGGATGCGGGTCTGTCCGGCACTCGCCGTTCGCGGCGCCGTGAGCTTGACGATCGCCACGTCGTGGGTGCGGACTTGTACCGTCTGCGAAATCGATGCTGCACGGCCGTCAAACGTCGTGACCGTGAGCTGGACCATGTAGTCTCCGTCGGCCGTGTACCGATGGGTTGGACAGCAGTCCGGGGTGGTGAGAGTCGTCCCATCGCCGAAATTCCACGCCCGCGATTGTAAGCCCACCTCGCCTGGGTCGAAGGAGGGGTAGTCGAAGAACTGGACCGTATCAAAGACCGACGGGTCGAAGTGCGAGAGGAAGAAGCTGGCCACCGGTGGCGGTGCGACCTCCAGGTTGAACCGCAACGGGCCGCCCTGGCCGCCCAAGCCGGCCACCTGGAAGTAGTAGGTCGTGTTGGCCTCGGCGCGGAACGTCAGCCGCCCCCCGAAGCTGCGACAGCCCACCTCGGTCAGGTTATTCAGCGAGTTACCCGTATAGACCGCGACATCGGTCGAGAAGAAAGTGTTGTCGACGAATGCCGAGACCGATTTGGACTCATTGGTCGTGAAAGCGTACCAGACGCTTCCGCCTGGATTGTTGAACTGCGCACAGCTCGACGTCGGCTCGCCCGCTTCCCGGCTTGCCCCACCTGTGTTCACGGCGTCGCTAAACGGCGGATCGATTTCGGTAATCGACGTCGCGTTGGCGAAGTCATCGTTCGGCGGCGGCGGGACTGCCTCCACATTCACTTGGAGATTGCCGCCGCCAGTAAAGATGTCTCCCGCTTGAAGGTAATAGGTAGCTCCCTGTTCGACGCGGAAAGTGACAGCGTCACCGAACGATGCGCAGCCCAGAAAGCTCAGGCCGCCGAACCCGGACCCATCTTGCCGGTAGACAGTGAGGATGGTGTCGGAGAAGCTACTTCCCGCCATGTCGGCTCTGAGGGCGGCATTGGCCGTCGGCGTGATCGAGTACCAGACTGTCCGGAGTGAGAAGTTGCAGTTCTGCGGTTCACCCGACTCCGTCGTGCCACCGCCGTTGTCGGCCGATTTGCTGGACGGCAGCGTGTCGATCGGCGTCGCGTTGGCGAAGTCATCATTCGCTGGCGATGGGATTTCCTGTACGTTCACTTGCAGGCTGCCGCCGTCAGGGAAAGAGAAACCAACGTCTCCCGCCTGAAGGAAATAGGTCCTCCCCGCTTCGACCCTGAAAGTGACAGCGCCGCCGAACGATGCGCAGCTCAGGGCGCTCAGGCCGCCGAACCCGGACCCATCTTGCCGGTAGACGGTGAGAATGGTATCGGAGAAGCTACTTCCTGCCATGTCGGCTCTGAGGACGGCATTGGCCGCTGGCGTGATCGAGTACCAGACTGTCCGGGGTGAGAACTCGCAGTTCTGCGGTTCACCAAACTCCGTCGTGGCCTGGGTGTTGTCGACCGAGTCGCTGAACGGCAACCGGCGAATTTCCTTGGCGCGGCTAAAGTCGTCGTTCGCCAGTCGGGCTGCCAGGGTCGCAGGTACATCTGGCAGCGTGAGTGCCATGCCCACCAGCACGGCAACGGCTAACTTGAATAGCTTGTGCCTGGTCATTTTTGTCTCCTGGTATCATGCATTTCTTTGACGGTTGATGTCACTCGCGTAAGGCAGCCGCAGTCGCACACCAGCAATATTCTATAGCCGCTATGCTCAGGATTTCGCTATCAGTTGTCTATCAGTTCTCTACGCGTCAAAGGTTGCCCACGATTACACGCGGCAGGCGCTGGCCGCGCTGGAGGCGAGGTGGGCGAGGCACTGCGCGAATTGGCACAGATTTTGTTGGGGAGGCAAGCATAGCACCGGCTCAAGCTGCGGCTATTCGAGGGGATCCAACGTACAACAAGATAAGGGGATGCCGGTTCACCCGGCAACCCCTTTGGGTGATGTTGAGCAGTGTTAGCCTATATCAGAACTCGCAGCCGATCTGCACCGTGCCATCTTTGGTCGAGCTAAGGAAGGCAGAGTCGGTCGGGTTCGGCGTGAAGTCTGTAGCCGCGATAGTTACGCTGCCTGATGCCTCAGCAGGACGGGAGCTGCCGTTGGAGTGGCCGTTCACAATGCAGTTCGGCGAGCTGGAGTGGAAGTGGGAGTTTCCACGGCTGAGGGTACCGGTGCCCGTCCAGGTCTGGTCTACATCTACTACATCCGTGCCGACGAAGGTGCAGCCAAACTCGTCGCAAACAAAAACCTCAACCGGAATGGTCGTATTCAACGTAGCCGAAGTGAGGTCCCTGCTGACCCGGAAATCCGCGTCTGCCAACGTGGCGAAACCGGAGAAAAATACCGACGAGCCTGTGCAGAAGTTAAACTCGTTGATAAAGATGCCGGCTCCTGACGACGAGCTCCCTGGGCCTGGCGGGGCTTGGAATCTGCCATCAACGGCGAAGACGTCCACAAAAGTGTCGATACACCCATCGGTACTGAAAAAGAAGGCATTGGCGAACTGACCCCTGAAGCGAAATATGTTCCCTGCCAAGGCGCTCGTCACAGCAAGAGCGACCAGGGTCAAGGCGAGGACAAGCGCTACGAAGAGTCTCTTGTTCATCGTTATGCTCCTCTCTGATCTGCCGTTCGGCAAAGCGTAACCCATGCTGCTCACTGCGGGTCAGTTTTTGCCGTTGATCGCATATGCCATCGCTTTCTCAGTGTTCGCCAATGACATTCTCCTTCTTTTGGTTGGGTTTTCGCCGTATCGATTGTAGGCGAAGTCGCCGAAGGTGATTTGGACGAACGCCAATTCGATTGGACACTTCATTTTAGGCAACTATGCGCCCAGATGCTTGACGCATCACTATCAGTTGTCTATCAGTTCTCGTGGATCAGCGTAAGGGGAGCCGCCCCGGCCGGAACGACGAGGCCAGAATCAGAGCCATGTTTGTCCACGTTGGTTGGGTCGTTCAGATAGTAGCCCCACCCTCTCTCGCAGCAGAGATAGCGCGGATGCCTGAGGTCTGGTTCGATCTTCTGCCGGATGCGCTTGATGCAGTTGTGCACCTGGGCAAGCGTGCCGCCCCGATATACGGGTGCCTGCCACACATTCACCAAAAGGTCCTCAAGGCTGGTCGGATGACCGTCTCTACCGACCAGGTAGGCAAGCACCTTGAATTCTAGCGGTGTCAGGTGAACGTGCCTGCCCCACCGGGTCACTCCGTGCTTGACGAGATCGATCGTCAACCCGCCGTAGCGTACCTGTCCCTCGGCCAGTGGCTGGAGCACGACGCGCTTCGCCCGTTCGATCAACGCCGGATCGAAATCCACCACGCCCCGCGCCGCGTTCCGCACAGCCCGACAAAGGACAGACGGTTCAGTGTTGAGCAGATGCAGAGCCGTCACGCCCGCGCCCAGCGTGGATTCCAATACGGCATCGCCGACGCCATTCGTCAAAGCGACCACGCGCACATCCGGCAGGAGAACATGGACGGCCGCCCAGGTTCGAACCGGGGTCGGGGCAAAACTATCGACGTTGACGATCAACACGTCGACGTGCGCCGCCAGAGAACTCGATTGGCAGGCCTCAAGGCAGTCGCCCCCCATGCCTATGACCCGGAAATCCACCTCATGGCACAGGCGGGTGACGAGCCATTCCCGGCGCATCATGTCCGGCTCGACGATCAACAGTGTAATTATGTCCACCTACGGAACGAGTCGCGATCGGCTTGATCGAGCGCGAACAAAAGCGTCAAACAGAACTTCAGGTTGTGGGCCTTTACGTCCGATGTAAGCTCGATCAGAACTACGAGGTTGGCGTAACAACATCATATTCCCGAATCTCACGAGTGTCAATGATCAATTTGCTTGGATTTGGTTAGGTTATCAATCCGGCGAGGGAGTCGTCTTAAACAAGATCCCGATTATCGAAGTTCGCGCAGAACAACCGGCAGATACATAATCGCCACCGGCGTGGGGGTTATGGACGGCGTGTGCGTCGCCGTCGGTGTCGGGGTCGAGGTAGGGGTTGGCGTAAGGCTCGGTGTCGGCGTGGGAGTGAGCTTCACCTCGGCAATCAGGCGCGATCCCCAGGGGCACCAGGTGCAGCCCGGCAAAAATGCACCGCAGGCTTCGTCGAGATGATCCTCGACATATCGAATCGTGGCGTCACACACTTCCAAGGCGAAATCGAAGAAGGTGATCGATGCCGGATCCAGGTGGTAACTCCATGGCAGGTTGTAGCCGACCGGCCGCTGCATAACGATGCCCATGACGTGCCGGTTCGACTTCTGACCGCTGACGATGGCCCGGGCCTCCTCGATTTTTCCCAGGTCGGTCAACTTGAAGATGAAGGTTTCCGGGTACGGCGGGTAGTCGAACTGAAAGTAAGCCTCCTCTGTAGTCAATGGAATTTGAGCTTGTTCAGTTCTCGCGCGATTCACGGGCGGCGAGTTAAGGATCGACAGCACGATCGCCGCCGTCAGCATGACCATGAGACGCAGTGCACGGTTGACCGGATGCGTTCGTGCTTCCACATCGAGCACTCTAGCGCCGTCTGGAACTTTTCTGACTTGCCCGACGTTTTTTAAAAAGAAGCTGCATCTGAAGCGAGATGCCATTCGTACACGCTATAATCCTCATCTGGACTTTGGCAAGCGCCCATGTCTTCGGCTGGACTCGAGGCTTTAGCCGGAGATGTGGCGGATAATCGAACCGGCTAAAGCCTCTATTCCGGAATTTGCCAAACTCCAGTACCCATGAGAGGAGCGGAGCGGTGAAGAAGTGCGTTTCGACCACACTGATCCTCATCCTGACCCTGGTGTCCTGCGGCCAAGGGACCCGCGTACTCGAGCAAACGGGGACGGCCGCCGCTCCGACCAGGATCGTGAAACCGACGCCGGTCGAACCCTCTCCGAGTCCAACTCCCCCGCACGATCCAATTATCATCACGCTCAATGATGCGCGGACGGCTCAGACATTCTATCTCACCGTGGGCGATACATTCATGCTCAAGCTCGGCGACGGCTACACGTGGCAGGTCCAGATCGACGACGAGCGCATCGTGGCACGTGTGCCCAACATCAGCTTAAAGGCTGGCGCCCCGTGGCTCTATCAGGCCCGCGCGGTGGGGCAGACCGAGGTACAGATCGCGGGAGATCCGGTTTGCCTGAATGCCTCGCCGCCCTGCGCGATGCCGTCGGTCTTATTCCAGGTGAAGATCACGGTCCGCTAGATCACCTCGACTATCCCAGATGGATCGCACCCGATTGCTTCCATCGGGCGCGCTCAAAAGGAACGCGGGCAATCCCGACCGACACGAATTGCCCGCGTTCGACTTGCTCCACCTTCAATGCTCAACCGCTTGAGCTAGCGCACCACGAGGTTTCCACCGTCGAGTAGCTGCTCCACGGTCCTCGTGCCGTTCCACCGGCTGGCGAACCACATCCCACCGCTCTTGTTCCAGACGGTGACGCCGATCGTGTCGCTCGCGCCGGGTTCGCCGTTGTCGTCCATCGTCACCTGCAAAGTGGCATTTCCTTCGACCGGGATCGGCGCCAACGGGTTGGTGACGTCCTGGATGCTGGCCTTGCCGTTGAAAGTCGCCGTGCCCGGGCCAGGCTGCACCGCGAGCGAGGTCATGACGTTGCCCTTGACCTGGTAGACGTGCAACCCATCGGACTCGGTGCGGCGCACGATGATGTTGATCTTGCCCTGCAGGTTCGTGCCGCCTCTATTGTACTTGACATTGAAACCAAAGTTGTTCTTCGAGGCGGCATCACCTGCCTTGTGCCCCGCCGAGCTGGTCAGCACCAGGTAGCCACCACCAGTGATGAAGTTGCTGGCGAGCGGCTTCGACACGGTGACGAGTGCGTCGTCCTCCGTGCTGTTCCGGGTGTAGTAGTTGTTGACGACGATCCCGACGCGCGCGGTGAGGCTGTTCGCGTTGCCGAGGTTCGCCGTCCAGGTGCACGTGGCGGCGCCCGTCTTGGCGTCCGCCGGGTCGACCAGGCCCACGGGCGCAGTGCACAGGGTGGCGTTGCCGTTGTCGCGATCGACGAAGGTGACCGCGGCGTTGCGGATGTCGCCGGCGTGGGCATCGCTACCGGGATCGGCGGCGGTGATGTCCTGGATCGTCGCGGCCAGCGTCACGTCCGCCGTGCTGCTGGAAGTGGACGATGTCGCGGCGAATAGCGCGCCGGTGTACGTGGCCCGCCCATCCTCCTGGACTACGACGATAGTGACGTCCGCGCTGGTCGAGCCGCCGGCGTCGTCGCTGACGGTGACGCGCACCACGTACGTGCCCGGCGCGGTCAGCGCGTTGCCCGATAGCGTCCACGTGCACGTGCCGTCGTTGCCGCTCGTCGTGCACCCGTTGTCGGCCAGCGACAGCCAGGCCGGCAGGCCCGCCACGAACGACCCGCCGTTCGCCTTCCATTCGGTCGAGATCGCCAGCGGCGTGTCGAGCGCCGTATCGTTTCCGGTGATCGTCGCCATAACCGGATCGCTGTACTGAACGGACTGCGAAGGCAGATCGGCGCTCACCGTCGGCGCGGCGTTGACCTCGCAGGCGAAACCATCGAAGATGCTGATCGAATCGACGCGCCAGCCGGTGCTGGAGACGCTGGAATCGCTGCCGAAGCGCCAGCGCAGTCGGACGTTCGCCCCGGCGGCGGAGGCGGGCAGGTTGACCTTCGTGGTGATGTACCCGTTCGAGTTGCCGCTCCACGCCTGGCGACCTGGGAGCGGGTTGCTGAATCCCGTCGACAGCGTGCGGTTGTAGCCGCCCGTCACGAAACTACCGCCCGCCGCCAGGATGTCCACGAACGAGCCGCCGTTGATACGGATCTCCAGCACCCCGCCGTCGAAGCCCGTTTCTGTGAGGTAGTTGTTGCGGAAGGTCAACTGCGCAGACGCCGATTGGATAGCGAACACCGGCGACTCGAGCCGAACGTCGTGCACGGTCGAGGGATCGGGCACGAAGGCGGTGTTCGGCGCGGTGTCGGGTGAGGTCGTCACCGTCCGCCAGTTGTTTGTGGACAGGCCCGCCGCCACGGTCGCCACCCAGCCGGCCGGCAGCGCCGGAGCCGTCACCCCGTCGAAGTTCTCGGTCAATGGCACACGCGGCACCCCCAGCGTGAAGGTGTACGTTACCGTGCCTAGATCCACAGAACCGTCTTGCAGCTGCAGCGTGGCGACCAACGTGCCGCCGCATCCCAGGCTCGGGTCGGCCCGGAAGGTGAACGGCTGCGTGCCCGTGCCGCCGTTCGCCGCCACCACGCCGTACGTCTGTGGGCCGCTCGGATTCAGGGCACCGCCCGTCGACAGCAGCGTCGCCACCAGATTCGACGTGGATGAGGTGCCGTTGTTCTTCAGCGTGAAGTTCACCGTCACCTTCTCACCCGGATCGATCGCGCCGTTGGGCGGGAAGCTCTCGGCGACGATGGCCGAGCCTGCCGCGACGAGATCGAACGTGCACGACGTCCCATCGCCCACCACGATCGAGTCCACGCGCCAGCCGGTGCCTGCGACGCTGGAATCGCTGCCGAAGCGCCAGCGCAGTCGGACGTTCGCGCCGGCGGCGGAGGCAGGCAGGTTGACCTTCGTGGTGATGTAGCCGTTCGAGTTGCCGCTCCACGCCTGGCGACCCGGCAGTGGATTGCTGAAGCCGGTGGACAGCGTGCGGTTGTAGCCGCCACTGACGAAACTACCGCCCGCCGCCAAGATGTCCACGAACGGCCCGCCACCGATGCTGATCTCCAGCACGCCGCCGTCGAAGCCGGCTTCCGTGAGGAAGTTGTTGCGGAAGGTCAACTGCGCGACCGAGGACTGAACAGCGAATACCGGTGAGTCGAGCCGGACGTCGTGCACGGTCGAGGGGTCGGGCACGAAGGCGGTGTTCGGCGCGCTGTCCGGTGACGTCGTCACCGTCCGCCAGTTGTTTGTGGACAGGCCCGCCGCCACCGTCGCCGTCCAGCCGGCCGGCAGCGCCGGAGCCGTCACCCCGTCGAAGTTCTCGATCAACGCGGTGCGCGGGTTGCCCAGTGTGAAGCTGAAGGTGACGTTGCCCAAGTCAGTGCTGCCGTCTTGCAGATGGAGTGTGGCGACCAGTGTGCCGCCGCAGCCCAGATTCGGGTCAGCCCGGAACGTGAAGGCGCGCGTGCCCGTGCCGCCGTTCGCCGCCACCACGCCGTACGTCTGCGGCCCACTCGGATTCAGGGCACCGCCCGTCGGCTGCAGCGTCGCCACCAGATTCGACGTAGCGCCCGCGCCGACGTTCTTGAGGGTGAAGTTCACCGTCACCGTCTCGGCCGGATCGATTGCCCCATTCGGCGGCGCAAAGCCTTCGGAAACGATCGCCGAGCCGGAGGCATTGACCACCGGGACGCCGGTGAGCGCGAAGTCCTGAACGGTCGTAGCGCCGTTTGTGACGACAACCGTGGCCGAGGCGCTCTGATAGCCGAACTTGGAAACCGTGACCGTGTAGGTTCCCGGAGCCAGGTTCAGCGAGTAGAAGCCGGCGGCGTCGGTCACCCGCGAGAAGCCGCCGGAGACCTGCACCAGCGCGCCGCTGATCGGGGCGGTGGTGGCCGAATCGGTTACTGTGCCTTGCAGCGTTCCCTGGGCGGGAGGCGTGCAGCCGGGGAAGATGAAGCTGCCGATGCGGGTGAGCCAGCCGACCGAGCTGCTGGCCTGGCTGGCGGCCGTGTAATACTCGTTGGTGTACCAGAACGTGCAGTCGTCCACCGGATCGACGGCCAGCGCGCTGTAGTCGCCCCAGCGCGAGCCGGTGTTGGTCTGGACGCCGGTGCCCGCGACCAGCGATGCTTCACCGTGGAACAATCCACCGGGCGGATCAGAGGCCAGGCGACCGGCGTAGCGGATCGAGGGAAACGTCGTGATGCTCGAAACAGAGTATCCGACTGCCAGGTTGCCCTGGTTGTCGACGGCGGCGCTGCCCATCCAGCGGCTGTTGCCGTCGGCCGGCGCGAAGGTCGCCTGCTCGGCCACCGTGAACGCGCCGCCAGTGCTGGTGAGCTGGTAGTAGCGCACACCGGCACGATACGTGCCCACGACCGTCGAGCCGCTGACGTTGACCGTGTGGTTGGTGACGAGCGACTCTGTGCCACCGGAATTGCGGTATTGCAGCCGGTGCATCAATCGGTCGGCGATGGCGTCCAATGCTGCGGCGGTGGGACTGGCTGGCGGCGGCTGCTGAATATCATCTCGCCCGGCGGGGCTGCGCGGATCAAATGCGGCAACCGCGACCGGACTCTCGGCTCTTTCCGTGAAAGTGGAGTTGAGCGGGTTAGCGAAATCCGCGTGGAAATCAAACAACCGTAGCCCATCGCTTGGGTCGCCAAACTCATTGGCGATGAAGTAGGCGAACGCATTGGGCCGGCCGACGGGCGGTGGAATCAGGCCGTCGAAGTCGGACGGCAGCATCCCGCCAATACCTTCGGGATGGGAGGTCAGATTCAAGTTGAAGTAGATGAAGCTCGCCGTAGGATCGCCGGCCAGCATCTTGGCGCGGTCGAACGCGTAAGCGCCTGTGCCGTTGAATGGCCCGCCGTTCGTAAACTGGTTGACCGTCATGTAGTAGGCGTCCGGCCACACGCCCAGCTTCGGATAGTCCGGGAACTCGTTGCCGGGCGTGATGAAATCGTACAGGAAGTACGCGCCGGTCGGATCGCCGCTCTTGGAGATGGCAATACATTCGTGGTAAGGGGGAGAGGACAGGCTGGCAAAGGCGAACTGGCTGAGCAGCCAGCGATCGGCCAGCGGATCGTAAAGCGCGATTGGGTCACCCTTATCCTCCGCCGTGCATTCTCCACCGAGGGGGGCAAACAGGCTGCTCAACTTGAAGGGCGCCGTGAGCGGGTTGCCCGCTTTGTCGTATACGCGCACGAGCAGATTGACAATCTGCACGTAGTGATCAGGTCCCACGTCGCCGTCGGTGTCCGGCGGCGAGACGCGGAAGCCAAATGCATTAAAGTTGTCCTGGCTGCTCAGCCCATCGAAGCTGATGATCGGGCTGGGGATCGATAGCGTTTGGGCGGCACTCGATTCAGCCAGGTCAGATGGTGTCTTCGCCGCACTGGCCAATGGCCTTGCCGCTCGCTCCGCGCCTGCGTCTCCCTTCGGCAACGGCAGCATTGGAACTTCGACGATCGGTTCGCTCTCACCACCTTCCTCAACCCCTAAAGCGCCGGCCGCGCCAGGTTGGGCGGCGGCGCCAGACGGCGCTGCGGCTGCGGCTTCTTTGATTGGATCGGGGGGAAGTTCACTGACCGGGAGGGATTCGGCAAAACTGTCAGCGTAGCTGACGATCGGTTTGACGTTGCTGCCGCCCTGGGCTTGGACATATGTTGTCGGAGCAGATGGCGCGAACACCATACCCATGGCAATCAACAGGAGCAGACTGACGCGCAATAGCCTGCCATGACCCTGAACCTGGTTGCGCTTCATTCTTGACGCCTCCTTGATCAGATCGTGAATGGAACGGGAATGTCTCGACGGGCGAACAAGCCGGCTGCTTCTGCAGCAGGTGCTCCACATCGAAACGCGGAGCAATCATCGATTCCGGGCAGTGCTGCGCATGGATATACAGGGTAATATGCTGACAGTTCCTCCCTTCTTTGCTGGACTCTGCTACCCTGGTGGCGCGTGACAAACAGGCACATTCATCACGCAGAGCATCCTGATCGACCGCGCTCGGGGAGCGGCGGCCCATTCTTCGACCCTTCGACTGCGCAATGCAGGACTTGCTGCGTTCTATTCACGCGAAGCACGCGCCGCCATGCACGCAGCCTCCGCAGCGTAGCGGAGAAGGGATCGATGGATGCAACAGTGTGCGACGTAAGTTAGAACTATCAACTCAAGACGGGGGACACTACACTATGCTTGCATTATAAGCGACAGTGCGGTCATCGGATCGTTAGAATTGGTTAGATTTCGAGGAATTTTAGAACCATCATCGACCTCCATTCGTATGCACTGGTTTTATGACTGCTCGATCAATCCTCAACTTGTGAGGAACGCCACGAATACGCGATTGCCAACCAGTCGACCCTGGCGGCTCAGCCTCAACCGGCGAGCGTCGACCTCGACCAGGCCCATCTCCGCGAGGCGCTCGATCTTTTCGCGATAAACGTCGTACATATCGACGCCAAATCGCGACGAGAACTGATCGAACCTCACACCCTCCTCCAACAATCGCAGGCCGAGCATCATCGTCTCACCCATCTCCAATCGGCGCGAGATTGGCTCCGATTCGGCCTCGGCCCCCTGCCCTGCTTCGATCGCATCGACGTAGGCGCGCGGATGCCGCACCTTCGAGAAACGCCGCCCGCCGAACCACGAGTGCGCCCCGCAGCCAAAGCCCAGATACGGCTCGTTGCGCCAGTAGATCAGGTTGTGTCGGCTGGCGTAGCGTGGGGATTGGTAATTGGAGATTGGAGATTGGAGGTTGGAAGTTGGAGGTTGGAGGCTTCGGCGCTCGCCACGTATTACGCATCACGCATCACGTATCACGAATGCCCCCCCTCCACATTCTACATTCGGCATTCTGCATTCGATCGCAGGTCTGTTTCTGGGCCTGCTCATCTCCGCCTGGTTCTGGCTGCCCGCGCTCGGCGAAGCGCCGCTCGTCCAGCTCGACGCGCAGACGACGGGATACTTCAATTACGCCGAGCATTTCCGCTCGACCGATCTCGTCGAGCCGTCTCTCGGCTTCGATTACTCGACCGGGCCGCCCCCTCTGGGCACGCCGTTCGCGATGGGGCTGGCGCAGGCGCTCGTCACGCTCGCGG
>DATEUJ010000126.1:0-2389 GCA_035283185.1 Anaerolineae bacterium | reverse complement strand
CTGGGCCGTTCTCTGAAGGCCGCCCGCGTGGTCGCGCGCATCGGCGTGCCCGCGAAGTCCCCGACCGAAGGGAGCGGGGAGTCTTCTACGCAAGAGGCTTCCGCGCACGCCACTTCACCGATCCACGAGGCATGGCCGCGCCCCGCGAAGTCCCCGACCGAACCCCCTGAAGGGGGCAGGTGGAGCGGGGAGCGGAGCCGAAGGAAAGCGGAGAGGGTTGGAAGTGCGTCGCACATCGGCTCAAGGAGCTGCGGACGACTGCGCCTGCCCGTGAGCGAGGAAGGCAGCCACGACCGGCGCGATTCTGTCGCGCAGCGGAATCAGGACGCTGGCGCCCGTCGGCGTCGTCCAAAGCTGCGCCATTGTTTCGTCAATGCGAAACGTCGCAATGTTCTCGCGCGGAATGTCGCTCAAGACCTTCGCCACGCTCGCGATCTCGGCGACGGTCAGATCGGTCTCGTACGACCCGGCTGCGGCGTCGAGCAGCGCAGGCAGTTGCGCGAGCGCGCCGAGGCTGAGCGCTTTGTCCCGCGCGGCGAGCATCACCTGCTGCTGGCGCTGCAGCCGCCCGAAGTCGCTATCCGGGTGGCGCGTGCGCACGTACTTGAGCGCCAGCTCGCCGTCCATGTGCGTCGGGCCAGGCTCGATCACCAGGAGTTCGATGCCGAAATCTTCGGTCGGGTAAGCGTCGTCGACGATACGCTTTGGCACGTCCACGTCGACGCCGCCCAGCGCGTCGATCGTCTGCTTGAAGCCGGCGAAGTCGACGACGACGTATTTGTCGACGGGGATGCCCAGGTTCCACGCGATCGTGTCCTCGGTTGCCTGCGCGCCGCCGCCCGACGCCCCGCGCGCCTCGCCGTACACGTACGCCGTATTGATCCGATCGACGTGGTCGAGGCCGGCCAGCGGCACGTACAGATCGCGCGGGATCGACAGCATCGCGGCGGCCTTGGCTTCCGGATCGACCGTGAGCAGCGTGATCGCGTCGGTGCGGGTCGGGGCGCGGCCTTCGCTCGGGCGGCGATCGACGCCCATCAGGAGGATCGTCAGCCGGCCTCTGCCGGGGATCGGCCAGGCGCCCTCGCCGCGCACGACGACGTCGACAATCTGCTGCAGTGAAGCGATGCGCTCTTCACGCGTTCTCCCCAGCACCTGATCCCTCAGCGCCAGCACCCGATCGGACCCCAGCGCGACGAGCATAACGCTGCACATCGCGCACGCCAGGACCATCACGCCGAGCAGCCCGCTCAGCGCGATCAAAGAGAACGGCGTGCGGGCCGGTCGCGCTGACGGCGCCGGTCGTCGAACCGCCCGGCTTGGCCTTGTCGTCTGCTCGCTCATTTTCATCCTGGCGTCTGGCGAATTCCCAGAGTGCAGCCCTTCGGCAGGCTCAGGGCAGGCTCTTCAGGCTGCCATATCTGGGCGCTTCGCAGGCTGAAGCCTGCACTCCAATCGCCAGCTATGGCTGTCGCCAGACTCCAGTTCATCGAAGGTTCAGGTTGAGACTCTCCCATCGGCGCGCCGGATTGTACCACGGTGCTCCCGAATGGCTTTCCGAGCTATCCCAGGGACTTGAATGATATCTTCATCCCTCATTCTTCATTCCTCATCCTTCTCTCCGCGCACCATCGCGCGAGCGCGCGCCGCGTCGAGGCAAAGGCGATGTCGCGCGGCAGCTCGTCCGGGCCGAAGTACGCCACCTCCGAAGCGTCATCGCCGGGCCGCAGCTCGCCGGATTCGGGCGCTGCCCGGTACAGGATCAGCACGCCCGCGCCGCGCGGATCGTTCGCAATGTGATATACGCCGAACAGCCCCGTGACGCGGACGACCAAACCCGTCTCCTCGAAGCACTCGCGGATGGTCGCCGCGACCGGCCCTTCGTCGATCTCCATGTAGCCGGCGGGCAGCGCCCACGCGCCGCTTCTCGGATCGACCGAGCGGCGCACCAGGAGCACCGCCCCGCCCCGCTCGATCAACGCGCCGGCGGCGACCTTCAGCTCTTGAAAGAACACAAAGCTGCACTCAGGGCAGGCGCGGCGTGTCCTCCCGAAAACGAGCCGGTCTTCGAGCGCGTGGCCGCAGCGGAGGCAGTAGTTCACAGGGAGCGACGATCGGGACAGGGTGATAGCCTCATAAATGCGCTCAAAGTCACCGCTCAGCCCGCGTCATTGCGAGCGCTTCCTTCGACTGCGCTCAGGACAAGTTTTGCGAAGCAATCTCCTGCACGGACGGCCCTGCTCGCTCGTGGCGGCGGAGATTGCTTCGTCGCAAACGGCGCTCCTGCTCAGAAACTTGCGTCTCGTTGAGCTTAGGCAGGTGTTTCGACAATCGTGAATCCGAGTTTAGCCGCTTTCTTTTTGAGATGCGCGACTTCGCGCTGGCGCAC
>DATEUJ010000125.1:0-3504 GCA_035283185.1 Anaerolineae bacterium | reverse complement strand
ATGAGCCGCGCATCATCTTCGCCGAAGGGCCGGCCGTCTCGCTTGTTGCTGACCTGGATGACGCCGATGCGCCGCGTGCCGATCTTCATGGCCGCGAATAGTGCCCGTTCGACCCCGACCCCGCGCGCCAGCCCGTCCAGGCCGGCTTCCTTGGTCAGTGGGTCGTTCGGCACGTCGTTGATGATCCATGTGTCTTCCTCGGTCCACAGGCGGTGCAGCCGGCTGCCGAGCGTGACGGGAATCACGTAGTGCTCGAGCACTTTGTCGGGCACGCCGTAGAAAGGCGGCTGGCTGACGAGCATCTCGCGCCGGGGATCGAACAGCAGCACGCCCGCGACCTCCACGCCGACGCGCTCGGCGATGCTGCGCGTGATCTGCGAGTATACCTGCTCCAAATCGGTTAGCGCCGAGATCGCCTGGGAGATCTCGTACAGGCCCTCTAGCTCGTCGACGCGCTCCTCGCGCTCGATCGCAAGCCGGTTCGTCTCAATCACGCCGGCCAGGAGCGTGGCCAGCGTCATCAGGCGCTGCTCGTCGTCCAGGTCGAACGGGGCGCCGACTGTCCGCGCGATGTGCACCTCGCCGATCGGACTGTCGCGGACGATGAGGGGCGCGCTCAGCGTGCGGCGCGCGCCGAAGCGCTCGACGAACGGGCGGTATTCCTTGAGAATGCGCCGATCGCCGGGCGCGTCGTCGGAGCGAAACACGCGTCTGGAGCGGAACACGCTGTGGTGGAACGTGGGCTTGCGCGTGTCGATCTTCATGTCGAGCACGCGCTCGTACGGCGCGCCGAACAGCGCCGTGGGATGCGCCTCGAGCCGCCGCGTCTCGGGACGGTACAGCATGACCACGCCGAGATGCGCGCCCATCAACTGCGCCGCTTCGGCCATGATCTGCTTCATAATCTCGTTCGGTTCCTGCGCCGAGGCGGCGATGCCGGCGACGCGGAACAAGCCCGCCGCTTCCTCGGCGCGCCGCCGCGAGTCGATAAACAGCCGGGTGTTTTGAATGGCGACGGCCGCTTGCGCAGCGATCGTGCGCAGCGTGTCGAGGTGCGATTCGTTGAAGGCGTTCGCGGTATACGAGGCCAGCTCGATCGTACCGACGAGCTGCTGCGCCGAGATCATCGGGACGCCGGCGACGGAGCGGATGGGGAACTGCTCAAGATCGACCGCCGGCCGCACTTCGCTGACGGCCAGATCGGACAAAAGCAGGGGCTTGCGATGGCTGGCCACCCAGCCGGTGATGCCCTGACCGAGCCGGTACACGCCGCCCGCCGTCCGGCTGTACTCGTCGTACTTCGGGTCGGCCCCGCGCCCGCGTGTGCGCAGCACTTCCGCCTGAGGATCCCACAGCGTGATCTCGGCCAGATCGTACGAGACCAACTGGCCCACCGAGGACAGGATCGAGTTCAGCGTCGCGTCGAGGTCGAGCGACGACGAGATGGCGCGTATGATTTCGGCGATGATCGACATTTCCTTCGCGCGGCGGCGCTCGATCTCGTAGAGGTACGAGTTCTTGATCGCGGCGGCAGCCTGGCCGGCGAAGGTAGACAGCAGGCGCTGGTCCGACACGTCGAATGTCGGCGTGCCGGGCCGCGTGCTGGCCTGCAGCACGCCGACGACGTCACTGTCCGAGTGCACCGGCACGCCGATCAGCGCGGCGATCTCACCGTCGTTGGACGCCTTGGCGACGAAACGCTTGTCAGCCTGCGCATTTGCCAGGAAGATGGGCTTCTCGGCCTGCGCCACCCAGCCGACCACACCCTCCCCCCATTCGTAGGCGATGCTCCCCACGCGATCGTGACCGTTCCCGCCGGGGCGCCCCCCTCCGGCTCCCCCCGTTCTGACGGGGGGAGGGAGGAGGGGGGGCGCTTCCCACTCGCCGCGCAGCACCAAGCGTCGCTGCCGGCTGTCGAGAACGTAGATCGAGCACCGATCGCCCTGCACGGCGCGGGCAGCCTCGTAGGCCAGGCGACTCAGCACGTCCTTGAGGTCGAGCGACGTAATGGCGCGTCCGGACCGGATGAGTGCCGTCATCTCGCGCATGCGAGCCTGCGCGAATTCGGCCTCACCCTCGCGCTCGCGAGCCATTGCCGCCAGGCGCGCCTGCGACTGCTGAAGCGCAGCCGACATATCGTTGATTTCCTGGGCCAGCGACTGCAGCTCGTCTCCCGTGTCGGTGTGGATGCGATACGCCAGGTTGCCCGCAGCAAACGCCGCCGCGCCCTCCCGCAGCGACTCGATCGGAGCGACGATGCGCGCGCGGACGAAAACGCCGGCGAGTGAAATCGTGGCGACGGCGGCGATCAGAACGCCGACGCCGAGGAGCGCCCGCAGCGGATCCGACGTCGTCGCGCCGCTGTTGATGAGAACGACGGCGGCCACCAGCATGCCCGCTACAGCCATACCGGTGACGAACAGCCACCAAAGCTTGACTTGTATCGACCGGCGGAATCCAATACGCTTCGTCATAATCAGTTATCAGTAATCAGGTGTCAGGTGTCAGGTGTCAGGTATCAGGTGTTCAGGTTTCAGGGGGTGAACCCCCGCCTAGCGAGGGCAGGCTTGCACAGTCCGCGCGCCGCGCCTCCGCCGCAGCCTCGGTAATCTCGCGTATGTCGGTGAACTCCTGCACGTCGGACCGGATCAGGCCGACGCACATTCGCATCAGGGGCGCCTGGCGATCCTTGCCGTCCGGATCTCGGATGACGACGTAGCCGCGATCTCGATCGATGAACGAATAGTGCGAAAGGATACCGTCGGCAAATCGCGCCTTCAGCGCGTCGGCCAGCGCCCGGGCGCGGTCCATTTTCGTGATGGCCATGAACTTGTCGCCGCCGACGTGGCCGATGTAGTCGTCGGGGGCGCCCCCTTCGTCCAACGTCTCGCCCAGCAGCAGCGCGGTGAAGCGCAGCACGTCGTCGCCGGCCAGGAAGCCGTAGGCGTTGTTAAAATCCTCCAGCCCCTCGATCCCAATGTACAGCAATCCCCAATCGTGCTTGCGCATCAGCAGGCGCAACTGCTCTTCGTTCAGGCGGCCGGACGGCAGGCCGGTCGTCGGGTTGGTCAGGTTCTCGCGCTCGGCGCGCCGCATCGCGCCTTGCACCCGCAGGCGCAGTTCCTCGATGTCGAAGGGCTTTGTGATGTAATCGTCGGCGCCCAGTTCAAGCCCGGCGATTCGATCGCTGCGCTCATCCTTCTGGGTCAGGAAGATGATGGGGACGTGGCTGGTGCGCAGGTTGGTGCGCAACTGCGTGCAGACTTCGTAGCCGTCGATGTCGGGAAGCATGATGTCCAGCACGATCACGTTGGGCAATTGCTGTCGACAGCGCTCCAGCGCGTCGCCGCCGCGCCCGGCGACTACAACCTCGTAGCCTTGCGACGTGAAGTAGATGCGCAGCATATTCGAGATGTCGGAATCGTCCTCAACGACCAGTATGCGACCTTTGCCCATGACGGCCTCCGTCACCCCCCTCTCCCTCCCCCCGTCAGAACGGGGGGA
>DATEUJ010000124.1:0-68437 GCA_035283185.1 Anaerolineae bacterium | reverse complement strand
TGCACCAGTTCGGGAAATTCGACCAACGGTAACATCGGCCACCTCCTGAGCTTATTTGTTCTCGGGAAGTGTAAACCCGCCTTGCCTTACCGGTCAACGCTTGGGGATTCAGTTGTTAAAGTGCTGCAAAAGTCGAGTTATAGCACGCCCTCTATTTGCCGTCGTACCCATTCGGGTGCGCCCGGTGCCATTCCCAGGCCGTGGAGATGATGTCGCGCAGCGAGCCGAAGCGCGGCTTCCAGCCCAGCTCGCGCTGGATGCGCTCGCTGCTTGCGACGAGGACGGCCGGGTCGCCGGGTCGGCGCGGCCCGAACTCCCAGGCGATCTTCCTGCCAGTCACGGCTTCGGCGGTCTGGAGCACTTCCAGGTTCGAGTACCCGTTGCCATTGCCGAGGTTGTACGTGCGGCTGCCCTGGTCGAGCGCCTGCAGCGCCAGGATGTGCGCCTGCGCCAGGTCGTTGACGTGGACGTAGTCGCGTATGCACGTGCCGTCCGGCGTGGGATAGTCGCTGCCGAAGACAATCAATTTCTCGCGCTGGCCGAGCGCGACCTGGAGGATGATCGGGATCAAATGGGTTTCAGGCTCGTGATCCTCGCCGCGCTGGCCGGTCGGCGATGCGCCCGACGCGTTGAAGTAGCGCAGGCAGGCGTAGCGGATGCCGTAGATTTTGTCCAGCCAGTGCAACTGCCGCTCGATGATGTTCTTGCTTTCTCCGTATGGGCTGCCCGGCACGATGCGCTCCTCCTCGTCGATCGGTATGCGCTCCGGCTTGTCGAACAGGTTGGCCGTCGACGACAGGATGAAGCGCCTGACGCCGTGGTCGATCATCGCGCGGAATAGATTCAGCGCGTTGGTGATGTTGTCACCCAGGTACAGCAGCGGCTTCTCCATCGACTCGCCGACGAGAGTATGCGACGCAAAGTGCATCACCGCATCACAAGGCTGTGCGTCGAACAGCCGTTTGAGGGCGTCGGCGTCCTTCAGATCGCCTTCGACAAATTTCGCTTTGGGGTGGACGGCCTCGCGATGGCCGTAGTAAAGATTGTCGAAGACGACGACGTCTTCGCCCGCTTCGCACAGCTCTTCGACACAGTGGCTGCCGACGTAGCCGGCTCCGCCGGTGACGAGTATCTTCATGGAAGGAATCTCCACTTCGGTTCCGCAACTAGGATACGATTGTACCACGTGCACGGTGTCTGGAACCGGCCTGCCCTTGCGAAGGCGTCCGCGTATCCTATACGCGGGCCAGGTAGTCGTCGAGGAGCGCGCACGATTCGGACAGCCCCCACGCGTAGAAATCGTCGATGACGCGGCGCGGCGCGTGGCTGAATATACGGTCGTTCAATTCGTCCTCGGATTCCAGCACGCGCTCAAACGCCAGGGGGTCGATCCGGCCGCGCTCTGCGAATACCTGGACGGTGCGAATGGTAGCGCCCGGGGTGAGCTGCTCGACGAGCGCGTCACGCCATTGGCGCAGGTATCTGTCGCCGGTGAACGGCAACCAGCGTTTCGGCGTGACGGCCGCCAGGGATGCGCCGGCGTTTCCTGCCAGGCCTGCCTGATCGCGGCGGTCGCACCAGGCGCGGAGCACGTTGTGCAGGAAGAGCCGGTCGTGAAAGGTGCTCCAGCCGGCGTCCGGCCCGAATATGGGCTGGAAGATGTCGCGCACCCACATCACGTCGAGCAGCAAATGCACGACGTAACCGGCGAGGAAGGCAGCCTGCGCGGCCGGCAGCCGGCCTGGCTCGCTCAAGTAGGTATGGGCCTCGAACATCACCTCATGCGCCGGCCGGCTGGAGTCCAGCGGCACGTTGAAAAAATGCGTCGCCGCGCGCGGCTGGCCGGAGACGGTCTGCACGTCGGGTGCGACGTTGCCGAACAGGAACTCGGCGCGCTGCGCGTTGAGAAATGCGCGCGCCCGCTCGGGAAGGCTCGACTTCGCGAGAATGGCGTTGGCGATGACGAGGTGCTGCACAGGTGTGGGCATGGCCGATGGGTGCGCGAGAGAGTCGACCGGTATTGTACCTTGCTCGTGTCTCGACGCAAGGGCAGGCGGCTGCTGTGTACACGCAAATGTTGTCAGTCGTTATAGTGCTCGCCAAACCGCGTCCTCGCGGTTGGCCGCCCGCGAGGACGCGGGCGGTGAGCCACCTGACATGTTTTGCGTGCACACCGGCTGCCGCGCCGGGCGCTGTCCTTGTTGATCGATCATCGAAACGGATTATAATGAAATCGAGGAGAGATCATGACTGAACTGGCCGATGGTACCAAGCGCCGCAGGCAGCGCGTGATGATCTTGGCCGAGGAGATTGTCGCCGCGCGGTGGGCGCAGGCGCTGGCCGAAGATGGCGTGGTGTGTCTCATCGCCGCGAACGTGGCGGCGGCTGCGAAGGTGCTGCATCACGAATCCGCGCTCGAGCTCATGCTGGTCGACCGCGCGTTTCTCGATCGACAGTTTCAGGCGTTGACGAGGATGTTCGTCTCGGTTGGCCGCTGGCCGGTGATTGTGCCCATCAAGAACAGTGGGCGCAAGCCGACCAAGGTGGATCGCAGTCGTGTCGGGGCGGCGCTGACTTTGCTCCGCTCTTCTCGCCGCTCGGCCGAGTGGCTGCGCCTGGGCGACCTGACGATTGACCTGGCTCGCAAGCGGGCCAAGTTCCGCCGGCGCAAGTGGGTGCAGTTGCCGCCGATGCAATACCAGATTCTCGTGACGCTGGCGCAAAGGCCGAACGAGGTGCTGGGTTTTCGCGAGTTGCTGCGACAGGTGTGGGGCTACGACGGCAGCAAGGCCGAAGCACAGGAGCTGCTGAAGGCGCACGTGCGCCTCATTCGCCGCAAGATGAGATGGAACCCGCAGACGGGAGAATACCTGCGCTCGGTGCGGGGGTTTGGATACATGTTGTCCGTTCCCGAGTAATCGCCTTCTCTCTTCGCGCCCTCATCTGTCCTTCGTCGATCGTCTGTCCCGGCCGCGATCGAGTCGTGTCCAATCGATCGCGGCCCGATCTTTTTCACCGGCATTTCACCGAAAAGCTTTCACTATGTTTACACTCAACGAAGCGTGAATTGCTGTACAATGCAAGTCGGATTAGACAAAGAGCGCCCAGTTGGGTTACAGTTGCTGAAAGACTTCGGAAGTCTACATGGCGCGCCGTGCTGTCAGTGTTGCGAGGATGTTCGAGGCGCTTCGCCGGTCGGAAGCTTCGCGAAGACTTCCGAAGTCTGAGGTTGGGAGACCGACACAACTGGAGGATCGCTATGACGAACCGCATTCTCGAAAAGCCGCGTCAGCGTGCGACGTGCTTCAAAGACGTACCGGACAGCGCCTGGAACAACTGGCGCTGGCAGATGTCGAACCGCCTGAACACGGTCGAGGAGCTGTCGCGCATCGTGACGCTGACCGAGGGCGAGATCAGGGCGCTGGCGACGAAGAACCTGTTCCGCGTCGACATCACGCCGTACTTCGCCAGCCTGATCGACCCGGACGATCCCCACGACCCGATCCGCAAGCAGGTCGTCCCCACCGCGCGCGAGCTGGACGCGTTCGAGTCGATGATGGAGGACTCGCTCGCCGAAGACCGGCACAGCCCCGTGCCGGGCCTGGTGCATCGCTATCCCGACCGGGTGTTGTTCCTCGTCACGACGCAGTGCGCCTCGTACTGCCGATATTGCACGCGCAGCCGCATCGTCGGGGAACCGACCGAGAACTTCAGCCGCAAAGAATGGGACGCAGCGATCGACTACATTGCCCGGACGCCGCAGGTGCGCGACGTGCTGTTGAGCGGCGGCGATCCGCTGGCGCTGGCGCCTAAGCTGCTCGACGGCTTGATGAGCCGCCTGCGGGAGATTCCGCACGTCGAGATCATTCGTATCGGCAGCCGCGTGCCGGTATTCCTGCCCCAGCGCGTCGACGACGAGTTCTGCCAGATGCTGGCGCGGTATCATCCGGTGTGGATGAATATCCACGTCAACCATCCGAACGAAATCACTCCGGAACTGTACGAAGCCTGCGATCGGCTGTCGCGCGCGGGCGTGCCGTTGGGCAACCAGAGCGTGCTACTGGCGGGCGTGAACGATTCGATTCACATTCAGCGCCAGCTTGTGCACGAGCTGGTGATGATGCGCGTGCGCCCGTATTACCTGTACCAGTGCGACCTGGTCGCGGGCGCAGGGCACTTCAGGACCAGTGTGTCGAAGGGCATCGAGATCATCGAAGGCCTGCGCGGGCACACGAGCGGCTACGCCGTGCCGACGTACGTGATCGACGCGCCGGGCGGCGGCGGCAAGATACCCGTCATGCCGAATTACGTCATTTCCCAAGCGCCAGGCAAGATCGTGCTGCGCAACTTCGAGGGCTTCATCACCACCTACACCGAGCCGCTGGACTACGACCCGCACGAGATCGAGTGGCTGGATCGGCGGGCGCCGCGCCGCCTGGAGCCGGGGCAGGAGGGTGTGGCGGCGCTGCTGGAAGGCGAGCGCATGACCATCGAGCCGGAAGGCTTCGAGGACGTGCATACGCGCGGCGGCGGCCAGCATCGGCTGCGCGCCGACGAGTCGAAGTGGCAGCCGCTGGGCATTGGCACGGAGCATAAGCCGCTGCTCAAGGGCGAGCAAGCCCCGTCCGACAACGGCGGAGGGGCGTGAATCGTAACCGCCGTCAGACTGTGAGGTCGGGTGAGCGAGCCAGATAAAGAATTCGAGGAGTGCGACTCCACGCGCTCGGGGCGCTCGCTGCGCGTTGCGCTGCTGGTCAACCTGGCGTCGAACGCGCCCGAGCCGCCGCCTGGCGCGCCACACGATTACCTGTACGAGCTGGACCACGAGAATAACGTCGCCGCTTATCGCGCGGCGCTCGAAGCGTGCGGGCATACCGTGTTTCCAATGGAGGGGAATGCGGCCTTGCCCGCGCGTTTGCGTGAGACGCCGGTGGACATCTGCTTCAACACCTGTGAGGGCTTTCGCGGCGACGCGCGCGAGGCGCAGGCGCCGGCGCTGCTGGAGATGCTCGGCGTGCCGTACACCGGCTCGCAGGTGCGGGCGCTGGCGCTGACGCTCGACAAGCCGATGACCAAGCGCGTGCTGGCATTCCACGGGTTGCCGACGCCCGCCTTTCAGGAATTTCGTTCGCCCGACGAGCCGCTCGATCCGGCCTTGCGGTTTCCCCTATTTGCAAAGCCGGCGTGCGAAGGCACCGGCATGGGCATCGACGAACGTTCGGTGCTGCACACGGACGCCGAAGTGCGCGATCGGGTGGCGTATTTGATACATGCTTATCGGGAGCCGGCACTGGTCGAAGAGTATATCGAGGGCCGCGACGTGACGGTCGGCATGGTCGGCAACTGGCCCGACCTGCATGTGTTCCCGATCTCGATGGTCGATTATTCCGGCTATGGGGAGCAGGCGGCGCCGATTTACACCGCCGCATACAAGGTGGATCGAGCCGACGACTATCGCTATCAATGCCCGGCCGATCTGCCCGAGCCGCTGGCCGGCGAGCTGGCCCGCCTGGCCGTCGAGACCATGCGCGTGACGAATACGCTGGACTTCGCCCGCGTCGATTTCCGCTTGAATCGACTCGAAGGCGACAAGCCGACCATTCTGGAGATCAATTCGCTGCCCGGCATCACGCCGATCAGCGACCTGACGCTGATGGCGGCGGCCAATGGCTGGTCGCACGCCGATCTCGTCAACGGCATCCTGGATGCCGCGCTTCGGCGGCTCGGCCTCGTCGAAGCAATCACCCTGAAGGAGGAGAGGGCATCTAACAATGGACGCAAGCCTGGGTGAGGCCTCGCTGATATTGCCGGCCGTCCTCGGGGGGGCGCGAGCGAGGGCGGCCGTCGAGGAAGGTGTGGCGCTCCATCGCCCGCTGCGGCGGGTGCTGGTGGCCTACAGCGCCATCGAGCGCACGGTTCGCGGCGAGCCGCGCGAGCTGGAAGCCGAGCTGGAGACGATCCGGACGGCGCAGACCATCGCCGAAAACCTGAATCGCGCCCGGATTCGCGCGCAGACCTATGTCGTCTACGACCTGAGCGACGTCGACCGGATTGCGTCGGAATTCGACAGCCAGACCACGCTGGTGTTCAATCTGTGTGAGCACCTGCAAGGCGATTCGCATCGTGACGGCGAGGTCGCCCAGCGCATGACCGACCTGGGCCTGCGGTTCACCGGCGCGTCGGTGGGCACGCTGGCGAACGCGCAGAACAAAGCGCACACCAAGGAGATATTGAAGGCGGCAGGTGTCCCGACCGCGCGCTACCAGGTCTTCGCCCAGCGGGACGATCTGATTCGGGTGTCGCTCCCGGCCATCGTCAAGCCGGTGGCCGAAGACGCCAGCATCGGCATCGACCGCGACTCGGTCGTCCGCGACGAGTTATCGCTGCGGCGGCGCGTGGAGTACGTCCTGGATACGTACCGCGAGCCGGCGCTGGTCGAGGAATTCATCGATGGGCGCGAGTTCAACGTCGGCCTGTGGGGCAACGGCCGGCTGTACATGCTGCCTATCGCCGAGCTGGATTATTGCGACTGGGCCGATCCGTATCAGCGCTTTCTTCACTTTGACGCCAAGTGGAACCCGGAGGCGCTGGAGTACCGCACGATGTACGTGCGCTGCCCGGCCGATATCGACAACGCGCTGGCCGAGAGGATCGGCAAGACGGCGCGCATGGCGTATCGGGTGATGGGCTGCCGCGACTATGCCCGCGTCGACATGCGGCTGAAAGACGGCAGGCCGATGGTGCTGGAAGTCAATCCCAACCCATGCCTGGCCTCCGACGCCGGCTTCCCGAACGCGGCGCGCGCCGCCGGATACGACTATCCGCAGATGGTCGCGCGCATCGCCCGCTGGGCGTGGGCGCGCCGAGGCAAGGAGGGCGCGTTGTGATGGCAGTCTTGCCAACCCTCCAACCCTCGCCCTGGCTCGCCACAGGCTCAGTGCAGCCCACGACACCGGACGAGCGCGAGCAGATCGTGCAGGTTGCGATCGAGGCGGGCGTGTTCACTCAGCGCGAAGTCGCCACGGTCGCAGAGATGCTCGACGGGTACTGCGACGACCCGGAAGTATCGGGCTATCATTTCCTGTCGTACTGCGAGGACGGGCGTGTGCTGGGCTTCGCTTCGTGGGGGCCGCGCGACCTGGCGATGCACGCGTTCGACTTGTACTGGATCGCGGCGCGCCCAGACGCGCAGCGGCGTGGCGTCGGGCGCGCTTTGATGAGGGCCGTCGAGGCGAAGGCAAGGGCGCGCGGCGGCGGCTGGATATGGGTAGAGACGTCAGACACGCCGACGTACGCTGCCGCGCGGGCGCTATACGAGCGCTGCGGCTATCGCCGCCTGGCGCTGCTGCCGGATTTCTATCGCAGCGGCGATGGATTGGTGATCTATACCAAGCGAGTCGGCTGATGTGCTCGAGTTCCTTCGGGTCCCTGAGTTCCGCAGAAGGAACTGAAGGAACTCAGGGAACTCTGGTAAGGGGGTAAGCGAAGATGAGCGAGAACGGTTCTCATCCGCCTGTGCTGCTGTTGTATAACTACGACTCGACGTGGACGCCGGAGGACGTGCTCGACTGCATGCAGCACCTCGAGCGCATGGCCGGCGGCCTGCGCCATCAGGGCCACGCGGTACAGCCGGTGGAAGTTCGGGCGGACATTGTCGACCCGCTGCGCGGCTACGATCCGCGCGAGGCGATCGTCTTCAACTGGTGCGAGGGCATCGACGGCGCGCCGAACGCCTACGATCTGGTCGCCCGGACGCTAGACGACATGGGCTTCACCTACACCGGTTCAGACGCGTGGACGCTGCAGTATACGCAGAACAAGGCGGAGTTCAAAAAGATCCTCGAGCGTCTTGGCATTGAGACGCCGCGCTGGCGTGTGTTCACCGATACGCGGGATGCGGACGAGTGGACAACCTTCCCCGCCATCGTCAAGCCGGTGGCCGAGCACTGCTCGTACGGCATCACGGCCGATTCGGTGGTAGAGGATGCCGCCGGGCTGCGCCGCCAGATCGACTTCATCATGGGCAAATTTGGCGTCGGCGCGCTGGCCGAGGAGTTCATCGCCGGGCGTGAAATCAACGTCGCCATCTGGGGCAACGGCGCGCCGCAGGCACTGCCGCTGTACGAGATCGACTTCGGCGACATTGAAGACCCGCGCCGCCGTGTCGTCGATTACGACTCGAAGTGGGTGCCGACCTCTTTCCAGTACACGCACACGCCTTCCCGCTGCCCAGCAGAGATCGAGGAGCCGGTGGCTGAGGCGATCCGCGCGACGGCGCTGGCGGCGTATCGCGCGCTGCGCTGCCGCGATTACGGCCGCATCGACACGCGCGTGCGCGACGGTGTGCCATACGTCGTGGACGTGAACGCCAACTGCGACATCACGATTGACGGCGGATTCGCCAAGACGGCGAAAGTGGCCGGCTACGATTACGGCGCGATGGCGTCGCAGATCGTCAGGTGGGCGAGTAAGCGCAGGCCGGCGTAAATAGGTAAGACCTGCCAGGTCTTCGGAGACCTGGCAGGTCTGTAATAAAGGGCCGCTCTGCCAACGGAGCGGCTCTTTTCTGTTGTTGTGATTTCAGGAAGTTGAGATTACAATTGTTTATGGAGACGCTAGACTGGGAAGGAGAGTCGCATGGCGCTCAAGGAACTGGCGAAACCCGGCGAGCGGTTGAAGATGACCTACGAGGAATTTCTGGCATGGGCCGATGAGGACGTTCACGCGGAGTGGGTCAATGGGGAGGTCATCATTCACATGACGGCGAAAGACCGGCATCAAGACATCGTTCGCTTTCTGATCGTGCTGTTTGATCTGTTCGATCAATTCTTCCGAGTCGGCAAATTCCGCTCCGCGCCTTTTCAAATGAAGCTCAGCCCGGAGGGGTCAGGACGCGAGCCGGACATCTTGTTCGTGGCGCGCGAGCACGAGTCGCGCCTGACCGAAGAGGGCGTCGCGGGGCCGGCCGACCTGGTGGTTGAGATTGTGTCCGACGACAGCGTCGTCCGTGACCGGGTGGAGAAGTTCGAGGAGTACGAACAGCACGGCGTGCCGGAATACTGGATTATCGACCCGCGCCCCAAGCGCCAGCGGGCCGAGTTCTATCAGCTCGACGAGCGCGGCCAATACCGGCCTGTTCCGGTGGAAGCGGATGGCCGGTATCACTCCAGAGCACTGCCCGGCTTCTGGCTGCAGGTGGACTGGCTTTGGGCCGACGAACTGCCTGACTCCCTTTTTGCCTTTGCCGAGATCGCCAATCTCCCGGCGGATGTGGTGCAGGCGCTGCGCAGCCTGCAGCGGGGGTGAGCGACGGCGTACTCGTGCCAAACAAGAAGGGCCGCTGTGTACCATAGCGGCCCTTCTTAATTTGTGTGACGTGCTTCAAACGATCACGACAGCCTCGGTTCTGATTCGCTATTCTTCTTCGCCCTGATTGTAGGGCACTATCACCGATACCAACGTCCGCACGACTTTGGGATCGACATTGTCGCAGACGTTCACCGTCGCATTCACGGTTCGGTATCTATGATCTGGCGGCCAGAGCATCTCTCGCGAGAGCGTGACATCGAGCGACGGCGATGGGCGTCGGTCCAGAAGCGCATTTCATCGGATCGCATCTGGGGATGCTTGCTCCTCAAAGACTATCTGGTGAAGTTGAAATTCGCGCGGCGGATCGCGCCATCGTTCAACGTCACGATCAGTTGCCGACAGGTGCCCGCCCATCCCTTGTTCGTCTTCCAAACGTAGGTGTAAGTGTCGGTCGTCGGATCATAGGAGAGGCTGCTCGATCCGGCTGTGACAGTCTCTTCGATGCTGTCTAATGGATCAATGGAAGCACAGGTAAACCGCTCCGACCTGGGATAGCCAGCTGCGAAAATGTTCAACCCCTGGTCGCCGCTCAGGCTGAACTTCACCGGCACGGCCTGACCAGCCTTGACGGTATTGAGAGTCGGTAGATTGTCAACAGGCTGGAAGAATCCAGTGAAGTTGTAACCGATCAGGTCGAGGCCGACGATCACCGGATCATGATCCGACGAGCGGTACGCGTTCGGTTCGTAGATCGCCTCCTGGGCAGGCGGTTTGAAGGTGGTGTCGTAGTCCAACAGGTCAGGCTCGTCGGCGTTGATGTGCCACTCGGCAGCACCCGTCGCCTGGGCAGCCAAGGTGGGGCTTGCCAAGGCGTGGTCGAGATAACCGAATTGGCCATCGAAGACGAACGAGTAGGCATACGTTCCCACATACTGGGCGATCAGGTTAGTGTAGTCGTCGCTCGTGCCGAGGGTATCATCGGGGCCGGCCAGGATAGCATCGATCGGGTCCTCTTTGGCGTAGGAGTTCAGGTCGCCGATGATCAGGTAGTCCGCGTCGCCGCTGCCGGTCGGATCGGTTGCCAGCCAGTCCACGAGGGCTTGGGCAGCCTTCTTACGAGTCTGGTTGCAGTTGCCCTGACCGTCGAGAATATCCGGGTCGCCCACATCAATGCAGTCAGAGCCTTTGGATTTGAGGTGGTTGACTGCTACAGTGAAACGGGCATCTGTATCCAATACCTCAAAGGTCTGCGCTAGTACCGGACGATTCTTGGTATCGAGGAAGCGCGGGTCAACGCTTGAATCAAGGATCTTGAAATCGCCAACAGGCATGACCTTGCTGGGCTTATAGATCAGGCCGACGCGGATGGCATCGGTGCCGATCACGCCGGTGTCGATGTAAGCGTAGGTGCCGGCGCCCAGCATCGCGTTGAGGCCCGCCACGATTCCGTTGGTCGGATCACCGAGCGGGTCGACGCCAGTCGTGTTCTCCAATTCGTTCAGACCGATGATGTCGGCATCCAGCCCTGCAAGCGCTGCAAGGAGCTTGTCGCGCTGGCGTGTGAATTCGAGAGGCTGATCTGAGTCTGCGCCACGACATTCCACGTTCTGCGCAGGACCGCACTTGTTGTCCAGCGGATTGCCGGTCGGATAGTCCAGCGTGAGGAAGAAGTTGAGCGTGTTCATCGCGGCGACCCGCAGGCTTCCGCCCACCGGCTCAGGCGCGGCCGGGCGCGGGTTGACCACTGTATAATCCGCGGGTCCCGTCGGCTGGATTCGGTAGATGCCGAAATCAAAACCAAGCACACCGACCGTATTCTGCACCGTGTCGCCGCCCCGGAAGCGATTGTTCAGCGCGAAGTTGCCGCCGTTCGGGTGGCGTACATTGCTTGGGTTCGAAATGCCCAGCCCATCGTCCAGTGTGATGCGACGCAGGCTGTTGGCGAGAGTGCGGGGCTGTGGCGGGGGAAGGCTCGGCTCATCAATGGCGGTGGCCGTGAAAGGTCGCGTCTCCCCGTCGAGCGGCAAAGCAATGACCATCTCGCCGAATCGTTCGTAGTTGAAGTATTCTGAGATCACCAGAGCTTGCGGGAAACGCACCAGCATACCTTCGAAACGCTCCGGGAAGTCTGCGTTGTCGAAAGGCATAGACACGTCAGTGGGTGTTACACTCCCACTGCCGCAGTTGACGATGTTGGCTGCCGGAACGGCGGATGAATTGCTATTCGAGCCGTTGATCGTGGTCTGGTTGAATCGCTCGCGGGCAAAGCCTGTAACCCGCACCACCTGACCCACGCTGACAAGGTTGGCGCTGCCGGTGAAGACGAAGATGCCATCTGAAGTGGCAGCATTGCCATCGCCGGTTGCATCCTGGAGATAGAAGCCTCCCAGCCCGGTGCTGCCCTCGAAGTCGCCGACCACGACACCCTTCGTCGTAACGGTGCCGGGGATCGGGGTGGAGAGACCGTCGCCCTGGATGACGTAGATGGGAGTGAAAGACGTGGCGCAAACGTCGAAGGGTGAGAAGCCGACCGTAAAGTTCATGACCATATTATCAGGCGGATCATTCCCATCTTGATCGCTAACCTGATTCGCAAAGACGGTCAAAGTGCAATTCTCACCATCAACAAGCGACACACCCGGATCGAGCGTGAAGGTCGTCGGTCCGCCGCTGAAAGTCGTCGAAACGATACCACTTACGCTACAGGAAAGCTCGAACCAGGAAGATGTCACGTTAACCGGTTCGCTAAAGGTGACCGTGAGGTTGGCGTCAATCGGGAAGTCTGTCGCGCCATTATCAGGGAATGTATCGGAGACTTCCGGAGCCGAATCGGCCATGCTAGGAGTGAGGGAGAAATCATCAACCGCCAGGCCATCATCCGCAAGGGATATGTTGAAATCCGTCCAGCGGATCCAGAACGAGGAGCCGTTGGGAATACTCAGCCCCGTGATCGTGAAAGTAATCGAGGTTTGATTGCCCGCCGAGTTGCCATTCAGAGCACCCGCAGTTGTATTGATATTCGGGCTGTTGAAATCGAGGTTGTCATGGTCAACCCAGGTTCCGGTGCTCAGGCTGGTCGCATTCGTACTGAGTTGAAAATCGAGACGGTCGGCAGCGCCGCGGTTTGCTACGCCTGCTCGCCACATCTCGCCTGTATATGAAATGGCGAGAGAACTAATGGTGCTACCCGTGTTGTTTGTAAAAGACGCGCCGATGGTGGGATTAAGGCTCCCACTCAATAATCCGCCAAAAGCGCGTTCGCTGCTGGAAGTGGCACCGAAACTATAGGTATCGCCTGTATTCGATGACCCTGTGCCAGCAGTATAGGTTGTGTTGGCGTTGGTGCCTGTTTCTGAAAATGCCCAGCCAAGCGGAGTGGTGCTGGACGTTCCACTACTAGCCAGCGTATTGAAATCCTGAGTGTATGGACTGCCGAGGGTCGTCAAGCTAATTGTGCCCGCAGCTTGTGCCGGTCGAGCAGGCGACCCGAAGGGTACGAGGCCCACAATTAATGCGATCGCGAGTAGCCAACCCAGGATGCTGCGCCGGTGCGTTGTCATGTCTGCTCCTTTAGAGTGTGATTAGAGTGTGAATAGAAACGACGTAGCCGCACAGATCGATCTGTCCGGTCACGAATCCTAAAGTCGGACGAGTGGTTACGTCTTACCGCGATATGTAACATTCTCCTGCCAGCGTGGAGGTCATAGTTAGCGTATCACACGCACTTGGTGTTGTCAATCATCGACAAGCTAGGGTAAGCGGCGCAGCTTGCGCCCACTGTTGTGACTCTCCCTTACCTTGATTTCCCAAGCACTTCACGTTCAGTCGTGCCGGCGTGCAGGCAGCGGCGGGTGAAACAGGGTAGAGGAGCCGGCGACTGCCGGCCCCTCCCCGTTATCTTAATCCGAATCAGGCGGGACTGGTCCGGTGTACTTGAAGATCCACAGGCCGCTATCGCGATCGCTGCCCAGGATATAGGTCGTCTCGGTTGGGTCAGCCGGCAGCCGATGGGCTTCGACGCCCCAGAAGTCGTTACCACTCACATCCGGGCCATCTCCATCAATGTCTGAGTCAACGTAGTGGCCGACCTCCTGGATGCCGCTCGGCCCAAAGCTGACCACGCGAATACCTGCATCGTACCAGGACAGGTAGCCCAGGTTCACCTCCTTGTCCATCGCCACCTCGTGGACTGACATCGTCCCGAAGCCAGTGGCGAAGGCCGGATCGATTGCCTGAGATATCGAGTGGTTATCGATCTCCTGGAGGGTGGTGCCATCCAGCAGGTGGATCGTGCCCCAGCCATCAAAGGTCGTCTGGGCGGATATCCTCCCGCCGAGAGCGCCAATCGCGGGCAGGTCTCCGCCAGGCGGGAAGCCACCCGGGAACACCTCAACTGGCGTGTACTCCGGTGTGTCGTTGAAGAGCAGGTGCATGGCCCGGTGGCCGATACAGACCCCGGAGGCGATGCCGAGCACGGGGCTGCCTTGACCACCACAGATGAATCCATCCGGCGTCAGGCCGTCTCGCGACCCAGCGTGGCTCTGGCCGATGATCACTGCATCATAGCCGGCGAGCTCTCCCGACTCGACCTTGATCGAGAAGAAGCAGACGCCGCGGCTGAACACCACAACCTTGGCTTCGCCCGGATTGGCAGGGAGCGAGGAGGCCGGAGGGACTTCATTCCGGTCGCTGATTCCATTGCCGTTAGTGTCTTCAACACAACCCGAGCCACCCCAGATGGTCGGGCCTTGCAGCACGCCGCCGTTGGCTGCGAACTTGGTTGCAATTGGAACAGTCCAGGCGAATTGTCCACCGCCAAAGAACCCGGCATTTGGCGGTGTCGTAATCTGAAATTGCAGGCGAGCTGGTCCAAAGTCTTCATCCGTCCCGATGATGAACTTGTTGTTGTGGCTCCATTCAGCTTGATGGGCGTTCCCCTCGGGAGGCGAGAATCCGAGCAGTGGTTCAGGGTTCGGGTGATCTGAATCAACCACGAAGACCGGATTCGCGGGATTGTTGACGTTCAGCACAATCCAACCCGTATCCCAGTAGGAAAGCAGGGCCAGGTAGTCGCCTTTGACCTTCTTGACGACCATGTCATGCAGGAAGATAGAATCACCGTTAGCCAGCGGCGACTGCGCATCCGGCCAGTTGAGGATCGAAACCTCGGCGATATGCTGCGGGTTCCTGGGATCGGTGATCTCCATGATGTCCACATCGGTCACTTCCTCGTTGTCCACAATGATCGCAAATGCCCGCTTGCCCGCCTGCCAGGCAAAGACACTGTGGATTTGCCGTGCCCGGACAAGGGTTCCAGCATTGGTATCGCCCTTGCCGATCGCCAGCGGCTGAACGTTCAGCGGATTGGTCACGTCGTAGATCGACATCCCGCCGACACGGTTCGGGTTCGTGTTCGTGCAGTTCTCGTTGTTGGTGACGAGGACATCGCCCTTGAACTTCGGCGTGTTCAGGCTGATCACCTGCATGCCCTCGCCCGGGTAAGACTGCGGCGGGAACGCGATGAAGCCGACCTCGGTGGGATTGGTCGGGTCCGAAATGTCGACTACGTAGACGCCGCCCTGGCCGCACGGCGACGTGTTGAGCCGGCGCGCGGCGAGATAGGCATAGTTGCCCATCACTGCCACATCGGCGATGTGACTGGGCTTATCCACGCCGGTCGCGCCGCTGACGGTCACCTGCCCGACCAGCTCGACGTTGAGGCTCGAGCCTGGCAGATGCCCGCTTGGAGGGCCGTGTTGCTCCTCGTGCAGCTCGTCCATCTCGAGCGGGGTGTCGGCGACGCCATCGCCGAGGAAGTGGTGTGGGTGATCGTCACCCTGATCATGAGCCGCCACGCTGCCGACGACAGCCAGGATCAGCGCCGCGAGCAGTAATACGCCGACGAGTGTGCGCTTGCTCCTCTGGTGATTGATCATAGTGCGTAGCATGGTATTTCCTCCCTTGTTGCGTGATCTGGCATCAAGTGCAGACTTCAGTCTGATGTCTCTCTGTTCAACACCTCCTTTCGCGTTGACCTCCGCAACTAGGCCCGGTCGGCCGTGAGGCCGCATGGCGATGAGTGCGGGCCTGGCAACCAGCTCCTACTCGTTGGGAGTGAGCAGCTCCTCCACTGCACGACCTTCCTGCTGCGCCTGCAGCTGATCCATCTCCAAAGGAGTGTCGACGATGCCGTCGCCGACGATGTGGCCATCGTGGGTGGCAGCGGCCACACCGCCGACGGCGGCCAGGATCAGCGCCGCGAATAGCAGGATGCCGACGAGTGTGCGTTTCATTTTTGGATCGGTCATGAGGTGTTTCATGGTGTTCCCCCTCGACAGGCTGTGGGATAGTGAATCACGTGCCTGCTTCAGCCTGTGCGTTTGCTTTCATCACCCCCTTTTCGCCCCGGGTCAGAAGCCGAGAGCCAGGGACAGGTCTCTGCCCCCTGGCTCTCGCGCTTTATCGTACGGATTACGGCGTCACCACCGGGCAAGTTGCACCCACGCAGTTGATTCGTCCCTGGATCGCCGGGCTGACGGTCGAGTTTGGCTGGCCCGCGATGTAGTCGGCGAGCACCTCGTCCATGAAGTCCTGCGTCGTCATCCGGCTGACGAAGTTCGGATAGCCGTCGCCGCCGTTCGCCATGAAGTCGTTCTCGGCGAGGGTGTACATTGTCGTGCCTGGCACCAGGTCAACCGGTGCGCCCGTGCAGCTTCCGTCGGCCGCCTGCCGAACCGCGCCCGTGACGCGGCTGCCGGCCGCGGCCGAGACGTTGTAGGTGACGCACAGGCCGGATACCTGCGGGAAGCGCCCGTCTGCGGCGGGCATCCGCGAGACGCCGTTCTCCAGCATCGTCTTGAGCTCGGCGCCGTTCACCTGCAGCGTGACGACGACGTTGCCGAACGGCAGCACCGTCAGCACCTGGCCGCGTGTGATAAAGAACGGTGGCGTCGGCGTCGCGGTGTTCGGCGGGCAGAAGTCGTTCGGATTGTCGGCCGTCGGGCACGTCAGATCGGCGCGCAGGCCGCCCGAGTTGGTGATGGCGAAGTCGGTGTTATAGGTCGTGCGCATCGAGTCCGCCGTGACATTACCGACGAGCGACTCGCAGGTGCGCCCGGCGGTGTTGCCACACGCGTCAGTGCGCGGGATGAACCGCGTCGACATGCCGACCACCATGTTGAAGATCGGCGCGAGCTGCGCGTTGAGGTCGTTGATCCGGGCCTGGATCGCCGCGTCGGGCGTGACGCCGATGTTCCACGGCTTGTGCCAGTCGGCGGTCTTATACACCACGCGCTTGGTATTCGTGTCGACGACGAGCCTGACGCGAGTGAAGCGGATGCCCTTGCTGCGATTCTCCACCGCCAGCACGCCGTTGGGCCGCAGGCTGATCGTCTGAAAGTCGGTGTGATCGCCCAGGATCGTATCTATCACGCCGCCCAGGCCGTCGGCCAGAGTGATGAGCGGCCCGGTCGGATTATTGAAATCGCCGGCTGTCGCGCCCTCGTGCCCGAGGGCGATGATCGCGTTGACCTTGCCCTTCGAGCGCAGCTTCGCCGCCTCGGCCATGATCGCCGTTTTTGCATCGGCCACGACGAACGGATCGAGATTGCCGGGGAAGATGAGCGACGTCAGGTCGGAGTTGGAGAAGCCGACGACGCCCAACTTGAAGCCGTCGAACTCGAACACGCCCGATGGCTTCCATTCCGCCGGTGTCTTCCCCGTCGCCGGATCGACGATGTTGGCCGAGAAGTAGGGGAAGGCGGCCAGCGGGATGAGCGTGTTGCGCAGGTAGGTCTGGCCGCGGTCGAAGTTGTGGTTGCCTAACCCATCCGCCGAGAAGCCCATCATGTTCATCAGTTCGATCGTGGGCGTGTCGCCGAAGAAGTTGGAGATCGGCGGGGTGGCGCCGACCGAGTCGCCGCCCGCGACGGTGAGCGAGCCGCCCCGCGCTTCGGCGCGATAGGCGTCGAACCACGGCTTGAGGAAGGCCGACCCGCCGATGGCGAAGGTCGGGCCAACCGTATCAGCCGCCTCAGACAGTGGGACGAGTTGTCCGTGGTAGTCGCTGATCTGCAGGATCGTCGCCTCCTTCAACTGCCCGGGGCTGGGGAACAGATTGTACAGGATTCTGCCGCGGGCGTTCTGCGGGCCGGGGATGTCCATCAAGAAGGCGATCGTCGGCGCCAGGTCAATCGCCCGGATGCCGGGGACGGGGTCCTGATGGCGGATGCCGGGGCCGGCCGCGACAAACGTCCCGTGCAGGTTGACGTTGTTCTCGAGGCTGACCAGGTCAGGCCGATAGCCGTGCTGGCCGAAGAACTGCGAGAAGGCGATCTTCACGCCGGCCGTCGCCGCGTCGGTCTGGTAGGGCGGTCGGAAGGCGACGACCACGTCGCCGCTCCGGTTGGGATGGAGCGAGTCGCTGCCGTCCACGTTGCGCAGCTCTTCCTTGAGGAAGACGCGATCGACGACTTGCGCGCCCGGATTCGCCGGATCGGTCAGTGAGTTGAACGCGTTGACCACGGCCGTCCGAACGGCGGCATAGGTGACACCGCCTGGGAGCGTCGGGTTCACGTAGACCTGGACGGTGCCGCCTGCCCAACACGCTTTGGCGAAGTCGGACGAAGCCGCGCCGCAGTTGCTCGTCGCGGTTGCGCCGCTGGCGTGAACGCTGACGCTGCTCGTGCCGCTGATGACCGTCGTCTCGAACAGAACGCGCCGCGTATTGACCGCGTACCACTGCGGCGCGAAGCCGTGATCCGAGGAGGCGAAGACGGTCGCGTTCTGGCCCATCAGCGCGCGGCCCAACGCGAGCGTGGCGTCGCCCTCTTCGTAGGCCGCGCGGATGTAGCCCTCGCGGATGTCTATCCGCCCGTCGGGGATGTCGTCGTTCGTCGCGTCGTCGAAGTACGGGTTCGGATCGCCGTCTATGTCCGTCGGCGTGACGAGCGCCAGGAACTGGTGCTGGAATTCATCGGTCACCGGGTTGCCGAGCATCAGCAAATCCGGCTCCACGCCGAGCGTGTTGAAGATGTAATCCAGGTACGCGAAGTGAGCATCCTTCCACATCAACCCTTGCTCGACGTACGTGTCCTCGTCGACGATGCCCGCCTCCAGTGGCGCGAAGTCAGCGGCGGTGGAGGTGGGGAAGTCCCGGTTGAGCGTCTCCTCGAAGTCTGCTGAGCCGGCCGAGCCGAGCGCGTTGTAAGTCGCGTTCGCACGCTGCACCGAAGTGAAGTACAGGCGGAACCTAGACAGGTCGGCCGTTAGGTCGATCGCCTTCATCAGGAAGCCGCCGGTCCTCCCGGCGAAGGGGCCGGAGACGAGCGTCACCTTGGCGTCTGCCCACTGACCCTGCGCCAGGTTCGCGACGGCGGCGCTGCCGTCCTTCCCGGCGGCGTTCGAGACGACGAGGGCCCGGTCGTAGTTGACGATGGCGTCGTTGCTCGAGTCGTAGATGTACACGTCCCACATGCCGCCGGCCGGGATCCGCGTGTCGTTGTGCGTGAACTGCGTCTCCTTCGCCGGGCTGAAGGAGGCCGGGACGTTGCTCCAGCCGGTCGCGTCGGCGAGTGTCACGCGCTGGTACTCGACGCCGAAGGCGATCGCGCCTGCGGGCTGGCCGGGCAGGTCAAAGTTGAGCACGATCCCCCGGCGGCCGAAGAAGGTGCGAAAGTCGACAACGGGCCCCTGCAGGGCGGGGACGAGACTGCGCGCAGCCACCCACTCCACGGCCACAACCTTCTTACCGGCGCGCTCCGCCGCTTGCAAGATTGTGTCGGCCTGTAAGATTCCCGTGTCGGCGAATCCCGTCCGGCCGGTGAATGCCGCACCTGTCCTGTGGAACGTGTTGTTGGTCGATCCGTGCTCGCCGGGCCAGGTGCCGGTGGCCAGCGTGTACCAGCCGACGCCGGTGTTGGGTGGGAAGCCCTGCAGCAGGCCGTTGTCGCCCTTGACGCCGCGGGCGAGCAGATCGGCGTAGGTCGGCATCACGCCCTCGGCCACGTACTTGTCCACGTGGTCGGGGCGCATGCCGTCGGAGGCGAAGAAGATCACTTTCTCGGCCCGTGGTGGTCTGCCGTGTCCCTGAGCCGGGGCGGCGATCGCCGGCACGTACAGCGTGCCGAGTATCAGGCCGAGAATCGCCAGGATGTTGAAGAGTTTGCTTTTCACCGTTTCCTCCCTATGCTTGTGAGTCTGCACAGCTAAGTCGGCCGCAAGTCCTTCATGACGCATTCGCGCGTGCTGACGGAAGGACTGGATGCGCCACTATCTGGCGGAGTCGGGTTTGCGTGCTCAATACTGGAGCGTCTCTCACCTCCCTTTCATCACGGCCCTCATCGAAGGGCGGAGCAGAGCGGCGTCACGCGTCGAATGGCATGCGAGACCCTCGACGTCGTATGCGTCGCACAAGATGTTGAAACGGCAAGAGGTTGCCGATACATCGTTGAAACGAGGGCGGCTAATTTGAGGATAGCACAGTCTGCTCAGCTAAGTCAATGCGATTCGCGTCATTTCATACAAATTCATACATTCCACACTAATATACGGCCAATTGGGAATTATGGACGAGCAGTTGGTCTGCTATTCTACACCGGTTCCACGCATGAACCATTTCCTGGTATAGGTGATATTCGGAACAAACAAAAACGTCAAGGGCACATGCATCCGTGCACCTTGACGTTTTCGATCGGGCGGTGAAGAAAACCGCAGACTTACCGACCGGGAAGCTACGGCCCGACGATGCGTCCCTCGACGACGGGCGCGACGGGCGAATTCGCCGCGACGTAGTCGATGGCGATCTCCAGCAACCCGTCGCCGGGCTGCAGCACGTTCGTGCCTGAACCGAGGATGGTGTAGCCGTCGCCTCCGCCGAACATGAAGTCGTTCGTCACCAGGCGCACGGTGTCGGCCGGGCCGATCGGCGTCAGCGGGCCGCCCACTCCAGCAGGCGCTTTCCACATGCCGGTGACGACCGGCGTCGTGCCGCTGCAGGCAAACGTCACCTTGAGGCCGGAGACCTGCGGGAAGCGACCCGTGCCACCGGTGAAGTTCGGATTGCAGAATGGCTGGAAGCCATTGAGGAAAGCGGCCTCTAACTGAGTTCCGGTCAACGTCTCGATTACCGTCCGGTTGCCGAACGGCAGCACGGCGAACATCTCGCCCCAGGTGATCTCGCACGGGCCTTCGCCGGCGCTCGGCGGGGTGCACACCAAGTCCGCGCGCAGGCCGCCGGAGTTGGTCAGCGCCGCGTCGACGCCCGGATACTGCAGTCGCATCGCGTCGGCGACCATGTTGCCCATCGCCGACTCGAACAGCCGGGTCGGCGCGCGCCGGATGTCGAAGGCCTGCGTGCCGATCACCTGATTGCGCAGCACAGCAGTCTGTGCGTTAGCGTCGTCGATGATCGCTTGCACGTCCGCGCGCTTGGCGACGCCCAGATTCTGGGCGACGCGCGTCGCGCCGCCGGCCCATTCGACGTCGCCGCCCTTCACCGCCAGTTGGGCGACCGAGTAGCTCATGCCGGCGTTGAGGCCCTCCAGGACCAGGATGTGGCCGACCATCAGGTTAGAGATGCGGTGCGTGTGTCCGGCAAAGATGGCATCCACCGTCGTGTCCTGGATGCCATTCGCCACGTCGATGATCGGGCCTTCCCACGGCGCGGCGGCGATGCCGTCGACGGCATTCTGCCCTCGGGAGGTGCCGTCGTGCATGAGCACGATCTGGACGCGGATGCCGAGCCGGCGCAGACGCTCCGATTCAGCGCGGATCGTCTCGATCGCCGGCAGGAAGGTCAGGCCGGCCGTCGCGCCCGGCTTGACCAGCTCGGGCGTGTTAGGCAGCTCGATGCCGATCACGCCGATCGGCACGTCGCCGAACCACCAGATGCCGCTGCCCTGCACCCATTCGGGATTGAGGCCGGTCGCCGTCTCCACGATGTTCGCGCCGAGGAACGGGAAGTTAGCCCGCGCCTGATGCCGCAGTAGCCTCTCCACGCCGTAGTCGAACTCGTGGTTGCCGTAGGATGTGGCGTTCAGGCCCCAGGCGTTTTCGACGTCGATGGCCGGCATGTCTTCGAGCAGGCCGGAGTTCGCCGGCGTCGCGCCAACGTTGTCCCCGGAGGCGAACAACAGCGCCGTGCCGGGCAGGAGCGACGCTTCCTCGTCGAACATCGTCGCCAGATATGCCGCCCCACCGACCGACACGTTGCGGTTATCCATGAGCATCGTCGACGGGTCGAGCTGGCCGTGGAAGTCGGTCAGGCCCATGATCGGCACCAGCTTGACGGAAGCGCCGCCGCGCAGGATGTCGAGGACGACCTCGCCCTGCGCGTGCTGCGGCATCGGGATGCGCATCAGGTAGGCGACGGTCGGCGCGAGATCGATGATACGGATGCCGCGCACACGGGTGTGGCGAATCGCCTCGCCTCCGACCAGGAAAGTGGAGCGCATGTTGATATTCGCGTCCAGGTTCTGCACGTCCGGTACGTAGCCGTGCTGGCCGAAGAAGGCCGAGCGGGCGATCAGCGTGCCGGGCGTCGCCGCGTCGTACTGGTACGGCGGGTACGAGAAGACGACGAGGTCGCCCGTGCGCGTCGGGTGCGCCATGTCGGTCATGCTGTTGGCGCTGTTGGGGATGTAGCGCGCCTCGGCCTTGGTGAAGGCGCGGTCGATCACCTTCCAGCCTTCGGGCAGACCGTCGCCGGTCCAGTCGTTCGGATCGGACAGCGCCAGGAAGGCGGCCTCGATCTGCGCGACGACTGCGGCTTCGTCGGCGGCGAGCACCTGCTGCAGACCGCCGCCGGCCGGATCGCGCCCGGCCAGGTTCAAGTAAATCTGCACCGTTCCACCGGCCCAACAGGCTTTGGCCTTGCCGATCGTCTCGCCGCTGGCCGGCCGGCAGTTCGAGGTCTGCGGCCTGGACAGCAGGCCGAGATCGACCAGCACCTTGCTGGCGTCGATGGCCAGGAACTGCGGTGCGAAGCCGTGGTCAGACGAGACGAACGTCGTCGTGCCCTTTGGCATCAGCGACTGGACGAGCGCCAGCGTCGCGTCGGCGCCCTGATAGGCGCGGCGCAGGAAGCCTTCGCGCTCGGCGACGCGGCCGTCCGGCGTGCCGTTCACCTGCACGTCGTCGTAGGCCGGGTTCGGATCGCCGTTGGGCAGGTAGCGCGTGACCAACCCCATGAATTGGTGCGAGAACTCGTCGGTTGCCGGGTAACCGACCAGGGCAAGATCGGGATTGTACTTCTCGAGAATGTACTTGATGAGCGGATGGTGACCGGTCTCCCAGTACAGACCCTGCTCGACGTAGGTCTCCTCGCTGACGATGCCGGCTTCCAGGATGGCGAAGTCGGCGGCCGTCGAGGTCGGGAACTTCTGGGCCACGTACTCGGCAAAGTCGCCGGTGAAGCCAGGCTCGCCCGGCCAGCTGGGCCAGGTGGCATTGGCGCGCGTGACCGAGGTGTGGAACAGGCGCACCTTCGACAGGTCGCCGGTCAGCTCTTCGACCTTGACCAGCATGCCGCCGGTCTTGCCGGCGAGCGAGCCGCCGACGATCGTGACCTTCACGTCGGCCCATTCGCCGCGCGCCAGGATGCCGACGCTATCGTCGCCATCCGTGGTCGGTGAGAAGAGGACGCGATCGTAATTGGTCGCGCCATCGTTCGTCGAGTCGAAGATGTACGCGTTCAGGCCATACTTGTCGACGCCGAAGTCGAGGACGCGCATCCGCATCTGCTTGGCCGGGCTGTACGACGCCGGCACGTCGCTCCAGCCTGCGGCCGGCGTTGGCGCGGCGTCGGCGAACGGCGGCTGACCCGCGAATCCCGCCGGATGGTCGAACTGCAATCCGAAGGATGCGGTGAAGGCCGGATCGTCGGTCGGGCCGATGAAGTTGGTGGCGACGCCGCGCCCGGACAAGAACACGCGGAAGTCGACCGTCGGGCCGCTGATCACGCCGTTGCGCCCGCCCGCCCACTCGATCTGGGCAACCTTCTTGCCGCCGCGCTCGGCAGACTGGGCGATCGTCTCCGCCTGCAGCACGCCGCTGTCGAAGGCGGCCGTGCGGTTGCCGAATGGCTGCCCGTTAATGTGGAAGGTGTTGTTGGTCGAGCCGTGCACGCCCGCCCAGGCGCCCGTCGCCAGGCTATACCAGCCCACACCGGTGTTCGCCGCCGCCTGGCCCAGCGCCCCGCCGTCGGCCGCCATCGTGCCCGTCTGGATGAGCGCCTTCATCGCCGGCAGCAGGCCCTTCGCAGCGTAGGACTGCACCAGGTCCTGGCGCAGGCCGTCGGCAGCGAAGAAGATCAGCTTATCGACCTTCGGACCTGAACTGGGCGCTTCCGCGGGGCCAGCCATCGCCGGTACGTAGAGCGTGCCCAAGATCAGGGTCAGTATCGCCACAACGTTGACGAGTTTGCTATTCACAGGTTCCTCCTAAAGATGGTGGTGTGTGCAACCGGATAGGCTGCATGTTGGCACGGCAGTACAACTGCCGTGCCCAGCCGCCGCAGTCCAACTGCGGCGGGAACCGCGGACAATAGGCTGAGGACGGAGCAGAGCGGCGTCATGCTGCGTGGATATTTCGGTCACTATGCGCTAGTTCAGGATAGCACAACCTGATCAGTAAAGTCAATGTATTCTGTGCAATTTCATACAAATTCATATTCCAAATAGTGGTCATCATAATTACCGGGGGCTTATGCCCAGAACAAAAGAAAACGTCAAGGGCACGTGCATCCGTGCACCTTGACGTTTTCGATCAGTCGGTGGTGACTACTCAGCCCACGTCATTGCGAGCGCTCTTTGCGAAGCAATCTCCTTGACAGTCAGCGGGGATTGCTTCGTCGCAAACGGCGCTCACCTGCCCCGCGCTTCTCAGCGGGGTCGCAATGACGGCTGAGCAGTTACAGGCGGTGAAGCAAATCGCAGACTTACGGAGTAACGGTAATGGCATCCGCCTCCCTTTGGGTTCGGGCATCCCGGTACATCAGCAGCAGGCCGGTCTGCGACGGCGACGCGACATCGCCGCCGGGCACGGCTTGAATCGTCAGCGTGCTGCTGCCGCCGGCAGGCACACCGGTCGCCGGGACACCTGAGCCGACGTAGCGGGGCGTGCCCGCGGTATAGGTCATCCCGGTGATGGCGTCAAAGCATAAACCGGTGAAGTAGTTGTCGCAGCCAAAGACCGAGAAGTCGAACTGTGTGCTGGAGGTTAGTCCGATCCGCGAGAGCGGTACAGTCAGGATGGCGTTCCCCGAGTTCAGGTCGGCGTCGGTGAAGAAGAGGGCCACGAACGGGCCTGCCGGTAACGGGCCCACGGCGACCACGTTCTGACCCGTGGCTGCGAAGCCGCCGTTTTCCACGTTGAAGATGACGAAGTCGTCGGTGCCGTCGCGGTTCGCATCTATGAAGATGTCGAACTCGGCCGGGTAGTTCGGGTGCGCGCGCACGCCGAAGGTATTGATGGCGAACTGGATGTTGCTGCCCACCTGTCGGACGCTGACCGACTTCAGATCGACGACTGCGAAGTTGTCGCCCGGTTCCGGCAGGAGCGGTGGCGGGATTCGGCCGCTGGTGCCCAGCAGCGAGAAGACGTCCACCCGCCCCGCTACAGCGCCGCCGACGTTGCTCAACAGCAGGCTGCCCGTCCCGCCGCTCAGCGTCACGTTCGTGCTCGCGGGAGTCACCTCGGCCGCCCTATGCGGCAGGATTTGCCAGGCCAGGTGGACGTTGTCCGTCGCGTCGGCCATGGTGATGTAACCGTCGAACTCGACGCCTTGTAGCCGGAAGCCATCGCCGCCCCGGCTGCCGCCGTTGAGATCCCAGATCGGCAGCTTGGTAACGTCAACCTTGAGCCTCACTCTGAAGGTCGCGCTGCCATTGGCCGGCACCGTGATGCTGCCGGGCGCACTCACCGTCACGGCCCCGCTCGCCGCATCGTCTGCATAGCGGAAGCTCGGCGTGATCGAGTAGGTGCGCGCCGCGCCGCTGTAGTTGCGCACCACGACCGTCTTCTGGAACGCCTTGGAGCCTGTCAGCGCATGGTAGCCGAACGACAGGCTTCCGGTGAGATCGTCGGCGTCCCAGGCCGCGGTCGTGCTGTCAAGCGCCCGTTTCACGCGAACTTCGCCGCCGCCGATGCGCGTGATCGGTGCGCCGACCCCTGGACACACAAACGTGTTCAGCCCGATGTTCGCCTCTGCCGTATTCATCAGCACCGACTTGATTTCAGCGGGCGTGCGACCTGGCGGCGCGCCAACCAGCAGCGCCGCCGAGCCGGCCAGCACCGGCGCCGAGGCCGAGGTCCCGGCGAACCCTGTCTCACCCGTGCCGGTGCCCGCCTGGGCCGACAGGATGTCCGTGCCGACACCCCCGATGTCGGGCTTGATCGCATTGAAGCTGTGGCTCGGGCCGCGCGACGAGAAAGCCGCCATATTCCCGACCAGAGGCGCAGCGGTAGCCGGGTCAATCGTCGCGGCCGATCCGAGCGCGCCGCTCGTCTTAAGACTGTTCCCGTCCGCCAGCGTGATCGTGTAGCCGGGGATGGTGGGCGTGCCGCCGCCGAAGGAGAACGTCGGCGGGAGATCACACGTGGGCTGCGACACGTTGTTGGCGACGATCGCCGCGATGGCGCCGGCGGCTGCCGCGTTCGAGACCTTCATGCTCACCGCGCAAGTACCGCGATCGATCAGCAGAATCTTGCCCAGGTACGGCTGGCCAACCCAGGGGTTTCCGCCTGCCGCATTCGTGCAGCCGATCCTGGTGCTGGGACTGGTTGTGTCATAGACCAGCGTCCCAGGAGTAAGGACCGGCGCTGCCGACCAGGATTGCCATACTCCTCCCTTCGGTGAGGTCGCACTGGTCGCGACGAGGTATAGCTTCGCGTCCGGATGGAAGGTCGCCGCCACGCTGAGGACACCAGGCGCAGTTGAGGGTGAACCGACGATGTACGGGCGGTCGGCGGCGTTGCCGGCCGAAGTCACCACGGCCACCCCCAGGCCGACCGCATTCTGGCTGGCCTGGCTCAGATCGTCCTCTTTTTGGCCGTAGGACGAGCCGAGCGACATGTTGATGACATCCACGGCGTCGGAGATATCGCCATCGCCGTCGGGATCGAGCGCAAAGTCCATCCCTTGCAGCAAGGCCACGCCGCTGCACGAGGTCGAAACCGAGCTACAAACCTTGACCGCGATGAGGCTGGCCCCAGGCGCGATGCCCTTATGCGTACCGTCGGCGCTTCGACCGGCGGTGATGTCGGACGTGTGGGTGCCATGGCCCCCTGCGCAAGGCGGAGGGATGGGCCCGGGGCCGCAGTCAATCGGATCGTCGTCCGGCGAAAGGGGGCCACTCGGCCAAGCCTCGCCGACAAAGTCGTGCCCCTCGATCACTTTCGCCGTGGGAAACAGGCCATCTCGACTCTTGTTCGCGGGATCGGCGGTAGTCGTGCCGTATGCTGCGGTGTAGGATACGACAGTCCCGGTGCCGCCCAGGTTCTTGTGGGTGTAATCAACCCCGGTGTCAAGCACGGCCACCGTCACGCCCGTGCCGTCGAATCCGGCGGTCTCCACGTCCACAGCGCCGATGTACGACCGGACAGTGCTCAGGTCAAGCTCATAATTGACGACGGGGCGGATCGCGCGCACGTTCGGCAGCGCGGCGACGGCGACGATCTGCGAGGCGTCGATCGCGACGGCGACGGCGTTGTGCGCCTTGCCGACGCGGCCCAGCTCACGGCCGCCGAGAGCTCGAACCTGGCTCATCAGCGCGTCCTGCTTCTGTGCGAGCTGGCGGAGATAGCTGCGCTGCTGCGCAGGATTGAGCTTGCCGCCCAGTTGCTTCGCGTTGCGACCGTTCGCGACCGCCAGCGGCGCGTCGAGCAGTTGGACCCAGATTTCGACTTCACCGCTGGCCCGGACCAACTCTGGATCGACCTCGACGGCGACCGGGCCATCCGGCAGTAACAGCTCCGAAACGTCAACAGGTGGCCCATCGCTCGCGCCGGCGGGCAGCGCGAGTGACAGGGCGAGGGCGACGAGGATGACCGAACGTAACATTGTGCTCATGTCTCATACTCCTTCTGCTATCAGTATGCTATATGGCGAAACACGCTGACCGCACAGGCGGTTATTCCGCTCGGGCTTTCGCAAATCGTGTAGTGTATTCTCTTCCTGAGATCACCTCCTCCGGCGAGCTAGTCGAAGGTTTTCTTTGCACACGTGATCAGCACCTTGTCGTGTGACCTTTAGTGCACATTACGCACCGCTAACTAGTTCCTGTGGTGAAACGCCGTAGAAGGGCATCCCGATGCCGTTCGGATAAGGCTGGCATAGGGATGCCAGCCCTACGCCTGCGCTCGCGCTGCAGGCGCGGGCGTTCCCGACAAGAACTAACTATGGCAGATTCCATAGAAGCTGCGGTACATTGCTGACCAGACTATATTGTCGCGCTATGCGAGCCGATTGCATTTAGGATAGCATGAATCGTTCACTCAAGTCAATCGAAAAGTGAAATTCATACACATTCTAACATTCAGCAAGGCTCATCTGCCGCGCCGACTCGACCGGCTGCGAAGCGGCTCGATAGGCGCTCCCGCTGGTTGAGCCGACCGTTTCACGCCCGCTGCCGGGACACCGATGCCGTCCAGCTCGATCTGGCGCGCAACGAGCGGGAGATAAATGAACTTGTCCAGGGGTGTGCCGGTCGGCGTGCTGCTCGGTGTTGCCGTGGGTGTGCTGCTCGGCGTCGGTATGGGTGTATCGGTCGGTGTGTGGGTTGGGGTCGGGGTAGGTGTCGGCGTGGGTGAAGTTGTCGGGCAGGCGACGAAAGCAGCGCCGTTGACCTTCGTGCCCGGCGAGAAGAGCGCGCCACCGGAGCCGCTCGCCGTGCTGTGTCTCACCAAAGGCTCTGGGCCAATGACATCCGGATCGCGCGTGAGCGATTGATTGTCGCCACCCTCGCCACCGTAGGTATAGCTGGCAACCGGCGTCGCGTTCAGATCGAACAAGGTCACCGTGTCGCCGGTATTGTTCAACCCCAGCGAGCCGGAGGAGGCGGTCTGCACCAGGCTGCTGCCGAAACTGCCGGTGGGCGTGCCGCCCGCGAACACCACCACGCCGCAGCCATCGCTGAGGACGGTATTCGCGGGGAAAGTATGCTTTAGCCCGATGCCGTCGTGCAGCGTCCAACCGCTCATATCAACGTTGCTGCCGATGTGGTTGACGATCTCGACGAATTCGTCCTGCGTCGTGCTGACCACGCCATCGCCGTTGGCGTCGCCCGCGATGCTGTCCGGATCGGCGTGGATCTCGTTGATGACCAGGCTGCGTGCAGGCATGCTCGTTGGTGTTCGTGTGGGCGTTCTGGTCGGTGTCCGCGTAAGCGTCCTGGTCGGTGTAGGTGTCAAGGTCGGTGTTGGCGGAACTGCCGGGCAGGCAGCGAACGTGGCGCCGTTGGCCTTCCTGCCCGGCGAGAAGAGCGCGCCACCGGAGCCGGTCGCCGTGCTGTGCTTGACCAGCGACTCAGGACCGACGATGTCGGGGTCGCGGGTGAGCGATTGGTTGTCGCCACCTTCACCGGCATACGCGTAGCTGGCCGCGACTGCGGTACTGGGGTCGAACAGCGTGATCGTGTCTCCGGTGTTGTTGAGACCCAGCGAGCCAGAGGAGGCAGTCTGCACCCGGCTGCCGCCGAAGCTGCCGGTGGGCGCGCCGCCCGCGAAGACGACTATAGCGCAACCGTCGCTGAGGATGGTGTTGGCCGGGAAAGTGTGCCTCATGCCCACGCTATCGTGGAGCGTCCAGCCGCTGAGGTCGGCCCTGGCGCCGGTGTTGTTGACAATCTCGACGAACTCGTCTTGGGTGGAACTGACCACGCCGTCGCGGTTGGCATCGCCGTTAATGGCGTCGGGATCGGCATGGATTTCATTAATGACGAGTGCCGGCTCAGGCATGCGTGTGGCTGTCCAGGTGGGGGTTCTGGTGAGTGTCGGCGTGGGCGTCCGGGTCTGCGTCGGTGTAGGCGTCCGAGTCGGTGTCGGCGTAGATGTCGGCGGCAGTGTCGGACAGACGACGAAAGCAGCGCCGTTGACCTTCGTGCCCGGCGAGAAGAGCGCGCCACCGGCGCCGCTCGCCGTGCTGTGTCTCGCCAAAGGCTCTGGGCCAATGACATCGGGATCGCGGGTGAGCGATTGATTGTCGCCGCCCTCGCCGCCGTAGGTGTAGCTGGCAATCGGCGTCGCGTTCAGATCGAACAAGGTCACCGTGTCGCCGGTATTGTTCAACCCCAGCGAGCCGGAGGAGGCGGTCTGCACCAGGCTGCCGCCGAAGCTGCCGGTGGGCGCGCCGCCCGCGAACACTACCACGGCGCAGCCGTCGGTTAGGAGGGTGTTGGCTGGAAAGATGTGCCTCAAACCGACGCCATCATGGAGCGTCCAGCCGCTGAGGTCGGCGTCACTACCTGTGTCATTGACAATCTCGACGAACTCATCTTGCGTGGCGCTGACCACGCCATCGCCGTTGGCGTCGCCCTGGACGCTGTCGGGGTCGGCGTGGATTTCATTGATGACCAGTGCCGGTTCTGGCGTGCCGGTTGGGGTCGGCGTCGGCGTTGGAGTCGGCGTGGGCGTGTGGGTCACGGTCGGCGTAGAAGTGTTCGTCGGGGTTGGTGTGATAGCAGGGCAGGCTGTGAACGTCGCGCCATCCACTTTCGTGCCGGGCGAGAAGCGCACGCCGTTCGAGCCGGTCGCCGTGGTGTGCTTCACCAGCGGCTCAGGGCCGAAGATGTCCGGATCACGCGTGAGCGACTGGTTGTCGCCGCCTTCGCTGCCGTAAGTATAGCTGGCAGCGACGGCTGCGCTCAAGTCGAATAGCGTGATCGTGTCGCCGGTGTTGTTGAGATCGAGCGAACCGGACGAGGCGGTCTGCACCCGGCTGCCGCCGAAACTGCCGGCGGGCGCGCCGCCTGCGAAGACGACTACGGCGCAGCCGTCGACCAGGCGGGTGTTAGCCGGGAAGGTGTGCTTCAGCCCGATGCCGTCGTGCAGCGTCCAGCCGCTGAGGTCGGCCTCCCCGCCAGTGTGGTTGACGATCTCGACGAATTCGTCCTGCGTCGTGCTGACCAGGCCATCGCCGTTGGCGTCGCCCAGGACACCATCCGGATCGGCATGGATTTCATTGATCACCACGCCTGGCTCTGCGGTGGCAGTCGGTGTCGGGGTCGGCGTGGCCGTTCGAGTAGGTGTAGGTGTGAGTGTGCCGGTTGGAGTCGATGTGGGTGTCCGGGTCGGCGTAGGTGTCGGCGTGTTGGTTGGGGTCGACGTGGGCGTCCAGGTCGGGGTCGTCGTAGATGTGGGCGTGGGTGGGGTTGCCGGGCAGGCGGCGAACGTGGCGCCATTAACCTTCGTGCCCGGTGAGAAGAGCGCGCCACCGGAGCCGCCGGCCGTGCTGTGTTTCACCAAAGGCTCTGGGCCAGTGACATCTGGATCGCGCGTGAGCGATTGATTGTCGCCACCCTCGCCACCGTAGGTATAGCTGGCAACCGGCGTCGCGTTCAGATCGAACAATGTCACCGTGTCACCGGTATTGTTCAACTCCAGCGAGCCGGAGGAGGCGATCTGCACCCGGCTGCCGCCGAAGCTGCCGGTGGGCGTGCCGCCCGCGAACACGAGGGCGGCGCAGCCGTCATTGAGGACGGTGTTCGCGGGGAAAGTATGCTTCAGCCCGATGCCGTCGTGCAGCGCCCGGCCGCTGAGATCGACAGTGCCGCCGGTGTTGTTCACGATCTCGACGAACTCGTCTTGCGTCGTGCTGATGACGCCATCACCGTTGGCGTCGCCCAGGACACTATCCGGATCAGCATGGATTTCGTTGATCACCAGACCAGGCTCTGGAGTACTGGTCGGCGTCGACGTCGGTGTGGCTGTTGGCGTAGGTGTGAGTGTGCTGGTCGAAGTCGATGTCGGGGTGTCGGTCCAAGTCGATGTGGGTGTGTTGGTCGAAGTCGATGTGGACGTGTTGGCCGGCGTCGGAGTGAAAAATGGAGATGGCGTGGAAGTTTGAGTGTGTGTAGGTGTCGGTGTGTTGGTCAACGTCGATGTGGCTGTTCCGCTTGGTGTCGACGTGGAAGTGTTCGTCGGCGTGGCCGTTCGAGTAGGCGTAGGTGTGGGCGTGCTGGTTGAAGTCGATGTCGCGGTCTCGGTCGAAGTCGATGCGGGTGTATCGGTCGGCGTCGGAGTGAAAGATGGAGATGGCGTGGGAGTTTGGGTGTGTGTAGGTGTCGGCGTGTTAGTCGGAGTCGGCGCAGGAGTATTCGTCGGTGTTGAGGTATCGGTCGGCGTCGGGCCACCACACGGATTCAGAGGCGATGCGCTGTTGCGCGGATTTGGAGCGCCCGCAGTAAAGTCGCCGGCGTTGTCGTCCGTATCCGTGCAGCCACCCACGCCCCGCAGCGCGGCAGTTGTGTCGCTCAAGTCCGCAGTCGGGCCGAAGCCTTCAAAGTTATTCGCCGAGATCCCATATCCGACAAAGTCGCGGATGGCGGGATTGGGGAAACAGTCGTTCAGCGATCTACCGCAATCCAACTCATTTTCATGAATGACCAGCGCGACTTTGCCGGTGGCGGCGCTCATCGCAATTGAGCCGATCGCGTCCGGCGGTGGCAAGTCGACGCCCCCGCCTGAGCCGGCTGCTTCCCGGATCAAATAGTACTGGCCGGGTTGAATCGTGCCGGACAGGCCCGTCAGTTGCCAGGTGGAGCCATCCGACCCAGCGTATTGCACCGACCAGCCCGTCACATCGACCGCTGCTGTGCCTCGGTTGAACAGTTCGATGAAATCGTTGTTCAGCGGCGCGCCGCTGCTGCCGCTGCCGCCATAGACCTGGCTGATGACGATGTCGGTCGAGGCGGCGCTGCTGGAGCGGCTGGCCAACCCCGCTCCGATTAACGCCAACGCCAGCAGCCCCATCGCGTAACGCACGTGCAGTCGTCGGTCGTTCATGCCGCTTCTCCTCATGCTAAAAACGACCTGACCCTCTCGAAGGCGTATCCGCAAATCGATGGCTCAGTGCAGCTCAGTTGTCGCGTCAGTCAGCGGGGAAAATCGCGTTCAGGATAGCATAGCTGTGTATGGAAGTCAATCAAAATCGGTGGATTTCATACAATTGACTCAAGGTGTTGAAATCCGGTTGGTGGGTCTACCCTCCAGACCCAACCGGATCCCAATGACGACCAGACCGAGCCAGCTATCGCCCATTCGTTGACACCATTTCTCTGACTGTCTGAACGGTTGCAGTAAAAAAACGTCGAGACCAAAATTGATCTCGACGCTGCGAACATAGACCTGGCAGGTCTTATTCGCCGATGCCAGCCGTAGGCTCGCTTCGCGTCACGAAGACCTGCCAGGTCTACCCGGCGTTTGAGGTAACGTGATCAGACCAGACTCTGCCTCAGCGATTCCAACTGCCCGGCCACCGACGCATCTACGACGCGATCGCCGGCGCGGATCACCAGGCCGCCCAGGATCATCGGGTCGACGTGGAACTCGACTTCCGACGCCCCGTGCCCGCTCAGATCGACCCGGATAGCCACCTGCTCGCTCGCGCTCAAGGGCAGCGCGCTGGTGACCTGGACCTTGGCCGGCAGGCTGCCGGCTTCGACCACCACGACCCGGCCCGATCTGACGCCGCTGAAGAACTCGTCGACGAGCGCGCGCTGGCGCTGCTCGTCGAGCGAGGCGCCGATCAGCTTGTTGGTCGCGGCAATGGCGAGCGACGCCACCTGCGAGCGCAGGTCGGCCAGGATGCGGTTGCGCTCCAGCTCGGCCTCTTCCTGCGCCTGGGCCTTCAGGCGGGCCACGTCTTCGTTGGCCTTGGCGACGATGGCGGCAGCCTGCTTCTCCGCCGTGGCCGACGCCTCGGCGATGGCCTTCTGGCCCTCGGCGCGCGCCTCGTCGAGCTTGGCCTGATAGTCCTTCTCGATGTTGGCGAGCTTCTCTTCGGCTCTGCGCGCGTCTTCCAGGCCCTTGGCGATGCGCTCCTTGCGCTGCTGCAGCACGTTGAGCAGCGGCTTGAACGCGATCACGCGCAGGATCAAGAACAGGATAATGAAGTTCACAAGCTGTGCCAGGACAATGCCGGGCACGATTCCCAAGGGTAACCCTTCCACGCCAGGCCTCCTCTTATCTCGACTATGCCTGAACGACGAACAATAGGATCAGAGAGACCACCAGGCAGAAAATACCGATGGCTTCGGCGAATGCCACGCCCAGGATCATGTTCGTCTGGATGAGCGGCGCGGCGTCCGGGTTGCGGCCCATGGCCTGCACTGCGCCGCCGACCGACAGGCCGATGCCGATGCCTGCGCCAATCGCGCCGATCATGGCGAAGCCCGCGCCGAGATATTTAGCCAGAGCCGTTGCGGTTGCGATATCCACGTCGTCCCTCCTGAAAGAGTTAGAGTGATGAGTTAGAGTTGAGAGTAAGGGCAGGGGCAAGCCCTGCCCTTACGATTGTTTAATGACCGGCCTCGCCGTGCACTTGCGCGGCCGCGTTCATGAACACGAACGTGAGCATCATGAACACGTAGGCTTGAATCAGGCCGACGAAGGTCTCCAGCAGCAGCGTGGCGACCGGCCCCAGGTACGGCACCAGGTACATCACGACGAAGATCAACACCGTGCCGGCGAAGATGTTGCCGAACAACCGGAAAGTGAACGAGACGATGCGCACGAATTCGCTCAGGCCCTCCAGCAGGCTGGCGAAGAAGTCGATCGCGCCGAAAATCTTGCCCGGCCCCGGGCGCCGGAAGCCGCCGACGTTGAAGAACTTGCTTAGGTAGCGCTTGATGCCGGTGAGCACGGCGGCCACACCTTTGCGGCCATGTGGGATGTGGCCCATCACGCCGTACACCTGCGTCGCGGTGAAGGCGACCAGCGCCAGCGCCAGCGTGACGTTGATGTCGGTCGACGCGGTGCGCACCGTGGGCGCCACGACCCAGCCCCGGTCGACCTCGTGCTCGCCCTCGGCCGCGGGCGAGCCTCCCGCCGCCTCGGCGACCTGGATCGGCTCACGGCAGCCCGCCTCCTCGCGCGCTGTCTTCTGGGCGTCGGTCAGCCGGTCATACCTGTCTTGCGCGATGACCGGGCAGGATGGGTTGAGGAACACGATCGGCGCGCCCTCGGGCGTCGATCGGTCGAGCTCGTAGCCCTGCACGCCCTCTTCCTCGACGCGATGCACGTAGCCGACGCTGTCGACGCCGGGCAACAGTTCCATGTAGTTGGCGAAGAAGACGAAGAGGAAGATCGTCGCGCCGACGGGGAAAATCTTGCGGGCGTTCCTGCCGGCCACCTGCTCGGCCTGGTTGTACAGAATCTCGATCAGCGATTCGAGGAAATTCTGCACGCCTGACGGCACCAGCTTCGGCCGGCGAGCGGCGCCGAAGAACACCCCGATGAGCAGCACGTCGACGATCAGCGTGGCGACGAGCGTGTTCGTGATCGGGAAACCACCTTCGCAGTGGGGCAGCCCGCCGCCGATGCACGCCACCGGCTCCGGTTCGACGCTGATCGTCGGCAGCACGACCGGGAACAATTGGGGCAGCCCCGGAAGATTGAACAGCGCCGTACAGCCGCACAGGAACATCACCACGGCAATGATGACGACTCGCGTGATCAGCTTGCGGAATCTCGTCATGGTAGAGGCCCATCCTCTTTCGATACACGTTCACGCCTCTGCATCGAGCGCGCCGCGCGCAGCGCCACTCGATAGATGGCGTACACGCTCGCCGGCATGCTCAGAAACAGCAGGCCGAGCGTGAGCCAGGGGCGTGTGCCCAACTGACCGTCCAGCCACAGCCCCAGGGCCAGCGCGCCGATGACCAGCCCTGCGCCTAGACAGCCCGCCTGCACGCCGATCGCGCTGCCCTGGACGAGTCCCTTGCTAATGGTGGCGAGTGGGGCCGGTTCCGGCTCACGCTCATTCATCGTACAACACGGCGCGCCCTCATATTGAGGGGGCGCGCTTCGATAGAAATGTTAACATACTCAATCCGATTCGTCAATGTGCCAAATTGAACGAATGCTACGAGCCGCCGACCAGCGTCATCGCGGCCTGAGTTACCAGGTTGTACCACGGCGTGACCAACACGCCCAGGATCAAAATACCCGCTGTCGTCACAAACAGCCCTGTGCGCAGCGTGAGCGGCATCCTGACCGCCGTCAGCTCACCCTGGCTGGGATCGACGAAAATGACGCGGATCACAATCAGATAGTAGTAGAGGCCCAGGATGGCATTTAGCACGCCGACGATCGCCAGCCACACCAGCCCCGAGCCGACGGCCGCCTGGAAAACGTAGAACTTGGCGAAGAAGCCCGCGAGCGGCGGCACGCCGCCCAGCGACAGCATAGCCAGCATCATTCCCAGCGCCAGCCAGAACGAGCGCTTGCTCAACCCGGCCATCTCGTACAGGTTCTCGGTGCCGGTCTCGTTGGTGACGACTACGACGACGACGAACGCGGCGATGTTCGTCAGCATATACACGCCCAGGTAAAACAACGCCGAAGCTGGGCCGAAGACGGCGTTCGCTCCGCTCGTGACGGAGGCGACGCCGATCAGCACGTAGCCGGCCTGCGCGATAGACGAGTAGGCCAGCAGGCGCTTGATGTTCCTCTGCGGAATCGCGAGCAGGTTGCCGAGCGTCATGGTCAGCACGGCCAGGATGGAGATGAGCGTGACCCACTGGTCCTGCAGGGGCGCGAACACGGTCAGGAACACGCGCAGCAGCACGGCGAACCCCGCCGCCTTCGAGGCGACCGAGATGAACGCGGTGATCGGCGTCGGCGCCCCTTCGTACACGTCGGGCGTCCACATGTGGAACGGCACGGCCGCCACCTTGAATCCGAATCCGACCAGGATCAGGATCACCACGACGACGGTGGGCAGGACGCTGTCAGGCCCGAGCGACGCTACCTGCGAGCGCAGGGCGTCGACGAGCGCCCCGTACTCCGTCTGGCCGGTGAATCCGTACAGCAGGCTCAGGCCGTACAGCAGGATCGTGGAGGTGAACGCGCCGAACAGGAAGTACTTCATGCCGGCTTCCGACGAGAGCGGCACGCCGCGCAGGTAGCCCGCCAGCAGATACAGGGAGATGGACGTCGTCTCCAGCGCCACATATAGCATGATGATGTCGCTGGCCGCCGCCATCAGGCACATGCCCAGCACCGCGAAAGTCACCAACCCGTAGTACTCGCCGGCCTGCTTGAGCGATTTGAAATCCATCGAGATCAGGCAGGTGAGCGCGCCTGCGATCACGAACATGCCGCGAAACAACTGCGTGGTCAGATCGCCGACGACCATGTTGCCGAGCGCGGGCTGCGCCTGCGCGCCCGCGACGAGCGGCGCGCTCTGAACGCCGATGACGATCAGCACGACGAGCATGCCGAGCGTCGTGAAGCCGCCCAGCGCGCGCTTGTGGTTCGCGCCGATTACCAGATCGGCGCCGATCACGACGAAGCCCAGCGCCAGCAGCAGAATCTCGGGAAGAACGGCCAGGAGGCCGGTGTTGAGTTGGCTGAGGTCCACGCTTTACCCTCCCAACAGCCGGGCGATGAACGGCGTCGTGCCGGCCTGGATCATGTTCATCATGAGCGTGGGGAGCACGCCCACGACGATCATCGTGGCGCAAAACATCACCAGCGCCGTCTTGTCGAGCACGTTGGCCGGCCGCATGTCGTGCCACTTGTGCTCGTCGAACTTGCCGAAGAACACCAGCCCGGTGACGCGCATGACGTACGCGGCGGTCAGGATGATGCCCAGCGCGCTGATGATCGCCACCCACGGATACCAGACCGCGACCACGTTCCCTTCCCAAACGCCCATGAACACCTGCAGCTCGGCGACGAAGCCGCTCAAGCCGGGCATGCCCATCGACACCAGACCGCCGACGATGAAGGCAATGGCCGCCACCGGCAGCACTTTGACCATGCCGCCCAGGCTCGGAATGTCGCGCGTATGGGCGCGGTCGTACACCAGGCCGACGACGGAGAAGAACAGCGCCGTCATCACGCCGTGGCTGAACATTTGCATGACCGCGCCGTTCAGCCCGGTCTGGTTGAGCGTGGCGAAGCCCATCGTCACCAGGCCCATGTGACTGACCGACGAGAAGCCGATGACGTACTTGAAGTCGCGCTGCACCATGGCGATCGACGCGCCGTACACGACGTTGACCGCCACCAGCAAGATGACGAAGGGCAGCCATTCACGCGCCGCCTGAGGCAGCACCTCCACGCCCGTGCGCAGCGCGGCGTACGCGCCCAGCTTCATGAGCACGCCGGCGTGGATCATCGACACGGCCGTCGGCGCGGCGACGTGGCCGTCCGGCGACCACGAGTGGAACGGCCAGATGCCGGCCAGCACGCCGAAGCCGAGGAAGATGGGCAGGAACCAGAAGCGCGCCACCTCGATCGGAATGTTCGACGCCCGCAGCACCAGCAGGTCGAAGGAGCGCTGCCCGTCGGGCGTGGTAGCCGAGAAGTAAATCGCCAGCACGCCGACGAGCGCGACGATCGATCCGATCAGCAGATACAGCGTCAGCTTCATCGCCGCGTATTCCTTGCGCGTGCTGCCCCAGGTGGCGATCAGAATGTACATCGGGAAGATCGACAGCTCGTAGAAAAACAGCAGCAGGAACAGGTCGAGCGAGACGAACACGCCGAACACGCCCGCCACGAGCAGCATGAAGAAGGTGAAGAACTCGCGCGTGCGATCCTCGATGCCCCACGAGATCATCACTCCGCCGAAGGCGACGATGCCGGTCAGCAGGATCATCGGCAGGTTGATGCCGTCCGCGCCGACGTGGTACGAGATGCCCAGCGACGGCACCCACGGCACCTGTTCCTGGAACTGGAACTGCCGCGCCGGATCGGTTGCGCCGGCTTGCTGATCGTACGTGACGAAGACGACGATCGACAGGGCCAGGCAGATCGCCGTCGCGATGAGGGCGATGGTCTTGAGCAGTGTCTTCTTGTCGGACGGCAACAGGAGCAAGATGACGGCCGCGACGATCGGCGTGAAGGTGATGACGGTCAGGAAGGGAAAGTCCATGCTGAGAACCTCAGGAAGATACTTTTAGGGCACTGCGACGATACCCAATCCGGCCATCTGGCGAATGTGATCATCGAACGCGAAAACCTGCGGCACTCTCAGACGTTGAGCCATGACCAGGATTGAACAATCCGTATAACTCCACAACTTGTCATCGTATCGACAAAACGCTTCCCAGGTCGCAGTGTCGTCCGCATTCGTCAAGTTGATGTAGCGATGTTCCTCGCGTAATGCGCGGCCCACTGCTATGGATGCCTTGATCGAGACCTTGGCGCGGAACCACGTCACGGCTTCATCGAAAACAGTTTGTAAGACGATCCAGCGCGTATCGGCATGTTCCAAAGCATATTGCCGCGCAGCCGCGTGATGCTTTTCCGATCTGACAAAGAAAGCAATGATAGCTGATGTATCGGCGAGAACCTCGGGCATCACTCTCTCCGATAAAGAACATCGTCCACATGCTCCGCATAGTTGGTGATAATTTGCCCTTGTATGTCACGGCCGACGATGAACTCAGAATCGGGTTGAGCGATCTCGAAAGTGCCGCATAACTGCCACGTTTGGGTCTGTGTAATATCAAAGGTCGTGCTTTGATAGGCGACGTGCGCCTCCCGGATCTCTCTCTCGGTCTGGCCGATTCCGGTGTCGGCAAGCGCGATCTGTTCTCGCAGCCAAACCAACAGTCGCCGCTTATCGGCCAGGTTCAATCCGGCGATAGAATCGACTATCAAGTCATATAGGCTTTTCGGTTCCATACCCATAGTATGTCTCTCAGGATGCAACACGTCATCAACGATATGCGATTAGCCGATCAGTCTCGTCACCGCATCGTTGACCACGTTCAACACCCAGGCCGGGAACAAGCCCGTCACCAGTATCAGAACGAGCAGGGGAGCCAGCGCGATCCGCTCGGTCCAGTTCATCTCCGAGACGTGATGCGCCGCTTCACTCTCCGGCCCGTGCAGCACTTTGCCGATGGCTTTCAGAATGAAGGCGCCGGTGAACAGCAGGCCGATCGTCGACAGCGCCGTGATCAGCGAGAAGACCGGCCACGCGCCGCGCACGACGCTGAACTCGGCTGGGAAGCCGGCCAGCCCGGGCAGGCCCAGGTTGGCCATCGCGCTGAAGACGAGCACGCCGCCGTAGATCGGCATGACGGCCCACAGTCCGCCGAGCTGATTCAGGTCGCGCGTGTGCGCGCGATCGTACACGACGCCGACCAGCGCGAACATCGCCGCCGACGACAGGCCGTGCGCCCACATCTGCAGCACCGCGCCGTTCGTCGCGATGACGGCGCTCTCCTTCACCGCCGGATCGCGGCTGCCCAGCGCGTAAGCGGCGACGGCGATGCCCAACACGACGAAGCCCATGTGATTCACAGACGACAGCGCGACCAGCCGCTTGAAGTCGTCTTGGCCGAAGGCGGAGAAGGCGGCCAGCACGATGCCGAGCAGCGCCAGGATGGCCAGCGCGGGCGCAAACTGCGCCGATTCGGCCGGGAAGAACGGCAGGACGATGCGCAAGAACCCGAATGCGCCGAGCTTCAGCAGGACGGCGGCGAGCAGCATCGAGCCGGCGGTAGGCGCTTCGGTATGGGCGTCGGGCAGCCAAGTGTGGAACGGCCACACGGGCACCTTGATGGCGAAGGCGATCGTGAACAGCCAGAACGTGATCGACTTGACGGTCGACGCGGGCAGGCCGAACAGTGTGCCGCCGAATGTCGGCCAGCGCTGCGCGATCTCGACGATGCTGTAGGTGCCGCCGTCCTGCGCGCCGAGCGCCATCCAGATCACCTGGAAAGACAGCAGCATGCCGATCGAGCCGGCCATCGTATAGATGAAGAACTTGAACGAAGCGTAGTCGCGGTTACCGCTGCCCCACTGGTTGATCAGGAAGTACATCGGCACCAGGCCGATCTCCCAGAAGATGAAGAAGATGATCATGTCCAGTGCGACGAACACGCCCAGCAGGCCCATCTCCAGCATCAGGAACAGCGCCATGTACTGCTTGACCCGCTCGTGGATGCTGAACGAGATCAGGATCGCCAGCGGGGTGAGGATGCCGGTCAGCAGGATCATCGACACGCTGATGCCATCCACACCCAGGATGAACCGGCTGTTGATCTGCGGGAACCACGACACGTCGACGACGAACTTGAATCCGTCCGCGCTGGCGGGCGCCGAGGGGTAGGCCAGCCACAGGTAGATCGCCAGGGCCGCCGGCACGAGGCTCAGCCCGAGTGCCGCCCACTTGAAGACCCTGTCGCCTGCGCGGCGCGGGATCAGCATGATGATCACCGCGCCCAGCAGTGGCGTGAAGGTAATGAGCGTGAGGATGTTCTGATTGATGAAGTCCATCGATCGCTCCAGGTTTGGAGGTTGGATGTTAGATGTTGGAAGTTGGAGGCTTGAGTCGCGCCACCGGGCGATCGACCATCCAACTTCAAACTTCCAATCTCAAACTTCTAATCTCCAATCTCCAATTACGACTTACAACGATAATGCCAGATACAGCGCGGCCAGCACCAGCACGCCGATCACGACGACGTACAGGTACTGCTGCACCCAGCCGGTCTGCGTCTGGCGGAACCAGCGCCCGAAGACCTTGAGCTGGTCGACGAACCAGTCGACGCCGCCGTTGATCACGAGACGGTCGAAGGCGCGGAAAGACCCGGCCAGGCGCCACATGCCGCGCGCGATGGCGTGCAGGACGCCGTCGATGAGCCAGCGGTCGATCCACTTGTAAACGGCTGCCGCGAGCGCGATCGACGGGCGGACGAACGCGCGGCCGTACAGCTCGTCGAAGTACCATTTATGCTTCAAGAAGGTGTACACGCCGCCGAGCCTCGCCAGTGGGTCGGGCTGGCCGGCCGCCAGGGGTTTGCGAGCGTAGACCCAGTAGCCCACGGCCAGGCCGCCCAGCGCGATGACGATCGACGCGACGACCGGCGTCCAGTCGAACGCCGGCGCTTCAAGCTCGACGACGCTTTCGATCGTCGGCGCGAGCCATTCCTCGATTGCCGTGCCCGGTTCGCCGCCGCGGAAGATCGGCCCAAGGAACGGCATATCGCCCTTTACGCCGACGAAGCCGGCCGCGAGGGAGAAGACTGCCAGGATGACGAGCGGCAGGATCATCGTCCAGTGGCTTTCGTGCGCGTGCTCGGCGGCTGCCGTGCGCGGCTGGCCGAGGAAAGTCAGGCTGATCTGGCGCATCGTGTAGAACGCGGTGAGGAACGCGGCGGTCGCCAATACCCAGAAGACGGGCGGGGCGTGAAGCAGGGCGTCACCCAGGATTTCATCCTTCGACCAAAAGCCGGCGGTGATGAAGGGGAAGCCCGCCAGCGACAGGCCGCCGATGAGGAATGTCCAAAAGGTGACCGGCATCTTTTTGCGCAGGCCGCCCATGAACGTCATATCCTGCGGATCGATCTTCTCCGGCCCGCCGTGCGCGCCGCCGGAGCCGAGGAATTGGTCCGCGTGGTGGGTGACGTCGGCCGTCTCGTGGGCCACGCGCATGCCGTGCTCGACGCCGTGGATAATCGAGCCGGAGCCGAGGAATAGCAGCGCCTTGAAGAAGGCGTGCATGATCAGGTGGAACGCAGCGGCGACGTACGCGCCGATGCCCAGCGCGGCGACCATGTAGCCAAGCTGCGAAATGGTCGAATAGGCCAGCACCCTTTTCACGTCGTTCTGGCCTAGCGCCATCGTCGCGGCCATCAGCGCGGTGAACGCGCCGATCCAGGTCATCGCGTCGAACGTCGGCACGTGGCCGTGCTCGGCTGTTCCGGCCAGCAGCGGGAACATGCGGATGATCATGTACACGCCGGCGGAGACCATCGCGGCGGCGTGAATCATCGCCGAGACGGGGGTGGGGCCTTCCATCGCGTCCGGCAGCCACACGTGCAGCGGGAACTGCGCGCTTTTTCCGACCGTGCCGGCGAACAGCAGAAGGAAGACGAACTGCGCGAGCGGGATGCCCAGGAAGAGCGTGGTCGCCAGCGCGTGCGTCGTCTCCTCGGTGAAGATGTCGCGGAAGCTCAGCGTGCCCGTCGCCGCGTACAGCGCGACGATGCCGATCAGCATGATGACGTCGGCAATGCGTGTGGTCATGAAGGCTTTGACGGCGGCCTGGCGCGGCGTGATCTGGTTCGGGTCGTCGTAATTGCGCGCGTACCAGAACCCGATCAGCAGGTACGAGCACAGGCCCATCACTTCCCAGCCGATGAACAGCAGCAGCAGGTCGTCGGCCACGACCAGCGTGAGCATCGCCGCCGTGAACAGCGACAGGAAAGCGAAGAAGCGGCTGTATAGCGGCTCGCGCCCGTGGTGCGGCGGCTGGCCGGGATGATCGTGCTCGTCGGGCTTCTTGTTGAAGTTCGAATAGCCGACCGAGTAGAAGATGATCAACAGACACACGAGCGGCACCATGGCGAGCATCACCGCCGTCAGCGGATCGACCATCACGCCGACGTCGAGCGTCGTGGCGCCGGTTGGCAGCCAGGGGAACGACAGATGGATCGGCTCGTCCGCCAGCTCTGTGCCGCCACCCGGCACGACGTTCACCAGGATGATCAGCGCCAGGGCAAAGGAGACGAGCGCGGCGCCAATGGCGATCGTGTGGCTGACGGCGTGGAGCCGGCGCGTGAATAACATGATGGCGAAGAACGCCAGCAGCGGCGGGATGGGGATGAGCAGGGTGATGAGTGCGAGAGTTTCTGGCGGCATAGTCATCCTTAGTCCGTTAGTCGCGTAGTCATGTAGTCGTGTAGTCTCGTAGTCTCATAGTCGGCCAAGAACCTCACTGTCTGACTACGTGACTGTTAGTCTATTAGACCATCTGACTAATCGACTACCACTTCAACAGGTTGACTTCTTCCACGTTGACCGAGGCGCGATGCCGGTAGATGGCGATGATGAGCGCGAGACCGACGGCCGCCTCGGCGGCGGCGACGGTCAGGACGAACAGCGCGAAGACCTGGCCGGTCGCGGCGGTCGGCTCGACGTAGCGCCAGAACGCGACCAGGTTGATGTTGACTGCGTTGAGCATCAGCTCGATGCCCATCAGGATGGCGATCGCGTTGCGGCGCGCCAGCACGCCGAACACGCCGATGCAAAACAGGGCCGCGCCGACGACGAGATACCCCTGCAAGGGAACCATTCACGTCCTCCACTCACTCAGAAACCGGGTTTCTCCTATTCACCGCCGCGCCGCTCGCGTGCGACGAAAATCCCGCCGATGAGCGCGACGAGCAGCAGCACCGAGGCGAGCTCGAACGGCAGCACGAACTGGTTCGGATCGACCAGCGCCTTGCCAAGCGTCACGACGCTGTCGGCGGGCGGCTCCGCCAGGGCCGCGCCCGGCGTGGCCCACGGGAAGGCGATGATCGCCTGTACCAGGACAATCAGCAGCACGAGCGACACGACCGCGCCCGTCGAGCTCCAGGAATTGAGGCGGCGCCGCTCGGGGGCCATCATACCGCGCGTGAGCATGATGGCGAAGATAATCAGGATCGCGATCGCGCCGATGTAGATGAGCACCTGAACGGCGGCCAGCAGCCCGGCGTCCAGCACGGCGAACAGCGCGGCCACGCCGGCCAGCGCCAGAACCAGCCAGATCGCGGCGTGGAACAGGTTACGCGCCGTCACGACGCGCAGGCCGGCGATCAGTGTGACGAGTGAGAAAAAAACGAAGAAACCTTGTTGAGCAGTCATACTCACTCCAGCAAGTGAGGCGTGGCCCGTGAAGCGCCCGCCTCTCACGCATCACGTTTTACGTTTCACGTATCACGTATGGCGTATCACTTCAGCGTCCGGTCGCCGCCACTGCGCTCTGGCTGCGCGCCTTCTCCGCGTCACGCATGCGCGCCTCGCGGCCTTTAAGACTCATCAAGCCTAGCGCCGCCAGCAGCATCACGGCGTTGGCCGCGAACATCACCAGCCCCCAGCCCCACGGCTGGCTCGCGCTCGTCCAGCCGGCCGCGTCACTCAGGGCACGATCCACGACAGCGACGACGATCACGTTGACCAGCGCCAGCGGCACCATGAACTGCCAGTTGAACGCCATCATCTGGTCGATGCGGAAGCGCGGCAGTGTGCCACGGAACCAGATCAATATGAAGAACACGGCGAAGCATTTGACCAGGAACCAGATCGGCGCCAGGCCGGGCAGGAACGGCCACGCCCAGCCGTTGAGGAACACGGTGACGACGATGCAACTGATGGCGAAGGCGTGGATGTACTCCGCCATCTGCACCAGCGCGAACATCATCGCCGAGTATTCGATGTGGAAGCCGGCCACGATCTCCGAGTCGGCCTCGAGCAGATCGAACGGGGAGCGGCCGGATTCGGCGACGCCGCTGATCAGGAACAGCAGCGCGGTGACGAATAAGGGGAAGATGAACGGCACCGTCTGGGCATCGACGATCTTCACCATGTCCATCGTGCCGGCCACCATGGCCACGGCCACCAGGCTCAACAGTTGAGGCACTTCGTATGAGATCAACTGCGCGACGGCCCGGAACGTGCCGAGCACGGCGAACTTGTTGTTGCTTCCCCAGCCGGCCATAATCGTGGCGACGATGCCGGCCGCGCCGGCGGCCAGGACGTAGACCAGGCCCACGTTGAGCGCGGTGCCGACGAGGGGGCCGTTACCGGTATCGGGGCCGAACGGAATCACGGCGAAGACGGCCAGCGCCGCCATCGCCGCCAGGATCGGGCCCGAGAAGTAGATCCAGCGGTCTGCGCCCTTGGGAACGACGATCTCTTTAGTCAGCGTCTTGATGCCATCGGCAATCGGCTGCAGAATGCCGATCGGGCCGGCGTAGGTCGGGCCGAGGCGATCCTGCATGCGTCCGATAAGCTTGCGCTCGAGCCAGGTCAGAAACATGAACGCCAGCAAGGCGACCGTCCCCAATATCGCCGAGCGCAGGACGGCCATGATCAAATCGATCAGCCAGTCGGCAAACCCCAGGCTGGCAAGCAAGTTCTCCAGGGCGACGGCGATGCTGCTGAAGGGATCCATATCGTTTCTCCGTCAAGCGATAACAAACGCCCCGTCGCCCGACTCCGGGTGCGGGGCATTGGGCTTACGCCCGGGAGTTTACCTCCACTTCAGGTCTCCTTTGCGCCAGGCATACACTAACCCGTCCGCCAGGAGAACGATGAAGAGCAGCATGGCGATGACGCCGACGAGCGGCACCTGCTTATAGGCGACTGCCCAGGGCAGCAGGAACGCCGCCTCGATGTCGAAGACGACGAAGATCAGCGCGTAGATGTAGTACTGAGCCTTGAACTGCACCCAGGTATCCCCGACGGTTTCGATGCCGCACTCGTACGTCTCTTCTTTGATCGGATTCGGCTTTTTGGGCGCGATCAGCCAGTTGAGGAGAACCGGGACAGACGCGAGGATGAAGGCGACGGCGATGAATATGCCGATGAAACCGAAGGGCTCGACCACGGTATTCCTCCGTTTAGCTTGCCGCGACGCGGTCGCTTCGACGGCCGCCGAACCGGCACGCGGCTGAGCTCAGCTCGAAGTCGTCGGGCGGGGGTGTCTTTGTTGCAAGAGTCACAAAGCGTCCGAGATTATAACACACAAGAAGTCAACCGGCAACGTAAAAATGAGAAATATTACTGATCGCCCTCGTCGACGATGCCGCCGCCCTCAATCCTCACCACGTCGCCGTGAACGTCGACGACGATACGGAAGCCCATCATGCCCAGCCACTGCCGGGCTTCGAGCGGTATGCCGCGCTGCATGAGCTGATCGACGTGACTCAGCGACGAGTCGACGGCTGCCTTGGTGAAAAGATCGTCCTGCCCGATCAGGCGCAGCAGGCCCTCCTCGACCGCGTCTTTGTTTTCGTCGATCTGCGCCTGCATGGCGCCCAACACCTGGCGATCGATGTAGGCGGCCTCGACGTGGCGCTTGAAACCGGCATCGTCGATCACGTAGTGCAGCTCGCCGCCAAGCAACACCACGTCAAGCGGATGGCCGGCTTCGTCGAATACCAGCCCTTCGAATACGGCTTGCGAATGGCGCTCTTCTGTCACGATTCCCTCGCGCGATGTGCCGGCGCGATAGAGTATTCCTCTACAACATCTACGTCGACCGCGAAGATTTTTGGACGCAGACGCAAAGCGCGCAGATGAACGCAGATAAGATCAAAATCAGCGAAAGTGGGCGACCACTCCGCCGATCACTGCTCAGGCCACCGGCTTGCCGCCATCTACGTTCGCATGCTGCGCTTGGCTTTGTTTGTCTTGGCCGCACTTTGGCGCTGACGCACAACCGGGCGAACGACATCCCACACGGCATCGGGATGCCTCGCTGCAACCTGCAACAGGACCCGCGCCGGACCTTCTGGCGTCCGACGACCTTGCTCCCAATTCCGCAGCGTGCCCACGCTGATACCGAGCAGAGCGGCGAATTGCCCTTGCGAGAGTCGATAGCTCGCCCGAATGCGCTTGATATTCGGCCCATCCACAGCGAAGGTGCGAGTTGGCCTGGCTTCGCCGCGCAGAATCGCTCCACCTTCACGCACGCTGGCTACCAATTCGTTGAACAGTTCATCCTTCATAGATACTCGTCCTTATCCGTGAGCAACTCCAGTACACGACGCGTGAAGACCGAAGTTTCGACGATGACCATAGTAGGGCCGGAGGCGGCATCTCAGGTCTGCGAGGAGTATACGCCAATGGCGTATACTTGTCAAGGGCGGCATTGCCGCGATGGTGCGGCCTTGCTATGGCTTACCATGCTCACTGAAGGACAAGAGAGGCGGCACATCGCGGTAGGACGGCCAGTTGAACGGCAGATGACAACTCGTATGCAATTGGCGCTAATACTGCGTTTGCCAATCCAACAACCCCCGCGCCCTGGCGCGATTCTCGGCATAGCGGAAGTACGCGACTGAAATCGCACCCCACACCAGCATGCTCACCGCCAGCGCGCCGACGACCTGTGCATCGCTCCACGCGGCGAACGTCGGCCCGCCGCGCGCGCCGAGCAGCGCGCGGCGGATCGCCTCCAGCCAGTACGTGACCGGCAAGACGTAGCCGATCGGCTGCAAGAGTGATGGCAGCACTTCGAGCGGGAAGATCGCGCCGGTGAACAGGTACAGCGCGCCGGCGACCGCCTCGCCAATGAAGCCGGCGTGCCGCGCGATCAGGAACGACACGCCCGCCAGCAGCAGGCCCATCACCATCAGACTGCTCAATCCCAGCGCCATCGCCACGGCGAACAGCAGCCAGTCGACCGCCGGCAGGGCAATCGGCACCTGCAGAAAGAGCACGCCGATGGCGAGTGTGACGATCACCGAGATGGTGCCGATGATCGTGCGCGCCATGCCGCGCCCGAGCAGATACCACAGCATGACGAGCGGCGCGGCGGCGATGTACTTGAGCGTGCCGTATTCCTCGCGGTCGGCGACGATCGCCCACGAGATGCCGATCAGCACCGCGCCGACGTAAATATAGAAAGCATTTCCCACATACATATAAGGAAAGAGCGGGTGGCCCGGCCCGCCCTGCGCGACGATGCTGTACATCACCACCAGGATCAGCGCCGCCGACACCGGCTTGGCGATCGAGTAGATGCCGAACAGGAACGGATCGGTCCAGTTCGACTCGATCTGCCAGCCGAGCCACGTCGCCATCTTGAATGAGCGCATCGCTTCTTTCACGTTATCTCCTGAGTTCCTCGAGTTCCTTCAGTTCCCTGGAACTCAAGGAACTGAAGGAGCTGGAGGGAACTTCTGTAGGTTAACTCAACGCCTTCGCTCCGTTATTCTGCCTTCCCTGCGCGCGAGCATCTCCAGGTAGTCCAGCGCCCACTTCGACGCGAACAGGAGCGCGACGCTCAAGACGGCCAGGAGGGCGATCTCGATCGAGACCGGCAGGAACCCGATCGTTTCGCCGCCGGCGAACAACAGTTGCCGCATGGCGTCCAGCCCGAGCGTGACCGGGACGAGCGACGCGACGGCGGCGACCCACACAGGCAGGCTCTTGATCGGGAAATAGAAGCCTGACACCAGGTACACCGGCTCTTGAAGCAGGTTGCTCGTGTGCCACGCCTCTCGCCCGAACAGCAGGAACACCGAGGCGAACAGCATGCCCAGCCCGTACAGCGCGACCATCGTCAGCAGAAAGACGGCGAGCGCCGGAAGGAGATTCGCCGTCGAGTACGTCACGCCGAACAGCACTGAGCCGGCGACGACGATGACGGCGGCGCGCACGCAGGTCGCCGCCAAGCCGCCCAGCGCCATGCCGAGCAGGATCGCCATCATCGAGTTCGGCGCGGCGATGTACAGCGGCAGGTTGCCCGTCTGCTTCTCCCAGTACAACTGGCTGGCCATCAGCCACAGCATGTTCAGCCAGAACGCGCTCATTGCGCCGCCCAGCACGACGAAGCCGATGAATTCCTGCGGCGCGCCGATTGCCTTGTACACGAACACGTACGAGCAGGCGATCAGGAACGGCAGCGCGATCTCGAAGAACATCCACGACGGCTCGCGCCGCAGGCCGATGAGGCGCGGGTACGAGCGCGCGAAGACCGTGCGCCAGAACAGGTTGGCGCGGCGCTTGAACGGCGGCCGGGTCGGTGCGTTAGTGATTGCCGCTTCCACTGCCGTTCTCCCCGTCGGTCAGGCCGCGCCCAACCAGGTCGATGAACACGTCTTCGAGCGTCGGCTCGCGCTTCTGTAACGAGAGGATCTTCGCGTTCTTCTCGGTCATGCGCGCGACGACAGGCGCGAGCACGTCCTCGCCCTGGAGCAGGAACTCGAACGCAGTCCGATCGTCGCGGTCCCGATGCGTCACCTTGCTCACGCCGGGTATCGCTTCGAAGCCGTCTGCGCCGCCGGTCGAAAGGTACGACGTCTCGATGTGGAAGATCGCGTCGCGCTGAAGGCGGCGCTTGAGGCTCGCCGGCGTGTCGCAGGCCAGCACCCGGCCGCGGTCGATGATCGCCACCCGATCGCACAGCTCGTCGGCCTCGACCATGTAGTGGGTCGTGAGCAGGATCGTCTTGTCCTGCCGGCCCATCCAACGGCGCACGAACTGGCGCGCGTCGCGCGCGGCAGCCACGTCCAGCCCCAGCGTCGGCTCGTCGAGGAAGAGGATCTGCGGATCGGTGATGAAGCCGCGCACGATGTTCGTCTTCTGGCGCAGGCCAGTCGACAGGTCGCTGATCTTCGTGTGCTTGCGATCGCTCAGGCCGACGACTTCGAGCATCTCGTCGATGCGCCGGTAGGTGGTCGCGTGGTCGATGCCGTAGAACTGCGCGAACATCCACAGGTTCTCGCGCACCGTCAGCAGGCCGTAGCCGGACGACTCACCGCCCGACACCATGTTGATCCGCTCGCGCACGAGCCTGTGCTGCGTCACGACGTCTAGCCCGTCGACCAGCGCGCGGCCGGACGAGGGCAGGAGCAGCGTGGTGAGGATCTTAATCAGCGTCGTCTTGCCGGCGCCGTTCGGGCCGAGCAGACCGAACAGCTCGCCGCGCCGGACTTCGAGATCGACGTCTTGCAGCGCGACGAGCTCGCGCGCTTCGCCCTTCTTCGCGCCGCGAATCTTGTAGATGCGTCCCAGTTTCTCCGTCTCGATAGCGCGTGATTCGTTCATGGCACCCTTAACCCTTTGGCTTCTGCTACCTCGGCCATTTCAGCATAGCACAGATGTTCTGAGTCGTCTACTGGTCTTTCGTCCGATGTGCACTTTTTGTTTGGATGGCGCCGGACAAAATAAAACGGCCACGGGCAAGCTCACCCGTGGCCGTACAGGCAATACGACAGACCTAACGGTCATCAGGCGCACTCCGGTAAGGTGAAACTGCGCCGCTAGCGAATGCGGCGGAAACCACAGCACCCGTGCGGTTGATGTTCACCATGAGCGCGCCTCCTTTGGCCAGGATGGCGAGACTTTACACCCGTTCAAGGAGAAAGTCAAGAAAAGACCAAGACTCGAGCATCACGCTAAAGATGTATGCAATCACCTGTAAGAATAAACTATGAGACTTCGGTAATCTGCATTCCAACAAGCTCTTACGAATGTCTATGGCGAGTGACAGCATCGTGTGAGCATTGCATCAATTCAATCCCGACCAGTGTGCGAAAAATTATGATGCGATCGTTTGACCGCGAACTATACTTTCCTCTTACGCGGCTCATACTATGCTATAACAGCGGCAGCGTATCATCTGGCGTGAATTGGAGTTAGATTGCACAGGTTGATTTTGCCCTTTGGAGGAAAAGACATGCGTAACACGGTTTTCATCTCAAGTGTGTCGTATCGTCCGGCTGGAGCAGTGCCTGCCCGGCTCGACACCATTCTCGCTTCCGCCGAGGCAGCACTCGCGCGCGCAGAAGAGCATCTGCGTCGGGCGCACGATGCGCGCGTGCACGGGGTGCTCCCTCGCGTGTTCAGTCGCGCCGCTCTCGATCGATACCCCTCAGCAGCGGACGACTCCCAGGCGCCCGTCCACTAAGAAATCATCTCAAAAACGGGTGTAACGACTTCAGTCGTTACACGTGCGACTCACCCCACTCCGCCATCCTTCGGCTGCCCCTTCGACTGCGCTCAGGGCAAGGCTCAGGACAGGCGCTACGGGGGCAATTGAGTCGCCACGACGAACGGCTTTTGAGATAGTTTCTAAGGATGACCGCGGCGTCTTTCGGATCGGAGTGCAGGGGGAAGAAGACCCGCGCGCCTATCACGCGGTTTGCGATGTGTCGGAGCCGGTCGGGACGAGTGCGGCGAGGATGGCGCCAATCAGCGCGCCGGGCGCGAGCAAGATGAGCCAGTCGCTCAGTGTCAGGCGCAGCGGCGACGGCAGCATAACGGAACTGCGCGGATCGATGAACGGCCCGGCGATCATCATCGCCAGCGCCACGACGATGAGCATCAGTGCCGACCGAATATCCAGCCGCGCTCCAAGTCCCAGCAGCAGCCCGGCGAGCGCGCCGCCCAGTGGCAATGCCAGCGTCGCCGCGGGCGCGGCACGATCGAGACTGGTCACGACAAGCCACGAAGCCAGCGCCCCTCCCAGCGCGAAGCCTGCGATCGACGCGAGGAGAAATCGCACGCGGTGCTTGTGGAGCGCGGCGAACGCCAGACCCAACCCCGTCGTCAGCCCCAGAAACGTCCAGCGCGTCACGTCGGTCACTAAGGCAACTGTCTCGCGAGACGGCTGAGCTCGGACTGAGCCGCTCAACGTGCGCGCGGCCTGCAGCCCGATCGCGATGAACCAGCCCAGGTACAGCCCGATCGCAACCACGATCGATCCGACGACGAGACTCAAGACGATGCGTGAGAGGCGGTTGCGCATGCAAGCTCCTTCGCATAGTATCGGGCAAACACGGCTGGCTGGCAAGTCTGTTATCCGGGATAGTGTGAAGCGCCAGCGTCATCCTCCAATGCATACGCAATGGCCTGGTCCAGGGTCATCGCCCGCCCCTCGGCCCAGGCTGGCGCGAATGCCTCCTCGCCTAATTGAGTGCGCACGGCGGATATGTCACGCTCAACCTCGATGCGGTCGGCAGGCCCGATGACCGCGTCAGTGTTCTCAATCAGGGCTTGCGCGGCACCCAACAGCCGCGCTGCGCGCTCCGGCTGCCCTCCGCTCCGGCGACCCCCGCCAGTCCCGCCAGGCAACTGGCTACACCCGGTGTGTAGCCCAGCTCGCGGTATTGTGGCAGGCCCTCCGCGAACAGGGCTGCGGCGCGCCGATAGTCGCCTCGCGCCTTGGCTACAGTGCCTAGATTGTGGAGCGAAAGAGCGATACCCCACTTGTTCCCTCCTTCTCGGTACAGTGCCAGGCCCTCCTCGTAGAGCGCTGCGGCGCGCTCATAGTCGCCCTGACGCCGTGCGATATCGCCCAGATAGATCAGCGGCAAGCCGATGAAGGACTTGTCACCGACCTCCCGCAATATCGCCACGCTCTCCTCCAGCCAGGGGCGCGCAGCCGCACCCCATTGATCTCCGATGTCCCGAAATAGGGCCACGCTCTCCTCAAGAGCAGCGCGCGCTTCAGCGAGCTCGCCGCGCCATCTCGTCACTGTTCCTAGAAAGGACAGTGCGTAGGCGAGACCCCGCTTGTCGCCCATCTGGCGAAACTGTGCGATGCTCTCCTGAAGTCTGAGAGGAGCGACAGCACCGTCACCCTGATGCGCGGCCAACATCCCAACGCCCAAGAGTGCCTTCGCCCGCGCCGCCGCATATGAACCTGCCTCGGTTCGCGCCAGCGCAGCTTCCAGCCAGCCGCGCCCCTCGCTCCAGTGACCGCGTAGATACCAGAACCAATATAGCGCCCCCGCCAAGCGCAAGCCAGCCTCGCTCTCATCGGCCGGCTGACTCCACGCCAATGCCGCCCGCAGGTTGTCATGCTCAGCTTCCAACTGCTTGAGCGCGACGTCTCGCTTTCCGCTCGTGATTGCGGGCTCTACCTGCTCCGCCAGGGCCAGGAAGAAGTCCGCGTGCCGTCGTTGGATGGCCTCAGCCTCGCTGCTCTCCGCCAGCCGCTCCAACGCGTACTCTCGAATCGTCTCCAACATCCAGAAGCGCGGTTCGCCTTCTACCCCTTCCCCTTGATGCAGCAGGCTCTCGTCGACAAGTGACGTCATCCCCTCCAAGATATTTACTTCTGGGTCGCCTGCCGCGTTGCAGACTGCCTCCGCCGCCTCGAGCGTGCAGCCGCCTGCAAATACCCCCAACCGTCTGAAGAGCACCTGCTCGCCCTCGCCCAGGAGATCGTAGCTCCACGCGATGGTGTTGCGCAGCGTCTGTTGTCTGGCGGGCAGATCGCGCGCGCCTCCCGTCAGCAGCTTCAGCCGCCTCTCCAGCCGAGCCAGCAGCGCCTGAGGTGGCAGCACCTTGATGCGGGCCGCCGCCAGTTCAATCGCCAGCGGTAGACCATCCAGGCGTTGGCAAATCTCAGCTACCGCTGGGGCGTTCTCAGCGGTCAGCGCGAAGTCCAGCTTCACATCCAGCGCCCGCTGCACGAACAGCGTGATCGCCTCATAGTGCGATAGCTCTGCGATAGACAAAGGCCGTGTGGAGGCGGGCAGTGTTAATGGAGGCACCGCAAACTCGCGCTCGCCACGTAAGCGCAAGGGCGCCCGGCTGGTCACGAGTATCTTCAGTCGGGGGCACTCTGCCAGTAACTCAGCCACGAGCGGTGCAGCCGAGGTGACCTGCTCGAAGCTGTCGAGCACGAGCAGCATGTGCTTACTGCGTAGATAATCTTTCAGGCTCGACACGAGCGGCTGACCGCTGCTTTCCCGGACGCCGAGCGTTGCGGCGATGGCAGAGGTGACAAGCGCGGGATCGCGGATGGGCGCGAGCGGAACGAAGAAGACGCCATCCTCGAACTCGTCAAGCAAGTCCGCTGCGACCCGCACGCCCAGCCGGCTTTTGCCGACGCCACCGGGACCTGTGAGCGTAACCAGGAGTACATCCTCCTGCCGCAGAATATTGCGTACGGCCTCCACTTCCTTCTCGCGTCCGATGAACGCGGTCGGCCAGGCTGGCAAGTTGTTGCGGCGGCTGGGCGTCTCTATGGATGGCTCTCTCGCACCTTCGGCGGACGCTGCGCTCTCGAAGCGCTCGGTGAGCAGTACGGCCAGGTCGTTCTCGATCAGCTCGCGCAGCTCCGCGGTAGTGGTGAAATACTTGTAGGAGGCGCGGTCATCTTGCTGAATGCGGGTCAGCAGGTCCTTCAGGCGCGGCTCGCGCTCCAGCGCAGGCGACTTGATGTAGATCAGCTTTGGCTTATCGCCCGACAGCCCATATTCATCCTCCAGACCGGAGATGGTCTCGCCCGGCGCCACCCAACCATAGCGCTGCCAGTAGATGCCGACGAAGATGTGGCTCTGGTCGAGGTAGGCGCGGTAGAGGTCGCGTGGCGGATGAGGCCGCGCGCCCAGCTCGAACATCACCGGTGCGAACCGCAGCTTGGTACACGCTTCGCGCGCTGCCGCCCGCTCCTCGGCCAGTTCCTGGAGCGTCGAACTCACAAACACCCGTAGCCGCTGGTCGGGCGTGCGGATCACAGAGCGCTCTCTGCCAGGCATCACCAGATCCTCCGCAGACAATTATATCCTAGATAGGTATTCCTCCTTACCACACCGCGGCCATAAGAGCAGCCGTTCAGTCTCGCAGCCAGGTGGTGATCATGCGTGGGCTCGGATGGATGTCAATCTGGCATTGAGTTCGATGTCTATTCAGCAAAAAATCACACCGCCTCAGCCTGCATCTGCCCTGGCCCGTTTATGCGATCAGCCTCTGGCGGGCGGCGTTGACCACTGTCTAAAGCATACCCAGCCGGTTGGCAATCGCCACGGCCTGCGTACGGTTATCCGCCCCGAGCTTGTTGAAGATCGAGGTGATGTGGAAACGGACGGTGCGCTCCGTGATGAATAAGCGCCCGGCAATCTCCTGGTTTGAGAGCCCCTCTGCAACCCAGCCGAGCACCTGGCGTTCTCTCTCGCTCAGCGTTACGGATATTCCTTTCCTCTCTGGCAACCGCCCGTCCGCTAGTCCAGGCTGGTAGAGTGTTTCCAAAAGTTCGGTTGCCTCGTGAATCACCCGTTCGACGGGGATCGACTGGCCTTCTTTCCAGGCACGTAAAGCGGAAAAGATCGATCCCCTGCAATCCGGATATAGTTGTAAAGTGGGGAGAGGAGCATGGCAGCATGTTTATTACAACAACATATCCGCCTATCTTTCAACACGGCCTGACATCTTCGACCATGCAGTTGCACGTCCCCGTCAGTGGCTATGGCCGGTACGTGGCGCTGGTGCGCACGCTGCGCGACGGATCGGTCACCCGCGAGTATCTGCCGGAGTTCCTGGCTGAGTTGGTCGTCGCGATGATCCCTTTCAACGAGCCATTGGTCGCGTCGGCGCGTATCGCTTACTCTGAGCTGCAGCCTTATCCAGACCAACTACAACGTGACCCAGGCTTTCAGCCTTCGATCGAGACCACATGACGGAACCGCAAGAAAGGAGGACGACATGAAGCTTTCAAAGCTGATATTTCTCCTGGCGATCATCCTGATAACATCAGGCTGCGCGCCGATTGGATCGGCGCCAGTACCCACTGCCGCGCCAACCGTGCCGCCAGGCGCTACGGACGCCTTAGCCAACACGAACTGGCGGCTGGTGTCCTTTGGTGTCGCGGGCGCAGAAGCGCCGGTCATTGAGGGAACCTCGCTCACCCTGGAGTTCGGCGCTGGTGGCCGAGTCGGCGGCTCAGGAGGCTGCAATTCGTACGGAGGCGAGTATCAGGTGAATGGCGCCACGCTTTCGATCAACAACATCGTTAGCACGCTGATGGCTTGCGCCGACGAGCGCGTGATGGAGCAGGAGCAGCGGTACTTCCAAGCCTTGGAAGCCAGCGCTCGGTTTGAGCTTGCGGGCGACCGCCTGACTATCTCGCACGATGACGGACAGGGCGCACTCAACTTCGTCAAAGACTCGCCTTCAGCCTCCACGCAACCCGGTGAAACGCCAACATCAGACTCTGGACTCATTCCAACCGCGCCCCATGAGGTCTGGATGCGAGAGCAGTTCGGCTCAATCTGAACGTGGCACGGCGCGGCGGATTGTATCGCAATCCGGCGATTCTGTGGTAACGTTAGATAGATGCCGGATTACGAATTGATCTATCGCGAGCGGGTCGCGGAGTATGATGAATTAGTGGCGCACGAGGATTACCTGCATAATATCCCTCACGCGCTGCAGCAGATCCGGCCGCTGCACGGCCTGGACGTCGTCGAAATGGGCGCCGGAACGGGCCGGCTGACGCGCCTGATCGCGCCCCACGCTCGCTCGATCATCGCGTTCGACGCATCGAAGGCGATGCTCGACGTGGCGGCCGGCACGCTGCCCCATCTCCCCCCGCACAACTGGCTTCTGGCAGTGGCCGACAATTGTTGCCTGCCTGCTCGCGACGGCATCGCCGACATTTGCGTCTCGGGTTGGAGCTTCGGGCATGCCACCGGCTGGTATCCGGATAACTGGCGACAAGGCATCAGACTTGCCGTCGGGCAGATGATACGCGTTCTGCGGCCCGGCGGCACGGCGATCATCCTGGAGACGCTCGGCACCGGGCGCGAAGCGCCGGAGCCGCCGACGGATGCGCTGGCCGAATACTACAGGCTGCTCGAAGAAGAGTGTGACTTTCGATCGAGCTGGATACGGACGGATTACCGGTTCGAGTCGGTTGAAGAAGCGGAGAGGCTGGCGCGCTTTTTTTTCGGCGACGCGCTGGCCGAACGGGTCGCACGCGAGCGGCTCACTGTCCTGCCGGAATGCACGGGCGTGTGGCATCGTTCGGCGTGAATCGCAGATAGAACGAGGCTGCGTATCCGTCTTTTGTCGTAGGCAGTCACCAGCGAATGATGTAGGCGAACGACATCATTTGCTTGATGCAAACCCCTGCGCCGTCGATTACACTACAGGTGATCGACGCCATCCAGTTCGCCGGCGCGGCGTGGAACCGGTAGATGCACGCAGGCGTTCCAGTAGTTGAATGCAGTCGACGAGGCTTGAGCTGCAGGGGGGATTGGCATGAATATCCACATTTTCTTCAACCGATTTCTTCTCATCATGGCACTGTTCGCCGTGGCCGCGATTGTGTCGGCGTGCGGCGCTCAGCGAACACCTGAACCAACGATCGCGCCGAGCGTTGAACCAACGATCGCTCCAACCGCGCCGCCGGTCACGCCGGCGGTCATTGCCCTCAACCCGGCCTCCGGCGGCCCCGGCACGCCGGTCACCATCGTCGGCGTGGGTTTCCCGGCGAACGCGCACGTCGCCATTCGCTTCGGCCCGCCGAATGCCGGCGCGGCGCTTCAGCCGTTCGGCGACGCCATCGCAGACGCAAACGGCGCGATCAACATCGTGGTCTTCGTGCCCGGGGCCTGGGCAGACGGCACGCCGATCACGGGCGATCGGCTCGTCATCGTCGCGGCGACGGACGACTTCGTCTCGAAGGCCACCGCCGATTTCGCGTTTCAGCCGCCCGTGACCGAGCCGACGCCCGGCGCAACAGCCTCGCCGACGCCGGCAGGCGTCGCCTGCTCCAACCGGGTGACCTTTGTGAGCGACCTGACGATTCCCGATAAGACCGTCGTCGCGCCCGGCGCTTCGTTCATCAAAGCCTGGCGGCTTCGCAACAGCGGAACGTGCGCCTGGGACGCTTCCTACGCGCTGGTGTTCGCCAGCGGCGACGCCATGGGTGGGCCGGCCGTATGGCCCCTGCCCGGATCGACGCTGCCCGGCGCCACGGTGGACGTGTCCGTGAGTCTGGTCGCGCCCGCCGCCGCCGGCACGTATCGAGGCAACTGGCTGCTGCGCGATGGCAAGGGGGTCCTGTTCGGCATCGGCGACGACGGACAGCAGCCGTTCTGGGTGCAGGTGGTCGTCGGCCCCACGCCCACGCCGGCAGTCGTCGGCTGGCGCGCCGAATACTACGCCAACCGCAGCCTGTCGGGCGCGCCTGCGCTCGTGCGCGGCGATCCCGACGTCAACTTTAACTGGGGCGCTTTCTCGCCGGCGGCGTCGATCCCGGCGGATGACTTTTCGGCACGGTGGACGCGCTCGCTCGGGTTTGCCGCAGGCGTCTACCGCTTCACCGTGCGCAGCGACGACGGCGTGCGCGTGTGGCTCGACGGCGAGCTGATCGTCGACCAGTGGCACGATGCGTCGAATGTCACTTACTCGGCGGATCGTACGTTGAGCGCGGGCTTGCACGCGGTGCGCGTCGAATACTACGAAAACAGGGGCGACGCCCAGATCCAGTTCTGGTGGGAGCGTCCCGGCGAGTTCCCGGAGTGGCGCGGCGAGTATTACGCCAACGCCGGCCTGACGGGCGCGGCAAAGCTCGTGCGCAACGACGGGAGCATCAGCTTCAACTGGGGCGGCGGCGCGCCGGATGCTTCTCTGTCCGCCGACAACTTCTCCGCGCGCTGGACGCGCACCATGGGGTTCGACGAAGGGACGTACCGTTTCCGCGCGCTGGTGGACGACGGCGTCCGGCTGTACGTCGACGGCGCACTGATCGTCGACGAGTGGCGCGAGGGCGGCGTGCGCGAAGTCGCAGCGGACGTGCGGCTGGATGCGGGCAACCACGCGCTTCGCGTCGAGTACTTCGAACGCGTGGGCAGCGCGCTCATCCAGGTCTGGTGGGAGAAGTTTAGCACGTACCCCGATTGGAAGGGTGAATACTGGTCGAATGGGGCGCTGAGCGGCGGCCCGGTCGTCACGCGCAATGACAAGACGGTAGACTTCAACTGGGGCGCTGGCACGCCGGCTCAAGTCGTGCCTGCCGACAATTTCTCGGCGCGCTGGACGCGCAGCCTCAACTTCGAAGCGGCTACCTATCGGTTCCACCTCCTCGTCGACGACGGCGTCCGGTTGTGGGTCGACGGCGGCCTGGTCATCGACGATTGGCGCGACGGCGCGGCGCGAGAGGTCACTGCGGACGTGACGATGGCCGCTGGTTTTCACGGCCTGAAAGTGGAGTTCTACGAGCGGACAGGCGACGCCCGCATCAGCCTGTGGTGGGAAAAGTTGCCGGTGTCGATCACCGACTGGAAAGGCGAGTATTGGTCGAACCGGAACTTGAGCGGGAACCCGGCGCTGACACGCAACGACAAAGCGATCGACTTCAACTGGCAGGGCGGCTCGCCCGCGCCTGGGTTGCCTATGGACGGATTCTCGGCGCGCTGGAGCCGGCAGTTGAGCTTCGAGCCGGGTGTGTACCGCTTCGTCGCGATCTCTGACGACGGCGTGCGCATCACCGTGGACGGCAGGCTGGTGTTGAATGAATGGCACGACAGCGCCGGTAACACGCCCTACACGGCCGACGTGAGTCTCGGCGGCGCGCACCAAGTCGTCGTGGAATACTTCGAGAACGGCGGCCTGGCGCGCCTCTCTGTCGTGTGGCAGCGATTGCCGACGCCGACCGCTAGGGCTACGCCTACCCAGACGCCGACGGCGACGGCCACATCGACCCCGACCACTGCACCGGCAACGCCCAGCGCGACGCCGACGGTATCGGTCACGCCGACAGCGACGGCCACACAGGCGCCACCTAGCGCGACGCCTACTGCGACGGCTACACAGACACCACCCAGCGTGACGCCTACTGCGACGGCAACTCAGACGCCACCCAGCGAGACGCCTACTGCGACGGCGACGGCAACTCAGACGCCAACGCCTACCGCGACGGCTACGCAGGCGACGCCTAGCGCGACGCCTACCGCCACGGCGACTCAGACGCCAACGCCGACCGCGACGGCTACACAGGCGACGCCTAGCGCGACGCCTACCGCCACGGCGACGGCGCAGCCGACGCTCACCGGCGTTCGCCTCAACGAGATCCTGCCGGCGCCCGGCGCAGTGGACTGGGACGGCAGCGGCACGGCCAACCCGCAGGATGAGTGGATCGAGCTGACCAACACCGGCGCGATCATGGTCGACATCGGCGGCTGGTCGATCGAGAGCGCCACCACCGGCGCGGCCTACGAGTTCCCGGCCGGGACGGTGCTAGAGGCTGGCAAATTCCTGGTGCTCTATCGCCAGGTGACCCACATCGGGCTCAACGACAACGGAGACGGCGTGCGCCTAATCAAACCTGGCGGCCAGGTGCTCGAGCTGGTCATCTTCGGCGCGCTCGGCCCGGACCGCAGCTTCAGCCGTGACGAGTACGGCGTGTGGCACGACGATTGGTCGCCCAGTCCGGGCGCGCCCAACGTGCCGCCGGGCGGAATCGCGTCGGTGCCGCTGCGGGTCATCGAGCACAAAGGCAAGCCGCAAGTGAGATAGCCGGACGAAACGTGCGACGCACGTAGCCATAGACTTCGGAAGTCTTTGAAGACTTCCGAAGTCTCCCTTACCTCAACCGGGCTATCCTCGATACTCGCGCACACTGCGCATCTCGCTGCCGACCATGCGAAACGCGCCGCGTTCCGCTTCGGCCTTGATCTTGTCCTCGTCCAGCGTCAGCAGCTCGCCGTTTCGATACAGCAGCCGGCCGTCGACGATCAGGTGCGTCACGTCGGCGGCCTTGGCCGAGTGGACGACGTTGGCGACCAGGTCGTGGCGTGGCAGCAGGTGCGGCTTGTCCATGTCGATCAGCGCCAGGTCGGCCGCGCGGCCTGGCGCGATCGCGCCCGAATCGACAACGCCCATCGCCCGCGCGCCGTTCTGCGACGCCATGCGCAGTGCCGTGTCGCCGGGCAGCGCTTCAGGATTGCGCTGCTCGTGTTTTTGCAGGATGACTGTCTGGCGAATCGCGGCCAGCATGTCCATGTCGGCGTTCGAGGCCGGCCCGTCCGTGCCGATGGCGACGTTGATGCCGCGTGCGAAGAAGCGCGACAGGTCGTTCACGCCCATCGCCAGCTTCATGTACGTGATCGGCGTGTGGGCCACGTGCACGCCGTGTCGCGCGAGAATCTCGAGGTCGTCCTCGCCGACGACGAGGCAGTGCGCGGCGACGCACGGCCCGTCGAACACACCCAGCGCGGCGAGGTGCGCAACCGGCGTTTTGCCATGCGCCCGAAGCGAGTTGTCCACCTGCTCCTGCGACTCGGCGACGTGCAAATGGATCGTCAGGCCGCGCTCGTGAGCGATCGCGGCGACGCGCGCCAGGAACTCGGGTGGGCAGATGTATGGCGAGTGCGGGCCGAGCATCAGGCGCAGCCGGCCATCGGCGCGGCCCTGCCAGCGCTCGACGAAGGCGAGCGTGCCGTCGAGATTCGCGCCGATCTCTTTGTCGTCGCCGATGCCGAACACACACCACGCCAGCCCGCCCTTGAGGCCCGACTGCTCGACCACCTCCGCAACGCGATCCATGTAGAAGTAGTGATCGTTGAACGCGGCGACGCCGCCCCGGATCATCTCGCACGCGGCGAGCGCCGCGCCCCAGTACACGTCGTCGGGCGTGAGCGCCGATTCGGCCACCCAGATTTTCTCGTTCAGCCAGCGCGGGAACGGCAAGTCTTCTGCCCAGCCCCGCTCGTACGTCATCGGCGCGTGGCAGTGCGCGTTGAAGAACGCCGGCAGGGCGACGTGGTTGGTGCCGTTGATCGTCTCGTCAGGCGCGAAGTCGCGCGGCGGGTCGCCGACGGCGAGGATCGTCCTGCCGTCGATGGCGATGCTGGCGTTGCGCAGAACGGCGCCTACCGCGTCGAGCGTGATCACGTCTACGTTTTTGATCAGTGTCTTAGACATACGCGTCTCCGGGTGGGGGGATTATACCGGCTTGCCGGTCAGACACAAGGACGGCATTAGTACATAATTAGTATATAATACGCCCACAGTCACCAGGCACATGCCCGGAGAACAGGGCAGATACCTCTGATCGGCTGGGACAAGTCCACCGGTCAGCGCCTCCCCAATCCGACGGTTCAACTGGCGACGGACGTCGATCTCAGCTCCGATCGGGAGCAGGTGGACATATACCACGCGGCCTACTATCAGCTCGGCATCGCCGGCCAATTACGATCACGTCCGCGCGGCCTTGGCGTGATCCGACCCGGCCGGTTCCACCCAAGTCGCCAATGAACTCGACGTGGCGGTGGCCGGGTTCAGCTTGATGCAATTCAACTGGTCCGGAAAAGCCGTGAGTAGTCACGAATTTTCCACATCGATCTGCACCATGATGGAAAAATGACCAGTGGAATCGTTTATGTTATGGGATAAATCCATCACATAGAGAGGAGGCAATCGCCATGAAGCTCAGCAGGTTCGCCATGATCGGGTTGTTGCTAGCCATAAGTGTGTTTGTCGCGCAGTCTGCGCAGGCGGCGCTCTTTGCGCCGCCTGCGCCTAATGGGGCAGTGGGTATCCAGGCCCGCACTGCGAACGTTGCGCCCGCACAGGCTGCTAAGGCGCAGTTGTTGCCAGTGCCGCCCGTGCTATCCCCCGAGCAGGCAGCTTGGATTGAAGAGGTGCGCGAGAGTCATCCTCTCCCTATGCCACCTCTGCCTGAAGGAAAGACAGCCGTGCAGCGGCTGGATTCGAACCCCGATCCGTCCACGGCGACGAATCCTCCATCGCTGCTCTCCGGGCAATCGCCGCAATCACCCACAGCACCGGGCGACTTTACGGTCTTCCGCAATTCAACGATGGGCTCTACGATTAACAGCCAAACGTCGCGAACGACGGAGCCGACGTTTGCTAATAGCGGCCATATCGTGTTTGGCACGGGCAACTGGTATGCCGCCCTTTCGACCGACGGTGGGCAGACCTTCAGCTACCTGAATCCCTACACGACATTCCCGGCGTCATTCGGAGGATTCTGCTGCGACCAGATCGTCGTTTATGACCCGAGTCGCGATATCTTCCTCTGGTTCCTGCAGTACGTCTCAAGCGGCCCGGCCGGAAGCGGGCAAAACATCTTTCGGCTGGCTGCCGCGCGTCCTCAGGACGCTGCCGCTGGCAACTGGTGGTATTACGACTTCATATCAGCCATCAACACGGAGTGGGATTATCCGGACATGTGTCTCAGCAACGATTACGTCTGGATAACCACGAACCGAGGACCGTATGCCGGAACCTTCGTGAACGATGCCTGGATGTTCAAGATGCCGCTCGATCCAATATCTGCCGGGGCAGCATTTTCGTACAGTTTTCTTGATCTCGGCTCAGTTCCTCTCTCCAATCTATCACTTCGGTGCACGCACGGCGCGTGGGAGACAATGTACTTTGGCTCTCACAACACCCTCTCGCAGGTTCGCGTTTTCCGGTGGGCGGAGGATTCCGGAACTATCTTCTGGGATGACGTGAATCTCTCGGCGGCGTGGTTCAACCCGACGCATTCATGCCCCGGTCCCGATGGCCGCAACTGGTGCGGCTTCGACGACGGGCGCATCAAGGCGGGTTGGGTCAGCCGGGACCGCATAGGGTTCCTGTGGGGCTCGGCGCAAGGCGGCGGCTTCACCTGGCCCTATGTCGAAGCCGTGCGAGTCAGGGAATCGGATCGGGCATATCTTGACCGGCCCTATGTCTGGTCTTCCGGTATCGCTTATGCTTACCCGGCGGCCGCGCCGAATGCGCGTGGAGATGTTGGTGTCGGTCTGTTCTACGGCAGTGGATCCATCCATCCTTCTTTTGCTGTGGGCGTTGATGATGATTTCAGTCGCGCCGCGGGATACACCCCACCGCCCTGGTACCTGGGCTATGGCGTATCCGGCACTACAGGACCGAACGTGAATCGCTGGGGGGATTACATTTCCGTCCAACCCTTCGCACCGACGTCACTGGGTTGGACGGCCGCAGGTTTCACGCTGCAGGGCACTGGCGGCAGTGGCTCTTCGGTCCCACGCTATGTGATCTTCGGCCGGGAGCGTGACCTGCGGTCGGTCACCCGCTACTACAACAACCCGGTCTTTGGGGCGTATTTGCCGGTCATTCTCAAACAGTAGTGGAACGAATGGCCTCTGGCTGGCGTCTAAGAGTCAGACTTAGTGCGCTTGTCCGGGGGAGGTTGTACATGCCCAATCAGCGACGTCGTTCCATCGGTGTCGCCGTGGTTCTGTCAGTCTTGTCGAGCGTGCTGCTTTTGCTGGTCGCCGGCTGCGGGGCGGAATCGTCGCAGCCTCGCAGTGCGACTGTTTCATCGCAGAGCAACATAGTATCGCCCGCAACGCAGGGGGGCGCCATCGCAGAAGTTGCCACAGTCGCTCCGCAACGTGCGCAGGTTTCGCCGCAGCAGAGTTCGGCTCCGCTCAGCCCGCAACAGCTCTCCACGCTCTCGGCGGCGACCGATAAATCGGGCAAAACCGGCCCACCACTGCCTGGGCCGGACGTGACATCACCCTCTGCGCCTACCTTGCCTCCCGGGGGGCAGACTAATCCGCCCGGTCAGGATTCAAGTGGTCAGTCGGTCGCGCATCAGGGCACACAGGCAACGGGTGTGGGTGCAGCGCCGCCCGCACTCACTGCTCAGGCGACACCGGGTACGATCCCGCTGACGCTCAGCCCTGAGGAATCTGCGACGCGCGAGGCGGCGCTGGCTCAGAGTGGGCGCCCTGGCCAGCCGTTGCCAGAGTCCAGTCAATCAACTGGGCTTGGAAGCGGCGTGGTCGTTTGGGGTGCAGTAGGAGCCGTGCTGTTGTTGTCGGCTTTCGGCCTGGCGCTCAGGCGCAGACGATAGGACACCGAAAGAAGCGTGCAAACCAATCCAATCTCCAATTACCCAGGCAACTTCCCGTACAACTTCACGTAGTTGTCGTACCGCCACTCGGCGATGCGCCCTGCGGCAACGGCTGCCTTCGCGCCGCACATCTGCTCGCCGACGTGCGAGCAATCGCTGTATCGGCAGTTCGCCGACGCGGCGAGAATCTCCGGATAATACTCGACCAGCTCGTCGCGATACAGCCCGTGCAGTCCCATCTCGCGGATGCCGGGTGTATCGACGACGTAGCCACCCTCGCGCAACGGCAGCATCGTCACCTGCTTCGTCGTGTGCCGGCCTTCGCCGCTGTACACACTGACCGCTCGCGTGCGAAGCTTGAGGCCAGGCTGCACGACCGACAGCAGTGACGACTTGCCCACGCCCGACAACCCGGCCAGCACGGTCGATTTGCCGCGCAAAACCTGGCGCAAGTCGTCTACGCCGAGGCCGGTCTTGGCGCTGGTGAACAGCAGGTGATAGCCGAGATCGGCGTAAGCCTGCACGGCGGCGCGGCATTCGCTCACGTCTTCGGCCAGATCGATCTTGTTGACGCAGATGATCGCGTCGAGGTTGTTGCGGGCGGCGGCGATGAGATACTCGTCGATCAGCTCGCGCAAGATGTGCGGCTCGCGCCACGAAGCGACGATCAGCAGTCGATCCATGTTCGCGGCGATAATCTGCTTGAGGTGCGAGTAGAACGAATCGGGCCGCGCCAGCGCGCTGCGGCGCTGCAGCACCTGCTCGACCCAGCCGTGATCGGCTTCGGGCAGGCTGATCAGCACGCGGTCGCCGACGGCGACGATGTTGGTGAAGCCGGTACCCTCGGCGGTGAGCGTTCCGCGAATGTCGCACAGCACCGCCCGCCCGTCGACAGCCACGCGGCACAGGTCTTTGGCGATTTCGAGCACGACGCCGAGGCGATGCCCGCTCGCCTGCGCCGCCGCCAGCCAGCCGGCCTCGCCGATTGCCGCGTCGATGCTCTGCGCCGAGGCTTCTTCCAGCGCGCGCCGCCGGTCGCGCTCGTCGCGCGGCATGATGCGCCGGTCGGCGACGACGCCAAGCTCGTTCGGCGCGAGCGGCAGCCAGTCGGCGCGGTGTTTCTCTTGATTCGCCGCCGTGTTGTGCCGAATGAGTTTCTTGCTAGGCTTCTGCTTCCTCGACAACAGGGTTTGCTCCGCTGCCGTGTTGCGTGTTGCGTGTTCCGTTACGGAATACGGAACACGCAACACGCTTTATATGCTGGGCGCTTCCAAAACACCGACCACTTGCAGCCAGGGTGGATCGGGAAACGGGTTCTTCTCGATGCGCATCCCCACTTTGCGCATCACGCCCATCGACGCTTCATTATTATACGTCGTCGTGGCGATGATGCGCCGGAGCCTGAGTCGCCGGAAGGCGTAATCGATCATCGCCCGAACCGCCTCGGCGGCGTAGCCGCGCCGATGGCGCGCGGGCGACAGCGCGTAGTATAGCCCGAACTCGGTCGAGGTCAGGCCGTCGCGCGCTCCGCCGAACATAGGCAACTGCCCGAACACGTTGAGGCACGGCACGTAGCCGACCGCGCCGATCAGCTCGCCGCTCGATTTCAGGACGACGGCCCGCTCACCGTACGGCGGCTGGTAGAGCCGGGCGAGTTGATCGTAATTGAGGATAGTCCAGCGCAGCCACTCGCGTCGAGTGTCCAGCGTCTTTGCCCCCTCGCTGCCAAAATCGGCTTCGGCCAGTTCCACGTCGAGGATGCGGTGAATCGCTTCCAGATCGTCCATCGCGAACGGTCGAATGATCAGCCGTTCGGTTTCCAATGTTGGCATGCTCGTCATTTCATTATTCCTGTTCTCCAAGTGATTGCTCGGCGCGGATGCGAATTTCGCCGATCTGCCCGCGATGCTCGGCCTCGTGCTGCATCAGGTGATGGATGACCCACTCGGGCGTCACGTCGTAGCCCTGCGTGCGCCGCGCGCGACGGAACTCGTCGAGCGACATGCCGCGAAACGCGTCGAGCAAGATCGAGCGAACCGCGTCGAGGCGACGCAGGTGCGCGTCGAGACTCAGCCCACGCACCGCGATCAGGTGACCCTGCTCGTCGCGCACGTCGAACGGGAACAGCGTTTCCAGCTCCGGCGGCCACGGCTTCTGCAAAACGTCGGCGTACAGCCAGTCGATCTCGATCGCCGCGAGGTGGTACAGCAGCGTGCCGATGCTGTTGCCGGGCCTCACCCCCGCCCCCTCTCCTGACGACGAAACAGCCGTCGTCAAGAGAGGGGAGTCCGATCCCCCCTCTCCCGAAGTACGTAGTTCCACTTCGGGAGAGGGGGAGAGGGGGTGAGGCCAGTCGATGACGGCCCGCGTCAGCCCGTCGAGGACGCGCTTGGTGCGGCGGCGCGCGTCCTCCAGCGCCCACAGCCAACGCCCGATCTCCGGCTCGCAGCCCGACAATGCCTCGATGACGTTGTGCATTTAGTTCGTGAAGATTCGTGTTATTCGCGGATCACAAATCCCCGTGCATGTAGCGCGACCACAGATCGCGGGCAATGCGCCTCGCGTCCAACTTGATCCTGAAGCGAGAGAAATATTGGCACACGCGCTCGACGTCGCGCGCCAGCAATGATTCGGCGTGCGGATTGATGCGCGGATCGACCGCCTGCGGAAAGTCGATGAGCTTGATCGCGCCGTCCCAGTACAGGATGTTGTAGGCCGAGAGGTCGGCGTGGACGCGGTGCTGGAACAGCATCAACTCGACGTTGCGCATCACACGCTCGAAGAGCGCCTGCGCTTCGTCCTGCTCCAGCGCCACGTGGTTGAGCGTCGGCGCGGCCAGCTCGCCGTCGCCGAGATACTCCATCATGATGGCGCTGTTGGCTTGGCCATACGGCCTGGGGACGTCTGCGCCGGCGTCGTGCAGCAGGCGCAGCGTTTCGAACTCGTGGCCGATCCACGATCCGATGCGCAGCTCGCTGCCGAAGCGCGTCATGTTCTCGACGGCGCGCTGCACGCGCTTGTCGCGGGCCTTGATCGTCTTGCCCGTGTCGTCGAGGATGCTGCGCCCTTCGCGGTACAGGGCGTCGTTCTTCAGGCTGCGGAACATGCGCGGGCGGTAGATCTTGGCGGCGACGAACTCGACGCCGGTCGAGGGGTGCGCAGCGCAGCAGTAGACCGACGCTTCCTTGCCGCCCTTCACGGCGCGCAGCACGTCGTCGATCAGCTTGTCGTAGTAGAAGCCGCTCAGCGCCTCGACGATCCACTGATGCTCGAAGTGGTCGTTGCTGGCGGATTTGTAGGTCGGCTGGAATCCATATCCCGTCTCGTCGAGGCGTTCGGCCGCTTCGACGGCGAGATCGGGCGCCTTATGTTTGGATTTGCCGTTGGGACGTGTGCGCCGGCGTCGCTCGGCGCGCGTCTCGAACAGGGCTTCGTAAGCCTCGTAGTCCGGCATGGTTGGCTATGCTCCCTAACAAAGCGGCCACAGTGCGAATTCGCACCGTGGCCACGCCAGACCTTTCGGGTCTTGAAATCCTAAAGGTCTTTGAAAACAAAACGGCCACGGGCAGGAGCGCACCCGTGGCCGCGAGGAAGCAGTGAGGGATACTTACGCGGTGACGAGGCGCACTCCGACGCATTCGAGCGAGACAAGGGCAAATTGTGCTGACATCGTGTGCGCCTCCTTTCGTCAGGATGGTGGCAGTTTAGCACGCTTCGATCATGAAGTCAAGTTGTTTATCGCCGAGCCGCTCTCCAATCTGGCCGATGCGCTTTTTGCGCACCTGGCTGCGGATCCACCAGGTCGTCTGATGGTGCCCGATCTATTTTTCATCGAGTGCGCTAACATTCTTTGGAAACACGTGCGCC
>DATEUJ010000123.1:0-21042 GCA_035283185.1 Anaerolineae bacterium | reverse complement strand
TAAAGTAGGAGAGGGGAGAGAGGGCGAAAGGGGTGAGGTCGAGTCGAGGCTTCGCTTTGCGGGGGCTGTCTCGCAGACCGGACACGGCGAAACAGAGGAAAGGCAGAATAGCGATGAGAGCAGAGACAAGAGTCAAACTGTGGCTGGCGTTCATGCTGGTACTGGGCACGCTGATGACGCTCTTCTGGACGGACATAGGCAGCCGACTGATGAATCAGATCGTCGAGATGCTATTGTTCTGAGACGCGGCTCGAAGCGCAAAGATCGCCTCAACTTAAAACCATCCCAATCACACCTAAAAGCCCACTAACAGCATAGACGCGTGCGCTTACACTACTGACTAGAGTTTAGAGCTCACGCCTAGTTGCTCGGCATGGACACCTGCACTTGCAGCGCAGGCCCGCCCTCGGGCGAGCCCGGGGTGCAAGTGTTGCCAAATCCATGCCCTTTCCGCTGGATTTGGCACGCCTTCGGCAGCAGCGGGAGCGAACTCTAGACTCCAGTTAAATGCGACCTGAGAGGAAGGTAAGGCTTATGTCGCGCCGAGCATGGGCATACATTTGGGGCATTCTGCTGGCAGGAGTCGCGATGAGCGCGTATGCCATTGCAACTGGCCCCGCAACCAGCGCATTCGATCCACTGGCCCTCGTCATTCTGGCCGGGCTAACCATACTTACACAATTCCTGGAAGCCGAGGCGCCCGGCCGCCAGTCGTACTATCCGCACCTCGTCTTCCTGTTCGCAGGCATGCTCCTGCTGCCTCCGGCCTATTTTGTGCTGTTGGTTGCCGTCCCCCACCTGGTCGAATGGGTGCGCAAGCGGCTGGCCAACAGCCCTATGCTGCGCAACTGGTATATTCAGCCCTTCAACATCTCCACGCACCTGGTCGCGGGATTCGCGGCGCGCTGGGTGTTCGTGAGTCTCGTGTCGGAACCCCGCACATTCACCACGCCGGCGGCCATGCTGGCTGTGATGTTAAGCGCGCTAGTCTATGTACTGATCAACCACCTCCTGATCGGGTTTGTCATCTTCTTGGCGCGCGGTATCGGCTTGCGCAAGTCGGGTGTGCTCGACATCGGCAATCTGGGCGGCGACCTCATACAGTTGTTCCTGGGATGCGTGATCGCCGTCCTCTGGCAACTCAACCCCCTGCTCATCCTGCCCGCGCTCTCGCCGCTGGTGATGATCCATCGCGCGCTCAGCGTGCCCCAGCTCAAGCAGGAAGCGCAGACGGATGCGAAGACGGGACTGTGGAACGCCCGCCACTTCAACAAGCTATTCGCCGGCGAACTGGAGCGCGCCAGGCGCTTTCACCGGCCGCTCGCGGTCATCGTGGCCGATCTGGACTTGCTGCGAAATATCAACAACACGTACGGCCACCTGGCCGGCGATGCGGTGCTGGCCCGCGTCGGCCAGATTATTCGCGAGGCCGTGCGGGAATACGACATCGCCGCGCGATTCGGGGGCGAGGAGTTCTGTATCGCCCTCCCGGAGACCGAACCGGCCGAGGCGCTGGATGTTGCCGATCGTCTTCGTCAGGCAATCGCGACGGCGGAATTTGAGGCGCCGACCAGCCCCACCCCGATCCGCGCGACCATGAGTTTCGGCGTGGCGGACTTTCCCGGCGATGGGGCCACGCCCGACGACCTGATCCACGCGGCGGACGTGGCCGTGTACCAGGCCAAGCTGCGCGGGCGCAACTGCGTGTCGTCCGCCGCCGACGTGCCTCATTCGGCGAAGCTGGAGAGGCCGCCCGGCGCGGATCAGGCGGAGAGCACCTACGCGGCCGCCTATGCGTCCAAGCCGCAGCCGTCCGGTAACGGCCGCACGCCGGCGAGTGGCACAGGCCCGGCTCATTCCGGCGCTCACGGGTCCGTATCGGCAACCGGCTCGTCGGGCCAGGCGAGCACGCCCCCCACGGACGCCATCCGTCCAAGCGTCTGGCTGCCGTGGTGCGTTGGAATCGTGATCGGTCTGGGCGTGGCGGCAACGGCTCTCGGCGTGGCCCTGCAGCCGGCGCCGGATGCAGGCACGCTGGCGTTGTTCGTCGTGCTGGCCGCCTTCGCCGAAGCGCTACAGGTCAGTGTGTACGGTGTCAACACCGTCTCGGCCTCGATGGCCGTCGTGTTCGCGTCGGCGCTCGTTACAGGCCTGCCGGGTGTCGCGGCGGTCAGCGCGGGGATTGTGCTCACCCATTACGTGCAGACGAAGCCGCGTGTGTATCAGACGGCCTTCAACTGGGCGGTCCACGTCCTGGCCGGCCTGGCTCCGTCATTTGTCATCCACGCCTGGAGCGTCCTCCCGGCGACTCCCAATGTGGTGCTGCTCGGCGTCTTGGCCTTATTCGCCGGGTGGGCGTATTATGCCATCGAAACGGGCCTGATCGCGTCTGCCATCAGTCTGTCGCAGGGGGCGCGCCTGCGGATCGTGTGGCAGCGCCAGTTCCGCTGGCTGACCAGCCATTACCTGGTGTTGTCGCTGTTGGGCGTCTTCCTCGCCGTCGCGTACTGGGAGATCGGCCTGCCCGGCGTGATGGTCTTCGCGCTTCCGGCACTCATGATGCGCTACGCTCAGAAGCAGTACGTGGATCGCACCGAAGAGAGCATGCGCGAGCTGAAGCGCATGAATCTGGAGCTCACGACCGCCAACCGGGAGATCGCCAACGCCAGCCGGGCCATCCGCCAGTTGAACGACGAACTGTTTCTCACGTTGTCCAAGATCATCGACGCGCGCGATCCGTACGCGGCCGGTCACGCCGCGCAGGTGGCCCACTACGCCACGACCATCGGCGCCCGGCTGGGCCTGCGCGGCGAACGGCTGGAACACCTGCGCCAGGCGGCGCTGCTGCACGACATCGGCAAGCTGGGCATCCCCGAGCGAATTCTGTTCAAGCCGGGCGTGCTGACTTCCGGCGAGTACGATGCGGTCAAGACCCACACGACTCGCGGCGCCGAGTTTCTGGAGACGTGCCGGGGGCTGCACCACCTGACGCCCTTTGTCAGGCACCACCACGAGTGGTGGGACGGGCGTGGCTATCCGGACGGGTGGCGCGGCGAGCAGACGCCTCTGGAGGCGCGCATTCTCGCCGTGTGCGACGCCGTCGAGGCCATGGCTTCGGATCGGCCTTATCACCCGGCCATGTCTCCGGCGGAAGTTGTGGCCGAGCTGCGCCGCTGCGCCGGCACGCAGTTCGATCCGCAGGTCGTGGAAGCGTTCGTCGAGATCGTCGAGCAGGAGGGAGAGGGCTTCGTCGTCAACTCGGCTCGCGAGGTGGCGCGCCAGTCCACACGCGCCATCGCGCCGGGCGCCGTTCCTCGCGCCGGTTGACCCGGTAGCCAGAATCGCCCGCACCGCCATCCGGCGCAGCGGCACGAAAGTGACGTGATGAAGAACACCCGTATGCTGGAAAACGTTCACCGCATCAGCATCATGCCGGACGTCACCGAGCGCAAGCAGCATGAGCGCGAACTGGCAGCCATCGCCACCGTCAGCGCTGCCCTGCGCGCGGCGCGCACGCGCGCCGACATGCTGCCGGTCATCGTCAGTTTCGCGCGCAGCCTGTTGAGCGCCGATGGCGTGGCCCTGGCGCTGCGCCGCCCGTCCGGAGATGGGGCGGTTATCACCCTGGCACAAGGTGCGTGGGCGACCGCTACCGGGACGCGGCTGTCGCCGGACGAAGGGGTCGTGGGGCACGTCATGGCGACGGGCCAGCCATACCTGAGTGATGACGTGCATAACGACCCGCACCTGGTGCCAGGCGACATGGGCAACGACGTGCACGCGGTGGCCAGCGTCCCGCTCATCGCCGGCCAGGAGATCCTCGGCGCCCTGGCCGTCGGACGGAGAGCCAACGGCCATTCTCCGGCCGCCCCTGCCCTGACCGACGGCGACCTGCGCCTGCTCATGACCGTAGGCGACATCGCGGCCATCGCGCTGTATCGGGCCGGCGTGCTGGAGACGCTCGAGCAGCGGGTCGCCGATCGCACGCGCGAACTGGCCGAGGCCAACGAGCGCCTGAAGGAACTCGATCGGCTCAAGTCCAAGTTCGTCTCGAATGTCTCGCACGAACTGCGCACGCCGGTGGCGAACCTGAACCTATATCTCAACCTGCTGGAGCGCGGCAGACCCGACAAGCGCGATCACTACCTGACGGTGCTCAAGGAGCAGACCGCCCGCCTGAGCACGCTGATTGAGGATATCCTCGACCTGGCGCGCCTGGAACGCGACAAGACGACAACGGTCTTCGCACCGGTCGACTTGAACGCGCTCGTCGAGGGAGTGATTGTCGCCCACCAACCTCAGGCAGAGGGCGCCGACCTGGCGCTCACATGCCTGCCGGCGCCGGGCCTGCCATCCGTGCACGGTGACCGCAACCGGCTCACGCAGGTCGTCACCAACCTGGTCGCCAATGCGCTCAACTACACGCTCGCCGGTGCGGTGCAGGTATCGACGCGCATGGACGAGGCGCGGCAGATGGCCTGCCTGGAGGTGCGCGACACCGGCATTGGGATCGAGCCGGAGGACGTGCCGCACCTGTTCGATCGGTTCTACCGTGGCAAACGGGTCAGCCAGTCGGACATACCCGGAACGGGGTTAGGGCTGGCGATCGTCAAGGAAATCGTCGACCTGGACGGCGGCGAAATCGCCGTCGCCAGCCGTGTCGGCGAGGGCAGCACGTTCACGGTGTGGCTGCCGGTGGAGCAATCGGACGCACCGGCCTCTCAGCCGGGCGGTTCATGACCTTTTCAGGCTGGCGTCGCTCACGCCCAACACGAAGCCCAGCACTTCATGCATGGGATACACGCACAGCCACCCCCCAGTCCGCTTTCGAGAGCCAATTCACCCCAAGCCGTTACTTCTGCAGAAAAAAAGCGACTCTTCTCAGTAGAGGCGCTCGCTCATGTATAGAGCAAGTGCAAGGTTCGTCTACTGCGTCCTCGCTGTGGACTGCGCCCGCGAGGACGCGGGCTAAGAGCGAAAAGAGATCACTCGTTCTGAACATGAGCCGAGTCGCTTCCCGCGCGCAAGAGTGACTTGCCAGCTCTGCGCACCCTGATTCGCCCGGAGCCTGTCCCGGACGGAGTTGTTATGATCACGCCCATAGAATTCGATACGCTGGTATATGTCTACCCCGTCTTGCGTGATGTGCCGTTTCATCTGCGCCGCTTGATACAAGATGGTGCGCAACTCATCAGCCTACCGGCCGGACACACACTGTTCGATGTGGATTCGCCCTGTCCGGCCTTTCTGCTGCTGGTATCCGGTACGATTCGCGTGAGCAAGCCCGCCAGCTCGGGCCGGGAAATCCTGTTGTACAAGGTGCAGCCGGGCGAGAGCTGCATTCTCACCGTCGGCTGCCTGCTGGGCGATGTGACATACCCCGCACGGGGCGTGATCGAATCGGAAGTGCACGGCGCGGCGATCTCTCGTGACCATTTCATCCGCCTGATCGAACAGTCGCCGCCTGTTCGGCAATTCATCTTCCGGTTCTTTGGCGAGCGGCTTACCCGCCTGCTGGAGCTGATCGAGCAGGTTGCCTTTCGGCGGCTGGATCAGCGACTCGCCGCGCTCTTACTGGTGAACAGCGGTCCGGTCGAGGCGACACACCAGAAGCTGGCGGATGAGTTGGGCAGCGTCCGCGAAGTCGTCAGTCGCATTCTGGAGGACTTTCAAGAACAGCGCATTGTGCAGCTTGAGCGCGGCCAAATTCGCATTCTGGACAGAGTCGCTCTGGAAAGACGGGCGTACCCGTCAACCTGATAGTCAGTCATCTGAGCGAGTAGGCCGGGGCCTTGGGCACGCCATCCCGCCGGCGACCCCGCAGATGGCGCAACCTGGCCAACAGGATCACGTCGATCCAGTGCTCGGTGACTCAGGTCACTGACACCAATTCCAACGCAACATATAATGGATCAGGTACGGTGCCGTTTGACGCGCCTGTGCCCCCTTATAGTTGTCGAAGATCATCCCGAACTGCGATGCTGAGAACCGACGTGCGCCTGCCGCGAGTCCTCATCCCTGTCACGCGCCGGATGGCGACGATCGACCGGCGCACAGTCGCCGCGTTCTCCCTGCCGTTCGTGTTGTACGTGCTCACACTCGCGCCGACGGTCTACAACCTGGATAGCGCCGAGCTGACAACCGCCGCGGCGACAAGCGGGATCGTCCGCGCCACCGGTTATCCGCTGTATTTGCTGTTGGGCCGCGTTTGGTCGCAGCTGCCAATCGGCGACGTGGGCTTCCGCATGAACCTGTTTTCGGCGTTCACTGGTGCGCTCACCATCACACTGTCCGAGCGCATTCTGCGCCGCTGGCAGGTCGGCTCGTGGGCGACGCTCGGCGCTCTGGGGCTGCTGGCCTGCGCTCAGTTCTTCTGGGCCATGTCGCTGATCGCGGAAGTGTACACACTGCACACGGCGCTGATGGCCGGCATTATCCTGCTCCTGCTGCGCTGGGCGGAATCGCCGGCGCCTCGCCGATTGGCGCTGGTCGGCCTGACCGCGGGCCTGGGCATGGCGCACCACGCAGCGACGGTCTTGCTGATTCCCGGCGTTGTCTGGTACGTGGTCACTGTCGCGCCGCGCCGCGCGCTGGCGCCTCGCGCCGTGCTCCCGATGCTGGCGGCGCTGCTGCTGGGATTGAGCGTTTACCTGTACTTGCCGCTGCGCTATGTGGATGCGCCGGCCTTCAACTATGCCGGCCACTATGACGCGACCGGCGTGTTCGTGCCGGACGACCTTCAGTCGCCTGAAGGTTTATGGCGGCTGATCACCGGCCGGTCTTTCGCCGGACAAATGCTCGCCTACCAGGGAGCGGAACTGCTGGGCGAGATCGGCCGATTCGGGGTGCGGCTGTGGCAGTCCTTCTTCGCCGTCGGGATCGGCCCGGGCGTGATCGGCTTAATCGTCTTGCTGCGGCGCGACTGGCGCATCGGCGGAATGCTGGCGCTGATGTTCTTCTTCAGCGCAGGCTTTTACATCGACTACCGTGTCATCGACAAAGATACCATGTTTCTGCCGGCATACGTGATCTGGGCGCTGTGGCTGGGCGTAGGATACCAGCAAATGCTGGGCTGGATCCATCGCGGGAGCGACGCACTGACGCGCCGCTGGGGCGGGCGCGTGCTGCACGGCATGATGGTTGGGGCGGTGCTGTTCGCGGCAGCCTGGAACTGGCGACTGGTCGATCTGTCCAGCGACTGGAGCGCGCGCGCGCGCGGTGAGGCGATTCTGCACGCCGCCGCGCCCCACGCGCTGATACTCGGCTGGTGGGACGCAGTGCCGCTCATCGAGTACCTGCAGCTCGTCGAAGGACAGCGCCCGGACGTGCAGGCCATCAACCGATTCCTGATTGCGCCCGACGCCATGCGGCAATTGATTCGGCGCGAAGTGGCCCGTCGCCCTGTGTACATCGATAGTGTGCCGGATGAGTTGCGCGCGATCGCCGACGCCAAGCTGGCCGGCCCGGTATACAAGCTGCAGCCGCGCGAGTAGGCACGCCGCGAAAGGAGGCGTTGACATGAGTTCACGCGCTTGCCCGCGTATCGCATCGTATCGATAGACGCTGTTCACGTTCAGGAGGATGAGACATGAACCGTTTCCCTCGCGTGCTGCTCGCTCTGGCCGTCCTGTTCTCGGGCGCGGCGCTGGCGCCGCACATCGCGCTTCCGTCGCAGCCCTTCAACTGGCAGTTATATACCGGAGCCTACCAGCCGCCTCCCGTCCAAATCTACCTTCCCGTGATTCTGAAACTGGCGCCGTAGGGCCTGGCAGCCCAACACAAACGGCACGGAGCGGGCATCTCTCGCTCTCGTGGGCACCTGCTCCGGCCGTTTGCGAGAAACGTGCATGCGTGCTGCGGCAGACTGGAAAAATCGACCGGCGGCCGCGCGCTGGTTCTGGCGGCCGCTGTCGGCGTTCGCGATCACGCGGCTGGGCATCGCGCTCGTCGCGCTCCTGTCCGCGCCACTCGTCGTCGACTCGAACGTCCCGCCCTACCACATCCGGCCTGACAACACACTGCTTGATGTGTTCGGCAGCCGCTGGGACACCGGCTTCTACTTGAGCATCGCCACAGAGGGATATCGCTACGAGGGCGTGTCGTTGCCTTCGGTGGCCTTCTTCCCGTTGCTGCCGGTCTTCATTCGCGCGGTCGCGCTGGCGACCGGCGATCCGTTGGTCGCGGGTCTGATCGTCACCAACCTCGCGCTGCTGGCGGCAGTGACGATCCTGTACCGACTGGTCGAGGAAGAACGGGGAGCAGCGACTGCGAATCGCGCCGTGTGGTACCTGTTGATCTTTCCGACGTCGTTCTTCGGGTCGGCCATCTATAGCGAGTCGCTGTTCTTGCTCGGCGCGGTAGGATCGCTGTACGCCGCCCGCAAGCACGCGTGGGGGATAGCCGCACTGGTGGGATTGCTCACCGGGCTGACCCGCTTCACAGGTGTGATCGCTGCGGCGCTGCTCGCCGTCGAGTGGTGGACGCAACGCCGCCGCAGTGGCGCGACCACAGCGCCCCCGCCCCTGTCAGGGCTTGCAGCGCCTGTCGCAGTGCTGATCGGGACGGCGATCTATCTGGCCTATCTCCAACTGGCCTTCGGCGACGCGCTCGCCTTCGCACGTGCCTCGGCGGCATGGGCGCGCTTGCCGCGCTCGCCGTTCGAGACGATCGGCGATCTGCTACAGGCGCCGCCCGACGGCTGGGGAGCGGCCATCCTGGCCGGACGCCTGCCGCTCGACAATTGGATCGATTTGCTGGCCTCATTGACGTTCTTAGGGCTGGGAGGTGCCCTGCTCTTCCAGCGTCGTTGGAGCGAGGGTGTCTTCGTCGTGCTGGGGACGCTGATCCCACTCAGCTCTGGCTTGTTGATGAGCCAGCGGCGTTACGTGTGGGTCCTGTTCCCGGTCTTCATCCTGCTGGCACGTTGGGGAGAGCGCCCGTGGCTGGATCGTGCGATCACGGCGTTGGGTCTCATGGGCCTGGGACTATTCACCGTGTTGTTCGCCAACTGGTACTGGGTGGGGTGAACTGCTTCTCGCGCTACTCCTTGAGCGGCGCAATCAACCCTTCTTCAACATCGGCGGGGATCGGAACGCGCGCCAAGACCTGCGGCCATAGCTCGATCGGCGGCGATACGACGAGGGATTTGGCGAGCCGGACTGTCTTGAGGTCGTCGTGCAGGTAGAGACGCCGTCCGCAGTTCTGCGCATCGCAGCTCATGCGAATACCCGGGCCACACTGGCGCCAAGGGCAGGTGCGCCCCAGATAGTTGCCTCCTGAGTCGGCCAGGAACACTTCGCCACCACGGTTGAAGGCCTGCGTGTGACCCTGCAGCTTGCGACCGAGCACGGCCAAAGGCTCAAGGTCGGCCTCATCCGTCACCGGCACCAGCATGTCGACGTCCTTCGGCTCCGGCTCGTCGGTTGTCAGCGAACCGATGAGCGCGATGCGCATCACGCCGGGCAACCGGCTGGCGGCCTGCACGAATTGAAGTGCCTCGGCGATGAGTCGAGGGCGAGCAGGAGGCTCCGGCGGGAGAGATGGCGTCGGCTCATAGATCGGCTCGATCTCATGCTCAGCCAGCCAGTCCAGGATTCGCCGGTGTGCCCGCTCGTCTTTGAACTCGAACCAGTGCTCTCGCTCACGCGGATGGTCGTATAGCACATCCCTGAAGTAGCGAAACGCGCCACGACCCTCGATAGCCCTCCACAACCGATCTCGCAGGCGCTCGTTCTCGACGGTGGCGATGAAGTCTTCCATATCCCGGTAGTCCTGGTGAGCTTCCGCCCTGGGCACGCTCACGTAACGTTTCCCATAGCCGGCTTCGACCTCGTCCGCCTGGCGCAGCGATTCCTTCCGCCAGTCAGGCAAATCGGAGCCTTGCAGCAGGTCATCGAGGTCCGGCGCTTCCTCTCCGCCGTCATCTAGTCCGGCGTAGAGGTCCTCCAACTCGCGACGGGTCTCATCGCCGATCATGACCACGTTACCGGTTTCCAGATCGAAGTAATACGAGTGTTCCCAGAAGGTATCCTCGAAAGCCGCCTCCAATTCCATCATCTCCACTTTGAGTTGGCGCATAGGCTCATGCCTCCTCGAGTGCATCACTCGGATGCAGACGACTCGAACGACGGGGAAAGACTTCTGAAGTTTGCACCTTTATTATACCGCGCAGATCAACAGCGAGGCTCATCTGCGCGAAGGGAGAATCAGCAGTCTCTGGAATAAACGAATGTCCCGTCGCCTGTGGCGTCGTCACCGCTAATGGTTATGGCATCTGGGAAGTCGTCAAATTTGAGGCCGCAAATCTCATTATTGGCGCTGGCAATGTAAAATGCGAGGCCGCCTTGACCGGCGCCAGCCCACTTCACGGTGATGCCCGGTTGGGGCCTCCCTGCTTCATCGACGATTGTTCCAGCAATCGTGGTCCCCTTTCCCGTAACGAGGAGGGTGGATTGAAGGGTTATCGTCAGCGGTTGGCCGGGGGAAAAGACGCCATCCAGGTTTCGGGAGAATCCAAGGTGGTTCGGGCCTTCGATTGCATTGGCTTCCTGGATCGCCGCGCGTAGGCTGCACCTGACGATCCCCGGACTTGGATCGTAGTCACAGATGCCGTCGCCCACTGAAGCGTCAGGCTCAGGCGCATCGGGTGCCGTGTTCACCGTCCAGCAGCCCGACTTCGTCGTCGAATCGATGATGACTTGAGCCTTAGCCTTATCCCACTTAGACTCGAGCGGAATCGGTATACCGTTCAGGTCGAGCAGGCGAGGGGCGTCGATGTCAATACCCGTCTGGCTATTTCGGGGTGCTTTCACCTTGAACGTAAGCCGGGCGAGAACGCCGGCTCCCGACACTGGTGATGCAGGCTGTTGCAGACGCGCCTCCACCACCACAGCGGTGCCGGCGTCATTTTTGTCCCATTGGAAAAACTGAAGCGTTCCCCCAGCGCTGGTCAGCAGGTAGCCCACAGCTTCAACGTTCTCGGGTTCGACATTTTCGTTATCAAAGTGATACGAGAATCTGAACCCGACGAGACCGCGCATATTGTACACAACCACATCGACCTTGAACGAGTCCGAATCCGTATTTCCGATTTTGCGGCATGCCTGAATGCCGGTCATGCCAGTGTCGGCGTCCACCCTCCATTCTGGCGTGTCCGTCTGTGTCGGCGCGGGTACTGTGATCGCATGAGCGGGGTTCCCCGTCGACGCTCGATCGGGCGTGCAACCGAAGAGCAGAGCCAGTGCGGCGATCAGGCCCACCAGCGTGATCGTCTGGGCAAAACCCCCGCCAGATTGTTGGGCATCATCCGCCTGTGGGCCGGTGTTCTTCATCTTCACACGCTGTTGTTCAGGTGTGGAACCCTGACGGCCTGGCGTTTTACGATATTCCCTCAACTACATGAACGCAAAATATGCGTCGCTTCAAGCACTATCCATACCTATACTCCTCGCGGCCACAGACTGCGCTTGTTGCCGGCGCTCCACCAGCCATTTATCCCGGTTGGCGGCGCGGACGATTTTCCCGCTGGACGTCTTGATCAGCCAGCGCGAATCGACCAGGCGCACGTAGCTCACGGTGACCATGCTCTGCGCGGCCACGGCCTGCCGGATCGACGCGCCGATGCGCCTGCGCTCGCCGGGATCGTCGGTCTCCACCTCGGCGACGACGGCGATCAGCTCCGTGCCCTCGCGCTCGTCGGGAACGCCGAACGCGACCGCGCGCCCGGCGTGCACGCCCGGCACGGTGTTGACGATCGCCTCGATGTCCTGCGGGTAGACATTCTTTCCGGCGTTGATGATCAGGTCTTTCGTGCGGCCGACGACGACCACTTCGCCGCCGGCGAGATAGCCCATATCACCCGTCCGGTACCAACCATCCTGGAACGGCTGTAGATCGGGTCGCTTGTAATACCCGTTCAACATGCAGTCGCTGCGGATGGCGATCTCCCCGACCCGTCGATCCGGCAGCATCTCTCCTCGCTCGTCGACGACGCGCACCGCAGTGCCGGCGATCGGCGGCCCGCACGACACGCGCGTCGACGCGCTCGGATGATCGGGCGGCACCGGTCTGGCCAGGCGGTTGTGCTCTAGCGCCAGACGGTCGACGAAGTCCAGCCGGGCGGCTTGACCGGGCGGCGTCTGCGTCACGCCGAAGGTGTTCTCGGCCATCGCGTAACTGACCGCGAGCATCTCCGGCGTCACGCCCTGCGCCGCAAAGCGCTCGAGAAACAGCCGGTGGCTCTCGTGATACACCGGCTCAGAGCAGTTGACGAACATGCGCATGCTCGCCGCCGACAGACCTTCGGTGTCGCGCTGTCGGATGCGACGCGCGCAGTGGTTGTAGGCGAAGTTGGGCAGCCAGCATAGTGTTCCGCGATAATCGTGGATCGCGCGGAACAGCAGCGCCGGATGCTGCACCCAGTCGAACGGCGACATGAGAATCAACGGCACGCCCTGCGCCAGCGGCATCAGAAACCCGGCGATCAGTCCCATGTCGTGATACAGCGGCAGCCAGCTCACGACCACGTCCCGGTCATTCAGTCGAATCGCATCGCCGTAACTGGCGAGCTGATTCAGCACGGCGCGATGCGAAAGCGCCACGCCTTTCTGCAAGCCAGTCGTGCCGCTGGAATGCTGAAGGAAGGCGATCACGTCCGGATCGGGACTGTGCGGCGCGAACCGCTCCGCATCGTCGGGCGCGATCGCCGCCGCCAACTGCTCGGAACCGTGCACCGCGCAGGGCAGGTGCACGGCGAGCGCCGCCGCGAAGGCGTCGGTCGTCAGGATGGCGCGCACGCCGGACAGCCGCGTCAGCTCGGCCATGCCGCGCATGTAGGCCTCGGCGTCGAGCTTCTCGGTCAGCGTCGGGAACATCGACGGGATCGCGCCGGCGAGCATCGCGCCCCAAAAGGCGTAGATGCTTTCCAGGTTCTGAGTGTGCGCGATCACCACCAGGTCGCGCGGCGCGATGCCCATGCGCTGCAGCGCCGCAGCGTGACCGAGAACGGCTCGGCGAAAATCGCGCCGTGTGACGGCGATCGGGCGGCGGCCGGTCTCGACGTAGACGATGGCCGGCTGCGCGTCGTCCACGGAGCGCAGCGTCACCGCGTCGAGCAGAGTCTGGAAGTCCTGACGTGTCGCCTGCGTCAACATACGCCGTTCAGCCGGTAGTGGCGACTTTAGTCGCTGACTTAACGACTGAAGTCGTTACTACCATCTTCGTTCAGATCGCGCATCACGCGCGCGACCATTTGATCGAGCGTGTCCATCTTGGCGACGGTTAAATCGACGTCCGGGATGTACACGCCGAACTCGCGCTCGACGTATACCGCGAACTCCGCGAGCGCGAACGAATCCATTAGCCCGCCGGTGATGATGCCTTCGGCGTCGGTCAAGGAATAATCCGGATCGCGGATCAGATCCCGCGTGATGAACGCGCGCAGCTTTTCGCGCACCATCCGTTCGTCCATGATCTTTCCCGATGCTTTCTTTGCCACAAAGACACGAAGACACCACTGTAGAAATCTTCGTGCCTTTGTGCCTTCGTGGTGAATGCAGGTCCGGTTACTCGTTCGCCGTTTCGAGAATCGCAGCAGCGACTCTTTGTGCGAATTGCGCCGCGCCCTCCGGCGTGAGATGCACGGGCGTGTCGGTGAACTCCTCCGGCGCGATGCTCTCCCACACGTCGAGATAGCGCCACCCGTTCTTCCGAGCCGCTTCGGCCAGCAGCTCGCGGTACCGGTCGTACGCCCAGCGCGGATAAAACGAGTTATACCGCAGGTTGCTGTTTCTGCCGCTGCTGACATACATCGGCTCGTTGACGATGAGCACCGGAACGTCCCCAGCCCTCGCAACGCCCGCCGCGAGCACGTCAAATGCCAGGTCATCCCCGGTCAGCCTCACCGGTTCCTTGTAGTCGTGCCAGCTCAGGTCTTGATCGAAATCGGACTGGCGCAGGGTGACCTCGCCGGGGATGGCTCGATCGATTCCGGTCGCGGCCCAGGAGAAGCCAACCCATTGCAGCCGCAGCAGATTGGCCAGCGCGCGCCGCTGCCCGACGATCGTGCGCCCGGCGAAATCCGGCTCGACGAAGCGCGGGTCGCTCGCATCCAGATTGAGCCGATAGCCATCAATCAGCGCCCGAACACGGCTCGCGTTGTTGTGCAGCAAGGGCGGTGTGAGCTGCCTGTCGCGCGGGAAGGATTCGGCCGTGACCGGCCAGACGATCAGGTCTGGCTCGTGCACGCTTCGCGTCGCCGCGTCGAGCAGCATCAGGTCTTTGGTCAGCGACATGATCGGATAGGCAAGGTTATAGGCGTCGACGCGGCGGCCGTCTGCGGTGACGTATCCGCCTGCGTTGATCTGCCCGGCGAGCGTATCCTCGTTGTCGAGCAGCCATCCCCACGTCCCCGAGTCGCCGATGATCAGCACGCGGTACTCGTCAGGGGCTTTGGGCTGCGCGACGCGATGACTGGCAATCATGGCGGGGATATTATACAGGCTGAGATTGTACGACTCGGCGGGGTTCTCGCCGTAAGGCAGCCGCTCCCGCCCCGGAACTATGCGATTGTACAGCGAGATCGCGCCCAGCGTTTCCAGCGGCTCCAAAGCGGCAAAGACGACGTTGCAGGCGACGAACAGCAGCGCCGCCTTGAGCGCGACGCCCAGCACAAAGCGCCACGTCGTCGAGGGCTCTGATTTTCCTTGCTGGTGTAGCCCAGTCATAGCGCGACTCTTAGCCGCAGCCAAAATCCGACCACGGATGACACGGATGTCACGGATTTCATGCACCTCCTCATCTGTGGCATCAGTGCAATCCGTGGTTTCTTCCATTACCACCCCAGCCCGAACAGGCGCAGCATCGTCTGCGCGGCCTGCTGCACGTCAGGCATGAGGAACCACACCCAACCGATCACGACGAACTGAAGCGTCGCGAACCACGAGATTGCCGTCCAGGCGCGCTTGTGACCCGGCCTGGCGCTCAGGCCGCGAGTCCACCTGCGCGTGCGATCGCTCCACTGCTTGTGCACGAACAGGCCGACGCCGTGCCAGGCGCCCCACGCGAAGAAGCTCCACGTAATGCCGTGCCACAGGCCGATCACGATCATCGTCGCAAGCTGCGCGGCCAGCACGATCAGCGCGGGCGACGGCTTCCAGGATCGCGTCAGCATCCAGCGTGACAGCGGCGTGAACACGTAGAACCGCGCCCAATTGCTCAGCGTCATGTGCCAGCTTTGCCAGAACGCGGTGATACTGGTCTTGAGATACGGGCGGTCGAAGTTCTCCGGCAGCCGGATGCCGAACAGGACGCCGATGCCGATGGCGATGTCCGTGTAGCCGCCGAAGTCGAAGTACAGCCGGAACGCGTAGCCATACAGCAGCACCCACAGCCACAGCGCCGAATCGGCCTGCGCGGCGCTCGCGACGCTCAGCGACAGGCCCTGCGCCAGGCTGTCGGCGATGACGAATTTTTTGAACAGCCCGATCGCGATGCGCGTCAGCCCGTCGAGGAAGCGCCCCGCATCCGGCCCCTTGACGATCGGCAGGACGCGGAAATCGCCTGCAAAACGCTCGGCGCGATCGATCGGTCCTGCCGTGTACGAAGCGAAGAAGACCACATAGGTTACGTATTCCCGCAGCGACAGCGCGGGCAGGATGCCTGCCTGCCGATCGCGCAGCGTATGCAGCAGGCGAAAGGCGACGTACGAGAAGCCCAGCCAGTTGAGATCGGCCCCGCTTGCCAGCGATATATCCTGGCCGGTGAGCGACCGCCACCATGCGCCGACTGCCGCTGCCAGCGGCTCGGTCTTCAGGATGACGAACAACGCGATGACGAGCAGGCCGACGACGGCCAGCCCGCGCTCCGGACCGCGCTTCTGCGCCAGCCAGAGGATCGCGCCAAGCGCAGCGCCGGCGATGGCCAGCCCTGCGACCAGGCCGAGCGGATCGGGCGGGCGCGACACCGTAATGCGGTACTCGGCTTCGACGAAGCGCATGAGCGACAGGCCGGCGACGAGCGCCGCGACGACGATCAACGTGACGAGGTCTTCGCGGCGCGTCCCCGCCTGCCGGGCGTCGCCCGGTTTGCGAGTAGCCCACCACGACGCGACAGTCAACAGAAGCGTGGCCGTCGGCAGGATGAAATCCGCGTAACGGATCGGCAGCGGCGGCTGCAGCCAGTAGATGGCAAGCACGCTGCCGGCCAGCAGCGCCCAGGCGCGCCACCGGGCGGCCAGCAGCGCGGCATAAGGCAGCGCGGCAAGTCCCAAGACGAGAATGGCGCGCAGATCGAACGTCACCGCTCAGAAGCCCTGATAAATCCACTGCGGCGCGACATCGGCGGTGACGACGACGAGCAAGATGACGATGAGGCATAACCCCAGCGCGAGAGCGTTCTGGCGAGTCAGTACCCGGCGGCGCATCTATTGCGTCTCTCCGCACCACTTCCACTCGCCGTCTTCCTGCACGACGCGGTAGGCGACGAGCGGGAAGTCGGTCTTCTCCGTGCCATACGTGGCGACGATCTTTCCCTGGCAGCGCACGGTGTTCGTGTCGTCGTCGCGGACGCAGACCATGCCTTCCAGCTTGACGTCGGTGACGCTGGCGAACGTCATCGACTCGCGCTCCAGGTCGGCTTCCATCTCCGAGCACAGCAGGCTGCGGACGGTCTGGGCATCCGCTTTCACCTTCGCCTCGAGGTACCTCTCGACGACCTGGGCCGGATCGCCCGCTCCGCCGGTGCTGCATGCGGCCAGGGTCATCACCGGCAGCACGACGGCAAGAATCCACTTCTTCATCTCGGCTCCTTCTGTATGACTCTGGCGACAGCCATACGGGGGCAAGTGAGGCCGCGCTCCGGGAATTCGCCAGGCTCAGTAGATCCAAGTTGCTCCCGCCGGATGGATCATCCGGCGGCTAAAACGGCGGATTGATCATCCGCCTTGAGCCGAAATTGGATCTGTTGGTCCAATTTTCGCGGAGCGAGGCACGCCTAGAGCGGATTCCACTTTGATTTACGCCGGAGTCGAGGCTTCAGCCGGAAACCGCCTAACCCTAAAGGGGGCTTCGCACAGGCTCGACTCCGGATTGGCGTACACGCAATCGGAATCCGCTCTAGGTGCCGATTCGGATCTCTCACGGACTGCTCTGCGCCAGCGCCTTTCGCAGCTCGTCGAGCATGATCAGCGCACTGAGATTGTGCATCGCGTGGCCGCGCTGAAACGCCTCGGGCCGGCTGTAATCGTGCCGATAGTAGAAGGTCATGTGCACGCCATCCGACGGATCGATGCCGCGATTCGGCAGCGTCCCGGCAAGCAGATCGAAGTCCCACAGCGGGACGTTGTACTCAGCCGCGACCTGGCGGATGATATCGTTATTGACATTGCCCGGCCCCTCAGCGCGATCGGCCTTCGTGCCGAGCACCGGGATCACCCCGCTCTCGATCGAGTACGAGACGACCTTTCGCAGGTTGAATCGAAAGGAGTCCGGCACGCCGATGTCGTTCGAGCCTAGCCGGATGAGAATGATGCCGGGGTTGTGCAGGCGGAATTCGCAGGGGAGCGGGCCTTCGTTCGGCTGGCAGAGCGACTTGTCCGCCCACAGCGGGTCGAACACCGACCACGAGTGCAGGCCGCGCCGGACGGCGACGCCTTGACGGCCGAACGACCCCTTGTAGGTGTCGATAGCGTCCTGGAGATAGGCGTAGCTCGCCAGGTCGTAGGGACCCGCGTCGAAACGCGCCAGGAAGTGCGGGTTCTCGATCGTGCTGTCGCCGAGCTTCGAGAAGGCGCGCGGGTTTCGCCCGAGCGACTGGCCCCTGGCATAAATCTCGCGGACGTGCTGCATCGCGGCGTCGGGAATCACGATGAACGAGCCGATCGGGACGCCGTTCACGTCACCCGGCGGCGGGGGAGTCGGCGTGGGGGTTGGTGTTGCCGCCGGGGTCGCAGGCGTGCTATTGACAGGCTGCCCACCGCCCGCAGGCGCTGTCGCCCCTGGAACCGGGATCACCAGCGCCTGCCCTGCCGCGATCAGACTGGGGTCGCGAATGCCGTTGGCGGCGACAATGGCGTCGATCGACACGCCGAATCGCAGTGCGATGGAAAACAGCGTGTCGCCCGCCTGCACCGTGTACGATGTCCCAGTCGGCTGGACCGTGCCGCCGGCAGGGGTACCCGCCGCCGGCGATGGCGCCGTCGTGAGCGTTGGCAGGCTGCTCGGGGTCGCGGTCGGTGGAAGGCCAATCGTCGGGATCGGCGTGCCCTCCTGTGCCGGCGCGAAGGCGACGCGCGTCGCCGCTCCGGAATCGCAGGCGACGAAAACGGTAGCCGCCAGCAGGCTGCCGATGATTCGATGCGAGCATGAGTTGTGTCGCATTGGGATCTCTTCGCCGCCCCTTTCTACCGATTGACTGGGGCAAAGAGTTCCCTTATACTACCACAGGAATGCAAACGCGATTGACACTGAAACCGGATCGGAAAAGAGCCTTGAACATGGATTCGCTCTGGCAGAAAGGTTAGCTTGAATCCAACACCTTATCCACAGCTCAACGCTGTCTTGCGGAAGTTAGTTGAGAGCGCGCAGGCGGTCCTGAGCAACAACTTCGCCGCCGCCTGCCTGCAAGGTTCGTTCGCAGTGGGTGACTTTGATCGTCACAGCGACGTCGACTTCATCATCGCCGTAGAGGAAGAATTGTCAGATGATCAAGTCCAGGCGCTGCAGACCATGCACGAGCGTATCTACAATCTCGATTGCGGATGGGCGCAGCACCTGGAAGGATCCTATTTCCCGAAAGATGTCCTGAGGCACCATTCTCAGCGCGGCAAACCGCTCTGGTATCTCGACAACGGAAGTCGATCGCTCATAAAGTCCGAACATTGCAACACCGTCGTCGTTCGGTGGGTGGTGCGTGAGCATGGGATCGCGTTAGCTGGGCCGAGTCCGGCAACGTTGGTCGATCCGATACCCGTTGAGATGTTGCGCCAGGAGATCTTGGACACAATGAGCGGTTGGGGACAACAAATCCTGGCTGAACCCGAGCGATTCAACAACCGGTTCTATCAAACATTTATCGTCCTGAGCTACTGCCGCATGTTGCACGACCTCCATACAGGATTCGTCGGATCCAAGCGTGCCGGGGCTGAGTGGGCCAAGGCCACCCTGGATCCGTCTTGGGCAGGGCTTATCGATCGAGCGTGGGACGGGCGTCCGAACCCATCTCTCTCGGTCCGGCAGCCCGCCGACCCCAAAGACTTCAAGAGCACTCTAGCGTTCATCCAGTACATCATCGAAGCAAGTACGCAGTATGCTGCGGCCCTAGAGACTGGTCGAAAGCAACCCGTGGCCTGACAAAATCGCTGGAGGCAACGCGCCCCGGATGGGGCGGTGTCTCCGACCCGCCCCCGCCGCCCGACCGAAGGTCTCTAGCCTGGCGAGGTTGAGACCTGCGGTCGCATAGCGGCGCGGTCGGAGACCTGCGCCGAACAAGGGAGGTCAGAGTTGACAAGACGGGTGGTTACGTCGTATCATCGCACTGACTTGGATGCACAGTTGTTAAAGGTCGAGTGACCTTTACCGCTCGGTCTCTGTGTCTCTCGACGCGGTAACTCCAAGTCGTTGCCGCTGCATGATATCTTGGGCAAAAACGACCTGCCGTGGTCACACTCGCACTGGCTAGAATCCTCAATGTGATGGTTACAGACGATACACTGTCTGTCGAGCTGGAAGATGGTCGCACCATCTCTGTTCCCATCGGTTGGTATCCGCGTCTGGCGTATGGCACATCAGCCGAGCGCGCCAATTTTCAGATCAGTGGCGCCGGTTACGGGATCCATTGGCCTGATCTGGATGAGGATATCGGTGTTGAAGGACTGCTGCTTGGCAAAAAGTCCGCAGAAAGTCCTGGCTCGTTCGAGCGCTGGCTCCAGCGGCGGCCACGAAGTCAGCATCAAGACGCCGTCTAAGTTGTGGTTGAACTAAGCGTTTCGTGCAGCGGCCGATCACCCCTCGCCAGCCAAACTGATCAATTCTCAACTTGCCTCTATGCCAGAATCAAGGGGGCTTGCTCGCTGCGTGTTATCATCGCAGCATGCGTTCGATCATTCTACCTGCCGTGCTCGTGGCGGCTGCGATTACCGCATGCACAGCGCCCGTCCCGTCTCCGGCCGTCTCGCCGACTTCCCCGCCGACTGAGCGACCGGCAGGCCGGCCGACGGCACCCTCTTCCCCATCGCCGACGCCGACACCCACGCCGACACCTGTGCCTAAGCCTAACACAGGTGTGCAGGGCCAGTTCATCGATCCAGACATCGGCGACGCGTCGATCGCGCTGGCCGCCGATCTCGGCGTCGGCTGGATCAAGCAGCAGGTCGATTGGAATTCGATCGAATACGCGCCGGAGCAGTATCGCTGGGAAGAGCTGGATGATTTTGTCGATCGAGCCGACGCGCGCGGCCTGAAGATTCTTCTCGGCGTGGCGCGCGCGCCGGGCTTCAGCCGCCCCGAGCCGGTCGAAGAAGACGGCCCGCCGGCCGACTTCGCCGTGTTCAACCGCTTCCTGCTCGCGCTGTCGTCGCGTTATCGAGGCCGCGTCGACGCGTACGAGCTGTGGAACGAGCCGAACCTGGCGCGCGAGTGGCGGGGCCACGCGTTGAGCGCCGAACAATTCGTGAAACTGATCGAGCAGGGGTCGAATGGGGTGAGGCAGGGCGATCCGGCAGCAATCGTGGTCAGCGGCGCGCCCGCCACAACCGGCATCGACGACAAAGTGAACGCCATCGACGACCGCGTTTTTTTGCGCGAGATGGTCGCCGCCGGCGTGGCGGGCTGGGTCGACGCCATCGGCGCGCATCCGTACGGCGCGGCGAACCCGCCCGACGAGCGCGCCGCCGATGCGACCCATCGAGCGAGCGGCTACAACGACCATCCCAGCTTCTTTTTCCTCGACACGATCGAGGACTACCGCGCTATCCTCCTCGAATCAGGCGTCGACAAGCCGATCTGGATCACGGAGTTCGGCTGGCCGTCGATCGAAGGCTACGGCGAG
>DATEUJ010000122.1:0-10509 GCA_035283185.1 Anaerolineae bacterium | reverse complement strand
GGGTCTTGACATAGAACTAATGTTCCTCTATAATGCAGTCACGCTTTGGGAAATCATTTGGGATACTTGGGATTTCCTGCGGAGGTGAATGATGAGCCTGTCTACCCGTCAGCAAGCGATGCTCGAATTCATCCAGCGCTTCACACACGATCACCGTTATCCTCCGACGATCCGGGAAATTGGTCAAGATGTCGGCATCTCGTCGACCTCGGTCGTCAACTACAATCTGAACATTCTGGAGCGCGAAGGGCTGATCGAGCGCGACAAGGAAGTCTCTCGCGGGATCAAGCTGATCGGCGCGCTGGCGCAGGCGCTCGATCCGCGCAGCCTGGTGAGCGTGCCCCTGCTCGGCCGCATCGCCGCCGGCGAGCCGATCCCTGTGCCGTCGTCCGACTTCGCGACGATGGGCGACGAGACAATCGAGCTCACGCGCGGTCTGCTGCCCACCGACATGACCGGCATCTACGCGCTCCAGGTGCGCGGCACGTCGATGGTCGATGCCATGATCGGCGACGGCGACATCGTCGTGATGAGACACCAGAACACGGCGCGCAACGGCGAGCTGGTCGCCGTGTGGCTGCGCGATCAGGGAGAGACGACGCTCAAGCGCTTCTACCTGGAAAACGGGCGCGTCCGGCTCCAGCCGGAGAATCCGACGATGAAGCCGATTTACCAGGATCCGGCGAACGTCGAGATACAGGGCAAGGTCGTGCTGGTCGTGCGGCGACCGGAGTGACGCCCGGCGCACACGTAGGCCCCGGCTGTCAAGCTGGGGCTATTATTTTGGACACCACCGCAACGGCTGGTCTCAGTAGATCACAGATCGCTCGTAGCGGATTGTCAAATCCGCCACATTCCGCTGGATTTGGCAATCCAGCGGGAGCAAATTGTGATCTACTGAGTCTGTCAGTGCCGCCCTTTATGAACAGGCTGGTGATTATCCACAAGTCCGTTCGTCCGCAGTTGCACGGCAAATGCCAGGCGACAGTGCAACTGTCGCTCCAACAAAGGAGACGCTATCATGAAGATACAACTCGCCAGTGTCCTTGTAGACGACCCCATCAAGGCCTTCAAGTTTTACACGGAGGTCCTGGGCTTCATCGAAAGGGTGTACATGCCTGAAGCGCGGCTGGCAATTGTTGCATCACCCGAGGAGCCAGGGGGTACCGGGTTGCTGCTTGAGCCAAACGACAACCCCATCGCCCGGACCTTCCAGGAAGGTGTCTATCAGCAGGGGCTACCCATCATCGTATTCGGGGTTGAGGATATTCAGAAAGAGTACGAAAGACTGAAGAAGCTGGGGGTGATGTTTCGTTCGGAGCCAACACGACAGGGGCCGTTCCTCGTCGCTGACCTTGAGGATACGTGCGGCAACATTGTACAGATTTCCCAGCTTGCTCTGGCGTAGTCACCGCTGCCAGTGAGGCTGCCCGGCGATAGGTGGTCAGATGTGCGTTGACACCTATCGCCGGGGCTTGTACACCAATCAGGGTAGGAACAGCCTGCTGCGGCTCAAGACATTCCTCAGAAAATGAGGCGGTTGGCGAGAAGTGAAGGCCTGATTTCAAGGCCATTACTTTTCGTCTCCATTCGCGACTTATTCAAGTGACGCACACAGAACCTGGTTGGGGCAAGATTCAATGACAACGTCCTCATTCGCACCTGCGAAAACCAGCAATCTGACAGCCCGACTGGCGGTGTCAGTCCATTGGAAGACAGTAGCCGGCGCGATTGCCCTGTTCGTGCTCTTCGCCGTGCTCTTCACAATCGTTCAGTTTGCCACGCCCGCGCTGGCCGGCAACGACGGCTACTACCATATGAAAATGGGGCTGCTCGTGCGCGAGCAAGGGCTTAAGCCGCCATTCGTGTGGCTGCCTCTGACCATCCTCAATCGCGAGGCATTTTACGACCACCATCTGCTTTATCACGCCTACCTGTCGCTATTCGCGTTCGGCGATTCGGGCGATGCGCTGACGCTCGGCGGCAAGATCGCCAGCGTGATCATGCCGGCCCTGGCCTTCGTCGCGATCTGGTGGCTTCTGCACGGCCAGGGAGTGCGCTGGGCATCTCTCTGGACGCTCGGATTATTCGCCGTGTCCGAAGCGTTCCTGTACCGGATGAGCATGCCGAGGGCGCAGTCAGCCTCGCTGCTTCTCCTCGCGCTCGGCCTGCATTGGATGCTCCACCGGCGCTACCGATGGCTGATTCCGCTTGGTTTCATGTATGTCTGGCTGTACAACGGCTTTCCCCTCCTGATCCTGCTGGCCGCGATCTACATCGTCGCGACGGTCGCGACGGAGCGGCGCGTCGAGTGGCGGGCGATCGCGTATCCGGCGCTCGGCATCGGGCTGGGGTTGATCGTCAATCCATACTTTCCGCAAAACGTCGCCTTCATCTTGAACCATCTCGCGCCGAAGATCGGCGAGTCGGCCACGCCGGTCGGCAACGAGTGGTATCCGTATGAAACCTGGACGCTCGTCGAGAACTCCGGCTTCGCGCTGGCGGCATTCGTGCTGGGCGCGCTGGCGCTCGGCTGGCGCGGCAGGCGCATCGACCGGCCGACGCTGACGGCGTTCCTGTTGAGCGTCGTGTTCGGCCTGATGTTGTTCAAGTCGCGCCGCTTCGTCGAATACTTCCCGGCCTTCACGCTGGTTTTCGCCGCGCTGGCCATCACCCCGATTCTCGATAGCCTCCGTAGATCATCATTGGGTAGTGACGACTTCAGTCGTTCGGGCGAAACAGCGACTGAAGTCGCCACTACAAGTCGAATCCGTGATCGCTTGAGCCTGCTGGCCAGGCGGAACCGATGGTGGGTTCCGATCGCATTCGCCGCCGTGCTGATCGCGCCGCTGGCCATCACGCTCGCACAGGCACGCGAGGCGATGACGCGCTCCAGGCCGCCGGACCAATACGCCGCCGCGTCAGCCTGGCTGAAGGAGAACAGGCCGCCGGGCAGCATGGTCTTTCAGACCGACTGGGACGACTTCACCCGGTTGTTTTTCTACAACACTTCCAACCTGTACACCATCGGCCTCGATCCGACGTATATGCAGCTGGCCGACGCCGGCCTGTACGACGAGTGGGTCAGGATCAGCAAAGGCAAGGTCGATCATCCCAGCGACGCGATTCGTTCTCGATTCGGCGGCGAGGTCGTGATGTCGGACCTCAATCACGACGGCTTCCTCGAAAAGGCCGTGGACGATCCCGGCCTGAAGGAAGTGTACCGCGACGAGTACGCAGTGATTTTCGAAGTCACCCCTTGAACGCGCCATGCGCCGTGACCAGGTGACCGGTACTGCCGAAAAGTGCCGGTCACCTTTCTTTTCCTCACCCGTTACTTTTCTGCGCCTCCGGCGACTTTGTAGGCGTAGCTGAAAATCACCGCAATAGCAAGGAGACATCATTCATGAAACGCAGCAACTCCTCTCGTCTGTGGACGGCGGCTTTGGCCGTGGCGCTGGCAGCAGCGCTGGCGATGCTCGGCGCGGCGTGCGCGCCGTCGGCTTCATCACCCGCACCAGGGCAGGCTCAAAGCCCTGGCGCAGCCGAAGCGACCGTGGAGAAGCCCGAGGCGGGCGAGGATACGCCCGATTCGCCTGAGGTGGAGCCGGAGATCGAGTTCTTCGGCGCTATCGAGTCGATCGGCGCGGATGCCTGGACGATCGATGGACAGACGGTAAGACTGACCGAGCAGACTCGGATCAAGGATGCCGCCGAGTTGCATGACCGCGTGCGCGTGCACGCCCGCGTGATGGCCGATGGGGCTCTCGTGGCGCGCGAGATCGAGCGGGCGAGCGACGACATGCCCGGCCGGCAAGGCGCGCAGATCGAGTTCACGGGCGCGGTCGAGGCCATGGACGCCGCCGCCTGGACGGTCGACGGCCAGAGCGTCGCCATCACGGCGCACACCGAGATCGAAGGCGGCATTGAGGCCGGCGATCTCGTCAAGGTGCACGCGCTGGTCGGCGCCGGTGGCTCGCTCACCGCCCGCGAGATCGAGCTGGCCGGCGAGGGCGAGCCGGCCATCCCGGGCGTGGAAGTCGAGTTCCGTGGCGCGCTCGAAACGATGGGCGCCGACGCCTGGACGATCGGCGGCCTGACGTTCCGTGTGACGGCAGCGACCGAGATCGAGGGTGACATCGAGGTGGGCGACTTCGTCAAGGCACACGCGCGGCGGCAGAGCGACGGCTCGCTGTGGGCGCGTGAGATCGAGCGCGAAGAGGAGCAGCGCCGCGAGGGCGTCGAAGTCGAGTTCTCAGGCACGCTCGAGGCGATGGGCGCCGACGCCTGGACGATCGACGGCATGACCGTTCACGTCACGGCGCAGACCGAGATCGAGGACGGCATCAACGTGGGCGACTTCGTCGAGGTGCACGCGCAGGTCGAAGCCGATGGCTCGCTCGTCGCCCGCGAGATCAGGCCGGACGAAAGCGGCTCCGGCGACGTCGAGAACGATAACGACGACAACGGTAACGCCAACGGCAACGGCGACGACAATCAGAACGGCAACAACAACGACAACGGTAACGACGACAATCAGAACGATAACGAGAACGGCGACAACGGTAACGACAATCAGAACGCCAACGAGAACGACGACGACAACCAGAACGGTAATGACAACGGCAATGATAACGGCGGTGACGACAACGGTAACGGCGACAACGGCAACGACAATGACGACGGCGGAGGTAACGACAACGGCGACGACGACAACGAGAACGGCAACGACAACGGCGACAATGGAAACGGGTGAGCGCGCGTAAGCTAAAGAGGGCGTGGCATAGCGGGCCGGGATAGCCTGTACGTCCCGGCTCGCTCTCCACCTGAGAGCCTGTCTTAAAACGCTCCCCAACCGCGTCCTCGCGGTTGGCCACGCCCGCGAGGACGCGGGCTTTCAGCGAGTTTTAAGACGCTCTCTGAGGCGTCTGAGAGAAGGGTTGTATAATGCACGGGCCGGCATATGCGCCGCTGCTTCACCGGCCGGCACCTTGGGGGACCCTCACCGTGCAAGACGAGTTTGCTCTGCTGGCCCGCGCGCGAAAACTCGAAGCGGACGCGCTGTCTCAAGTTCACGATATGTACTACGCGCCGATCTTCCGCTACGTGGCTTTCCGCGTCGGCGATCGCACGGTCGCCGAGGACCTCACCAGTGAGGTGTTCACCCGCCTGCTGGGCGCGCTGCGCGACCGGACTGCGCCGCAGAACACGCTGCGCGGGTGGCTGTACGGCGTGGCCGCCCGCGTCGTCAGCGACTACTTTCGCAAGCGTTATCGCGCGCCGGAAGTCGAGCTGGACGAGTCGCTCGTGAGCCGGGAGGCCGGTCCCGCCGAGGCCGTCGAGGCCATGCTGACGCGCGAGGACCTGAAGCAGGCCATCGCCGGGCTGACCGAAGAGCAGCAGAACGTGCTGGCGCTGCGATTCGGGTACGACATGCCGATACAGGAAGTGGCTCGCACGCTGGGCAAGACCGAGGGGGCCGTGAAGCAGCTTCAGGCTCGCGCTATCGCCGCGCTGGCGCGGCGATTGTCGCCGGCGATGGTGGAGTGAGATGGACAGCGCACTGGAAGCCAAACTGATCGAATGTCTGGGCGCGCTGGAGAGCGGCGCATCGCTCGAGCAGGCGCTGTCTCGCTTCCCGGAAGACGCCGAGCGGCTGCGGCCGATGCTCGCCGTGGCCGCCGCGCTCCCCGCGCTGCGCTTGGAGCCTTCTCAGGAGGTGAAGGCGAAATCACGCCAGGCATTCCTGGCGCGGGCGGCTTCCGTATCGGGCATGGCCGGGTCGCGCCGCACGCTCCTGGCGCGCCCCCTGGCCGCCTTCGCTTCGCTGGCGATCGCGCTCGTCATCGTCGGCGGCGTCGCCGTCACCGCTTCGGCGTCCGCACTGCCGGGCGATCCATTGTACGGCGTGAAGCGCACAGTGGAAAACGCACTGCTGTCAATCTCGTCCGATCCCGCGACATTGGCTGCGCAGTTCGAGCGGGAGCGCGTCGACGAGGTCGTGGCGCTGCTCGCCGCCGGCCGCGAAGCAGAAGTCGAGTTCAGCGGCGTCATCGAATCGATTCAGCCCAATGTCTGGGTGGTGTCGGGCGTGCCCGTGGCGATCGATGGCCGCACGGGAGTGGAAGGCGATCCGCAAATCGGACGGCGCGCACAGGTGCGTGGCCGAACGAGGAACGGTCTGTTGGTCGCCGCGTCGATCGTCGTCGAGGCGGGCGCCGAGCCTGCGCCGGAGCCGACGGTTGAGCCAACGCCTGAGCCGTCGGCGACGCCGGCGCCGCAGAACACGCCCACGCCGACGCCCGCGCTGCGCGTGACGCATATCCCTGCGCCCAGCCCTTCGCCGGTAGCTACGCGCCATCCGACAGCGACTCCCGAACCGTCCGAGATCCGGTTCCAGGGCGTCGTCGAGCAGGCCGACGCTCAATCATGGACGATCAGCGGGCTCGTGGTCGAGGTAAACGCGGCGACCGAATTCGTCAACGACCCTACCGTGGGCAGCCGGGTCGAGGTGCGCGCGCTCAGCTATCCGGACGGGCGGCTCGTCGCGCTGCGCATCGAGCGCATCGACGGCGGAGGAGACGACAACGGCAACACCAACGGCAACGAGAACGACAACCAAAACGAGAACGACAATTTGAACGATAACGACAACTCGAACGATAATGGAAACGGCAACGATAATGACAATAATTCGAACGACAACGGGAACGGCAACTCGAACGACAATGACGGCAATTCAAACGACAATGACAACGGGAATTCCAACGACAACTGAGGCGCGCTGTTCTTCGGGACGCCGCTGAAGGGAACGGACGTGAGAGCGCGCGTGAGTCGATGAAACGAGCGCTGAGACTTATCGTCCAATTGAATACCGCAGTTCAAACAGGGGAGGTGAGCGCCGATCGCGCTCATCTCCCTGCTGCGTGAAGGCGATGGCGACTTAAGCAACCTGCACGCGGCGCCCGGGTACCTTGATCAATAACGTTGCGCTTAGCAGGATACTTACAGTGCTGAGACAGGCGAGCAAGGTATAGCCCAGCCACTCGCCAGGAAGAGCGTTGTTGAAGTGATCGATCAGTGGCCCCTCGAGCCTTGACAACGCGCCTGCTCCTGCCGTCGCCAGATTCGTCAGCCCCAGGAACTTGCCCGCCTCTTCAGCAGGCGCCAGTTCCGTCGCCAAAGCCCAGTTCGCTGTGACGAACATGCCGACGCTGGTCCCCAGCACAATGCCGTACAGTATGAGTTCCGTCGGGGTGCGAGCGGCTAACAGCAGCGGTGCGCCGACCACACCCACGACGCCAGCAACAATCTGTGTTTGTCGGCGTCCCCATCGATCACACAGCCAGCCGGCGATGAGCGCAAAGGCCATCACGGCGACGGCGATGGCTGCCGTCAAGTCGCCAGTGACCTGAGCCGGATTCGGCACGTTCATCCTGTCCCGCACATAATATTGGGCAAAGGCCTGAATGCCCTCAATCGCAAACAGGTAAAAGAAGCGCGAGCCGAGCAACCACCAGTAGCCGCGATGTGCGCGCCAATCGATGTGGAATGTCTCGCGCCACACGTCTGCCCGGGAGCGGGTTGGCGCGTGCCGCGGGCTGCTCGCTTCCTCGTGAGCGCCGGCGATCGTGATCAAGGCGCTGACCGCCAGGACCAGCATTAACACCAGTATGGCGGCGACGGGCGGCGTTTCGTCAGATGTGAATAGTCTTCCGATGACTAGCGCACCCGTCATCAGTCCGAGCAGCACCACCACGTTTTGCAGCCCACTGGCCAGGCCGCGTTGCGACATCGGCACGCGATCGGGCAGAAGTCCCTGCAGCGAGCCGTGTGCCACGTTGGAGCTGATTTGCAGGCCAAGATAGCCCGCAAACAGCATTCCCAATCCGCCCGCCCAACCCAGCAGAACCAGGAAGAGAAAATCCGCTACCGTGCCAATCGCAATCAACGGACGGCGCCGTCCCCAACGCGAGGTCCAGCCGTCGCTCAGCGCGCCTGAGATAGGCTGGACAATCAGCGCAATGAGCAGACCGACAAATGTGAGTGTTCCTAGGTAGCTATTCTTCTGCGAGTCCGGCACGAAGTTAAGCAAGTGTGCCGGCAGAATGATAATACTCAGACCGGTCCACAGGAACGTCAGGCCGAACCAGTAGGCACTAAGCACCAAGAGGTATCGGACGGTGACGTGGCGCACTACCCCCACACCTCCACACTTTGGTACCTCAATGACCCGGCATATCGACCGGAAACAGATCTTCACCGGCCAGCGTGTTCAATATCAATTGGGCGCCCCAGGCCATCCACGCGCGTGTGTTGGTGAAATGGGAAGCACGGCTGAAGATGTTGCTCACCAGTTTGCGGGCTGCACTTGACTCAAACATCAGCCGATAGACAAGCGCCCACACGCCGAACTCCATCAGGTCACTCGTCACGTCTTCGACCTGCCAGGCCCGGGCCAGATCGGCCAGCTCGGTCGGAGCGTCAGGAGCGGCAAGCAGTTCGTTCACGTCTTCTACGGCGACTTGCCTGAGGCGGGCTAACAGGTCAGCCAGTGCACGCTGGACGGATTCATCGGCACATGCCAACATCGGCCGGATTAAACGCAGTGCCAGGCGGGGCTGACTAAATAGTCCCTGCGCAAGCACGCGCATGTCGTACAGGTAGTCAAGGATGAAGGCCACGTTGCCCGTTTCGATCTGTCTGATGACGGTTGCCCAGACCAGCCCTTCCTCGACCCGCAGCCCGGCGATCTCGCGTGCCCTGAAGTAGCCGGCGAGTGTCTGCGCCGGTCGAACCAGGCGCTGGGGTGGGACCAGCCGGGTGGCTCGATACGACTCGTGCCAGTGCGGATAGCTGTCAATGACGCTGCTTATGCATCGGTCGAAGGCAGCCCAGAGTTCGAGATCAGGATGGGGTTCACGTTCGACAATCACGCCTGCCGCCCAGTTGGCGAAGATAGCCCACGGCTGAGGTGGCTGTGTCTCGCACGCTTCCTGAAGCAGGTTGATGAGAACCGCTCTGGCCTCCGATTCGCCGCGCATGATGCGCACCGATAATGGCATCGTCGTAAACCACGTCGCCAGATAGGTGCCGGTATTCAACGAGGGAAAAACATGCTCGCGCGCCGCAGCGAGACCTGGCCACGGTGCCTCGTGATCCAGAAGCAGAGCTATCGCTTCGAGGTGCTGCCATTGCTCTGGAGGCAGGCGAAAGACGCTATCAAAGCTGCCATCTACGCCATTGTCGCGGACGCGCTGTTCCCACATACTTACCAGCCACCCGATCACACCCCGTAGAAGCAGGGTGCGCCAGGGCCATCCGAACACCCGCCGGATGACAGCGCGTATTTGTGAGTCAACGAGTGCCTTCGCCTCGGCCGGTTGATCGACCTCGAATAGAAAGACGCTTACCAGTTGCAGAAATGCCAGGCAGGCTGCTAGGTTGGGCAGACCCAATCGCCCGGTTACATGTTGGCTGATTTCGGCAAGGATGCGTTGCCCGGCGGCGCGATCGGCGCGCCACAGCGCCAGTACCTTTCCAACGGCGATATGCTGCACTGTTGGACTGCCAGTGAGCAGGGATCGAATAAGCAGGTCATGATCGTCCAGCGCGCCGGCTGCAGCAACGACGGTGCGCTGGATGCGCAGCCATTCCAGTGGTGGTTCTGGCGCCAGCAGTCCGAATCGGCTGAACACCCTGGCCAGGCGCGGCTGGCCGATTGCCCACAGACGTTCCAGACAGGCGCGTGCGGCCTGTGGATGTGACTGCCCCCAATGTTCCAAAGCGCCGATCAGCAAGAGATGGCCTGTTGGTGAAGTCAAACCACGCGCCAGATCAACCAGCCATTCGATAGGCTGCCTGGTTATTTCTTCGGCCAGCAACTGGCGAGCCGGGCTGAATAGAAATGCCGGCGCTGAAGCCAGTTCCAGGTAGAAGCGACGCGCATCAGGCGAAGCGGCGTGTAACCGTCTCAAGCGCTGTCGAGCGAAGTGCTCGTAGAAGCGCTCGTGTGCGAAGCGCAGCGGATCGCTCAATCGGGCGTTCGTTGTCGCCAGCAAGCCCGCATCGGCCAACCGCGTGAGCGGACCCGGCTCGCCTGGTGTGAGGAGGCGGCGACCGTCGCTGGCGCGCGCGCCGGCTATCTGCTCGGCAGTAATAGCGTTGCTCCAATGTCCCGGCGCAATCATTAGCGGCATCAACTCGTCCTCGAGGAACCGGACGTCGGCGCGCTGGAGACGACCATGCTCAATGAACGAATCGAACAGCAGTTGCACCAACTGGTCATCGTCTACGCGATCGGGCAGGTGTTGACCGGTGTATGCCTGCGCCACCAATCGCAGGGTCAGCGGGTGACGCATTGCCTGCCGGTAACCGTTCAGTTGGTCTATGAACCTACGTAGCCGCCTTGACGACCGGTGTGTCAGGCAGCAGCGACGGGGGCGGGTCACCTCTCGCCGCCGCGGCACACGCTTCGGTGAGATAATCCAAGACGTCGCGGTTCTGTTG
>DATEUJ010000121.1:0-33565 GCA_035283185.1 Anaerolineae bacterium | reverse complement strand
TTCTTGCCAACTCGCCCGACGGATACAGCCTCGTATGCGGTTCGTGTTCCTCAAGCCTGCCCTGAGCGCAGCCGAAGGGTCGCCGGTTTGCGTCCAGCTTCCTCCAGACCTCACCTCACGCTGACGCCCTTGCCTTCCGCTAACGGTTGGTGCAATCCGCCTTCGGCGTCCGTAAGGGTCTTTCACCCTCTAGCCAACGCCCATGCTGGGCGCACAAGAGACCTGCCAGGTTTCAGAAACCTGGCAGGTCTTCTCATGCCGGCTCTTTGCCCTGCAACTGGCGCAGTTGCCGCTCCAGCTCGGCGCGGCGCTGCTCGGCGGCCTTCCGGCCTTCCTCTACAATCTCGTCGAAGCGCGTGCGAGCCTGCTCCTGCATCTCGGCGCCGGACATCGGCGTCAACAGCAGCGCTACCACCGCGCCGACGAGCGCGCCGCACAAGGCGCCGGCGGCGAATGCCATGAACCTGTTCATCGGATGCCTCCGCGAGTGGATTGGGTGCGATTATACCCCAGGATCGGCGCGTGCTATAATCCTTTGGTGATTGCACACAAGTCAGTTTAGCCACAGAGGCACAGAGACAGAGGATTCTAAAGAGGGCTTCTCCATATCTCTGTGGCGAGAAAGAAGGCGGAATGTCCCTTCAACGCATCGCTCGCCTGCAAGGTGCGGCGCGCGCCGACGGCTTCGACTGCATCGCGGTGATGCCCGGCGCGAACATGGTTTATCTGACCGGCCTGCACTTTCACCTGATGGAGCGGCCCACGCTCGCCTTGATTCCAGCCGAGGGCCGCTCGCCTGCGCTGGTGCTGGGCGCGCTCGAAGCGACGAAGCCGGCCGCCGGCCCGCACAAGATCGACTGGCAGTTGTTCACGTTCGCCGACGGGACGGATCCGGCGCTCGCCTACAACGCGGCGGGCCAGGCGCTGAACCTGGCCGGCAAGCGCATCGGCGTAGAGACGCTGGCCATGCGCGTGAAGGAGATGCGTCTGCTCGAAGCGGCCGCGCCAGGAGCGCGCCTCGACGAGGCCGACCCCATCTTCGCCTGGCTGCGCAGGGTGAAGGATGCGGACGAGCTGGAGACGATGCGGCGCGCGGCGCACATTGCCGAGGACGCGCTGCGCCGGACGCTGGAGGCGGTTCGCGTCGGCATGACCGAGAAGCAGATCGCGGCCGAGCTTCTTGTCAACCTGCTCAAAGGCGGCGCGGAGAACCTGCCCTTCGAGCCGATCATCGTCGCCGGGCCGAACTCCGCGCTGCCGCACGCGGCGGCGGGCGATCGACCCGTGCAGCGCGGCGATGTGCTTCTGTTCGATTTCGGCGCGACGGTCGGGGGCTACCACAGCGACATCACACGCACGTTTGCCGTCGGCGAGATCGGCGACGAGCTGAAGCGCGTCTACGACCTGGTGCTGAAGGCCAACGAGGCAGGTCGCGCGACCGCCGCACCGGGCGTGTCGGGCGAAGCCGTCGATCGAGCCACGCGCAAGGTGATTGCCGAGGGCCGCTATGGCGCGTACTTCACGCATCGCACCGGGCACGGTCTAGGGATGGAGGCTCACGAGTCGCCGTACGTCGTCGAGGGCAACACGACGCCATTCGAGCCGGGCAACGTCATCACGATCGAGCCGGGCATCTATCTGGAAGGGAAGGGGGGTGTCCGCATCGAGGACGACGTGGTGATTACGGCCAGCGGCGCGGAGAGCTTGACGACGTTCCCCCGCGAGCTGATAACGATCGGATGAAAAGACCTGCCAGGTCTCGGAGACCTGGCAGGTCTGGAATCAATGCGCGCCGCAGGCGCAGCCGCCGCCTGGCGAGTCCATGACGGACGCGCCGTCGCCGCCCTTGATGGCGAATACCGATAGGACGCGCGCGGTGTGGCCGCCGCCGCACGCCTCGCAGGCGATTTTGTCGTCCGCCTGGGCCATCGGGCGCAACGCCTCGAATTTGGTTCGGCAATCGGCGCAGGAATACTCGTAAATCGGCATCTTTCCTCCCCGGCTGGGTGTTGCGTTTCAGGACAATCCGGCTATACTTAAATCAGTTCCAGCTCCTTGCCCACCGTGTAGAAGACTTCCAGGACGCGATCGATTTGCTCGTCGGTGTGGGTCGCCATGTACGATGTGCGCAGTAGGTCCATGCCCGGCGGCACCCCCGGCGAGAGCACGCAGTTGGTGTACAGCCCGGCCTGGTAAAACATGTTCCAGGCGAACACCGTCCGGTCCCGGTCGCCGATGATGACCGGCACGATGGGCGTCTGGCTGGGGCCGATATCGTAACCCATGCTTTTGAGTTCCCTGCGCACGCGCTCGCCGATCGCATTCACGCGCTCGACGCGCTCCGGCTCTTCGAGCATCACGTCGAGCGCGGCCATCACGGCGGCGACGTTGGACGGCGGCATCGATGCCGAGTAGATCAGCGCGCGGGCGTGATGCTTGATGTAGAAGATCACGTCGTCGTCGCCGGCGACGAAGCCGCCGAGCGAAGCGAACGATTTGCTGAACGTGCTCATGATCAGATCGACGTGCTCGGTCATCCCGAAGTGATCGGCTGTGCCGCGACCGTTGCGCCCGAGCACGCCGCAGGCATGCGCGTCGTCGACCATCAGCCGCGCGCCGTAGGTCTTGCAGACCTCGACGAGCTGCGGCAGCGGCGCGATGTCGCCGCCCATGCTGAACACGCCGTCGACGACGACGAGGACGCCTTTGTCATGCGGGATCGACTTCAGAACGCGCTCGAGCGCTTCGACGTCGTTGTGGGGGAAGCGCTTCATCTGGCCGTAGGACAGCCGGCAGCCGTCGACGATACTGGCATGGTCTTCCTTGTCGATGACGACCACGTCGCCGCGCTGCACGATGGCCGAGATGGTCCCGAGGTTGACCTGCATGCCGGTGGAGAACACCAACGCGGCCTCCTTGCCGACGAATTGAGCCAGCTTGTGCTCAAGCTCGTGATGCAGGGCCAGCGTGCCATTCAGGAAGCGCGATCCGGTGCACGACGTGCCGTAACGGTGAATCGCGTCGATGGCCGCTTCGCGCACCTTGGGGTGCATGGTCAGGCCGAGATAGTTGTTCGAGCCGATCATCAGGATACGGCGGCCGTCCATGATCACTTCTGTGCCTTCCGTATCCTGCAATGGCTTGAAGTACGGATAGATGCCGCTCTCGATCCCTTCGCGAGCGATCTGTATCAGTTCGGACTCGCGGGCCTTCTGGAATAAGTCCATGCGCGAACTCCTTGCGGTTGAGAGATAACCCAGCGCGGGCAACGTCGGTCGTGTCGACGAGGGGTCTGTGAGAATTGTAACCGGGCTTACGGGATAGGTCAAGAAAAGTCTCCGAGGTTGCAAGCTATGTGTGGCCGATTTACGCTCACCGTCGATCCGTCGGAGCTGCAACAGGCATTCCCCTGGCTGAAGCTGCCTGCCGATTCTAGCTTGACGCCGCGCTACAACGTCGCGCCGACGCAGGGCGTCGCCGGCGTCGCCAACAACAGCCAGAATACCCTGGAGATGTTCCGCTGGGGCCTGATTCCTGCGTGGTCCAAGGACCCCGCCATCGGCAATCGCCTGATCAACGCGCGCGCGGAGACGCTGGCTGACAAGCCTTCGTTCCGCCTGGCTTTCAAGCGGCGGCGCTGCCTGATCCTGGCCGATGGCTTCTACGAGTGGCGCAAGGAGCCGAACGGCAAGACGAAGACGCCGATGTACATTCGCCTGAAGTCGGGCGAGCCATTCGCCTTTGCCGGGCTGTGGGAAGCGTGGCGATCGCCGGAAGACAAGTCGATCCTGACGTGCACGATTATCACCACGGAGCCGAATGCGCTGATGGCGAAGATCCACGACCGGATGCCGGTGATCTTGAAGCCCGAGGCCTACGTGCGCTGGCTCGATCCTGAGCCGCGCGAGCCGGAAGAGATGAGCAAGCTGCTCAAGCCGTACCCGGCCTCGCAGATGTCGGCCTACGCCGTGTCGCGGGCGGTGAACAACCCGGCGAACGATTCGCCGGAGTGCATTGTCCCGACGAAATGATGAATGACCTATGACGAAGGACGAATGTGCACAGATCGTCATTCGTCTTTCACCTGATGGAAGGAGCATGTGATGTCGCAGGATGCCATTCAACGCGCGATGGAGGTGAAACGCCGCCACGAGAAAGAGCTGATGCGCAAGCCTAACGTCGTCGGGGTCGGAGTCGGATTTCGCACGCGTGGCGGGGTTCGCACCGACGAGGTGTGCATCGTCGTTTCGGTGAAGGTCAAGCTGGCCGCGCCGCAGATGAAGCCCGGCGACCTGATCCCGCCGTCGATCGGAGGTGTGCCGGTGGACGTCGTTGAAACCGGCGAGATCACAGCTTTGGGCGGCCTTTAGGCCGCCCCCATCTCTCACGGGGAGGAATCACATGGATGCGATGCGAAGCGAGGCGCTGGCTGCAGCGCGGCAGGTGAAGCGCGAGAACGTCGTAACGCTGATGAAGATGGCGAACGTCGTCGCCACGGGCGTCGGGTACAAGATATCCGGCGACGCGCAGACCGGCGACCTGGCGGTGGTCGTGTCGGTCAGGAAGAAGCTGCCGCTGGCGCAGCTCGCCGAGTCGGACATCGTGCCCAAGACAATCGGCAGCGTGAAAACCGACGTGATCGAAACCGGAGAGATCGTCGCGTTTCAAGACCCCAAGGAAAAGATGCGGCCGGCGCGCCCCGGCGTGAGCATCGGTCATTTCGCGATCACGGCCGGGACGTTGGGCTGCCTGGTGCTCAAGAACGGCGAGGTCCACATCCTGAGCAACAATCACGTGCTGGCCAACAGCAACAACGCGCAAATCGGCGATGCGATCTTGCAGCCAGGGCCTGCCGACGGCGGGACGTCGGTGGATCAGATCGGGACGTTGGCCGAGTTCATCCCGATCGCGTTCGACGGCACGCCGCCGCCCCCGGGTGGCTGCTTGACGCAGTTGCTATCGGCGATCGGCCTCAAGCCCAGGGCGCCGATGCAGAACGAGCCGGGCAACAACAAGGTCGACTGCGCGCTGGCGCGCCCGACCACGCCTGATCTGGTGAACCCTAACATTCTCAACATCGGCGTGCCGGTCGGCGCCGGCACGGCGACGCTGGGTATGGCAGTGCAGAAATCCGGCCGCACCACCGGGCTCACGAACGGCACGATCCTGCAGATCGATGTGACCGTCACCGTGAACTACGGTGGGCCGTTCGCCACGTTCACCAGCCAACTGATGGCTGGCGCGATCAGTCAGGGCGGCGATTCCGGGTCGGCGGTGCTGGATATGAGCAAGCGCGTCGTCGGGCTGCTGTTCGCCGGCTCGCCGACGACGACGATCATCAATCCTATCCAGTTCGTGCTGGATATGTTGGGCGTTACGATTGTGACGTAGGCCGCCGCCGATTCTGAAGGCAGCGGATTGCTTCGCACAACGGATAAACGGATGAGTTCTGTTCCATCCGTTTATCCGTTTCTTTGATCCGCCGCACTTCCCGCTTCAGTCGCGCTGTGCTAGAATGTGTTCGATTCAGATCGCCAGTAGTCGCTGCCATCCTGGCGCCGGTTGATGAGACCGAGGTCGAACAGGTCGCGCCGGATGGAGACGACGTCGGGATGGAAGCGCCCGAGCAGCTCGTTGACTTCCTTCTCTGTGTAGTGCCGCCCGATCTCGAAATGCGAGGCGATGTGCTCGTAGACGATCATCTTCTTCTTCAGTTGGCTCGGAGTCTCCTTGAGCGATCCATCCGGGCGCAGATAGTCGGACAGCACTTTTTCGAGCGAGGTGGCGGGAGGAGCAGCCGGCGCGCCGGAGGACAGGACGCGCTTCGCCTGCGCGTGCAGCGCGTGGCGGTCGAGTGTGTAGACGCCGCCGCTGGCGGCCACGAGTCCGGCTTCGATCAGGTGATCGAGGTGGCGTCGCACGTCGACGCGCGGCATGCTCAGCTCTGTCGCCAGCGTTTCGACCGTCGCGCTCGATCTAGCCAGCCGACCGGCGATCGCGAGCCGATCGGGATCGATCAGCGTCTTGAAAAACGCCAGGAGTTCGTTGAGAGCATTTTCCTCCATTGTCATACCTCTCATCCCGTCGGGGCAAAATCACCACAGAGGCGCGAAATCTCATAGAAATCATAGTGTCTTGGTGACTTGGTGGTAAGCATCTACTATTCTACCACGTCGCACGCACGGAGGCACGCATGAGCAAGCGACAGGTTCATACCGTGAAGATCGCCGGGCTGGCGCGCGACCTACCCCTCTTCGAGGTCGCGCCCGGCGTGCGCATCGCCATTTTCAACATGCTGGGCGATACGGAGATCGTGCAGGCCTCGGCGAAGGCGCTCGCCAGGCGGCTTCCCAAGGACGCCCAGACGCTCGTGACCGCCGAGGCCAAGAGTATCCCGCTGGCATACGCGCTGTCGGTCGAGAGCGGGCTGCCCTACGTCGTGCTGCGCAAGTCGTACAAGCCGTACATGGGCGTCGCCGTCAGCGCCGAGACGCTCAGCATCACCACCGGCCAGCCGCAGACGCTCTACCTCGACGAGAAGGATCGGGCGCTCATCGACGGCAGGAAGATCGTGCTGGTCGACGACGTGATCAGCACCGGCAGCACGCTGCAGGGTATGCGCCTGATCCTCGAAAAGGCCGGCGGGCAGATCATCGCGACGATGGCGGTGTTCACCGAAGGCGAGCGCGCGAAGTGGAAGGACATCATCGCGCTGGGGCACCTGCCGCTGTTCGTGGATGAGGCGAAGGTGTAACTCTAAAGCACAATGACGCTTTCGGTCGATCCCGTCCCTCTGCGCCGCAGCCCGGCAGCCCGGCGGCAATTCATCGACGAAGTGATTCGCGTGGCGCTGAGCGCCGTCGATCCGCGAGAAGCGATCTTCCGGCGTGCGCAGCGTGTGGGGCACGTGCTGATGATCGCCGATCGCGCCATCGATCTGCGCGCCGCCGATCGGGTCTTCCTCGTCTCGATCGGAAAAGCCGCCGCGCCGATGGCCGATGCGCTGATCGATCTGCTCGGCGACGATCTGGCGGCAGGCGTCGTCGTCACCAAGCACGGCCACGCGGCGGGCTTTGAGCCGCCGCTGGCGGTGCAGGTGGTGGAAGGCGGGCATCCGGTGCCAGATGAGCGCTCGATCGCCGGTGCACGCATGATCGAAACGATGCTGCGCGCTGCGACGAGCCGCGACGTGTTGCTGTGCGCCATATCGGGCGGCGGCTCGGCGCTGGTCACGCTGCCGGCCGAAGGCGTGCCGCTGGCCGACCTGCAGGCGACGACTGACACGCTCTTGCGCTCCGGCGCGACGATACACGAATTGAACGCGGTGCGCAAGCATCTCGATCGATTCAAGGGTGGGGGACTGGCCAGGATGAGCCGGGGCGCGCACACCATTGCGCTCCTGCTCAGCGACGTCGTCGGCGACGATCTCTCGGTCGTCGCCTCCGGCCCGACTGCGCCGGATCCGTCTACGTTTCAGGGTGCGTGGCGCGTGGTCGAGCAATATCGATCGGCAGGCGTTATCCCCGCTTCGGTGCGCGCCCATCTGCAGGCCGGTCTGCGCGGCGATGTGCCCGATACGCCCAAGCCGGGCGACCCGGCATTCGAGCGCGTGCGCAACGTGCTCGTCGGCAGCAATCGCGCGGCGGCCGAGGCTGCGCAGCAGTTTCTCCGATCGCGCGGACTCAACACCATGCTATTGTCCACATTCCTTGAGGGCGAGGCGCGTGAAGTGGGCAGATTCGCTGCTGCGATTGCGCGAGAGATCGTCACGAGCGATCGCCCAATTGCGCGGCCTGCTGCTCTCATCGCCGGCGGCGAGACAACCGTCACCGTGCGCGGCGGCGGCGTGGGCGGGCGCAACCAGGAACTGGCGCTGTCGGCAGCCATCGGCGTCGACGGGCTGGACGATGTGTGGGTCGGCGCGTTGGCGACCGACGGAGGCGACGGTCCAACCGGCGCCGCCGGCGCGATCGTCAACGGTGGTACAATGGCCTGCGCGCGACGGGCTGGAATCGACGCGGGCAGGCGCCTGGCGGAGAACGATTCACACGGATTTTTCAACGCGCTGTCCGCGACCGGAGATGAGGCTTGCGGAGGGCTGATCGTCACCGGCCCGACCGGCACGAACGTCAACGATCTGCTGTTCGTGCTCGTGTTATGAGGTCGCTGCGTCGCGCGACAACGGCATCAAGCTCAAGGCGGCGTACGGCGGCAGCGAACCCGTAAAAATGCCTCTCAGGTCACGTTGCGCCGGGGAGTTGGTGTGTTATAATGACGCTGGCACGGGGAGGTTTTACCTCCCCGTGTGATGTTGATGGATGACGCCCCTGCCGTGCGGGAGAAGTGGATGCTCCAACCCGAAGCGATCGATACCACACGCTCGCTCAACGTCATGCGCCGCGCCCTGTTCCTATCGTCGTTTCCGATCGGCGTGCTGACGTTTGCGATTCCGATATTCGGACCGCAAGTGCTCAAACTCAACGCCGTGCGGGTGGGAGAGCTGTTCAGCGTCTACGCTTTGATGACGTTGATCATGCGGCCGGTCGCGGGCTGGGCGATGGATCGGTACGGGCGCCGCAATTTCTTCCTCGCCGGCCTGGCCGTGCAGGTGATGGCCAGCGCGTTCTTCGCCATAGGCAGCTCGTTCGACTGGCTGTTCTGGGGACGCGTGTTGCAGGGCATCGCCGCGGGCATGATTTGGCTATCGGCCTACGCCATGACTGCCGACCTGGCGGCGCGCGGCGGGCGCGGCAACATGTTCGGCGCGGTCGAGGAGATGCTGGCCCGCGGCGGGCTGTACGGCGTGCTCGTCGCCGTGCCCTTCTTCGCGCGGTTCTCATTCAACCCCTTCAGTTTTGCGTTCCAGATCGACGCCGTGGGCTGGACAGCGGTATTCGTCCTGTATGCGGCTCTCGCCGTGATAGCCTTCACCATTGCCTTCCGCTACCTGCCTGAAACGTACGTGCGGCGGGCGACGCAGGTCAAAGGCAACGGCTCGGTGATTTCCATGCAACTGATCGTCCTGGCCGTGATCGTGTTCCTGACCTCCACGGCGCTGCGCGGCCTGGAGCCTATTCTGCTGATCTACGTGCAAGACCATTTCACGACGAATCTGATGATCATCGCACTGGCGTATTTGCCGTCGGCGCTGATCTTCGGTTTCCTGCAGTCGCGCCTGGGCAAGGTGGCCGATCGAGTAGGCCGCAAGCTGCCGATCGCCGTCGGGTTGGTGACCAGCGGCACGTCGAGCGCGATCCTGCCCAGCCTGCCCGGTCTCGTGCCGCTGCTGGGTACATGGACGATGGTGCCCCTGGTTGGGCTATGGGCCAGCGAAGCGGCGGCTTTCTCGGCGGCCACGCCGGCCGAGCAGGCGCTCGTCGCCGACATGAGCGGCAGAGACAAGCGCGGCACGGCCTTCGGCATTTACACGCTGGCCTTGAGCCTGGGGCAGGTCGTGGGGCCGCTGGTCGGCACGCAGCTCTATGACAATGTTTCGCCGAGCGCGCCTTTCTATCTCAACACGGTCGTGCTGTGGCTCGGCGCGCTCCTGGTGGCTTTGTTGATTCGCGATCCGTGGCGGCAGCAGCCCGTGGCGGCAAGTTTGTCGGCCCGCGAGCCGCCCCCGCCACAGTGGCCGGCGAGCGGAGGGCAATAGCTCTCGCCACGACCTCGGCATCTGTCCCCTCCGCTCCGCTACGGGGATCTGCGAGAGATGCCTCGCACAGGTTAAGGAGATGGGGAGAGAGGCATCTCGTAAACGCGGTACCTCTTGAAAACTTCGCAGCCTATGGACTGAGCGCCGTTCAGCATGAGATCATTTATTTCCAAGATCCAGCCGCCTTCCGCTTTATGAATCCCCTTGGGCAGCGCCCGGCGCGCGACCTCCATGTAAAGCATCGCTTCGATCCCCTGCTTTCGATAGTCTTCCAGCACGCCGAGTAACACCACTCGCATGGTGTCGATCTCCTTGCGCACTTTCCAGTGATAGAAGAGCTTGAACAGCGTCCACCACTCCGGCACGCCGGGCCGGGGATCGGCCCTGCGCAGTGGGGTATTCATGTCCGGCAGGCACAGCGCCAGACCGACCGGCACACCATCCGCTTCAGCGATCAAAATCAGGTCGGGGTCAACGAACTGTCTAAGGTTGTGACTCAGGTAGTCGATCTCGGCTTCTGTCATGGGCACGTTTCCCCAGTTCTTCTCCCACGCCTGCGCATACAGTGACTTCATAATCTGTATTTCCTCGTTGAAACGCTTGAGATCTGCCGGGCGCATGGTGATCTTCTTGCGCTGCTGAATCTTCTTCGTCAGCCGCACCAGGCGCGGGTCCATCGCCGTCTCGGCGTCTCCCAACTTGCCCACGTCGATGAATAACTGGAGCAGGTCCATGGCCTTGACGAAACCGAAACGCTCGACGAAGTCTTTGTAGTAGGGCGGGTTGTAGGGCATCAAAATGCACGGCGGCTTGTCGAAGCTGTCTACGAGCAGGCCGAACTCTTCGTTGACCGAGTAGCTGGCCGGGCCGCGGATGGCGCTCTTGCCGCGCGCCTTCACCCAGTCGCATGCCTTCGCGAGCAGCCGTTCGGCGACGGCGTAATTCTCGACGCACTCGAACAACCCGAAGAAGCCAATGTTCTCGCCGTGCGTCTCGTTGTGGCGATTGTTGACGATCGCGGCGATGGTGCCGACGGTCTGCCCGTCGCGCTTCGCCAGGAACAGCGCCACGTCGCTGTGCTGGTGGAAAGGATGCTTGCTCTTTTCGAGAAAGACTCGCCGCTCGCTGATCAGCGGCGGCACCCAATAGGGATTGCCTTTGTAGGGCACCCATTGGAAGAAGATGAATTCGTCGCGCTGCTGCGGCGTGACGGCTTCGACGATGTCGATGGGTGAGGATGACATGGATTCCCCCTGGCGGTGATGCGCCGATTATAAGTCGGCGTATGGCGGAAAGCAAAACGCCCCGATCGGATCGATCGGGGCCTTGCCGATGGCGCGTTTGCGAGATTTGTTCAGTACCGGTGCGGGGAACACTTACCTGGGTCGGGTTCTGACCGCCTGAAACTCCATCAGGCGGTCAGGCTCCGATGCGGGTGTGGACCCATTCAGACCGGTGCAAGTCCCACTGATGCACTTGCGAAGCACAATGTTGTCCACATAGCCACCTTCGGACAGGGTGACGCTACTATCGCTCTCGAAGATAAGGGCGATCCAGACGTTCGGCTGGCCGAGCAGGTTCCCCAGCGTGGGGACGCTGTTCAGGTTGAGCGTTCGATCTATCCAACCTGCAGTGTTGCCCGATGTGCACGTGCCGTAGAAGTTCAGGTTGTTCACGGAAGCGGTCCGGCAGACGAGGTCGAAGCCCGATTCGCTGTTCATCCAGAGCCTGAAGTTAAACTCGGCCGCCGATGCGCCGACCAGACTGAACGGCCCGTACTCCATCCACGAGTCGGAGTTGCTCGGGTAGCTGCTGCCGCAGGCGAGCGCCGCGCCGTTCGTTCCGCCTCCCACTGCCCAACCGCTATAGCTGCCCGTGTCCGCCCGGCAGTTTCGCTTCGCCCAGTAGTACTCTCCATTGGTCGCGCCGTCGTTATCGAAAACATTCCACTGGCCGGGGAATGAACCCTCGAAGTTCTCGCTGATGATAGTGACCCAGTTGGAAGACGTCGCAGTCGGAATGTGAGTAGGCGTGCGGGTCGGAGTGGGTGTCGGGGTGAGTGTAGGCGGCAATCCAGGCGAGTAGTTGTTCATGACGGCGGGAAGATACGCGCGCGGCGTGAGACTTGGAATGGACGGCGTCGCAGTCGGCGTGGCAGTGGGCGTACGGGTCGGCGTATTCGTCGCCGTCGCGGTCGGTGATGGCGTCCAGGTCGGTGTGTTGGTAGGCGTGCGGGTCGCTGTGGCCGTGGATGTGCGAGTTGGCGTGTTGGTAGGCGTGCGGGTCGGAGTGGGCGTGCTTGTCGCTGAGGCGGTGGACGTGTTGGTCGGCGTGCGGGTCGCTGTGGCCGTGGATGTGCGGGTCGGCGTCGATGTGCGAGTTGGCGTGTTGGTAGGCGTACGGGTTGGCGTGGGCGTGCGTGTTGCCGTGGCGGTGGAGGTGTTGGTCGGCGTCGGTGAGGGGGGCGGTGTACCCGTCGTCCAGCCCATATCCTCGAACATGCCGAGCATAATCGGCCCGGGATTGTGGATCGACTCGGCCGTGCCGACCGAGTACGTCATCAGCGCGTTCTGTGTGTTGTTGTAGATCTCGTCGACGTGAGAATAGCTGGAGCCTTGGTTCCAGGTACTGGGGGCGTATAGCCTGGCTCTCAGGTTGTTATTGGCTGCCCGAGTGGCGGGACCGTCAAAGTAGATATTGTCGCTGGTGAGCTGAGCCGCCAGCGCGGCAGAGGGGTTGGGGAATAGGCCTGTGTTGAGGAGGTTCTGGCCCGATCCATTCTCGGCGAATCGATCGTAGGTAAATGGGTAGCCCGTTCCAAGTCCCCAACAACCCATACCGCTGCCGCAGGAACCGCCGACCCGCATCGAGCCGACGAATCCCAGACCATGGCCGAGTTCGTGCAGCACGACGGTGACCAAGTCATACTGACCGGGGGGCGTGTTGCCGTCAGTGCCGAAGTACCAGCTGGAAAAACTGCTGTTGAATTCGGCATCGATGTCGACGTCACTTGGATCAAGGTCGGAGCCGCGCAGACTGTTGGCCAGCGCAACTGGATACCAGGTGTTGGTCACCGGGGCGCCTGGGAAGTCTCGAAAAAAGCTCTTCGGTCCAGCCGCACCGAGAATACCCGGACCTAACGCGGCCCAATTGGCGTCGACTTCGATTGTCACCGATGAGTTGATTTGCGTCTCCCAAATGTCTACTGCGTACTGAAATGCGTTCTGGGCCGCCGGGCTCCACGAGCCGATGTAGTTCACGATGATGGTGGCGGTCTGCGCCGACTGAATGCCCGCCCGTGTTTCGGCCGGTGGGGCAACGCGGTAGGGATTGTCGTGAGGGTCGGCGCGCAGGATGACCCACGCGCCTGGTGTCAACTTCGTGATGCCCGCCGTCGATGCCGCCACGTCCCGACCCAGCCCGGAAGCGGTCAGGCTGAGAATGAGGAGCACGGCGATCAATGCACCGACAACTCTGATGCGAATAGGCTCGTCCATTGTTTTGCTGCTTCATTCCCTGCAGAAAATCTATGTGAGGAGCGATCCTCGGATCGCGTCTACTTGGTGATCAGCGGAAGAGTGTTCTCGTACACCTGTTCGGCGACGACCAGCGTGATCGGAATGGCTGCGGGCGCATTGATCGTATCGGCGGGCACGGCACTCAGCACAATCGTGCCGGTGTACACCCCGACGGGTCTCATGCCGCTCGTCCACATGACGCTTATCGTCTGGGACTCGTCTGGCGCGAGCGTGCCGCTGATCGGTGTGAGAGCCGGGATCAGTGCTGCGCCGGTGTCACTCTGCGCCGCCCACGTCATCGCCACCGATCCAGAGTTGCCGATCGCAACCGTCACCGTTCGCGTCAGCGGCTGGTCGGCGGCGGCGATCAGGGCGCCGATCGACTCGACCTGCACGTCGAGCCTGGCGGTCGACAGGACGGGGCGTTTGGGCATGTCGGTGAGCACAGTTTCTGCGGGCCGGTTCGCGACGGCGTAATACCGCATTTGCTCGCACTCGTCGTACCAGTCGGCCAGGTTGAAATCGAGATTGAAGACGAACATGCCGCCCATCCAGGGCCAGTGGGCGTCCGCGTGCTCGAACGCGCCGCGCAGATTGTCAGCCTGCTTCTGCTCCGATACGATCTGCCACAGTCGCCCCTGCCACTCCGGCAGGTTCTTACAGTGCGCGGGTGGATCGGTGATCCAGCCCCATTCGGTAGCCCACACTTGCGTGCTGCCCAGACCATGCGCCTGCATGATTTCGTACAACTTCTCTACGCCGCGGAAGCAGAACCCATTGACGCATTTGCGCGCCGGATCGGGAGAGTCCACATCAGGCTCTACGTCATAATCGGCGCTGAAGCCGTAGGGATGGTAGCCGACTGCGTCGAGACAGTTGCCCGCATCAGCGGCGAGCATTTCTTTCAGGAACTCACGCTCGTCTTGATAGTAGCCGTTGTGGCCGGGGTGGCCGTTCCAGGTCCCGACGACGCGGCCGGTCGGGGCCAGCCCCGCCGAGATCACTTTGGTGCTGCTCGACACGTCCTTGATTTCTTCGTACGCGGCACACAGAGCCGCAGTGTAATCGACGGCGTTCGGTGCGACGGCCCAGCCGTAGCTCGCGTCGAGGTTAGGCTCGTTGCCGATCTCGAACGCTTCGATGCAGCCGAGGCGCGATTGCGCGAGCGCGCGTACCGAGTTACGCCACGCGTTGAGGTCGGTATGACCATCGACGTCGATTCGCACGAGTACCTTGACCGGAAGTCGATTTGGGCATGGCGCGTCGCCGAAGGTCTTGATCCAGTCGAAGCCGATCGCGGCAACGCGCGGCGAATCGGGGTAGGCTATATTGAACCCATAGCCGATATGAGGTGGCACAGCCGCGCCGGTCATGCCGAACGAAAACACAAATAACGCAACGGACAGCATGACCAGCCCGATGCGCTGCAGATGTGTGTATCTCAAATCGACCCTCTCCGAATCGTCAAGGCGGTGACGATCTTATCAGGAGATGGGATCGATTACAATGAGCCCATGGTCACCCGCGAGCCATTCCCAGCGTGTGGCGCGAAAAGGCGACTCCAGCTATGGTCGCTTCACGGGATACACACCGTCCAGCCGGCCTGAACGTAGTTCGGATTCGTCAGCCACGGGGTTGAGTAAAAGATCGACCAGGAACTGACGCCGAACTTCCGTCCGATGCTGTATAGCCATTCTCCCGGCCCCACAGTATAGGGCGACGTGCCATACGGACATGGCCCCGGGTAGGGTGGTATTCCACGGGTAGGGATATACAGACACCAACCGGCCTGGATGTAGTTCGGATCGGCCACCCACGGGTTAGCGCCCCAGATCGACCACGCGCTTACGCCGTACAGGCGCCCGATCGAGAACAGGGTCTCTCCCGGCCAGACGTAATGATAAGGCCAGGAGCAGCCCCACCGCGCCGGAGCCGCCGACGCCGTCGCCGGCAGGATGATTGACGCGACCAGCACCAACACCACGATTAGACTGATTCTACGCACGGCAGCCTCCTTTCGGATTAGCGCTCAGGCAGGCGACGCTGCCTGCCTGTCATCCCCAATCGACCGGCAGCGCACTCCATCCATCACGTCGACGAGCAGCGTCACTCGTAGCGCCCCACGCCTGCGGGGCATATCGACCAGGCTTAGTATAGCATCAATCCTGGCGTCTACCGAAATCAACTCGGCGCGCCACACGCCGGTCAGCCGCTCGCGTGCACGACGAGGAGAGCTTGGTCGCGCCGCTGGGCTGCCTCGGCGCGGTGCGCGTCCACGGCTGCGAACAGGCGATCGACGAGATCCTCCGCTGACGTCATCTGGTCGCCCAACACCGCCTTCAGCCGAGCCGCACCGAAGGATTCGCCGGCTGGGTTCTCGGTTCGGGTGAGCCCTTCGGTGTGCAGCACCAGGGTCTGGCCGGCCTGCACCGTCGTCGCGCGCTCGTCCACTTGCACGCGCAGCGATGCGGCGAGCTGCGTGCCCGCGCCCGCCAACGCGGCGACGGAGCCGTCGGCGTTGCGCACCAACGGCGCAGCGTGGCCGGCGTTGACGTACGTTACGGCTCCCTCGCGCACGTCGATCAGGCCGTAGAACATGCTGACCGGCATCGTCGGCTTGGCGAGCTGCAAGAGCAGGCGATGCACATTTGATGCGACGACGTGGGGATGCTCCTGGCGCTGGCCCTCGGATACGATTAGCGCGCGCGTGAGCGCCATGAAGATCGCCGCAAACAGCCCCTGCCCGGCGACGCTGGCGATGAGCAGACCGAAGAGATTCGAGCGGATAGGGATGACGTCGTAGAAGTCGCCGCCCACGGCCTCCGCCGGTCGGCTGCGCCCGGCGAACTGAAGACCCGGCAGATGCGGCAGCTCGCGCGGCAGGAGGCTGTCCTGCAGCTCGCGAGCCAGCTCCAGCTCGCGCTCCAGTCGCTTCTTTTCGACGATCTCGTCCTGGGCCTCCTGCAGGGCCTTGTAGGCGCGCCGCAATTCGGCGTTCTTCTTCTTCAGACCCTGGATCATCGTAGTGTCGGCCTGGCGCAGGTTGCTGCTGAGCTGACGCGTGGTCTCCAGCAGCACAGGGGGATGCTTCAGCAGCGTCTTCATCACCGTGTCGCCGGGCACCTCGATGAGCGTCACGTCGCTGCGGGCGCGCGTCGTCGCCGAGCGCTTCGCCCCTTCGATGATGCCCATCTCACCGAAAAACTCGCCGGCGCGCCGCGTGACGAGCGTCACCTCGTCCCTGCCCCGCCCCTTGACGATATCGACTTCGCCGTCTTTAATGATCCATAGCGTCGTGCCCTGCGAGCCTTCGCGGAAGATCGTCTTGCCTGCTTTGAAGGCTCGCTCTCGTGACCGTCGCGCCAGGGCCGCGTAGTCTGCGCCGGACAGACCCCCGAGGAACGGGACTGTCCTGAGGAGAGTCGCAGTCGCTTTAGTGTCGGCCATCGTTTTTCCCCTTCACTGGGCGGCAGATTCGTGCCACGGGCAAATCATATCATGAATGACCCTCCAAATCAAACAAATAACGCAAACCTCCCGCAGGTTCACAACCTGCGGGAGGTTTCTCACTTCGCCGCCTGCACGAGCGCTTCGAAGAGGCGTTTCATCTCCGGCTGGCGATCGTAGAGCCATTCAGGATGCCACTGCACGCCGATGACGAACCGGCGGCCGGGCATCTCAACGGCTTCTATGATGCCGTCGGGTGACTGAGCGACGACCATCAAGCTGGCGGCTACGCGCTTCAGCGACTGGTGATGCCACGAGTTGACGCCAGCCTGCTCCACGCCCATCACTTCGCGCAGGAGAGAGCCTGATTCGATGCGCACCGGATGCGCCGTGTAATCGCGCGCCACCCGGGCGCCGTCAAACGAATGAGGCAGGGATTCGGGCTGCTGGGTTGGAATGTCTTGCACCAGTGATCCGCCCAACGCCACGTTCAGCACCTGCACGCCCCGACAAATGCCCATGACCGGTTTGTCTGCCTCCACCGCCTGGCGCGCGAACGACAGCTCCAGCCGGTCGCGCTCGGCGTTCACCTCGGTGAGAGCGGCATGGCGTGATTCGCCGTAGTACGCAGGATCGACGTCGCCGCCTCCGGACAGCACTAATCCGTCGAGTCGCTCGAAGATCGCCTGCATCGACGTCTCGTCGAGGTCGGGCGGCAGCATCAGGGGCGCGCCGCCGGACGCCTCGACCGCCATGACGTATCGTTGATTGAGCGCGTACATCGGGGAGTGCGGTGGATCGATGTAGCGTGTGGCCAAGGCGGTAATGCCAATCACCGGGCGTTTCGTCATCGGTTTCTCCAACGATCAAAAAAGGCGTAGGTGAAGCCCTACGCCCCTCGGTCTGACCTTGTGATTACGACTCGGATTCCTTCGCCGTGGTGGCTTCCTTCAGACGGCTGGCCTTGCCGCGCAAATCGCGCAGATAGTACAACTGCGCGCGGCGCACCTTGGCGCGGCGCACCACTTCAATCTTCTCGATGCGCGGTGAATGCAGCGGGAACGTGCGCTCGACGCCGACGCCGTGAGAGGCGATGCGGCGCACCGTGAAGTTCGCCTGCGCGCCGCTCCGGCGCAGCCGGATCACCGTGCCCTGGAAAACCTGCACGCGTTCGCGGTTGCCTTCGACGATCAGCGCGTGGACGCGCACCGTATCGCCCGGCCGCAATTGGGGCAGGTCGATCTTCTTCTTGGTGAGAGTGTCCAACACATTCATGGCCGTCAAGTCCTTTGATGATACGTATTCCCACAAGGGAGGCCGTCTGCTCCGGACAGCGGCGCGAGATTATACCACGCCGATCATGTTCCGACAAGGTCATCTCGGGTTAGTGTGCACGCAAATGTTGTCAGTCGTTACAGTGCTCGCCAAACCGCGTCCTCGCGGTTGGCCGCCCGCGGGGACGCGGGCGGTGAGCCACCTGACATGTTTTGCGTGCACACCGGGTTACAGCTCTCTACGGCGCGCTGCGTCGGCTAGCAGCAGCGCGCAGACGCTTTTCGCATCGTCGATCTCGCCTGCCCTCACCCGGCGTATCGCCTCGGCCCAGGCTACGGATTCGACCACAATGTGCTCATCGTCTTCCGGATGGGCGACGCCGCGCGTCAGGCCGCGTGCCAAATAGAGGTGGATATGTTCCGTGCAGTATCCCGGACTGGGATAGATGCCGCCGATGCGCTCGAACTGCGCCGCCGAGTAGCCGGTTTCTTCGGCCAGCTCGCGCGCCGCCGACGCCAGGGGATCTTCGCCCGGCTCGAGCGTGCCGGCCGGAATCTCTGTCGTCACTCGGCCGACGGCATGCCGGTATTGCTTTACGAAAAGCACCCGGTCTTCGTCGTCGACTGCGACCAGGGCCACGGCGCCGTGATGCTCGACGATCTCGCGCATCGTCCGCAGACTGCGCGAGGTGCGGACGTCGTCGACGCGCAGGCTGACGACACGGCCATCGTAGATCCTGCGGCTGGCGAGCACGGTCTCTGGCTGCATGCAACCTCCGAAAGAAAAGCGGCTACCGGGTGCGGTAGCCGCGCGGTATTTTGCCGCCGATTCAAGGGATACACAGCACCTGGCCTGCGAAGATGACGTTAGGATTGGAAATGTTATTCGCCGTAGCGATGGCCTGCACCGTGGTCCCGTACTTGAGCGAGATGCGGTACAGGTTCTCGCCGAACTGCACGGTGTGTGTCTGGCCACTGGTGCACGCCGGCGGCGGCGGGGGTGTGCCGCCTCCAGCCGTCGGAATCACCAAAATCTGGCCGGGCCGGATCGTATAGGGTGGGGCGATATTGTTCGCCGCCGCGATCGAGAAGGGATTGACCCTGAACTGCCGGCCGATGCTGAACAGCCATTCGCCGGGTTTGACGGTATAAGTGAACGTGCCGCTGGGCGCCAGCGCGGGGGCCGCCGTGGGTGGCGCTGACGTAGGTGCTGGCGGAACAGGCGTCGGTATGGGCGTGTTTGTCACTGCCGCAATCACCGTGGGGGTCGACTGAGGTGTTACGACGACGCCGACCGGAGTCGGGCTTGGCGTTTCAGCGATTTGGGCCGCAGCCGTGCTCGTGCCGGCCAGCGGATCCTGCGCCGCGCTGCGCTCGCAGCCGGTGATGAGGAGCACGGCGATCGCAAGCCCGCTTACTAACACGCCAAGTCGGTTTCTACCCGATGTCATGGTACGCCTCCTTACAGGGCCGCCAGGTCATGTCTTGGCCTGATTGGCGCACAGAATAACATAGGGAGGACATAGAGTCAAGTTGGCGACTCGTATAGCCAAGGCGTTCTCGGAGCCGCTTCCTGAGTGCTGTGTGCCCCATGCGGCAGGCTCAGGCCGCCAGGCCATGTGCGCTCGGCCGCCCCGCGCTCGACACGAACAGTCGAATCGACAGCAGATTGCAGTATAATTCCTACACTGCGAGCCGGGCTTTCGGCGACCGCGTCTCCAGACATAACATCTTTTGAGGAGAGGAATCTGTCATGTCCAACGACACTTTGACCGTCACCGACAACAGGACCGGCCAGTCCTACGAGATCCCCATTACGGATGGGGCGATCAGAGCCACGGATCTGCGTCAGATCAAGACTTCGTCTGACGACTTCGGCCTGATGAGCTACGATCCGGCGTTCATGAACACGGCGTCGACCAAAAGCGCCATCACCTACATCGATGGCGACCAGGGCATACTGCGCTACCGGGGCTATCCGATAGAGCAGTTGGCCGAGAAGAGCACTTACCTCGAAAGCGCCTATCTGATTCTATTCGGTGAGCTGCCCAACGCCAGGCAGATCGAGGCATGGACGTACAACATCACGCACCACACCTTCCTGCACGAGAACATCAAGACGCTGATGGAGGCATTCCGCTACGACGCGCACCCGATGGGTATGTTCATCAGCACGGTGGCGGCGCTGTCCACGTTTTATCCCGAAGCGTACCGGGTCGACGATCCCGACGTTCGCATGAAGCAGATACACCGCCTGATCGCCAAGGTGCCGACGATCGCCGCGTTCTCTTACCGGCACAGCAGGGGCCTGCCGTACGTTTATCCCGACAACGACCTGAGCTACACCGGCAACTTTCTGAATATGCTGGACAAGATGACCCAGGTGAAGTACCAGCCGAAACCGGTGCTCGAGCGCGCGCTGGACGTGTTGTTCATCCTGCATGCCGATCACGAGCAGAACTGCGGCACAAACGCGATGCGCGCCATCGGCTCGTCCAGAGTCGATCCGTATTCGGCGATGGCCGGCGCGGCGGCGGCGCTGTACGGCCCGCTGCACGGCGGGGCCAACGAGCAGGTGCTGCGCATGCTGACCCACATCGGCAGCACGTCGAGCGTCCACGCCTTCATCGACAAAGTGAAGCAGGGCGAGGGGCGACTGATGGGCTTCGGCCACCGCGTGTACAAGAACTACGATCCACGCGCCAAGATCATCAAGCAGACGGCCGACGCCGTCTTCGAGGTGACCGGCTCCAACCCGCTGCTCGACATCGCACTGGAGCTGGAGCAGATTGCCCTGAAGGATGAGTACTTCATCTCGCGCAAGCTATACCCGAACGTCGATTTCTATTCGGGCATCATCTATCAGGCGATGGGCTTCCCCACCGAGTTCTTCCCGGTGCTGTTCGCTATCCCGCGCACGGCCGGCTGGCTGGCGCAATGGGTCGAAATGCTGGAAGACCAGGAGCAAAAGATCGCGCGCCCGCGCCAGGTCTACCTGGGTCGTGACATTCGCGAGTACGTCCCATTGGAGAGCCGATAGGGGTTAGCATAATATATTGACTTGATTCGCCTGACCGGCGCAAGCCCGCCATGCGCACTTGTGGCGAGCTTATTGTTTCACGTCGATGTCGGTCAGAATGATTGAGTCTGCGCCTTCGCTCGTCTTCAGGCGGACGCCGCCGTCCACATCATACAACCCGGCTTGAATTCGGTACAGGCCACGGGGCAGATCGTCCGGCAGCGGGATGGCGTGCCTGTCCGGGATGACTTCGTGTGGGAGCCAACCTGTCGTCGGACGTTCACCATTGAGCGGCATTGCGTCTGCCTGCGCGACGATGCGGCCTGCCTCGTCGAGGACATGCACGAAGACTTTGTAGGAAGTCGAGGTCTCGGCGCGCGGCTGCCAGAATAGCGTCAAGTCGATCGTGTCACCCGGCGCGAATGTGTCGCTAGGCACATGGAAGCCCAGCAGCGTCGCAAAATCCCCGACTCCCACATCGATCCGATTCTCGATCGGCGGCACGTCGAACGTCCGAGCTGGCGCAGCCACGCGGAGTATTGGCTGCATATCGACGCCGTAGGCGGGTCGCCCCACATCGTCGAGCAGCACAGCGCGCCAGTGGTATTCGCCTGAGGGCGCAGCCGCGGGCACGCGCAAGGGCGCTAAAGAGACAACCTGTTCCCCCGCTTCCCAGCGCGATGTTCGATAGCTCTCATTCCCGACGGGCAGAACACTTGAGGAAAGGACGTTGCCGGACGAATCGACCAGCTCGATGCGGAAGGAGCGATCGATCTGCGGTCTTTGGTCGGCCTGCCAGAAGAAGGTGAGCAGGACGCTCTCGCCGGGCACACCTTCGACGCGGTCGATGTTGTAGCCGAGCAGTGTCAGGTCGTCGTCAAGCTCGTGACGCTCGCCGCCGTAGATGCGCAGTTCGTCGGCGTCGAAAGATCGCGCTGCGCGATCGACGCGAATCCTGCCGATGGGCGCCGACAGCGTGCCGGGCAGTAGCGGCGCGAGTGTCTCCCGGTCGAAGACTTGCACGACGAGATCATACTCGCCGGGCGGCGCGCCAGGCAGGACCTCGACTTCGAAGCTGTCGACGGCATAGCCGTCGAGCGGCCATTCCGGCATCGACGGGAAGCTGTTGTAATCGCGCGGCCGGTCGGCATGCTTGGGACTCCACAACCAGCCCTCTGCATCGGCGATGCCTACCTCGGCCTGGTAGTTGGCCGTTAGCGGCTTGAGAGCTTTCCAGTACAAATCGACGCGCAGGCGATCGCCGGGGCGCACTGTGGACGGCGTGACCGTGTATCCGAGCAGGCGCAGCTCGTCGCCGAAAGTCGCGTCGGGCGAATTGGCGATGTCGCTCAGTGTGTCGCCGATCAAGCGTGCGGCGCGCAGTGGCGTCAGGCCGGGATCGATCAATAGACTCTTGACGACGACGTACACCAGAAGTGCGAGCAAGATAGAGAACGTGAAGCGTGAGACGTGACGCGCGCCGCCGGCGATAAGCGATAAGCGATAAGCGATAAGCGATCGGCGAGACCGCCAATGAATCACCACCGCTGCTATCATGGCGACCACCGCTATCAGCGATATGCCATCGGCCAACGCCCGCTGCGGCGAATCCCCGAATTCGACGTGGATTCGGTGTTCTCCGGCGGGCACGTCGAACGTCATCAGGCCGTTCGGATTGGAGGGCCGGATTTCGATGGGGCGACCGTCGATTTGTGCGTTCCAGCCCGAAAAGGCGAAGGCTAGATACGTTGCCGTGAAGGTTGTCGGCGTCGAAACGAGAATATCGGCGCGATTGGGGCCATACTGTGCATCGAGCACCCGCGCGCCGCCGGGCAGAGCTGACGCATCGAATCTTTCAATGGCCCGGCCGGCGCTGTACATGGCTTCGAGGGGCGATCCGCTTGGGCGCTCGATCACCGTGACCGGCAGGTACGCGCCTAATGGGTCGACGCCAATGTGCCCGCTCACGCGCTCGTAGGCAAATACGTCGTTGATGTCCAGGGTATGCGGCGTCGGGCATACGCGCGGGTAGGACAGCGGCGCAGTAAACAACAGGGCGACAAAGACAGCCGTTCCGAACACGGCCACAACTAGCCACGAAGGCGCAAAGACACGGAGTTGGCTTTGTGCCTTCGTGTCTTTGTGGTTAATCGAGCGAGGCGGTGAAAGAAATGCCGCGGCCAGAAGGGCAGCGGGAAGCATGGCGCGGCCGACGAAGCGCCACGGAAACTGGACGAATCGAATCAGCGGCAGCCTATCCCACACTGGCAGCGTGATTGGCAGAGCCATGAGCGTGAATGTGATCCCGGCGAAGGCGGCTGCGATAATGGTCACACGCTGCTCGCGGTTCTGTGCACGTCGATAGCCCAGCAGGCCGAGCGCGGCGAGCGCCAATTGCACCCATCCGAACGAGATGCGCAGCGGCGGGTTGAGCAGATTCGGATCGAACGAGCCAGGCCCGCCGAGCAACTCGTCCACGCTGATGAAGTTGAAATGGTAGTCGTTGCCGCGCGTCGAGTGCGTGAGGTAAAGCTGGGCTTCGCCCTGCTCTGCGAGCGCGGGCAGCCAGAAGAAGGCTGTCAGGCCCAAAGTAAGAGCGACGGCGAGTAGGGCATATCGCGTATCGCGTATGGCATATCGCATATCGCGTATGGCGTATCGCAGATGGCTCATAATAGACGACCTATCACGCGTCGAGGCTGGACTATCAGCTATCGGCGATCTGCCATCTGCCATCAGCCCTCTGCCATCAGCCATCAGCCATCTGCTATTTGCAGCTTGTACCCACCCCAGCATTGCAATGTACACCAACAGGACCGGCGTGAACAGCAGGCTCGAAATATTGTGCGTGAGGAACAGCGCGGCGTAACTGGCGGTCGATGCGACGAAATAGCGCGTCTGCCCATAGACGATCAGGCGACGGAAGAAGAACAAGATGAGCGGCATCAGCGCGAAGGCGATGACTTCAGGTAAATTGCCGCGTACGAGTGGGCCGATGAGCACATACGGCGCGGTCATGTACACGACGCCGGCCAACAGCCCCCCGCGCGGTCCGAAGATGTCGCGCCCCAGCAGATACATCGCGATGCCGGCCACAACCACACCGCCGGCCATCGTCACATTGAATGCCGTTGGCACGCTGAGGCCCAAAAGATGTAGCGCTTCGAGCGCGTAGTAACCGAGCGGCTCTCGGTACACGAAGAAGGGGAAACCGTATCCGTAAGCCAGGTCGGGAAACCAGCGCGGGTATAGCAGGCCGTCGCGGAGAGCGCGATCGAGCGCGACCGTGCGGTAGATGTGGAGCGCGCCGTCGTCGGTGCACAGTGTCTCGCCCTGCAGGAGAGGCGCGGCGAGGACGAGGCCGACGGCGATCAAAACGAGCACGGCCGGCGTTGAATTCAGAAGGCGGGCCATGAGGTGTGAGCGTGTCTGTCGATAATCGACTCGATGCATGGCGCGAAGCGTGCGGGGCGCGCCTCGATTACGGTACGCTCACCTGAAGCGTGCCGAGCGTCAGGCGGCGATCGGGCGCGGCGCGTCCATCGGCATCGCGCGCGGGCAACGCCGATCCGTCGAGCGAATCGTACATGCTGATGGCGACGCGGTACACGCCAGGCGGCGCGTCCGAAGGCAGCGTCATTGTGTGTGTGTCCTCGACGACCTGATGACGCACCCAGTTCGTCGTCGGCCACGCACCCTGCTGCGGCCACGAATCGGATTGCGCTACGGTCTGCCCGCCCGGGGCGATCAGGCGCACGGAAACCGAGTAGGCGACGAGCACTTCCGCCCGAGCGCGGATGCCCAGATTCACCTGGAGCGACTCGCCCGGTTTCAGGTGAGCAGGCAGCGGGCGCGTCCGGTAAACGTCGAACGTTCCGAGCGAGCCGACTGCCGCCGCGCCAGGCGGCAAATCGAACGCACGCTCGACGTGGCTGATGTCGATGTTCGTGGCGACGTCGAGGGTCTCGCCGTCGATCGACAGTCGCAGGTGGTAACGCCCGTCGGGCAGGCCGAGCGGCAGGCGGACGGCGTAGCGCGCGGCGACTATATCGCCCGCGCGCAGGCGCGCGGGCGTGTGCGGCGCGAGCGGCGTCTGCCATTCCAGCGGGGGCACATCCGTCGTGAAGGTAGGCCGCAACGACCAGCGCAGTTCCATCCCCGGATCCAGCCCATCGCGCAGCGCGCGCCAATACATTGTGGCGAAGAAGAGATCGCCCGTCGATGGCACGTAGGAGAGGATGGCGGCGCCGATCAGCTCGACGCGGCCTGGCCAGGCGTGCTCGATGCGTTGATCGGTGAGAATATCCGCCGGGTTCGCGAACTGCCGGCTTGGCTCGATCGTGATGCTGGCGAGGACGGGGGCCGCCCCGGTGAACGCGCCCGACGCGTCGACCAGCCCGGCGCGACTGCCGTCGGCGCGGTCCGCGCTGAAGCGCAGGCGATAGGATCCCGGCGCCAGCCACGGCGGAACCTGGGCGGAGAAAGCCTGCTCGATCACCTCGCCGGGCTTCCACTCGGTCGGCGCAAAGTCGCTGGCGTTACGCAGCGGGCCGCCGATCCTCACCCAGCCGTCGCCGCCGGCGTCGCTCACCTCGAAACTGGCTGCGTAATCCGTCGCCGGCGGCGCCAGCGTCAGCCAGCGCGCAGCCACCACGATGCTCTCGGGATACGCGGCGGTGTCAGTCAACATTTCCAATCCGAGCAGCGCCAGCGATCCGTCGAACTGGGCGACGAAGGGACTGAGAGACGTGCTCGTCTGGTTCTTCGGCGCATAAACGCGGGCCGTCGCGCCGGGGAGCGGTGTCTCACTCTCCGGCCGAGCGTTCGCATCGAGCCAGGCGCGGACGTCGCGGCGCACGACGGGCGTCGCCGCCGCAGTCGAAATGTACAGGATATGTTCGTATTCGTGCAGCGTGTCCATCGTGGACGAGATGCCTTCGGGCGTGACGTTCGGCGGCAGGATACGGGCCGGAAGTGGATCGAGCAGGTGAGCCAGCGGCGTGGGCGCGTCGAGCAGGATCGCGTCGCGCGGCCCGGCGCGGTGGCGTATCCAGGCCGCCTGCTCGGCATGGCGATCGTTGCGGTACACCCACGTCGTGTCGATGCCGCCGCTGCGGATTGTATGCACGAGCGTGCCGCGCTGCGCCAGCGAGGCGAAGAAATCGGGCGCCTGTTGAACTTCGCTGACGGTGAAGATGATGTGGTCGGCAGCAGCCAAGCCCGCGTCGTTTAAGGTGGCGATGCGTCCGGCGTACAATGGGGCGAGATTCGGCAGGCCGCCGATGGCGATAGTTGCGTCCGGCTGGCGCTCGGCGACCCAGCGCGCGGCGGCGACCAGTCCCTCGCCCCAGCCAATGGCGATGCGATCGCGCGCGCCGGTTGCGCCGCCCAGCAGCGCATTGTAGGCCATGAGTGGGTAGGGGATAACGCTCAACAACAAAATGGCCTGGAGGAAGATGGCTGCCGGGGACAGGAGCCGGGAAAGTCTGCTGGTGGGTTTGTCGGTGAGTTGGCTGATGCCCCAGGCGGCGGCGATGATGAGCGGCGGGATGGCGGGCAGCACGTAGCGATCGAACTTCTTGGCGGCGGGCGTGAGAAAGACGATGAAGCTAATGGCGAAAAGGAGTAGCGTGAAGATAAGAGTGCGGGAGTCGCGTCGGTTTCGGGTGAACAGAAGGATCGCGGCAAGGAAGAGGCCGAGCATGACGACGGGCGACAGCCGGTAACTGAGGGTGATCGGATAAAACTCGATCCCGTGATCGAGCTCGGCCTGGCCGTCGAAAAACGTCGGGCGCGTGGCCGTGGCGGTGTGGTAGACCACGCCTTCAAACATCCGGCCGAGCGCCGACGAGGCATCGCTCCACGTGGCGGGGTAAAGGGCAATGAACAATGTCGAATGCAGGATGAAGAAAAACGTGCAGCCGATGATGGCGTCGCGCGTGGATAGCCGCCTGGCGACGAGGGCAACCAGGAGGGCCAACGCGCCGAACGGCATCAGGAAGATCGCAGGCGATTTGCTGAGGAGCGCCAGCCCGGCGAACGCGCCGAATGCGCCGAACCAGAAGAATGGCGAACGGCGAACGGCGAATAAGGAATGACGCGCGACGAGTGGCGACGAAGACGACTCATGGGTTTCATGCTGCAGGCTGCGAGTGGCGAGCAACAGGCTCAGGAGCGACAGGGTTGAGAATGTGGTCATCAATCCGTCGACATGGAGCAACCCTTGCAATCCGGCGGTGAACGGATCGAGCGCCAGTAGAAAGGCGGCCAGCCGCGCGCTGGCACGGTTGAAGAGGCGGCCCGCCAGCAAGAACACGCCCACGACACCCAGCGCGTTGACGACGATGACCGGCAACCGCGCCCAATCGAGGAAGACGCCGATGCGCCTGAGCGCTTCGAGGTTCTCCGGCGAGAGACGGTCGATCTTGGACAGCCAGTAGATGGCGTCGGCTGTGCCGGCGGGATCGACGGCGCGCTGCGCGGCGATGCCGAGCGACCCTAGCCACATCGTCGTCACGCCCGGGTGGCTCGTCTGCGCGGTGGCGGCCCAGTCGCCGCGCGCAAGGGCCGCGCCGAAGTTGAGTGTGCGATACACCCAATTCGGCTCATCGGGCGTGACGTAGCCGCCGACCGCCAGCGCGCGAGGGACGAGTGCGACTGCAAAGATCAGTAGCGCCCAGAGCCAGGTCGGAAGCCTGCCCTTAGCCGAAGCCCTGAGCGGAGCGAAGGGGCAGTCGAAGGGTTGGGAGATCCGAGATTGGAGACTTGTCCTGAGCGAAGTCGAAGGACTTGTCCTGAGCGAAGTCGAAGGATCAGAAAACGGCGCGTCGATCATCAGCCCAGGTAGCCGAGCGCGCGAAGGCGTTCTTCCACTTCGGCCTGCTCGTCGGCGCTGAAGTCGACCTGCTGCGGTGTGTAATCGGCGGCTTGCGCCGTCACGACGGCGCGCGCGCGCAGGTCAGGCGCGAGCGCCTCGACCAGGACGCGCCCATCCATGTCCGACGGCGCCGGCACATCCAGGATGTGCAGGATCGTCGGCGCGAGATCGGTGATGCGCGCGCCGTCGATCGATGCGCCGGCGAACGCCGGGCCACTGCCGATGAAAATGCCGTGCAGGCGATGGCAGCCGGAATCGCCGCGAATCTGCGGCGTGACGACTTTGCCCTCGGTGGCGAAGAGCGGGAAGGCGATAGCGCGGTAGCCGTCGAGCACGAGGTGCAGGTCGGGCGAGCGATCGAGATACGGCCCCCACGCGGCCTCTTCGCGCAGAATGATGCGATCGACCAGCGGGCGGCCGCTTTGCGGATCGTGCAGCGTCTTCAGGACGTCGACGACTTTCTGGCACGCCGCGTGATACGCGGATGGCTCGACGATGCCCTCTGGCTCCCTTCCCTTTAGGTTGAGGTACACCTGTCCCACGTGCCCCATCGCGTAGGCGACCGTCCGCGACCAGTCCACGTCCTCGAACGAGAGGAATTTGCTGACCAGTTGGTTGCGCGTCTGCCGGCTGACGCGCGCGGAGACGTTTTGCAGGCCCATACGCTCCAACATTCGATACACGCCCTTCGGCGTGAGGCCGCGCTTGAACATCGCGTAGCGCAGGCGCGTGAGTGCGTGTGGCTTGAGATGCATCAATCCGGCCTGCAGGAAGAGCACGTTGAGGTTGACAGTCTTGTGCAGCGGGCCGAATCCGTGGTCACTCATTACGATGATGTTGGGGGTTGGAGTTTGGAGTTTGAAGTTTGAAGTTTGAGGTTTGGAAGTTGGAGATTGGAGATTGGAGATTAGAGATTGGATGGCCTCGTCGAGATGTTGATAGACCTTGAGCAGTGCGTCGCCGTACTTCGGCGCGAGCGCCGGATCGTGCAGCGGGTGCGTCGAATCCATATATCGCCACAACGCGTGCGAGGCATTGTCGCTGGCCAGGAAGTGCACCATCAGCACGTCGGTCGGGCGATCCTGCATCAGCCGCAGCGCGTAGCGCAACTGCGTGTCGATCAGGTCGTGGATGTCGGCGACGAATGCGTCGACGCTGGCCGGGCTGTACTGCACATCGGGCGTGATGCGGTAGCGTCCGAGTTCGGCGCGATATGGCTTGAGCAGGTCGGGTGGCTGGGTGGTGACGCCCTGATCGGGTGAGAGCAGGCCGGGCACGAGGTAGCCGTTGACTTTGCGCGGCGGGTAGGTGATCGGCACGTTGAGCACACCCACCGAGCAGCCCGCGTCGCTGAGGATCTCCCACAGCAGCTTGCCGTCGATCTGCGAGGCATTGACCATCTCGAACGCCCCGGCGCTGGGGCGGAGGAAGTCGAACACGCCGTGCTTGCCGGGGTTCTTGCCCGTCATGAAGGTGGGCCAGGCAGGCGAGGTAACCGGCGGTAGCGTCGATTCGAGCGGGCCGCTCGCACCGGCTTGCATCAGCGCGGCGAGCGCGGGCAGCTTGCCTTCGGTTGCCCAGGGTTTGATCAGATCGAGCGTGGCCCCGTCGAGGCCGACGATGAGTAGACGGGTCATGATGGGTTGGTCAGTTGGATGGTGAGTTAGTTGGTTGGTCGGTTGATGGTGAATCGGGTTTCAAGGATGGTGCGATCGTCCGGCCGTGGCCGTCCGCTCGCGTCTATCGTGGTCAGGTGCACGCCGTCCGTGTCGGTCAGGCCGACGGCGATACGGTATTCTCCCGTGGGAAGATTCCACAATGGGATCTCGATCGGGTCCGCGATGACCTCGTCCGCCTGCCACATCGAGCTGGGGCGTGTGTACTTCACGTGGATGCCGTCGTTTTGCGCAACCAGGTTGCCGTCGCCGTCTAGCACGTGAACGAAGTACAGCGTGTCCACGCCGGGCGCTTCGAGCGCATGCCAGTACAACCGCAAGAGGAGCCAGTTGCCGCGCACACTCACGTCGGCGGCGCGCAATTCGATCGCATCGCCGTATCGCACGCGTGGCTCCTCGGTGACGACCATTTGTCGCGGGCCGGGGCCTTCGGGCAGGCTGAGAATGCGATGTGCCAGTTCGAGCATGCCCACGCCGTGATCACTGTCGCATAGATCGAGTCTGATCCGGTAGACGCCAGGTGATAGACGCGCGGGCAGGCTCAGTTGATAGTCGCCGGCCATCAGCGCGCCCGGTTGCCAGGTGGACGTTGGCGGATCGATGTGTTGCGTCTGCCTGCACCTGTGGCGCAGGCACAGGTGTTCGGCTACGTGGATGCCGCTTTCGCCGACGAGCGACAGGCGATAGTCGAAATCGCCCCGAAGCGGCCCGGTCGCTGCCCAGCGCAAGTGCACTTCGAGCGCAACGCTCGCCTGCCCTCGTAGCGCAGCGGAGGGGGACTCCGACAATGTCGCCCAGCCGTTGAACAACCCCATGCCGCTGCCGACAGGAGTGCCTGGCTCGCGCGATGGATGCGTCGAGTATACCACGATCTGCTCATCTTCGTAGGCCGGTATGCGGGTGAAGTAATCGCGCAGCGCGTTGAACTGCTCCGGCGCCAGCAGAGTTTTGTGGACGACGACAGCGCGCACGTCGCGGGCGGCTAATTGCGCCAGTTGGTTGTCCAGGTCAGGCGGGTAAGGCGGGTCGATGGCGGAACGCCAGCCGGCGAGCAAGGGGATCGCATCGAACAACGCGTCGGCTTCCGCCGGCACGCGCGCCACGCGGCCTTCGACGATGGGTTTACCGTGCCGCGTCTGGTAATAGAGGTAACGCTTGGTGTCGGACCGCTCCAGCGGGATGTCGAGAATGGCGTAAGGCTCGGGATCGGCGGCCAGCGCGTCGAAGTACGGCGAGGTGGACAACGGCTCGATCGTTGGGTACGGCAGGCCGAGATACTCGAAGACGATCAGCGTGCCGAGCAGGCCGACCCGGATCGTTCCGCGGCGGCTGGCCCAACGCCGCAGGACGCCATCCGCGCCCGCCCCCGCCAGCGCGGCGAGGGCCAGCGGCATCAACAAGTTGTAGCGATCGGGCGAGCGCAGCGTGTTGAGCGGAAACCGATCGCCGATGAGCGCGTACGGCAGGCGAATGTCCCCGTACACCACGCCGTTCACGCGCAGCGTGGGGCCGAGCGCCATGACGAACAGGAACGCGCCGATTGCGACCCACGGCCAGGCGCGTCGGCGTAGGCGCGCGATCCCCCAGGTCGCCAGCGCGACCGCCGTGTAGCCCAGAAACGGCATCCAGGCCTGGTTCTTGACAAAGCGCTGGTACAGCGGCTGGACAGCCGCGCCGAAGATCGGATGATAGGTCATCGGCACGGCGTAGGCCAGCAGATCGGTCTGCCCCCACTCTCCCTCGTCGGCGATCAATTCGTCGGGGGAGGCGGCTTGCATGTACAGCCGGGCGGCGGGCACGAGCAGCGGCAAGCACAGGATAAGCCCGGCCGCCGCGCCCGCAATCAGCCGCGCGAGCGCGCCCCGGCTCCACTCGCGCCGCGAGGCCAGCCAGTCGACGCCGACGAACAGCGCGAACACGACGCCGCCCAGGATCAGGAATTGCAGGCGCGTGGCGGCGATCAGCAGCGTGAGCAGGCCGATGGCGACGACGTTACGCCACGCGCGCTCGCGCGCCGCTTTCAGGATGAACAGCGCCAGCAGGGGAAACCACTGCACACTCGCCAGGCTCACGTGTCCGAGTGATTGGGAGAAGTGATATGGCGCGAAGGCGAACACGACGCCGGCCAGCAGCGCCGGCAGCGGCGGGCGCGCGTCGGGCAGCAGGTATTCGGCCAGCTTGAACATCGTGTAGCCGCTCAGGATGAACGTCAGCAGAATCGTGATGTTGTAGGCGGCGATGTCGCCGAACAGCGCCGCCAGCGGGATCCAGATCAGCGAGTTGTAGAAGCTGAGAGAGTGAGCGGCCAGGCTGACGCCGCCCGGGTAGAACTGGTACGGCGTGTACAGCGGATCGAGACCCTGTTGCAGGGCGACGCGCGTCCACCAGTTGTCCCATTGAAACACCCACAGGTCCTCGTTGTTGCCGGCATACATCTGGCCGATACGCGCGACGAGCGGCCAGGTCAGCAGCAAGGTGAGCGCAGTGAAAAACAGCAGGACGAGCAGATCGCGGCGGAGTCCCCGCCCAATAGAAGGTCGCATTGCCGCGTGGGGATGAGTCAGGTAGTCAGCGAGTCGTGTGGCGGGTTCGCCGGCTCGCCAACTCTTTCATGTGGAGGCTCGTGGATGGCGTCGCGTCCGACGATCTCGCGGATGACGTAGATCGACTTGCCTTGCGATTCGTGGTAAGTGCGGGTCAGCATTTCCGCAATCAGTCCGAAGAACAGGAATTGCACGCCGACGATTACCAGCAGCACCCCCAGCCACAAGACGGGTCGATTGCTCAACTGCTCGCCGTATGCAATTTTCAGAAAGGTGAGGTAGGCCAGGATACCGATGCCGATCGCGCCGGTGATCAACCCGGCACAGCCGAACAGTTGCATGGGCTTGCCCTGGAAGCCGAGCAGGTAGTTGAGCGTGAAGAGATCGAGGATCACGCGAAAGGTGCGCGAGAGGCCGTATTTGCTCTTGCCGTGTTTTCGCGCGCGGTCGTTGACGGGTACCTCGCCGACGGTCACTCCCATGCTCGAGGCGAGCGCCGGAATGAAGCGGTGCATTTCGCCGTACAGCCGGATGTGCCTGACGACCTCGCTGCGGTACGCCTTGAGTGAGCAGCCCGAATCGTGCAGGCGGACGCCGGTGCGCGCTGTCAGGATGCGATTGGCAATCGTCGACGGAATGCGCCGCGTGATGAACGGCTCTTTGCGGTTCACCCGCCAGCCAGATACGATATCATAGCCTTCGTCGATCTTATCCAGGAGCTTGGGGACATCGGCCGGATCGTTCTGGCCGTCGGCATCCATGGTGACGACCACGTCGCCGCGCGCCAGATTGAAGCCCGCCGCGACAGCCGCCGTCTGCCCGAAGCTGCGCCGCAGTCGCACGGCGACCACGTGCGGATCGCACTCGGCGAGCCGTCTGAGCGTGGCGAACGTGTCGTCGGTGCTGCCGTCGTCGACGACGATGATCTCATACGACTTGCGCAGCGGCGCCAGCGCCGCGCCGATCTCGGCGTGCAGACCGGGCAGCGATTCTGCCTCGTTGCGGGCCGGTATGACGATGGAGAGGTCGAGAGGGTCTGCGCCTATCTTGAGAGTATCCACAAATCTCTGATCAAGAATTGTTGAAAATCATGTATCTGCTCGCGCAGTCGCTCGTTGGCAACCATTTCTGGTCTCGGATCGACGTAGTACACTCCATCCAGTCTGTTCAGGGCAATGCTATAGCCTAAGAAGTGATTGCTTTTGAATGTCGAGTGGATGCCGAAGAGGCTGCTGCCCCTCTGAGCACGTTGAACATCGTGCAGGAATATTGCGACAACAGGCACATCCCTGCCGAGGAGTTTGGTCAGGAGATACTTATCAAGGAATACCTTGTCGATCCTATCTTTGCTGGTTGTTTTCACAGAGCCGACAACTTCCGATGGGTGTATGAACTGGGTTTCCGCAGCGATAATGGCTCTGTTACGGGAGAATACTAGATCCAGTTCGTACGACATTTCATAGCCGGGATAACCTGGTATAGGGATGCTGATTGTACGAGGCTCACACTCCAGGCCAACTTCCAAGATAATGAGTTTGATGAGGGTTTCAAAAAGC
>DATEUJ010000120.1:0-19003 GCA_035283185.1 Anaerolineae bacterium | reverse complement strand
TCGCAAACGGGCTCTCACACACCACTGAGCGCGTGGTCTTAGCTTGTCTGAATCCGTCCTGCGATTATAGCCCATCCGCGCGCTCAAGTTTCTGCCCTCATGCATCACGCTTGAGGTGATGGCTATCTCGCAATGACGCCTGGTTAGTTACCGGCGTTGCAGCGCGCGCCACACTTTCTCCGGCGTGAGCGGCAGATCGCGGATGCGGACTCCGGCCGCGTGATGCACGGCGTTGGCGATGGCGGGTGCGACGCCGTCCATCGGAATCTCGGCCACGGCCTTCGCCCCGAACGGGCCGCTTGGCTCGTAGGTCGGGACCAAGATCGCTTCGAGTTCCGGCATCTCGTCGGCCTGGAAGATGCGGTAATCGCCGAAGCGCGTGGTGAGCAGGCGGCCTGCGTCGTCGTAAACCATCTCCTCGCTCACCGTGTAGCCGAGGGCCTGGGCCATCCCGCCCTCAATCTGGCCGGCGGCGGTCTGCGGGTTGATGGCCGTGCCGCAGTCCACGGCCATCACCAGCTTCTTCACCGTCACCTGTCCGGTCTCGGTGTCCACTTCGACTTCGGCGAACTGCGCGCCGAAGGGCGGCGGCGAGTGATACGACATGTGGGAAGCCGTCGCCATGATCTGCTGCTGGTCGAAGGTGTGGAGGCTGTGCAGGGCGACCTCGGCCAGCGACACACTGCGGCCATCGGGTGCGAACACGCGGCGGTCGCGCAGGTACATCCCCTCGACGGTCTCGAGGTTCAGCATCAGTTTCGCGCGCTCGAGAATCTGCTCGCGCACTCTGGCGGCGGCGCGCATCACCGCGCCGCCGGAGATGTACGTGGTGCTGGAGGCGTACGCGCCTGTGTCGAACGGCGTGAAGTCGGTGTCCGACGAATAGGGAAGGATGTCCGAGAGCGGACAGCCCAACGTCTCGGCGGCGATCTGCGCCAGCACCGTATCCGAGCCGGTGCCGATGTCGGTCGCGCCGACCAGCAGGTTGAAACTGCCGTCGTCGTTCATCTTGATGCTGGCCGCGCCCATGTCCAGCCCGGCGATGGCCGAGCCGTGCATGCAGGCAGCCATGCCCAGCCCGCGCCGGATGTGTGGCCGCTCCGGGTCAAAGCGCCAACGGGGGTCGGCCTGCCGATCCCACCCGATGGCCGCGCTGCCTTGCTCCACGCACTCTGGCAGGGCGCACGACTGGATAATCTGCTCAAAGCCTTCCTTGCCTTCGCCCAAGGCTCTGGCGATGACGACTTCATCGCCGACACGGACGGCGTTCTTCAGCCGGAACTCCACCGGGTCGAGGTTCAGCTCCAGCGCGATCTCTTCCATCAGGCATTCGAGCGCGAATAGCGCTTGCGGCGCGCCGTAGCCCCGGAACGCGCCAGGCGTAGGCTTGTTGGTGTACACGGCCTCCAACACGAAGCGCAGGTTGGGGCAGCGATAGGTGGATAGCCCGCGCAAGCCACTCACCGTGCCCACCGTGAGCGCGTGCGTGCCATACGCGCCCGTGTCTTCCAGCACGTGCATGTCGAGCGCGTGGAGTGCGCCGTCATTCATCACGCCCGCGCGATACGCGATCTTCTGCGGGTGGCGCGAACGCGCGCTGGTGAACTCTTGCTCGCGCGTATACTCGAAGCGCACGGGCCGCCCGGTCGCCAGCGTGAGATGCGCGCACAGGTCTTCGATGAGCATCTCCTGCTTGCCGCCGAACCCGCCGCCGATGCGGGGCTTGATGACGCGGATGCGCTTGACCGGCAGGCCGAGCAGGGGAGCTATCATCCGCCGCACGTGGAACGGAACCTGCGTGCTGGAGCGAATCACCAGGCGGTCGTCTTCGTCCCAATACGTCACAACCACGTGCGGCTCAATCGAAGCCTGCTGCACCTGATGGACGTGATAGGTGCGCTCGAAGACGTGATCCGACTCGGCCAGCGCCTTTTCGATGTCGCCGTGCTCGGCATGATTGGTGATGGCGACGTTGCGTTTCGGGTCGTGGATCTTCACCGCGTCCGGCTCTTCGTGGATCACGACGTCGCCGCGCAGAGCGTCCTCGGTGTTGAAGACGGCGGGCAAGACCTCGTAATCGACCTCGATCAGGTTGACCGCCTCGCGCGCGATCTCAGGGGTCTCCGCCGCGACCACCGCCACGCGGTCGCCCACGTGCCGGACTTTAGCGTCGAGTGAGACCTGATCCCACGGCGGCGGGTTGGGATAAGACTGGCCGCCCGAGGCATAAATCACGCGCGGCACATCCTGATAGGTCAGCACCGCGTGAACGCCGGGCAGGGCGCGAGCCTGACTGACATCTATGTTCCGGATGCGGGCGTGCGCGTGCGGGCTGGTGAGCAATGCCGCGTGCAGCATGCCGGGCAGCTCGATGTCGTCGGTGAACACGGGACGGCCCTTAACCAGCTTCACCGCGTCCACCTTCGGCTCGGGATGGCCCACCACGTCGGTCTGCTGTTGAGGTTGCGTGATGGTGATGGGGAAGGCGATGAGGTGTTTGGTGATGGTTCCGCCGTGGCTTGCCGGAGTTTCGGGCGTCTCAGGTGGCAACTCGCGAGGGAAGCCAAATACGGCCTCGAAAGGAATGCCGCCGCCTTTCACGGGCGGCACGATCTCGCCGCGCAGCAGCGCCGCCGCGCGCAGAACGGCCTCCACCGGCTTCTTGTAGCCGGTGCAGCGGCACAGCGTCGCACTCAGGGCTTCGCGGGCCTGCGCTTCGGTGGGGTTGTTCTCTTTTTCGAGCAGCGCCTTCGTTGCCAGGATCATCGCCGGGGTGCAGTAACCGCACTGCACCGCGCCCGCGTCAATGAAGGCTTGCTGAATGGGATGTACTCGCTCCGCGTGCCCGCTCGCCAGCGACTCGACGGTGACGACGTTTCGGCCCTCGGCCTGCGCCGCCAGCAGGACGCACGTCGGCGCAATCTTGCCGTCGAGCAGGACCGAGCACGCGCCGCACTCGCCGGTCTCGCAGCCGTGCTTGACACTCCACACGTGTGCGCGTCGCAGCGCGGCCAGGAGCGTGTCGCCCGGCGCGCAATCGAGTTGGGCGGATGTGCCGTTGAGTGTCAAATGGATGATCATGTTGACCTCTCGGGGCTGAAGGAACTCAGGGAACTGGAGGAACTCAGGGAACTGAGCGCCCGTCTCGCCAGCACGCCTGCCATAGCTTTGCGGTATTCGGCGCTGGCGCGGTAATCGCCGGCGGGATGGGCGGCAGAGGTGATCGCGTCTACTAGGCTCAATAATTGGTTATTGGTTAATTGGTTACGGGTGATTGGGCTGCTGCGGACGATGGACTGCGGACTCGCGCCTGCCACCGCCACACGGGCGGTGTCTTTTGTAACTACCGCCGCCGCGCAGACGATGGCCTCGTCGCGCGGGGTGCGGGCGACGCGCGCCAGCGCTCCTCCGGCGCCCGTCTGCGCCGAAAACTTCACTTCGAGAATCAGCTCGCCCTCGGCGGCCTGAAAATCGGCCAGAGGAGTCTCACGTTTTTGCGCGCTCACCGCGACGACGACCGCCTCTAGCGCCAGGAGCACAACGGCGATGTCGGGCCACGACAGCGAGCCGCCGAGCGTCGCCAGGTGGCGCAAGCCGAGATGAGCGGCCAGCCCGGCCGCCTCGGGCAAAATGCCGCCGGCTTGAGATTCCAGTTGTGAGGACTCGGCGATGTCCTGAAGCGGCGTGAGCGCGCCGATGTGGATGCCTTCACCGTCTTCACGGATATAGGCCAGGTCAAGGAGGCGGAGGTCGACCGCCGTGTCCATCGCCGCAAAAGGCTCCGCAGGAATGCGCGGGCCGAGCATCAAGGGCGCAGCGCCGGGCTGGCGCAGAGCCGCCTGGGCGGCGGCCAGGTCCTTCGGGCGTTGATAATGACGAATGGGCATATCGCCTCTCAGGGTTAAGTGCCTATCGGAAAAACTGGATCGCAGGCTTCAGCCTGCCTTCTGACGGTACCAATCCAGTGTTTTGCGGATGGCCTCACGATGGGGGGTGGTATCTGCACCGAACGCTGCTTGATATTTGCTATGATCCATGACGAATGGAGCCTCAAATTGATACATTACCTCTTTTAGCTCGCGCATCATGGGGTTGAAGACGCCGATGAGAGACACCAGCCAGCGGGGAGCAGCTTGGATTCTTGCCGGCGTACCAAGCTCTTCGAACACCAGGTCGATGAAAGCTCGGGTTGTCAATGTCTCCGCGCTAGGAACATGCCAGATTTCACCCAACGCCTCATCGCGCTCACCCAGGTTGACCAAGGCCCTTGCGAAATCCCCGATGTATGTATATGTGTGCTGCGTATCCGGATCGCCTAGCACACTCGCCGCTTTCCCGGCCAGGGCAAATCCGAAAACTCGCTCCCCGACCGTGGACTCGACTACTCCGGGTCCATAGAAGTCCGAAGCACGGCCGAGCGTCGCACGCACCTTCCCCGCTTTGTGCGCAGCCATAAGCTTCATTGCCAATTGGGCTCTCGTCTTTCCCTTTTTTCCTGATGCCGCATATGGCAAATCCTCTGTAAGAGGGCCAGAAACAGGCCCATAGACGTACAGACTGTCTGCATAAATAAGCTTGGCGCCTGCTGCCGCCGCTGCTTCTATAGCGCCATCCATTATCGGCTGAAACCTCCCCGCCATCTCGATATAAGGTGGTTTGGCACAAAGATAGACTGCGTGTGAAGAACGGCAGGCCTCCCGAGCAAAAGCATGGTCGCCAATATCCCCGCCCTGTACTTCGACATTTCCGGGTACGTCAGCCTTGCCACTGCGGTTGACCAGCCGCACATGCTTTCCCCTGGACAATAGCTCATGCATTACTGCCATACCGAGTGGGCCTGTCCCGATGACAGTATCAAGGTTTGTGCTATTAGCCATCGCCGCTACCCCTCTTGAGATCACGAGTCGTAACCAAAGTTAGACGAAACTCTCTGCTTGGCGATCCAGGTTTTTCACCTTCTGCAAATAGGCGACCGCGCGCCGATCCAAGTTGTGAGGATAGGCATGCCCCAAACGGTCGCCGACTTCGATCGCCACTTTGCGAAACAAGTCCACAGTTCTGAACATCGCCTCCCAATTCGCCTCCAGTCCGGCCCCGGTGTACGTGCTTTCCAGCTCTGCCCAGAGGTCGGGACTTAACCATTTCTTCAACCGTCTCCCATAGAGGCTCGGCTTCACGGACCAGTGTTGGTCAATCTCCAATCGCCATTCGAGCATCAGACGCAGGTTGTCCAGCTTCATGCCCTGATCCAGATTGAATTTCGCCGCCATCAAGTCGTCGCGCCAGAGGTGTTTGGCCGCATAGGTGGCTTCGTGAAAGAACAATTCAACCACCGTCTGATACTCGGCCTCGGTTGGCGGCGTAGGGATGTAGGCCGTATAAGTTGGAGGCTTCAGCCCGTCAGTCAGGTGATCCTTGTCGAGCAGGACCCGGTAACCGGCGTCAAACTCGGCTGGAAGTTGTGGATCGGCCGCGACCCGCTGCAAGATTTCGACTGACCAGAGAGTGAAGTCAATCTTGAGGCCGTTCTCATACTGGGTGACATAGGCAGACTTCGGGAAACCCAAGTAGGGTTCGAGCGGATCACGGTACACTACCAGCACCGAGCCGAACGCCTCCAGCCAGGCTCGATCCTCATAGAATGGGTGGACATCGAGAAGGGCCAAGATGACATCATAGTCGGAGAAAACATCGACCGGTGCATTGGGGACAGCGTGAGAGCTGGTTAACAGCATGGCCCGAACAAGAGGCTGATGTTCTGCCCACTGGACCAAAGTCTCGATGACCCCCTGTTCTTGCCCTGCGGTCTTCAAGCTTAACCGCCTTTCTAAGCTATCGAGTAACTGCTCACCCGCGCTTCGGAGTTGTCCACGAAGTCACGTCATCTTCGGTCACATCCCGCAGGAGGACGTCGCTTGTCATGGAGTTTCCTCTGACAGAAGTATACCATCACTCATATCAGCGGTGCGACCGCAGCTACTCCACCGGCGCTTGTCCCGTCTCATTCATGCGCTCGATCCGAAACCCGATATGAAACAGCAAAGACAGGATAGAGCCGCCCAACACGCCCAGCTGAACAAGAAAGAAGCAGACGGCCACTCGGAAGTCTCAAGGCGTGACCCGGCAGGCGAGGGCATCTGCGTGACGGGCTAATCCCGCAGGCGGGGTTGCTCCTGAAGACTTCCGAAGTCTCGGAAGCGGTAAAGACTTCGGAAGCCTCAAGGCGTGACCCGGCAGGCGAGAGCGTCTGCCGGACAGGCTAATCCCGCAGGCGGGGTTGCTCCTGAAGACTTCCGAAGTCCCCCACATTCTGCCAGGGCGCGGCCCCCGCGCAGGCGGGGGCGACAGATCGCGCTTTCCCGCACTTGCGCTACAATTGCGCCTCGACCGACCATCCGGGAGAGCCATTCAATGCCTCCTTCATCTTGCCAGCGCCGTATTGCCGTTGCGTGTGCATTCCTCGCGCTTCTCGCCGCCGCATGCGGAAGGCCGGGGCCGTTCGTCGTCGTCGCGTCCGTGACACCCGCCCCGCCGACCCCGACGCCCGCGCCGACTCTCACTCCCAGCCCGACACCGATCCTGTTCAAGGACACGCTCGTCGTCGGCGTCCAGGGAGAGCCGCGCACGCTGCATCCGTTCCTCGACGACAGCCTGGCGGCGATCCACATCCGCGACGCCCTCTACGAGCCGTATCTCACCTCGCTCGACTTCGCCTACCAGTCCAATCCGAACGGCAGGCTGCTTGCCGACATCCCGACGCTCGACGCTTCGCGCGGCGGCGCGGTGCTTGACGACGGCGGCACGCCCGAAGACCCGGGCGACGATCAACTGACGATGATCTTCAAGATGCTGCCCGGCCCGACGTGGTGCGACGGGCAGCCGGTCACCGCGCGAGACTCGGCTTACGCCTTCAATCTCGCGAACGATCCCGACTCCGGCGTCGCCTCGCGCGCCGCGCTCGACGCCGTCGAATCGTACATTGCACTCGACGATGTCACAATCGAAGTCAGGCTCAAGCCGGGGATGCTCGACCCGTCTTACGCGTCGTACTTCTGGACGCCGCTGCCCGGGCACCTGTGGGGACGGTACTCCGCGCTCGAATTGCAGACTGCCCCCGAGGCGGCGCTGCGGCCGTGCGGCTACGGCCCGTACACCGTCGCCGGCGCCGAAGCGCAGGGCGCGGGCTGGGACGCCGGCGACAGCCTGACGCTCGTCGCGAATCAGCATTACTTCCGTGGCGCGCCGGCGACGCCGCGCCTGGTGTTCAAGTTTGCCGCCAGCGCCGACGCGCTCCTGGCTCAGGTATTGAGCGCGAGCGTCGACGTCGCGATCGCCGGCCCGGCGCAGTCGCATCAACTGCCGGAATGGTCCGCATACCAGGATCGCGACCTGCTTCGACTCGTCGCCGTGCGCGCGCCGATCTGGGAGCAGCTCGTCTTCAACCTCCACGCGCCGACGACGTTCGACTCGACCGTCCGCGGTGTGGCGCATCCCATCCTGAGCGACCTTCGGGTGCGGCAGGCGATCGCTCACGCGATCGACCGGCAGGCGCTGGTCGACGGCATCTACGCCGGCCGCTCGACTGTGATGCACCAGGCGCTCGTCTACGACAACCATGCGCTGTACGCGCCGGAGGATCAGATCGCCGTCTATGCTTACGATCCGGATCGCGCGGCGCAGTTGCTCGACGAGGCGGGCTGGATCGATACCAACGCCGACGGCGTGCGTGAGTGCCGCGGCTGCGCGTCCGGTGCGGCCGAGGGAGATCGGCTCGCGCTCACGTATCGCACGACGAGCAGCGCGCTGCGCGACCGCGCCGCCGGGCGCATCGAAGCCGATCTCGAGGCCGCCGGTTTCGACGTCGCCGTCGAGCTGCTGCCGGCGGACGAGTTCTTCGGCGACGCAACCGGCCTGATCGTCGGCGATTTCGAGATCGGGCAGTTGGCCGGTGTGACGGGCGCCGATCCGGGCGGCGAGCTGCAATACGCCTGCGATTACATTCCGTCGCCGGAGAACGGCTGGTATGGCGAGAACTTCGGAGGTTGGTGCAGCCAGGCTGCGAGCGAGGCTTTGTACGAGGCCGCCTCGACGCCGCTCGTCGACGCGCGCCGCGCCGCGTACGCGGCGTTCCTCCGCGAGTACGCGCGCGACCTGCCGGGGCTGCCGCTCTTCCCGCGCCTCGACGTGTTCGTCGCCGGCCCGCGCGTCGAGAACCTCAGGCCGAACGATTCGATGCCTTCGCTGACGTGGAACGCACACGAGCTGCGCGTCCGCAGTCCGTAACGCGACCCCCGCCGCAACCAAAAGACTGACCACGGATGACACGGATTACACGGACACAGACCCACCCTTGCGAAGGTTATGAAACCTTCGCAAGGCTAGTGCCGGGAGGCGGGCATGGACGACACAAGCAACCCCAATGCGCGCCCGGACTCGAGCGCCGGGCCGGACTCCGCGACCAAGTCTGAGCCACGCGTCCCCGGAGGCTCCGGCACGAATCTCATCGCGGCCGCCATCTTCGTGCTCGGCACGTTTCTGATCGTCGCGCTGCTGGCTCTCGGCATCGGCCTGGTGCGCGCCTTGACGGCCAACCCGCGCCTGCCCGCGCCATCCGCGACGCCCGTGCCCGTCGCGCGCGTCGCCGATGCGGCGGTGTATGGCGGCAGGCCGTTCACCCTGTTTGGCGCCGGGTGGCGGCCCGGGCAGATCGTCCTGGTCTCGCTCGTCGATCCGGCCCGGCCGAACGAGCAGCCGCTCGTCATCTTCAGCGGCGAGGCCGACGCACAGGGCGCGCTCGTCTTGATGCCGACGTATCCGAGCTATTCGCCCTGGATCGATCTCGCGTCCGTCGACGTCGTGGTGTATGCCGCCGAGCAGGGCGCGCCTGCCCCCGATAGAGGCATTCGGGGGCCTGCCCCGGCGCTGCAGGCCGTAGCGCGCGTCCCGGTCGGCCGCGCCACGCCGACTCCGGCGGCGACGCCGGTTCCTCCCACGAGCACGCCGACGTCCACTCCCTTTTTCACACCCACGCCCACGCTGACGCCGACGCCGCGCTTCACCGCCTGGAGGGGCGAATACTTCAGCGGCGTGTTGCTCGCCGGCGCGCCCGTGCTATCGCGGAACGACGAGCGCGTGCAGTTCAACTGGGGCGCCGGCTCGCCCGATCCGGCGGTGCCCGCCGACAATTTCTCGGCGCGTTGGACGCGCACGATCGAGTTCGCGGCCGGCGTATATGACTTCTCGGTCAGCGCGGACGACGGCGTGCGCCTGTACGTCGACAATCTCCTGTTGATCGACGCCTGGCAGACCGGCGCGGGGCAGGCGCGCACGCGGGAGGTTAACCTGGCCGCTGGATTGCACGTCCTGCGCGTCGAGTATTTCGAGGCGACCGGCGCGGCGGCCGTCAACTTCTCTTACGAGCGGCAATTCGCCGACTGGAAGGGAGAATATTTCGCCGACCGCAGCTTGAGCGGGGCGCCGGCCTTGAGCCGCAACGACAAAGAGGTCAACTTTGACTGGGGCGCCGGATCGCCCGATCCGAAGATTCCCGCCGACGGATTCTCGGCGCGCTGGACGCGGCAGATAGACTTCCCGGCCGGCGTCTACAGGTTCGTCGTTCGCGCCGACGACGGCGCTCGGCTGTACGTCGACAACGCGCTCGTCCTCGACCAATGGCGCGACACACAGCTCACCACGTACACAGCGGACGTCAACGTCGCCGCCGGCGCGCACATGATCGTCTTCGAGTATTACGAAAACACCGGCGGCGCCGTCGCCTCACTCAGGTACGAGCCGACTTCGTTCACCGCGTGGAAGGGAGAATACTTCGCCAATCGCGATCTGAGTGGGGAGCCGGCGCTCGTGCGCGACGACCTGGCGCTCGACTTCAACTGGGGAACTGGCGCGCCTGCGCCTAACCTGCCGGAGGACAACTTCTCGGCGCGCTGGACGCGCACGCTCAACTTCGACCCCGGCATCTACCGCCTGTCGCTGATCGTGGACGATGGGGGGCGCCTGTTCCTGGACGGGACGATCGTGATCGACGAGTGGCACGACGGCTCGACGACCTATAGCTTCGCCACCAACCTGAGCGGCGGGCCGCACAGCCTGCGCGTCGAGCATTACGAGCACGCCGGCCGTGCGCGCGTCACGTTGACCTGGATCAGGCTGAGCGATACGCCGACGCCCGCGCCCACCCCGATGCCTACATCGCTCGTCGAGGGTCTGTCCCACGGGGAGGCTTCGCACTGACCCTCGACCTTTCGGCCGGATCGTAGTAGCGACTTCAGTCGCTTGCTGTGAGTTAGCGAACCGCAGCATGTTGGGCTGCGGGCTTTAGCCCACGATTCGACCCGAAGATGCAGCCTGAAGAGCCTGCCCTGCGAAGTCCCCGACCGAAGGGAGTGGGGAGCCTGCCGAAGGGCTGCACTCCAGCCTACACGGGCAATTCAGAGCAAACGTTACGGTGCTACGGGCAGTGATCGGTCGGCCGGATGTCGTACTCCTTCGTGAGAGACTGCCCGCCCGAGGTGACGGTCACCGAGCCGATCAGGCGCGTATTCTTCCCCCACTCGACGTCGATGAACTTGTCCGGCTCCTCGACGTCCCGATGCAAATACCGGTAGACGCCGTTGCCACCCGTCGCCTCGACCGAGATGGTGATCACGACGTTGTCAGGCTTAGCGGCGGTGGGCGCGCTGCGGCAGCCCGCTACGTACGTTTGAAAGTCGAGCGGGCCGGCCGGCGTCGCCGTCGCGCGCGGGCGCGCAGTCGGCGACGGCTCGGCGGTCGGCGTGTCTGCGGGGGTTTCCGTTGGAGGAACTGCGGTAGGAATCTCAGCGGTTGCCTGCGGCGCTTCGGTCGGCGCCTCGGTTGGCGCGACAGGCAGCGGCACGTCGGTCGGCGCGGCGGTGGGTGGCGCGGCGGTCGGCGCAGAGGTCGGCGACGATTCGAAAGGCGCCTGGTCTTGGGTACATGCGGTAACGGTGAGCGCCAGGCACAACACGAGGAATGTGAGTTTCATGGTCAAGCTCCCGGTGGAATGGGCCTGCACGGCGCGGCATGTCAAACGTGCAGGCACGCGGCTCGGAGAGCGGTGGCAACACGTCACCTACGGCGACGTGTATTCATGCGCGCCATGATACACCTCAGGGAACGAGGATTCAATGGGAAGATGAGGTTAGCACCGGCGGCATTCTACTGCGGCCGGTAGGCGAGTTCCACCTTGCTGCGCCCGCAGTCCTCACATCGAACCGTGAAGATCTCGTAGTACGGCTCGGGCACCTGCTGGATCTCCCACACCACGTGGCCGTGGCAGTGTGAGCAGGCGCCCTGGACCAGCCATCCGAAGATGCCCGGCGGGTTGATCCACGACAACCCCGTGGCGATGCCCAGCAGGAGAAGCGCTGCCACGCCGGCCGTGCTTTGCGCCAGGTACACCGCGGCGACGAGAAAGGCGAGCGCCAGGACGGCGAGGATCGTTCGGACGTAGCGATACCGGATGCGGAACATGGATGCCTCCTTTCATGCATCCGAAATAACAGCCGACCCTCGTGTGCACGCAAAACATGTCAGGCCGGACGTAGGGCGGCTTTCCATAGCCGCCGATTTGCGGCGCGTATGGAAACGCGCCCTACGGTTGATGACAACCTTGCGTGCACACCCGACCCTCCCCCAGGTTGACCATGGCAAGAACCGTGCAACCCGACCGAAGGTAGTCTTGATACCTGACTTGACGTACAGACGCGGGAACCTGCGGGAGGGTGAGCAATTCGATCTCATTATATCACCGGGGTCAAGTGGCAAGGCAGACCTGCCAGGTCTGTGTGCACGCAAAACATGTCAGGTGGCTCACCGCCCGCGTCCGCGCGGGCGGCCAACCGCGAGGACGCGGCTTGGCGAGCACTGTAACGACTGACAACATTTGCGTGCACACCCAAGTCTTCGTCGTCCGGCGTGCGGTCACGATCGGCGAATAAGACCTGCCAGGTCTATGGCTTCAGTATATAATTGCGGCACTTCTGCGCGGGGACACAACATGGCCGACACGTTTGTGATCGTCAATCCGGCGTCGGGCAGCGGCAAGACCGGCAGGCGCTGGCCCGGTCTCGACGCCCGCATGCGCGCCGAAGGCGGAGAGTTTGACGTCGAGTTCACGCGCGAGCCAGGGCATGCCGGTCAGCTCGCCCGCCAGGCGGCGGCGAACGGCGTCCGAACGATCATCGTCGTCGGCGGCGATGGCACGCTGAATGAAGTCGTCAATGGCCTGGTCGCCGGCGACGCGCCGGGCGGCGCCGTGTCTATCGGTATCCTCCCGGTGGGCACCGGTTCGGATTTCGCCCGCGCGATGGGCACACCGCGTGATCCGCTCGCGGCGGCCATCCACCTGTTGCGCGACGCCCGCCCGCAGCCGCTAGACGTAGGCCGCATCGAGTGCGTCCTCGGCGGGCAGCCCACGACGCGCTACTTCGCCAACGTCGCCGGCCTCGGCTTCGACGGCGAGGTCGCCGACCGCGTCAACCGCGCGGGCAAGAGCGGCGGCACGCTGACCTACCAGCTCGCACTGCTTCAGAACCTGGGCGTGTATCAGAATAAGCACGTCCGGGTCACGATCGACGGCCAGTCGCGCGAAGGCGTCATGAACTCGGTGATCCTTGCCAATGCACGCTACTTCGGCGGCGGCATGTTCATCGCCCCGAACGCGCGATGGGACGACGGCCGCTTCGACGTGATCTTGCTGGGCAATTTCGGCAAGCTGGAGGTCGTCGCCAATCTGCCGAGGCTGTACCGTGGCACGCACCTGACTCACCCGAAGGTGACCGAGCTGCGCGCGACCGAAGTGACAGTCGAAGCGCGAGAGCGCATGTTCATCCAGGCCGAGGGCGAGCTGGCCGGCGAAGCGCCCGCGACGTTTCGTATCTTGCCGGGTGCGCTGAAGATACTGCGCTGAGGTATGCTGTTCTGAAAAGTAGCCGACGTGCAGCGCTCTGCACAGGACAAGGGGGGCGCGAAGGCAATGTGTTTGAGTGTGCACCACTCGAGAGAGTGCACCGCGATATTCATTTCGCGGAAAGGAGCGCCCATGCCCAGCTCAACTCCGCCTGAGCAATCTGCAACGATCTTGATCGTGGACGACGAAGCTGAGACACGCGCGCTGTTCCGTATGATGCTCAGGCCATGCGCCAACTGGCGCGTTCTGGAAGTGGAGACAGGTCAGCGGGCCATCAAAATCGCCGAAGCTGAGCGGCCCGATGTGATCCTGCTCGACGTCATGATGCCCGACCTCGACGGCTTTGAGGTGTGCGCCCGTTTGCGCCAATTGCCCCACCTGCGTGCCAGCAAAATCGTGATGCTGACTGTGCTCCACACCCAGTCATCACGCGATGCCGCCGTCGCTGCCGGTGCGGACGAATTCTGGACCAAGCCGATCAGTCCACAAGTGCTGCGCAGCGATGTTGCGCGCCTGCTCGGCGGCAGCGCGTAGGCGGCAGATGGTCTGTATCAGTTGGATGGCCCTCACCCGCCGGATGACTCCGCAGGCTCTCGCCGGATGCGAGGGCGTGGAACAAGTCTTGGAACGCGTCGCTGGTACTCGCGATAGGCGTCGCCGAACTCCGCAGTCAGCTTGCGCTCCTCGAATATCGATCCGATGGTGAAATACAGCGTCACGCCGGCGACGAACGCCAGCCGATTCACCGTCATCGGCGAGACAAACCACAGGGCGATCAAGCTGGTCGTGTACAGCGGGTGCCGGACGTAGCGATGCAGGCCATCCACGACCAGGCGGCTCGTGGAAGTGTCTGACGCGCTATGCGCTTCGATCCCGCGCACCCAAGCCATCCACTGTCTAAGCCCCGTAAAGTGCCGCAGGTCGAGCTGATACAGGCTGTAAAGCACACCCAGCGCGGCCAGTGCCTGAATGCCGATCGCGACTGCCGACAGCGGCGCGGGGATGCGATACAGCTCGCGATCCGGCAAAACGACGCTCAACACGAGCACGGGGAGCAACGAGATCGCCGCGAAGGCATTGTACACCAGGCGATACCAGCCGCGCGTGTTATGCTCCCCAAACAGCCGCCTGGCGGCGGACTTTGCCGCGTGCGACGCCAGCAGGCTGTGAAATGCGCTGAACCCCAACAGCGCCGCGAGAATTAAGACCGGCTCACGCATCGACCCCCTTGACAAATGCGAAATCTGTGCTATACTATACTCCAGTATAGTATATTATCTTCGGAGTGTCAAGCCCCGTATGCCGATCTACGAGTACCAGTGCGAAGACTGCGACGAGCGGTTTGAGAAGCTCGTGCGCATGTCCACCCGGCCCGAAGACGTGGAGTGCCCGCAGTGCGGCGCGCGCCACGCGAAACGCGTCGTCTCCCTCATGGCCGCCGTGGGGCGGGGTGGCGACTCTGCGAGCGCCGTGGCGTGCGCGCCGTCCGGCAGTAGCTGAGGAATTCGTCTCTAGCGGCCCGTCGGGCCGCCTTCCAGAGAGGGCGAGATGAAGATATCACCCGAAATCAAGACAGACCTGCTCAAGCGGCTCAAGCGCCTGGAAGGCCAGGTGCGCGGCGTGCAGAAGATGCTCGACGAGGATCGCGACTGCCGGGAGGTGCTCCAGCAGCTCGCGGCAGTGCGCTCGGCCGCCCATCAGGCCAGCCTGGTCGTCGTGCGCGAGCATGCCGCAGCCTGCCTGTTCAAGTCCGGCGATCAGGTCTCGCCGCAAGAGGTGCTGGATAGCCTGGTGAGTGTGCTGGAGAAAGTTTAGTTATGGGCGAAGTCAGCGTTCAGTGGATAGGCGGACAAAGATTTGTCGGGATCGACAGCACGAAGCACTCGGTAGTCATGTCGACCGCTAAGGAGGGCGTCGGCATGAGACCCAGCGAGCTTCTCCTCGTGGCGCTGGGCGCGTGCTCGGCGGTCGACGTCGTCGGCATTCTGCAAAAGAAGCGGATCGACCTGCGCGGCCTGGACATCAAAATCTCGGGCGAACAAGACCCCGATCCGCCGTGGACGTACCGCAAGATTCACGTCGAATACATTCTGCGCGGCAAGGGCCTGACCGACAGGGCTGTTCAACAGGCCCTCCATTTGTCTGAAAAGAAGTACTGCTCGGTGTCCACGACGGTGAGCGGCGTGGCAGCGATTACTCAGTCGTATCAAATTCTGGAGGATGGAGATGCATAACGAACCGATTCACGTGAGCGATGCAGCGTTCGAGAAGGTGGTGCTGCAGAGCAATCTCACCGTGCTGGTCGATTTCTGGGCGCCCTGGTGCGGGCCGTGCCGCATGGTCGCGCCGTCGCTGGAGAAGCTGGCCGGCGAGTACGCGGGAAAGATCCTTATCGCGAAGGTCAACACCGACGACAACGCCGAATACGCGATGAAGTACGGCGTGCAGGGCATTCCCACGCTGCTGTTCGTGCGCGACGGCCAGGAGATCGATCGTATCGTCGGCGCGGCGCCATATCCCATCATCAAGCAGCGCCTCGACGCGGCGCTGTCGAAGGTGGCCGCCTAGCAGGGCGACCGCAACTCGCTCGCTTCGCTCGGAGCGCTTCGCAGGGGTCGCCGCTACTTTTTCCGTCGGTCGTCTTTGTCGATGCGCCGAGGCGACGGCGAGCCGAACAGCGCGCTCTCGATCCGGCGCAGCACCCGCACCAGCCGCGAACGGATACCGGCCAGCGCGTACAAGATAGTCTCGTAGACGCGCTCGAGGCGCGTTGGCTCGTGCAAAGGCGCGGGTCCGCTCCACTTGATAGCCGCTGCCCCCCAGGTCAGTCCGGCCCCGAAGCCCACCAGCACGCAGTGGTCGCCGCGTTTCAGCTTGCCCTGCTCGACGGCCTCGCAGATGGCAATCGGGATGCTCGCGCTCGACGTGTTGCCGTAGTATTGCAGATTGACGAAGAAGCGCTCCTCGGGCAATTTGAGAGCGCGCGCGGCAGCCTGGATGATGCGCAGGTTGGCCTGATGCGGGATGATGAGCTGAACGTCGTCCATCGTGAGGCCGGCCTTGGATGCCACCTCGCGCGCGGACTTGTCCATGATGCGCGCGGCGAAGCGGAAGACTTCACGGCCATTCATCTTGATGAAGTGCAGCCCCTGATCGATCGTCCGGTGCGAAACCGGATGCCTGCTGCCGCCGCCAGGGACGATCAGCAGCTCACCGCCGGAGCCGTCCGACCGGCACAGCGTGGACATCACGCCGCCTGTCTGGCCGCTCGCGCGCAAGACGACGGCTCCCGCGCCGTCGCCGAACAGGACGCACGTCGCCCGGTCGTTCCAATCCATGATCCGGCTGAGCGTCTCAGTGCCGATCACCAACACGATATTGTGCGCGCCCGACTGAATGGACTGCGTGGCCAGCGCCAGCGCGTACATGAACCCGGTGCAGCCCGCCGAGAGATCGAACGCACCGGAATTCACCGCGCCCAGCCCATCCTGGATCAGGCAGGCCGTCGCCGGAAACGCGTATTCCGGCGTGGCGGTCGCCACGACGATCAAATCGATCTCGTGCGGTCGCACCCCCGCCTTCTCCAGCGCCTCCCTGGCCGCCGCCAATCCCATGGAGGCGGACGTGTCTTTCGGACCGGCCACGCGCCGCTCGCGGATGCCGGTGCGCGTGACAATCCACTCGTCGCTCGTGTCGACCGTGCGCGAGAGGTCCGCGTTGGTGACCACTTTGCTCGGGACGTACTTGCCCCAGCCGACGATGTGGGCGTGGCGTCCGTTCCTGGGCTCGGCCATGGCACACCTCTACCCGCTGCTCACGAGGCGCTCGAAGTCGGATCGGCGCCGCGCTCGTCGAAGGCAGCCAGGATGATGCAGGCATTGTGCCCGCCGAACCCGAACGAGTTCGACATCGCCCGGCGCACGACTTTCCGGCGGGCCGTATTCGGCACGTAGTCCAGGTCGCATTCGGGATCGGGCGTTTCGTAGTTGATCGTCGGCGGGATGATTCCTTCTTGCAGCACCTTCACGCACGCGATCGCCTCGACCGAGCCGGCCGCGCCGAGCAAGTGCCCGATCATCGACTTGGTCGACGAGATGGGCACGTCGTAAGCCGCTTCGCCGAACACGGTCTTGATAGCCGCCGTTTCGCTCTTGTCGTTGAGCTGCGTCGAGGTGCCGTGCGCGTTGAGGTAGTCGATGTCGGACGGCGGCACACCGGCCTGATCGAGCGCCATGCGCATGGCCGCCGCCGCGCCCGCGCCGTTCTCTTCCGGCGCGGTGATATGATACGCGTCGGCGCTGGAGCCGTAGCCGATCACTTCGGCGTAGATCGGGGCGCCGCGCTGCAGCGCATGCTCGAGCGCTTCGAGGATCAGCACGCCCGCGCCCTCGCTGGCGACGAAGCCGTCGCGATTCTTGTCGAAGGGGCGGCTGGCTTGCTCAGGCTCGTCGTTATGCCTGGACATGGCGCCCATGGAGTTGAAGCCGGCCATCGCCAGCGGGATAATGCCCGCTTCCGAGCTTCCGGCGATGGCCGCGTCGACGCGCCCGTGGCGAATCATCTCGGCCGCTTCGCCGATCACGTTCGTGCCGGTCGCGCACGCCGACACGACGGACATGTTCGGCCCGCGGATGCCGTAGGTGATGGCGACCATGCCCGGCGCCGTATCCTGGAGCATCATCGGCACCAGGAACGGGCTGATACGGTTGGCGCCTCTGTCGCGCAGGACGTGGACTTCGTTCACGATCGTGCTGATGCCGCCCACGCCCGATCCCATGATCACGGCCACGCGCAGCGTGTTGTCCGGCGTGATCTTCAGGCCCGAATCCTCCAGCGCCTGGCCTGTCGCGGCCATCGCCAACTGAGTGAAGCGATCCATGCGCCGGGCTTCCTTGCGGCCCAGCAGCGCGACCGGATCGAAATCCTTCACTTCGCCCGCGATGCGCGTCTCGAAATCCGAGGCGTCGAAATGCGTGACTGGCGCGATGCCCGACTTGCCCGCCACGAGGCTCGCCCACATCGTATCGACGTCGTTGCCCACGGGCGTTAGCGCGCCCATGCCGGTGACTACGACTCGTCTCACAGTGTCCCCCTTGCGGATGGTATATCCGGTGATTATACACGATCTGCAGCCGGCAGAGGTCGGTTACAAGGGCATAGCAGCCCTGAAGAATCCTTTTTCTTCGCACACCGACGGGTCTGATTCAGGCCGGTGATCTTGCCCCTCCGCTTCAATCTTCCTCTGGCGTTTTTCGCACACCGCTGCTTTGCCATACAATAAGGTCTCTCTCACGCCCGCCAGGAGTAGGAGCCCGCCCGATGGCAGATCCCGTCTTGTCCACCCCCCTCGAAAACGGAACCGCGCAGGCGTCCGCGGATGCCGACAGCGAGCAGCGAACCGGGTTGCTGCAAGCCCTGTTGGTGACGGTCGAACATTTCTTTGGCGGCTTCCCGCGCTTGTTCCGGTCGGTCTCCGATCCGCGCCAGCCGGCTTTGATCACCTACCCGCTGCCGATGGTCTTGGCGACCGGTGTGCTGATGTTTGTGCTGCGCCTGGGCGCGCGGCGGCAAGTCCAGCACTGGTTGCGCGGCAACGCGCCCTCCGTCGCCAAGTTTGAAGCGTTGTTTGACGTGGCCAACTGTCCACACGGCGACACCTTGAACTACGCCTACGCGCGTCTGGCGGTGGACGAGGTGCAGGAAGTCGTGACCGGCATGGTCGAAACGCTCATCCGCCAGAAGGTGTTGTATCGCTATCGGCTGTTCGACCAATACTTCCTGGTGGTGATCGATGGCACCGGCGTCTTGACCTATCCCGAACGCCATTGTCCCGAGTGCTTGACCCGTACCCAGCACGGGCAGACCACCTACTATCACCCGGTGCTGGAAGCGAAACTGGTCACGGCCTGCGGCTGGGCCTTCTCGCTCATGACCGAGTTCATTGAGAATCCGGGGGCGCATCCGACCAAGCAGGACTGTGAACTGAAGGCGTTTTACCGCTTGGCCGCCCGGCTCAAAGCCCGGTTTCCGCGCCTGCCCATTTGCTTGCTGTTG
>DATEUJ010000119.1:0-65959 GCA_035283185.1 Anaerolineae bacterium | reverse complement strand
TGTGCTGGCTTGAGAACAGCGTTGACCAGTTCTGTCGCTTTTGTCTCCACTTCGGTCCTGACCGTCTCTGGCACTTTAGGCTTCGGCAGTTTGGGTGGACTGTAGACCCAGGTCTTTCGCCATCTGGTCATGGTATTGCTGTCCGTGTGTTCTTGTTTGACCTGCCCGAACCGCGCGTCGCTGCCTGACGTTTGCCGCGCCGCCCGGCGCACAACCGCATCCCGCGCTGTCACTCCGTCGCGCGTGCCACGTCGGCGGCCGGTCGGAAGAGGTGTGGCGAAGGTTCACTGTGCGCGGCAGGCGCAATGTGCCTCTTGACAGCGCAATTCATGGCCCGTAGAGAGAACCTCGCCTACGGTTGGGTAGCGAATGGCTGAGGATATGCTAGCAAATGCAACCCGGCGATGAAGCGATAGTCGCTCTGATTCTTGGTCACGAACGACATGTCCAGTGATAGAGCTGTGGCCGCAATCAGCGCGTCGGCAATCAGCAAGCCGTGACTCAACCGATAACGTTGAAGGAGGTCAATAGCTCCGTCCGAAATATGCTCGGTCAGCTTGATGACTTGAAACCGGAGCAAGAACCGATCGAGGGCACGAAGTTCTGCTTTACTGCGACAGCCGATGATGAGTTCCATCTGCGCAACCGCACTGATCGCCAGCGACGCCTGTTGTTCGATTTGCCGGAGACATGAGACGGCATCGTTCACGGCACGCCCGGCGTCGATCAGAATATCGGTGTCCACCAGCACCAGGTCAGGCATGGCGTCTCACCCACTCGCGCCTCCGTACCGTGCGAACCCACGCCGTGCTGTCCTGCAAATCCTCTCGGTCGCGCCACATGCCGACGAAAGGCTCTTTTGCCAGTTTGGATGGCCGCGATGCCTTGCGCGCGCGTGACGAGGCGTAACGCTGTTGCAGAAAGGCGATGAAGTCTATCACCTGCTGTTGGGCTTCGGGGGGTAGGTTGACAAAGTCTTGCCAGGCTACTTTCTGGTTCATAGGTCACCTCGCCTTATTTATCGGCGATATTGAGCAGATTGTCAACCTGAGTGTGCGACTACCAGCCAGTGCAAGAGGTGTGGTTAAGGTTCACTGCGCGCGGTAGGCGCCATGCGCCCCTCGACAACGCAATTGGTGGGCAGGCCGATGTTTGCTATGCATCGATTGTTTCACCACTCGATCAGAAGTCATATCCTTTCTGCTTGCGTTTGTCGGCTAAGTACACTTGCGCTTCTTCTAGGTCTCGAAAGAGGCGATCGCTCTTCATGCCGTTACAGACATGACAGGCGGCGACGAAGTTGGTGACCTTGTTGTTTTGAGAGAACGCATAAGGGAGTTTGTGCCCCAGTTCAACTTAATCGCAATGGGTTTGCCGTTGCGGAAGTGAATGGAGCCGAACTGGACGTGGCAATAAAAACACCGATTGTCCTGCTCTTTAAGTATTGCCTTCTGTATCGCTCGTGGCGGTGTCTTCCGTTGCTGTGGTGCTTCCGATTCGCGATGAAACTTCTTTGGTTCTTCTGCGACGGGAGTATTACAGCAAACGAAGCGGCCATTCTTGATAAAAGCTGTGGAACTGCATTTCTTGCAATAGCCTTTCTCAATGCCGATGTTGCCGTAGAGCGCCATCGCCGGCCTGCCATAGTGCCTTTGGCTCTCGGATATTCTGCGGGTACGCCACCTTCGTTGTGACATGGATACCTCCCAGAATATCTTCGACTATCACTGTGACACCTAACGTCAATTCTCAGATTCTCATGTCACGGAGGTCCGAGGTGGCTGGCCCGGTCGGGATAGAAATTCGGCGCGCGCCCTAAGGTACGATGGCTCATCCATACCTTTCGGCGTCGGCCTCAACTCGTCTCCTCTCGCCACGCTTCCCAAAGCCACCTGCCAACCCGGACGGTCGGATGTCCCTAATCCTGTTCTGTCCTTGGTCGTTTCTTCAAGCGCCTTCCCAGGCCGGGCGAAGCTTAAGCGCTAACTTGCATACTCTCGACTGGGCCCGGTTTGCCTCTGGGAGGCGGCGCAATTTGCCACTTGACAATGCAATTCGTCGGTAGCCGCACCCTGTGTCAGCCAGAATATCCTGGGTTACGCCTTATCTCTGCTTCATACGACGATCGGATTGGTCTCTCCGCGTTGCGCAGATTTTCCATATTGTCGATTGCCAGTTCAACGTCGCCAACCCCCCAATGGCCGATATGTGAAACGTCTCGCGCGTACGTAGCATCAGGCGGAATATTGCTTGGCTCGATCTTCAGCCACACCTTCAGGCCACTCCGAAGAAGATGAGCAGTGCAGAATATGCGTTTCTCTTGCGCCCAAGCGATGTACTTTGCGAGATGTCTCCGGGTAATGTGCCCGGGGGCCAGGTCCTGACATATCCTGTCCAGCCCGCGATACAATTCGATGACTTCTGCCGGCTTGCCTGTAGTGTGATGTGCCTCACCATATTCACGCTGTTCTCGCGAGCCACGCAAGGCTTCCCGCCTTCGCGCGCGCTTGGGTGCGGTCGCGATTCTCGAAGTCGCATCTGCCGCTTCGCCGTGCCAGATTCGGGCGAGCGCGCTACGGATTTGCGATGGGGTGATACCCTCATCACCGATTGCTTTGCGGACAACGCGCATCAGTGAATCATTCTGTTCCAGAAACAATCGATCCAATGCTTTGCGTACTTTAGCTGTCGTGAAGATTTCCTCGCCGAGTTCATCTAGGACACCACGGGCCAATGAGTCTCGCAATAGACGGCTGAGGTGCGATACGATTTGCTCGATTGGCTGGTTTGCTGGATCCTCAGGGTCGATTGAAACCTCGAAAAGCAGCTTATTAGGAGCAGCAGCCTTCTGTGAACTGCTGTATACCTTATATCGAATACCGTTAGTGAGCACGCACCATTCCACGCCATCATTTGCGGCATATCCAACTATCTGGGCAATGGACTTCACGTCGTCGAGCGGATCGTTCAACGCCTTCGCTTCAACGAGAACAACCGGCTTCTTGTTGATCTTAAGAGCATAGTCAACTGCTTTACCGTCGATCGTGGGGTATTCGAGTTCTACTTCATCAGGGTCGCGTATATCCCAGCCGAGTGCACCAAGAAGCGGATCAATGAAAATCGTCCTTGTAGGCAACTCTTTGAGACTTGAGCGGCGATGCCTCTTGAGTTGAGTCTGTAGTTCCTCGATTTGCTTCTTTAGGTCTTTCATCACGTGGTCCCTTTGCTGATAGCCGCGGTCCGGCGATAGCAAATTGTGCGGTCGGGATAGAAATTCGGCGCGGGCATTTTTGGGCTACGGTGGCTCCTCTACACCTTGTGTCGCCAGCCGGCCATGCAGGTGACACCGAACCGGATTATGTGACAGTCTACGCCAGATCGTCCCCCTGAGTCAAGCAGGAAATGAGCCAAAAACTCACGCCAAGAGGCAAAGAATGCAAGCGAAATCTTTGCGACCTGGCGTCCCTTCGGCTCCGCTCAGGGCAGGCTTGGCGTGATGCTTTTCTCAGCAAATCCTCGGCAGCATCTCCCCCATCAGCACGTCGACAATCCGGCTGCTGCCGATCGCCGTCTTCATCAGCACGCGCGCTTTGGGGTCGGGCTGCACCTCGCCGATGACGACGGACTCTTCGCCGTAGCGCGTCGAGCGCATGACCTCCAGGACCTGGTCCGCATCTTCTCGCCCGACGATGGCAATCATCTTGCCTTCATTCGCAACGTAAAGCGGATCGAACCCGAGCATCTCGCACGCGGCGCGCACCGCAGGCCGGGCAGGGATGCTCGCTTCATACAGGACGATCCCGACCTGCGACTGCCTGGCGATCTCGTTGAGCGCCGTCGCCAGCCCGCCCCGCGTCGGATCGCGCAGGACGTGTATCCGCTCGCTCGCCTCGAGCATCGCGGCAACCAGGTGATTGAGCGGCGCGATGTCGCTCCGCACGTCGGCCTCGAAGCCCAATTCGCCCCGCGCGCTCAGCACGGCGATGCCATGATCGCCGATCGGGCCGGAGAGGATGACGACGTCGCCCGGCCTGGCCTGCGCGCCGCCGATCGTCACGCCGGGCACGACCAGTCCGACGCCGGCCGTATTGATATACAGCCCATCCGCCCTACCCTTCTGCACGACCTTCGTGTCGCCGGCGACGATCTGCACGCCTGCCTCCTCCGCCGCCTGGCGCATCGACGCGACGACGCGCTCGAGGGCATCCAGCTCGAGGCCCTCTTCGAGGACGAAGCCCGCCGTGAGAACCTGCGGGACGGCGCCCATCATCGCCACGTCGTTGACCGTGCCGCACACCGCCAGCCGGCCGATGTCGCCGCCGGGGAAGAACAGCGGCCACACGACGTGCGAATCAGTGCTGATCGCCAGCCGGGTAGACGAGTCCAGTTGCACGACGCCCGCATCGTCTCCGGCGCGCAGGACGGGATTGTCGAACGGCGGCAGAAACAGCTTCTCGATCAGATCGTGCGACAACTTGCCGCCGCTGCCGTGCCCCATCACAATCCGGTCGCGCCGTGCGATCGGCGAAGGGCATACTATGCCTGCTATCGTCGCTTGTTCATCGCTCATGGCTTATCGCATATCGCGTATCGCGTATCGCATATCGCGTATCGCATATCGCGTATCGCATATCGCGTATCGCTTATCGCCTATCGCGTCGCAGCCGCAACCACCCACGGCTCACGACCCACCAATTACCAATTACTGATTACCGATAACTGACAACTGTTTACTGATCACTGATAACTGATCACTGACCCCGTCTGTACCGATAATACGCCGCGCACGCGCCCTCCGACGATACCATCGTCGCGCCAAGCGGATGCTCGGGCGTGCATTCCTTGCCGAACGCGGGACACTCTTTCGGCTTCTTGCGTCCCTGGAGGACCAGGCCGCTGATGCAGACTTGCGACTCGCGCGGGTTGATGGCGTCCACGTCGAAGCGCTCCTCGGCGTCCCACGCGGCGAACTCGTCGCGCAGGCGCCAGCCGCTCATCGGGATCGTGCCAATGCCGCGCCACTTGCGGTCGCACTCGACGAAAACCTTGTCGATCAGGTCTTGCGCCGGCCGGTTGCCCTCGCAGGTCACGACGCGCGCGTAGGCGTTCTCGACCGCGTGCCGGCCCGCTTCGAGCTGGCGCACGGCCATCAGGATGCCCTGCACGAGATCGACCGGCTCGAAGCCGGTGACGACGATCGGGACTTCGTATTCCTCGGCGATAGGCAGGTATTCCCAGTAACCCATCACCGCGCACACGTGGCCGGCGGCCAGGAACGCCTGCACCTGGTTGTAGGGCGACGACAGGATCGCGCGCATGGCGGGCGGGACGCGCACGTGCGACACGAGCATCGAGTAGTTCCTGACGCCGAGCTGCCGGGCCTGCCATACGCTCATCGCGTTGGCGGGCGCGGTCGTCTCGAAGCCGATGCCGAAGAAGACGACCTGACGGTCAGGATTGTGCTGCGCGATCTTGACCGCGTCGAGCGGCGAGTACACGACGCGCACGTCGCCGCCGTCGGCTTTCGTGCGGAAGAGGTCTTCACCCGAGCCGGGCACGCGCAGCATGTCGCCGAACGAGCAGAAGATCACGCCGGGCTGCGAGGCGATGGCGATCGCCTTGTCGATCAGCTCGATGGGCGTGACGCACACCGGGCAGCCGGGGCCGTGGATCAGCGTGATCTCCGGCGGCAGCAACTCGTCCAGCCCGTGCCGCATGATCGAGTGCGTCTGCCCGCCGCAGATCTCCATCAGCGACCACGGGCGCGTCACCGTGCGCCGGATCTCGTCCAGGCCCTTCCTCACCAGTTCGGCATCCCGGTATTCGTCAAGATATTTCATAGCCACGACGGGAGTTTAACCATGGATAGCACGGATTACACAGATATTTACCAACTACCTTCCGTGGCATCGTTTAACCACGGATGACACGGATTACACAGATGTTTGGCAATTACCTTCCGTGGCATCCGTGAAATCCGTGGTTAACAATCTTCTCGTCCTTTGCGACTTCGCGGTTCAATCCGACTCCGCCGGCATCGTGCCGAAGACCTTGTCCCACAGCGGCGAGCTGACGCCGAAGCGCGCATCCGGCGTCTTGTAGTGATGCATCATGTGATAGCGCTTCAGGAACTTCAGGAAGCCCCAGCGCATCGGGAAGTGGTGCGTCGCGTAATGGATGAGGTCGTAGGCCAGATAGCCGATGATGAAGCCCGAGAACAGCGGTGCGATCCACTGCGGCGCGCCGATCCACGCGCCGACGACCAGGCCGAACAGGCCGTAGAAGATGAAGGCTATCGGGACGCTGACGACTGGCGGCATGACCAGCCGAGTCTTCAACTGCGGCTGCGCGTGGTGCACGCCGTGAAACAGGAAGATCAGCCGCTCAAGCCACGCCGGCGGATTCTTCGGCGCGAAGTGGAAGACGAAGCGGTGCACCGTGTACTCGGTGAACGTCCAGACGAACATGCCCAGGAAGAAACCTATGGGGATATAGGCCGTCGACGCGCCAGGCGCCACGTTGTAGATAGCCTGGGCCAGAAAGTACAGCGCCACCGGCAGCCAGATGGCGACCACGACCGCCGGGTGGATGTGTGTGAAGAACTCCAAGAAATCCGACTTGAACAACCGAATGGGCACATCGCTGTGATCGATCTTCGCAACGTCTGCTCCTGCCATCGTCCGTCCTCCCTTTGTGAGATTCTTACCACCAAGACACGAAAGCACGAAGTCCATTTAACCACGGATGACACGGATTACACAGATATTGAGGAGCCACCATCCGTATAATCCTTCGCAGTCGTCCTCTCAGGCGACAGGCCAAGCTCCTCGTCCAGCGCGCCGATCTGCCGTATCAGCTCGAGCGTCTCCAACGCCTCGGCCTCGTTCAGCAGATTGAGCGCGAAGCCGACGTGGATGATCGTATAATCGCCAACCTTCGCCTCCGGCACGTAGGCCAGGCAGACTTCCTTCGTGACGCCACCAAAGTCGACCTTGCCCATCTGCAGGCCGTTCGCTTCGTAGATGTCGGTGATTTTGCCGGGGATGCCGAGGCACATTTTTTGCCGCTCCAGTGATCAGTGATCAGTGATCAGTAATCAGTAATTAGTAATTGCAAGCCGCCAGGATCGCCTGGCCGAGGGCGAGGCCACCGTCGTTCGGCGGGACGATGTGATGCGTGTACACGGTGAATCCCGCCGCGCGGAGCAGTTCGAGCGTCCGCTTCAGCAGCGTGACGTTCTGGAAGACGCCGCCGCTCAGCGCGACTTCGTTCAGGCCACGATCCTCTCTGATCCGCAAGCACACATCGCGCACCATCTCCGCGACGGCATTGTGAAACCGCGCCGAGATAACCGGCACGGGCACACCCGCACGAACGTCGTCAACGGTAGCCCGAATCACCGGCGCAGCTTCCACCAGATAAATATCCCGCTCGCCGCGTCGAATCTCCAATCTCCAATCTCCAATCTCCGTTTTCTCCGCCAACGCCTCCAACTCAATCGCCGCCTGCCCTTCGTAGTTGACCGACTGGCGCACACCCGCGATCGACGCGACGGCATCGAACAAGCGCCCCATGCTCGACGTGGGCGGCGCGTTGAGGCCGGTCTTGAGCTGATGGCGGATGGCTGATAGCTGATGGCCGCTTCGCGTGGCGGCCTTCACCGGAGGCAGGTCTTCCGTCCACTCGATGCCGGCGTGATGCAGGTAGCTCAGCGCGATTCGATACGGGTTGCGCGTGGCTGCGTCGCCGCCGGGCAACGGGACGTAAGCCAGATGCCCCGCCCGCTCGAAGCCACGGTAATCCGCGACGAGGAATTCGCCGCCCCAGATCGCGCCGTCGGTTCCGTAGCCTGTGCCGTCGAACGCGACGCCGATGACGGGACGCTCGCCCGCCAGCCCGTTCTCGGCCATGCACGCGGCGACGTGCGCGTGGTGGTGCTGCACGCCGACGGCGCGAATGCCGTCTCGCTCCGCCCGATCGAGCGCGTAGCGGGTGGCGAGATAGTTGGGGTGCAGGTCGTAGGCGATGATTTCGGGCTTGATACGGAACAGGCGCTCGAAGTGCGCCACGCCGTCCTCGAACGAGCGCAGCGTCTCGTAGTTCTCCATGTCGCCGATGTGGTGGCTGAGAAAGGCGTATCCCTCCCGTGTCACGCAGAAGGTGTTCTTCAGCTCTGCGCCGGCGGCGAGGATCGGCGGCGCGTCGAAGGGCAGCCGCACCGGGTACGGCGCGTATCCGCGCGAGCGGCGGAGGATGGTGACCCCCACCCCATCCCCTCCCCTGCGTGCGGGGGAGGGGTCAGGGGTGGGGGCGAACACGCGCACAACCGAATCGTCGCAGCGCACGTGAATGTCGCGGTCGTGCAGCAGGAACGCGTCAGCCAGGGGAGCAAGCCGAGTCAGAGCATCCTCATTATCCGTCGCGATCGGCTCCTCGTTGAAGTTGCCGCTGGTGAGGACGATGGCTGGTAGCTGATGGCTGATAGCTGATAGCTGGTGGCTGATAGCGGATGGCTGATAGCCGATGGCTGATAGCCGATCATCGGTGTCGTGCCATGTGCCATCCCGCTCCGCTTCGCTTCGGGGACTATACTCTGCGATACGCGATACGCGATATGCGATATGCGATACGCCATCCGCCACCAGCAAGTAGTGCAGTGGCGTGTAGGGCAGCATGACGCCGAGTGTGGACTGGTGGGGGGCGACCGCGTCGGAGATGCGCCGGGCGGTGGGTTCGCCGGATCGCCTGCGCAGGAGGACGATCGGGCGTTGGGGCGATTCGAGCAGCGCTCGCTCTTCGGCGGACACGTCGCAGAACTGCTCGACGGTCTCGACGTCGGGCATCATCAGCGCAAAAGGCTTGTCGATGCGCCCCTTGCGGCGGCGCAATTCGGTCACGGCGGCGTCATTCGTCGCGTCGCACGCGAGGTGGAAGCCGCCCAGACCCTTGACGGCGACGATTTTGCCTTGCGCCAGCAGACGACAAGCGGCCTGAATAGCATCTTCGCCTGTTAGAGGTTGGAGATTGGGGATTGGAGACTGGAGACTGGAAGCCAGGAGCGCTGAATCTCTAATCTCTAGTCTCACTTTTGGACCGCAGGCGGGACATGCCACCGGCTGCGCGTGGAAGCGGCGATCGAGCGGGTCGGCGTACTCGGCGGCGCACTCGGGACACATCTCGAACGGCGCCATCGTCGTGAGCGGGCGGTCGTACGGGATGTCTTTGATGATCGTGAAGCGCGGCCCGCAGTTGGTGCAGTTGACGAACGGGTAGCGATAGCGTCGATCGCCCGGATCGCGCATCTCGCGCAGGCAGTCGGCGCACACGCACACGTCGGGCGAGACCGGCAGAAACGCGCCGGGCACAGGCTCGGAGTGAACGATCTCGAAGGTCGTGAAGCCGTTGGCGCGGCGCGCCTCGACCTGCATCGAGTCGATGCGCGCGAGCGGCGGGGCTTCGTCACGCAGCGCGCGCACGAACTGATCCAGGACTTCGGGCGATCCGTCGGCCTCGATGTCGACGCCGGCCGACGTGTTGCGCACCCAGCCGCGCAGCGACAGCCGTGTCGCCAGGCCATACACGAACGGCCGGAAGCCGACGCCCTGCACGACGCCGGTGATGTGTATTCGTGCTCCTCGCAACTCACTCATTCTGGTGACTATTCAGATCTTGCCACAGAGGCGCGGAGGCACTGAGAAGTGACCTTTATGATCCTCTGTGTCTCCGTGTCTCTGTGGCTAATCACGCTTGTGCAGCCGGAACAGGCTCGCCCTCGTCGACGTCGATCGCTTCGAGATAGAACTCCTCGCCCGCCAGCATCTTGATCCGGCCGCTGTCGCACGCCGGGCAGGCGAGGTCGTCCTCGCCGCCCGTATATCGCAGGCTGCACGCCAGGCACTCTAGCTCGATCGGCACGCGGCGGAAATGCAGGCGCGCCCCTTCGGCAGGCGTCCCTTTACTCACCATGTCCCAGTAGAACTGCACCGGCTCGTCGACGACCGAAGACAGGGGGCCGACGACCAGGTGCAGATCGGTGATGTGCTTCGCGCCGGCCTCTTTCGCGCGCTGCAGGGCGATCTCCAGGATGTTTTCGACGACAGGCAGCTCGTGCATGGTTTTTCCTCCACCCTACATAATACTCGACTTTGCCGGTGACTCAAGTAACATCTGTCATGCCTCTGTTGCCCATTCGATACACGACACACGGATTTCCCACCCCCGCACACAGCAGGCGAGGGCAGGCAGATTACACGGATTGGCAAGTATTCCGGCACAGCCGAGGATCAAAATGAACTCGCCATCGCCCAGGTCGATAGTGGGATACTTGCCAATTTCGGCGCTGGTTCACAAATAGATTTCGATCCACCGGTGTCAACGAATGTGCAACGAATCAACGAATGCGGGGGCGCATTCGTTGATTCGTTGTCTATCCGATGACACCTTCCTACCAGTCCTTTGTCAGCCTGCCAGTGGTAACACGACCGTGAAGGTCGAGCCTTCGCCGGGCTTGCTGCGCACGGAGACGCGCCCGCCGTAGCGCTCGACGAGGTCCTTGACGATGGCCAGCCCCAGGCCCGTGCCGGTCAGTCCGTTTTGCTTGACGTTGCTGGCTCGATAGAACTCCTCAAAGATGTGCGGCACGTCCACCTCGGGGATTCCGATACCTGTGTCGGCGACGGTGACGACCACGTCGTCGCCGCGCTGCTCCAACTCGACGTCGACTTTCCCGCCTGCAGGTGTGTACTTCACCGCGTTGCCGATCAGGTTGAGAAAGATCCGGCTCAGGCCGTCTTCGCTCGCCATCACGGATAGGCCGCGCGGCACGTAATCAACCCGAAGATCGACCTTCTTCTCTTCGGCCTGGCTCGACAGGCGATCGACGATGCCGAGCACCATCGCTTCGACGGATACCGGCGCCAGCGCGCCCTCCAGGCCCTCGACCTTGCCGGCCGCCAGGTCCAGCAGATCGTCGATCAACATTTGCAGCGCGTTCAGACGCTCCGACAGGCGGCCCAGAATGTCGCGCTGCAAGTCGTTCAGGCCGCCGGCCAGGTCGCGCAGCACGGCGCGCAGCAGGCTCTGCGACGCGACGACAGGCGAGCGCAGCTCGTGCGTCACCGCGCGCACGAATTGCGACTTCGTCGCGTCCGCGCGCTGCAGCTCGCCGTAACTCATCGCGTTCTCGATAGCCATCGCGCCCTGGCGCGCCACCGTCGCGACGAAGTCGATATCCTTCTCGGTGAAGAAATGGGGCTGCCAGCCATAGACGCGCAGCACGCCCAGCGGCCGGCGCCGCCCGATCAGCGCCACGCACAAGATCGAGTGGATGCCCTCGGCCAGGACTTCGGCCGGATATTGGAGTCGCCGGTCGTCGGCCGTATCTTCGACGATGATCGGCCGGCCGCGCAGTGCTTCCTGGTCGATCAGGCTTTGGTCGACCTCCACCGGCCCTTTCTCCAGGTACGCCTGGCTCAGGCCGTAGGCAGCCGTCACCTTCAACTGCCGGCCGGTCTCATCCAGCAGGCGGATGGAAGCCGCTTTCGCCTGAAGCGCGTGCGTCACGCCATGCACAAGCTGGTCGAGGACGCGCGGCAGATCCAGGCTGCTCGGGAGAGCCTGGACGCTCTGATACAGCGTCGCGAGCCGCCGCTGGTGATCGCGAAATTCGTGCAGCACCGGGGCCGCGAGACTGACGATGACCAGGAGCGTCACACCAAAGAAGGCCAGGATGGCCGTGACGTAGAGCGGATCGCGATACAGGCTTTCCGGCAGGGCGGGTATCACGTGGTAGTGCGGCAACACGCCAGCCGCCTCCAAGACCACGAGGACGACGACCAGGCCGATCACCAGGACGGCGTACGTGAATGCCGTGCGGCCCGGCAGCAGGATCGAAGCCAGCAGCACGTAGAAAAGAAAGAAGGCGATGGCGGGACTCTCGACGCCGCCGGTGAAATGCACGAACGCGGCCAGCGCCAGCCAATCGAAGGCGATCTGAACCGTCGTGATCAAGGCCGGCCGGCGTGCGCCGGCGCGGCGCGAGGCGTACTTGACCAGCGTATTATAAGCCAGGATGATCGCCCCCAGCACGTACAGCGACAGCGCAGGCAGAGGCGCTCCTGCCACGTGCGCGCCGAACGCCGTGCCCGCCAGCACCGCAATTCCTGCCAGCCAGCGCATGCGGATCAGGCGTGCGTTGTTATGGATCAGGTCTGCCGCCGCGGGCACGTCGGGCCGCCCGGGCGATCCATCCAGGTCTGTCATTCACCGCCTTCCGGATGCCGACTCTTGGCCAGCATGGCATCCACCTGCCGGACGAGCTTGTCGGGGTCTATCGGCTTGTCCACGAACGCGTCGACCGGCAGGTAGTCCTCATCCGGCCCGAAGCGCAGGTCGGTCGTGCTGTGCAAGGCCGTGAGCATCAAGATCGGGATGCGGCGGTAAGCCGCCAGCGGCGAGCCGGGATCCGGGCTGCGCAGCTTGAGCGACACCTGGAAGCCCTCGGTCGTCGTGTCCATCATCACGTCGAGGATGATCAAGTCCGGCTTGATCTCCGGCACCATGCGCAGGCCCTCTTGCCCGTTCTTCGCATCGAAGGCATCGTGACCCGCGCCTTGCAGGCACAGTCGCATGGCAAGGACGATGTCAGGATCGTCGTCAATGATCAGGATTTTGGCCATCTTGACTCCCTATTTCGTTCAGAATAGCGCGGCCCACTGCGGGCACGGCCTTCCGAACTTCAGCACTCAGTCCCGGCGACCCCCACTCCCCTTCCTCTTCCTCTTCGCTACACTCAGAGTCAAAGTCAGGGTCGGGGACCCTTCGACTTCGCTCAGGGCAGGCTTCGCAGTCGACCCGCGCCGGCTGGACGCCGAAGATGATCACCTGCTCGGGCAGCACGCCCAGGGCTGCGCCCAAGGCGAGCGCGTCGGCAAGCCCCGCGGCGTGGCACGACAGCGCCGGCGTCTCGACGCCCCCTACTCCACCTGCCCCCAGCAGGGGGCCTGCCCTCGCCTGCCGTGTGCGGGGGTTCGGTCGGGGACTTCGCAGGACAAGGCGCAGCCACTCGCCCGGCGCGCGCCCGACGCCGGCTGCGTCGACGATGAACACGCGGCGATATTCGGCGAGCGTCAGGAGCACATCCAGACCCCGCGTTCCACCGTCGATCGCCGTCACGCCGCGCGGCAAGCCCCGCGCCTGCATCCAGCGTATCACAGCCGGGCCGAGGCCATCGTCCCCGCGCAAGGGATTGCCTAGCCCCAGAACCAGCGTCTGTTTTGCAGGCATGATCACTCGAGCTTCCAAACTCCAAACGTCAAAATCCAAACTCCAAAATCAAACTTCAAAAGTCACGTCAAGCATGTGCGTCGAGCACGAGATGCACGGATCGTAGGCGCGCACCAACATCTCCAGCGCCAGCCGGACCTCGTATTGCGGCCGATCGAGCAGGCGAGGCACGAGCGCGCGCATGTCGGCTTCGATATTCGCCAGGTTCTGCCCCGTCGGGATAATGCAGTTTGCGCCGGTGATGCGGCCGTCGTCGCCCAGGCGATAGTGATGATACAGTGTGCCGCGCGGAACTTCGCACGCGCCCACGCCCTCGCCCGCTCGCACTTCGACAGGCGGCAGCGCCTCGGGCTGGACGCCGCGCTCCAGCAGCGCGTCGACGAGCGTGATGGCCGACTCGACGCAGTGCGCGATCTCGACCACCTGGGCGATCGTGTTCAGGTACGGGTTAGTGCACACCGGCTTCAATCCCAGCGCCGTGGCCGCCGCCTGGGCGCGCGCGCACAACTGGTCGTAGTTGAGGTTGAATCGCGCCAGCGCGCCGACCATGTACGCGTCGCGGCGATGCCGGGTATGTTTCGCGGTCGAATGGGACACCAGGAACTCATTCGTCAGCTCGCGATAATCGGCGATGTGCATCTGGTAACCGTCGCTCGACGTGATGGTCGCGCCGGCGACGCCGACGAAAGCATACTCGCCGGGCCGGCGCCCCACTCCCTTTGGTCGGGGACTTCGCAGCGCAACGTACTCGGTCTCGCGCTCGAAATCCGGCAGGGCGAGCGATTGGAACAATTCGACCGTGGCATCCACATCCTGGCGAGCGGCTTCCAGGCGGGCGCGCAGCTCCTCCAGATCGCTCCGGTACGGGAGACGCGTGAACCCTCCGACGGTCAGTGTGAGCGGATGCGTGTGGCGCCCGCCGACGACGGCGCACAGGTCGCCCGCCAGTTTCTTCATGCGCAGCGCGCGCAGCACGACTTCCCGATGGCTGCGCGCCAGCGGCACCACGCTGCCCACGCCGAGCAGGTCCGGCGCGACCAGCATGTACGCGTGGAGGACGTGGCTGTCGAGGATCTCGCCGAGAAAGTTCAGCTTGCGCAGCACCTGCGTCTGCTCGGAAGGCTTCACGCCCAGCGCGGCCTCGACCGCCAGCAGCGAGGTCGTCGCGTGCCCGACGGAGCAGATGCCACAAATGCGCGACGCGATATGCGGCGCCTCAGTGTACGGTCGCCCAAGGAGCATCGCCTCGAAGAAGCGCGGCGTCTCGACAATCTGCAGCTCGCAGCGTTTCAGCTCGCCGCGCTCGACGTCGACGACGATGTTGCCGTGCCCCTCGACGCGGGTCAGATAATGAACGTCTACGTGTAGTGTCGCGTTGCTCATTTAGACCTTCTCCGCTGGGCACGGCATGGGGATGCCGTGCCTGCTTGATTACTCGCGCTGCGCCAACTGGTACGTGCCGAACAGCGTGAATCGCGTCATGATGTCCTCGGCCGTCAGCCCGGCTTCGTCGAGAACGCTGTGCATGGCATCCATGTTGGGATTGGAAATCAGGCCGCGGCAGCCCTCACAGCTCATCCCGCACGTGGGACAGATCGCGCCGCAGCCGGCGCGGGCGACCGGCCCGAGGCATATCCTTCGGCTTCGCTCCCCGCTCCCTTCGGTCGGGGACTTCGCAGGACGAGCCTGGCCTCGGTGGAAGAGGCATACGTTCTCTCTCAGCTTGCATTCGACGCACACCGGGTAGTCCGGCAGGCGCGGCCGGCGGCCCTGGATCAACTCCTTGACGACGCGCACGAACTCCTCGCGGTCGATCGGACAGCCCGGCAGGACGGCGTCGACCTGGATCACGGCCTCGATCGGCCGGGCCTGAGCATCGGCTTGCACGAGCCGGCCGCTGAGCCACGGGCGCGGCGACCGCGCCCCGCCGTCGCGCTCGCTCTGCGTCGCGTGCCAATCGCCCATCTCGCCATACACGTAGTCGCAGACTTCATCGAGCGGGCGGCGGTTGCGGATGGCATTGATGCCGCCCAAATGAGCGCACGCTCCCAGCGCCACGACGATCTCGGCCTGCTGGCGGATGTGCGTCAGGCGATCCTCGTCGGACTTTCGCGCGCACGAGCCTTCGACGAAGGCGATCTGGTAGTCTTCGCCCCGTGGCGCGTCGGTCATCGCCTCCCGGAACTGCACGATGTCGACCGCGTCAAGCAGTTCCGGATGGGTCTGCAGGGAGTCGATGACGGTCAACTGGCAACCTTCGCAACCCGTGAAGTCGAAGAACGCGATCTTGGGCCTGCCCTGCGAAGTCCCCGACCGGAGGGAGCGGGGAGCGAAGCCTGCCCTGAGCGAAGCCGAAGGGTCGAAGGGCCTGTTCATAGCGCCTCCTGGATACCTTTGATCTCGGCATACGAGAAGACCGGGCCGGATTGGCAAGTGTAGATGTGATTCATCTGGCAGTGGCCGCATTTGCCCACGCCGCACTTCATGCGCCGCTCCAGCGACAGCCAGATATTCCCCTCGAGGATGCCCTTGCCCAGCAGCTCCATCAACACAAAGCGATACATCGCGGGCGGCCCGACGACGACGGCGACGGTGTTGCGCGCGTAGACCTGCACCTGGGGGAACAGGGTGGTGATCACGCCGACGTTGCCCGACCAGCCTTGTGCCGGGCGATCCACCGACAGGTGCACCTCGACGTCGTCTCGCCCGCGCCATTGGGCCACCTCGTCCATGAACAGCAGCTCCGACGGGTGCTTGGCCCCGTACAGAATGATCACTCTTCCGTATTTGCCTCGCTCGTCGAGCACCTGGTTGATCAGCGAGCGCGCTGGCGCCAGGCCCAGCCCACCCGACGCGAACAGAATATCCTTGCCCTGGAAGCGCTCGGCCGGGAAGCCGTGCCCGAAGGGGCCGCGCACGCCGACGACCTGGCCGGCCTGCATACGATGCAGGGCGCCGGTGACGTCGCCCGCCCGGCGCACGCACAACTCGAACGTGCCGTTGCTGCGACTGGGCGACGACGAGATCGAGATGGGCGCTTCGCCCACACCCAGCGCCGACACCTCGACGAATTGCCCAGGCTCGTGCCCGAGCGACAGGTCACCCTGCAGCTCCAGGGTGAACAGCTTCTCAAGCGCGGTCATCTGCTGCACGCTCACGATGCGCGCCGGCTGCGGCAGGTAGATCGACTCTTCCAGTCTGGCTTGCAGTGACGTTTCGTGAGTCATACGCACGTCCCTTCCCCGGCATGGGGATGCCGGGACTACTTTCAGGTCAGGCTGTTGCGGGCGGCGTGGCGGGCATCCACGCGCTCGTGATACAGCGCGTTGAAGGTATCGACCGGGTTGATCTTCGCCAGGCAGGCTTGCCCGCAGCGCCCGCAGCCCACACACCCCAACAGCCCGTAGGCATCGGCCTGATACTGGCCCTTGCGCAGGAAGCGGTGCCGCTGCCGCGCAGCGCGCGCCGGACGGAAATTGTGCCCGCCCGCAACCGTGGCAAACTCGTCGAGCTGGCACGAATCCCATACGCGCGTGCGTTTGCCGAGCGACAGCGCGAAGTCCACTTCGTCCTGCACGTTGAAGCAATAACACGTCGGGCAGACGTTGGTGCACGATCCACACGACAGGCAGCGACGGCCCAGCTCCTCCCACAGCGGACTCTTGTAGCTCACGCGCAGCAGCGACGGCAGCTCGCTCACGTCGAAGTCCAGGCGGTACCAGAAGCGCGGCCACTTCTCGGCCAGGACGCCGTTCAGGCGCTTGTAGTCTGCTTCGGTCGCCGGGCGGGTTTCGGCGTGCCTGTCCAGCAGCGCCCGGCCCCGATCGCTCCCGACGTCAATCGCGTACTCGACTGTTTCTGCGGCATCGTCGGGCGTGCTCAGATCGGTCAGGTGCAGGTCGAACCCATCTGTGGCGGACAGCGTGCCCATGCTCTTGCAGAATGAATGCTTGCTGCACGGCTTCAAACACTCGACGCCGATGAGCAGGGTGTTCTCTCGCCGTTTCCGGTAGTGCTGGTCTACGAAGCCGGTGTTGAACACCTTGTCCAGCAACTGGATGGCATGCACATCGCAGGTGTGCACGCCCAGCACCACCGTCTGCCGTCCGTCGAAGGTCGGCTCAATCTGGCTTCCGTCCATCTTGAAACGCAGCAGTTCCTCGCGCTGTGGCAAGAGGTACTTCTTGGGCGGGATCACGGTCTGCGTGTAGTCCAGATGCAGCTCGTCCGTCGACCGGACATCGTCGAAGACGTATTGCCCGTCGACGGGTCTCGGCCCGACGACGCGATAATCATTTTGCAGCGAGGCGACGAAGCGGCTCATCGCCCCTTTTGAGATGACTCGGAAACTCATAGGCTCTCCTCATTCGCCTGAAGAGTGAGCACGCCCTCGTGCGAGCGGCATCTGGGGATGCCTGGCTCCTGGCCGGAAAGTTGCGCCGGTTCCGCACACCAATCTCCATCATCTATGATACGCTCACCGGCCCTTACCACTAGTGACATAAATCACAAATGGCATAGGTCAACTGGCAGAATCCCGCCACCCTCACGATCGACTTAAACACACGTCGTGTTGTAACTGCTCAGCCCGCGTCATTGCGAGCGCTTTTTGCGAAGCCGCGAAGCGTCCTGCACGGACAGCCATGCTCGCTCATGGCGGCTGAGATTGCTTCGTCGCAAACGGCGCTTCTCGCAATGACGGCTAAGTAGTTACGTGGTGTCTAGTTTGACTCCAGTCGATTCCGATGTACACTGTCGTTACTCGGATTCTCTGCCCCCAGGCCGGGCACGCCGATGGCGCGAATAGCAGGCAGTGGGCCAGGACCCATGGAACACGCAGGACACTACCATGGCAAACCATAACCGAGCGACTCGCTTGCGGGTGCCTGAATGGCTTTTAAGACTGTTTCGCTTCCTTCTGAGACTCTACAACTCTCTTAAGCGACGTCTGCGGTGGCGGCGCAAACGCCGTTACGTCATCGAGCACGTCATCGTTCTCATGCTGGAGAACCGTTCCTTTGATCACATGTTGGGTTACCTGCCGCATCCTGGTGCGCTAACCGGCGATGAATTCAACCCGGTCGAACCGTCAAACCCAAATTCTGAGCGAGTCTATGTCAATGATAAGGCCGACTACATCACCGAAATCGACCCTGCCCATGATTTTGTGAATGTCAACAGGCAAATGCTTGGCGATCCGGGGCACGTCTCGTATCCAATGCCCATGAATGGCTTCGTCAAAGACTACATGGACAAAGCCGCCGGCGACGTAGAGACCGGCAAGAAGATCATGGAATGTTTCGAGCCTGATAAGCTTCCGGCGTTGAGAACGCTTGCGCAGGAATTCTGCCTGTGCAACCGCTGGTTCTCTTCCGTTCCAGGCCCTACCTGGCCCAACCGCTTCTACGTGCACGCCGCAACTTCGGATGGAAAGGTCACCAACGATGTGGCGCACATTTATGCCATGGACACTATCTATGATAGCCTGGCGGCGAGCGGTTTGTCATGGAACATTTACTATGTGGACATTCCTCAAAGTCTTGCCTTACAAAGGTTATGGGATGACCTGGACCATTTCAGGGGGTTCGAAAGATTCCACGACGACGTAGACAATGGGGAGCTTGCCAACTACACCTTCATCGAGCCTCGATACTTCGACTTTCTTGATTGGAAAGCCAACGATCAGCATCCTCCCCACGATGTAAGACTTGGCGAATACCTCATTGCAGAGATTTACGACACTCTTCGCAAGAGTAAGTTCTGGGAGAAAAGCCTGCTCATCGTGCTCTACGACGAGCATGGGGGCTTTTTCGACCACGTCTCGCCTCCCGGTGCGGTGCCCAATCCGGATGGGCGAGCTTCCGATGATCCACGATTCGATTTCACACGCTTAGGTGTCCGCGTCCCGGCCGTCCTTGTTTCACCTCTTGTGGAAAGAGGACGGGTAGATTCAGCCCTATATGAACATGCGTCTATACCGGCCACGATCAAGAATCTATTCAGGTTGCCAAAGCACTTGACGGCCAGAGACGAGGCAGCGGGCACATTCGAAACGAATCTGTCGCGAAGGACGCCCCGCACCGATGCGCCCCTGACCCTTCCGGTGCCTGGCGAGCTTGAGGACATACGCTATCACCGTGAGCTGTTGCGTTCCAGCATCCTTGAGGAACAGATTCGCGGCGAGGCGGCGGGAGGAGAAATATCGCGGGAGCCTCTTTCTGATTTCCAGGAAGCGCTCGTCGAGCTTGCAGATAGGCTGAATGAAGGGCTAGCGCCGGAGGCTCAGCCACGCTCCTATCAGGTTCGGACAGAGCACGAAGCTGCCGTTTACATTCAGGAATGCTTGGCCCGTTTCCTGAAACGGTAGTTGCCACACTTGCCGTTTCAGCAGTCTGACCACCGTTCGGGCTTGGTGGGATCACGACTTTTCGCGTAAAGCCGCTTAATGCCGTATCCTTTCCTCGCGCCCACAGTCAGACGGTCGCCAATGCCAACATCACTTTGACGCCAATCATGAAGGTCAGCACAACGAGCGCGGCGCGGTCTGAGTATTGAGAATATGCTTGTATCTCCGTTTTGTGAACGGATGATATCCTACCGAGTTTGCGTTTGCCGGTCCTTGGACTTTAGTCGGAAGTCATCTCCGTCGTTCATTTGATTCTCTCTCATCCGCCATCTTCCACGCCAGATCCATCGCCCCCACGATTTCATCGGGTCTGTTGAACATCAACTCATGACCCGTGTTCGGAATGATGACTGCCTTGGCGCGCGGCATGATTTGCTCCGCCTGCTTCGCCCACGCGGCAGGGACATTATGGTCGCTCGCGCCATTGACGATGACGAACGGCACGCGCATCGTGGGATAGCGCGCGGCGATTTGCTCGGTCAGGACTCCGCCCGAACCCTGGTCGCTCATCCCTGATTTCATGTGCCGCCGACGAAGCATGAACGACCAGAATTGCTCCACATATTCAGGCGGAGGAGTCCTACCGGGCGAGAAAGCGATGACCAGCGTTTGCTTTGTGATGTTCGTCAAGCGGTGGATATTTCCTCTCAACCTTGCGCGCGAAGAGTTCGGCATGAATGAACATCGCCAGGAAGTACGCCAGCAGAGCACCAAGAATGATGTAGCCAATCATCGCTGTCCTCCACCAAGTCCTGTGGCATGGTGTTAATGCTTCAACAGAGTATTTCCTTTCAGGTTTCCTTGTGCCTCAATACAAATATTACAGAAAGAGGGCAGGAAACATCACAACGTAACTGACCGCTTCAGAAAATCAATCACAATTATGGACATGCTTCACTCCATGGCAAGACTGGAAGTCAGTGCGCGAAGGATCTCGCTGCGCCGGTTGACGAGAATCGAAATGTGCCCCTCGTCTGGGAAACACACGGTTTGGCAGTGCGGGATCGCTGCGCCGACGGCGCGACCGGCGGCAACTGGGACGTTCGGGTCGAGTTCGCCGTGCCAGAGATAGACCTTGTCGCAGCGGATGTCCTCCAAGCGGAAGCCCCACGCTCGCCCCAGCAAAGCGCTTTCGTGGGCCTGCCCGCGCGACCCCTGCCGGTACGCTTCGGCAATCGAGTCGACCATGATGCTCATGACCTTCGGATCTGCGTAGGCTGCCTGATCTGGCCCGGTCAATTCCTGCGCGTATCGGCCCATCACCGCTTTGAGTTTCGCCCGATCGCGACTGACGCGCCCCCAGGCTGCCCATAGCAGCAGGCGCGCCAGCCACGGCGCGCGCGCCGCGATCGCGAAGATTCGATTGCGCGCCATTGTATACTCCGTGCGCAGATGGGCGGGGGCCACTCCGGCGGCGACACCGCAGGCGATCAATCGCCGCGGAATCTGTAGGCGCGCCAAAGTGATGGGATACGGTAGGGCGGCTTTCCATAGCCGCCGCGCGGAGAGGCAGGTATGGAAACCTGCCCTACATGCCGCCCCATCGGTTTGGCGCGCTAACCTTTTCTTTGAGGCCATGCGCAGCAGTTGCGGGACTTGCAAGGTATGGTATCATCCCATGAGTCTCCGGTTCGGCTTATGCAAAGAGTGGTTCGTGCACTTGCGCCACCATCGCCCCCTGCTTCGATTCACCATTTCCGCATACGCGCAAGCGATTCTCGCCATCATTGCCACGACGGGTGTTTTGCTGGCTCTGCGAGACGGACTGGCCAGTCCGGTGATTGTGCTTCTGTACCTTCTGCTGGTCGTGCTCACCACGGTGCTGAGGGGATTGGGGCCTGGTTTGCTCGTCGCGGTGTGCGCCTTTCTGGCTTTTAACCTCTTCTTCATTCCCCCGTACTATACCTTTGCCGTTCACGAATCGTCCGACGTGATCGCCTTAGTCGTGTTTTTCATCGTGGCCGTCGTCATCAGCCAACTGCTTGGGCGAGCACAGGCCGGCGTGGCCGCGGCGATGGCCCGCGAGCAGGAAGCCACGCGCCTGTACGAACTGAGCACGGCGCTGGCCGGGCTGCAAGACGAGCAGGCCATAGCAACTACCCTCGCGACGCAGGTACTCGACGCCTTTCGCGCCACGTATGTCGAAGTCGGCGTGGCGGCGCATCCCAACGCAGAGGACGACCAGCATCACCTGCCGCTCGACGCGCCACGGCCGGCGCGGGATCCTGATCTCGTCGTGCCGATGCTCACAGCACGTGGACGGCAGGGCGAGGTGCAGGTGTGGCGCAGTGCACGCCCCATCACGGCGCCCGAAGAACGTCTACTGCGCACCTTCGCCAGCCAGGGTGCACTCGCCATCGAACGCGCCCGCTTGAGCCAGGCTGAAACGCGAGCGAAAGTTCTGGAAGAAAGCGATCGCATGAAATCGGCGCTCCTGTCGTCTGTCTCACACGAGCTGCGCACGCCTTTGGCTACCATCAAGGCCGCAGTGACCAGCTTGCGCAGCCAGACGGTGAGCTGGGAGTCCGAGGCACGCACCGAGCTGCTCACGGCTGTGGAAGAGGAATCCGACTACCTGAACCTGCTGGTCGGAAACCTGCTAGACATGTCGCGAATCGAAGCCGGCGCACTCAAGCCCCAGCGCCAGTGGGACATTCTGTCCGAGATTGTCTTTGGCGTCACGCGGCGGCTGCGGCGGATCACCGAACGGCATCGGCTTGCCGTTGACATGCCTGACGATCTGCCGCTGGTGCCGGTCGATCACATGCAGATGGAGCAGGTCTTCATCAATCTGTTCGACAACTCGCTCAAGTACGCGCCGCCGGACACCACGATCCGCGTGCGTGCTCGCATTCAGGATGAGTCGTCTCTGCTCGTCCAGGTCAGCAACGAAGGACCGCCGGTCCCGGAACAGCATCTGGAGCACATCTTCGAGAAGTTTCATCGGGTTACAGACGCCGACCGGGTCACCGGAACCGGGCTGGGGCTTTCCATCTGCAAGGGTATCGTCGAGGCCCACGGCGGTCGCCTCTGGGCCGAGAACCTGGCCGACGGTTTCGCCTTCAACTTCACGCTGCCGCTGACCTGGGATGGCGCTCCCCTACCTCGCTTGCCTCTCGAACCGGACAAGCCATGAACAGCGCTCCTCACATCCTCGTTGTAGACGACGAGCCTCAAATCCTGCGTGCGCTGCGCACCATCTTGACGGAGAAGAAGTTCCAGGTCAGCACGGCCAGTCGCGGTCAGGAGGCGCTGGCACTGGCGGCGGCTCATCCACCCGACGTCGTGATCCTCGATCTGGGCCTGCCGGATTTGGACGGTATCGAAGTCTGCGCCCGTTTGCGGGAGTGGACGCAAGTCCCCATCATCGTGCTTTCGGTTCGCGAGAGCGACCGCGACAAGGTGACGGCGTTGGATCGAGGCGCAGACGACTATCTCACCAAGCCGTTCAGCATCGAGGAACTGCTGGCACGCATACGCGTGGCGCTGCGGCATTCGGCGCAGGCGCAGGGCAGCAAGGAACCCGTCATCGCCACGACCCGGTTCGTCATCGATCTGGCCCGACACGTCGTCACCTGCGAAGGTGAGGAAGTGAAACTGACTCCCACCGAGTTCAAGTTGCTGGCTTACCTGGCCGTGAATGCCGGGCGTGTATTGACCCACCGCAGCATCCTGACGCATGTGTGGGGCGAGGCGGAGGCCGACCACACGGAATACCTGCGCGTGTACGTGCGCCAACTGCGCAAGAAACTGGAGGCCGACCCGGAACAGCCCCAGTACCTGCTGACTGAACCCGGCGTCGGCTACCGTTTCAACGCTGAGGAATAGACCAGACGATTGCACTGAAAACGCCCCGGTCACGGGGCGTTTTTATTTGTCCTTTATGGAATTGCCCGAAATCTTTGTCGGCATTTAATGTGGGTTGGTTAGACTGACCTTCGATAACGGAGAGAGTAGTGGAAGGTGAGCTTATCCCACCGGCGCGCCGTCTGGTCGTCCTGGTGTCTGATGCGGAGGACGCCGAGATGGAACTCGCCCGGCGCATCTGGCTGCTTGCCTCGCCGCGCGGTCTCGACGTGCTGTATCTCAGCCTGAACGGTGACCCGAGCGAAGAACCGTTGGCGCGCCGGCGGCTGGCGACGCTGGCCGCGCTCACCCGTGACGCTCGAACGCGCGTTGAGACCATGCTGTCATTCGACCACGATTGGCGCGTGGCCGTGCGCCGTATCGCACAGCCGCAAGATGTCATTATCTGCTCTTCGGAGCAGACAGTGCCTATGCGCGGCCACAAGCGGCAGTCCCTCGATCAGGTGCTGGCCTGCGAACTGCAAGTGCCCGTGGTCGTGCTGTGGAATCACACGCGGAGCGCGCCTCACCCTCCGGCAACGGTCGCCACGCGGCGCGCATTCGGCGCTCTGCCGTACTTGATCGTCGCCGGGTTCTTCGTGCTGCAATTGCAGATCGCGCAGCTACCTCGCGATGGGGCGTACTACGTGCTGATGTGCCTCTCGGTGCTGGCAGAAGCGGGACTGATCATGTTGTGCGCCCGTTCCGAAAACTCAGTCGATCACGGATTTGACTCGTAGTAGCGACTTTAGTCGCTGTGCTCAGGACAGCCCGGCGCGCACACTCGAAAGGATGGAGTCTGTCTTTGGCAGCCACAACGCATCGACGCTTTTCAGTGGCACAAATGATGTTCGGCCCGCCGCTGCGCACGGCCGATATCCCGCACCAGACGCTGAGCAAGAAGGTCGGCCTGGCCGTGTTCGCGTCCGACAACCTGTCGTCGGTGGCTTACGCCACGGAAGAAATTCTGATCGTGTTGTCGCTGGCCGGGGCAGCCTATTTCTACTTGTCGATCCCGATCTCGATCATCATCGCCACGATGCTGGTCATCCTGACGATCTCGTACCGCCAGACCATCTACGCTTACCCGGGGGGCGGCGGCGCGTACATCGTGGCGCGCGATAACCTGGGCGAAGCGCCGGCGCAGACGGCCGGCGCAGCGCTGCTGACCGACTACATCCTGACCGTCGCCGTGAGCATCTCGTCGGGCGTGGCGCAGATGGCATCGGCTTTTCCGGCGCTCTATCCCTGGCGGGTCGAGATCGCGCTGGGCATGATCGCGATCATGACGATCGTGAACCTGCGCGGGGTGAAAGAGTCCGGACGGGTTTTCGCCATTCCGACCTATTTCTTCATCGTCATGATGTTCCTCACGCTGGGAATGGGCTTTATCCAACTGGCCACCGGCACGCTGGGTACGGTGACCGGCGTCGAGCGCGTAGCGGGAGAAGAGCACGCGCTGCAGGCGCTGACGATCCTGCTGCTGCTGCGCGCCTTCGCCAGCGGCTCGACGGCGGTGACCGGCGTCGAGGCGATCTCCAACGGCATCACCGCGTTCAAAGAGCCGCGCAGCAAGAACGCCGCCCAGACCCTGCTCGTCATGGCGGCGATCCTGGGAACGACCTTTGTTGGCATCACGCTGCTGGCGAATCACATTCACGTCGTGGTCGGCGAAGACGTGACAGAGACGGTCATTTCGCAGGTGGCGCGCACGATTCACGGCGAGGGGCTGCTCTACCTGCTGACGGTGCTCGCGACGACGGTCATCCTGATCATGGCGGCCAACACCTCGTACGCCGACTTCCCACGCCTGGCCGCGCTGCACGCCGGCGACGGCTTCCTGCCCAAACAGTTGACTTTTCGCGGCCGGCGGCTGGTGTTCTCCTGGGGCATCTTGACGCTCGCGGCGGTGGCCGCGCTGCTGATCATCCTCTTCAATGCCGAGACGACGCGGTTGATCCCACTGTACGCCATCGGCGTGTTCCTATCGTTCACGCTATCCCAGTCCGGCATGGTTGTGCGCTGGCAGAAGGTCGGCAAGATGAAGCCGGGCGAGGAGATCGAAGTCCACGGCTCCGTCATGCGCTACGACCCGCAGTGGCGGGGCAAGCGAATCGTGAACGCGATCGGCGCGCTGATGACGGGCATCGTCATGATCGTCTTCGCCGTCTCCAAGTTCGCCGATGGCGCCTGGATCGTCGTCCTGCTCGTGCCTGCGCTCGTGTTCGTCTTCTTTCGCATCCACCATCACTATAAGCACGTGGCCGCGGTGCTGGCACAGGGATCGCGCTGGCCGAATATCCGTCCCAGGCCGGTTAAGACACTCGTGCTCGTCGACGACGTTCACAGCGGCACCATCAACACGATCAACTTTGCCAAGTCGCTGGGCGTGCCGTGGACGGCCGTGCACGTCGCGATCGATCCCGAGAAGGCCGAGCGGACCAGGCGCAAGTGGCGTGAGCGTATCGGCGACGAGGCTTATCTGACCGTCCTGCCGTCACCTTACCGCAACCTGGTGGATCCGGTTCACGAGTACATTGAGCAGCTGCTGGAGGAGTTACCAAAGGGTTACATTCATGTGATTGTCGGCCACCTGGTGATGGACAACCTGTTGGAACAGGCGCTGCACCAGAACGCGGCTGTCAGCCTGAACCTGGCTCTGCAGGACTTGCAGCGAGTGGCTGTGACGACCGTCCCTCACCAACTCGGCCAGCGCGAGAACGGTGCCGCGCCGGCAGAGCATCCTGCTGCAGCCACGCCCGCCGAGTGACCGCCGGGCGTGCCCGTGACACCACCTCGGATAGAACCCGCCGGTCATTCGCCGGTTTCAGGCACACCTTCGCAAGGGTAAGGGCCTTACAACTCCCCCCGAAACACCTTTGCCAGCAAGCTCCGTATCAGGATTTGCGGATCGCGTCGACGAGCCGCATAGCGCTGGCACAGTCGGATCCGGACGCGAAGCACAAGGTCGCGTCGCCGGTGATCAAGTTGAACATCAAAGGCACGCGATGGGCTCAATGTCTGCTTGACTCGTGCCGCGTGCTACTTGGTCACCCAGGTCCCGCGTCAACGGCTGTGGCCTCGACGCCCCTATCGACGGCACTGGCCTCGATAGACTGACGCCAACGAGCATTTCGCACACTGTCGGTGCGGCATTGGCCTACTCTGTTGCGCAAGCCCACTGCGCCTCCCAATGCGCGGGAATGTCGCCCAGCCACTCCACACCTGTGGGCTTGTAGGCGGGGCAAGGTTCTATACTGCCCACGGTCACTAATTGCGGTTTTGCAAGGGCAGAATTGCGCGATCTGGTATGATTACTCTATGACCCTTCAACTCACCTTCACACCAGAAATTCAAGACGTTTTGAACTACGAACGGTATCACCATCCGGTGCCTCTCGTGCAACGCCGAATGGAGGCTCTCTGGCTCAAGAGTCATGGCTTGCCGCATGCCCAAATTGCTGAATTGGTCGGCGTGTCCGAGAACACCGTGCGCGACTACTTCGGGCTGTACGCAGCCGGTGGCGTCGAAAAACTCAAAGAACTCAACTGGTATCAGCCGGGCAGCGTCTTGGACGAACACATCACTTCCTTAGAAGCCTACTTTCGCGAGCATCCGCCCGCGAGCGTGAAGGAGGCCCAAAGTAAAATTGAAGGGTTGACGGGCATCCCGCGCAGTGAAACCCAAGTGCGCGAGTTTTTGAAAAAAAACTCGGTTTGCGTTGCCGCCGAGTCGGTATGATTCCTGCCAAGGCCGATCCCGAGAAACAGGCGACGTATCTCCAGAGCGAACTGGAACCGCGCTTGACGGAAGCTCAGGCCGGAAAACGCGCCGTGTTTTTCGTGGATGCCGCCCATTTCGTGCTGGCCCCGTGCCTGGGTTTTGTGTGGTCCCTGGTGCGCATCTTCATCCCGGCACCCGCTGGCCGCCAACGCTTCAATGTCTTGGGCGCGTTGAATGCGATCACGCATGAACTGATCACCGTCACCAATGACACCTACATTAACGCGGAGAGCGTCGGGGCACTCCTCCGCAAACTGGCCGCCTTGAACCTGGGAGTGCCCATCACCGTCTTCCTCGACAACGCCCGCTACCAGAAATGCGCGGCGGTCTTGGCGCTGGCGGCCAGTCTGAAGATTGAATTGTGCCATCTGCCCGCGTATTCACCCAATCTCAACTTGATTGAACGCCTGTGGAAGTTTGTCAAACGGCAATGTCTCTACTCGAAGTACTATGCGGACTTTGCGACCTTCAAGACAGCCATTGAGACCTGTCTCAGCGAGACCCATACGACGCACAAGACTGCATTAGATTCGTTGCTGACCTTGCGGTTTCAGACCTTTGAAAAAGCGCAATTTATGCCCGCGTGAAGTATAGCGGGAACCGGTTGTGGCCTCCTGTGCTGCGTCGCGGATCGCGCCCATCGTTCGTGGCTACTCCCAGTCCTCGAAGCGCAGACCTTCGACGCGGCCAAACTCGCGTACGTTGTGGGTCACCAGAATGGCGTCGTGAGCGAGCGCAATCGCCGCAATCATCAAGTCGTTGGGGCCAATCGGCGTCCCGGCGCGGACCAATTCCGCCCGAATACGGCCATAGATTTCTGCCGAGGCGTCATCGAATGGCAGTGAGACAAACTGGCTGAAGAACCTGGCCAGCAGCGCGAGGTTCGCTTCACGTCGAGCGCTTCTGTACGCCCCGTAGATTAATTCGGCTTTAACGATCTGGCAGATCGCCACGTCGTCTCGGCTGACGGCCGCCAGTCGGCGCTGCACCGCCGAGTTTCGCGAGTTCAAGAACTGGATGCACGTATTGGTATCCAGCAGATACCTCATTCCAATTCCTCGCGGATCTCGTATTCGCCCTGGTCTTCGCGCACCAGTTGCGCACCCTGCCAGCCTCCGGCCACTTCTTCAAAGAAACCGTCCGGCCAGCCTCGATCCTCAGGTCGACCTGTCTTCGGCGCGAGTGGGACATCGACGAGCACGATCACTTCGACGACCGCGCCGGCCGGCAACTGCGGATCGCGAATCTCGATCACACCGCCCGCTTTTACAATTACCATCTGACGTGTGGCACTGGTCATAGCACACCTCCTTGCATTTCATCATCATTCTACATCCGTTCGCAACCTCGCCTGCCAATATTCTACATCCATTCCGCCGGCCGTGTCTCGCGCTCAGGCGCAAAGAAAATCCTGGCGTCTTTGCGCCGCCTGTCCCCATCACGGGATTGCGTGAGCCTACTTCGTCACCTCGCGCAGCATCGCTAGAATGTCTTGCTCGATCGCCTTGATGTCCGCTGTAGCGCGCTCACGCCCACGTCTCCAACACGAAATCCGCGGCGAAGGGGTTGACGAACTGTACCCCCTCCAGCGTGGAACCGGCGCTGAAGTCTTCGCTGAATACCACCGGAATCTGATTGAGACGTGCCGCGGCCCAAATCTGCGCGTCGTAGTAGGCCAACGAGTGATCGCGGGCGCCGCGCGTCGCCTCGATCACGATGAGCGGTGTCAGGTCATACACCGGGAATGAATGGGCCAGCCGCTCAACCTGCTGGGCGGCCGCATCTCGCGCCAGCTTCGGCTGTTTGCCACGGGTGATAATGCTGAAGAACTCGGACAGGCATTGAACACTGAGCCGCCCCTGGCCGGTGACTTGCAGGTAATTCAGCACTTTGATCGCCTGCGCCTGTTTTTTCGGCTCACCTCGATCGTGTGCATAGACGAGGACGTTGGTGTCAATCAGAACGGCGGTCATAGCGACTCAGGCGCTCCTCGTAGGCATCTTCTCGCTTCCACTGTCTGCGCTGGCCGGGTACAGGCCCCTGCGCCTGCAAGTCGAGCATGAACTGATATGCCTTTTGCCACGCCATAGGATCGCTGGGAGCCATTCGGAGAGTTGTGCTGCCTGTGTGCTCGTCGATGGCCTGCCGGATGATCTCGGCTTCGCTCACACCCCGCGCCCTGGCCAGGCGCTTGAGGAGGATCTGCTGGCGCTTCTGGATGTAGATTTGCTTTCGCATCATTTGGGACATGGCGCACCTCGTATGTACATCACATTATACACCATAAGCTGCTCAACCGGATGCGGGGCGGGTATCGGTCAAGCCGAGGCTGCTGCGTTCATGCACATCTTGCCTTTCTGTCTGATCGTGGCGGCGCACCTGAGGTCTGGATTGCCAATTCCGATGGCACTGACCTTCATCATTTGGTGTATAATCTCGAAAAGGAGGATCAGCCTGTTGTCTCCCCCACGCAAAGTGATTGTGTCCGTCGTATGCGCCCTGGCCGCGCTTGCTCTTTTGACCTTGGCTACGCGCGGCGCTTCCCCCAGTGATCCAGTTCTCTACGAACCGCTTCCGCCCGATGTCAAAGTTGAAACCGTTGTGCCCGGCGCGAACCAACTGGTGGCGATGGCCTTCACGCCCGATGGGCGTTTGCTGTACACCGAGCGCACGGGCAAGGTGCGTGTGGTGGTGAATGGTGTCTTGCGGCCCGACGCCGTGATGACGTTTCCCGTGAAGACCGAGGGTGAACGCGGCTTGCTGGGCATCGCGGTCGATCCGGATTTCGGCACCAATCACTACGTATGGGTGTACTTCACCAAACAAACGGCCAGCCCGCAGTGCAGTTCGATCGAAAACCGCGTGGTGCGCTTTACGCTGGGTGATGATCATCAGGGCTATGACGAAACCGTGGCCGGTTGTTTTGAGGTTAATCAATTCGCAACCATTCACAACGGCGGCAATTTGCACTTCGGGTCAGATGGGATGTTGTATGTCACAGTCGGCAACAACGACGACGTTGACGATCATGGCGATCCGGCGCAAAGTCTAGGTTCGCCGTTAGGCAAGCTGCATCGCTTCATCCCGGCCGTTCCGCTGGGCATTCCAGAGGACAATCCTTTTTACAACACGCCGGACGCTGTGCAAAGCATCTACGCTCGCGGCCTACGCAACTCGTTCGACTTCACGTTCGATCCAATCGGCGGCGCGATCTTCGCCACGGAAAACGGGGATGACTGCGACGACGAAATCAATCGCATCTTGCCCGGCGGCAACTATGGCTGGCGGCCCAATTACCCGTGTGATGACGCAAGCCCGACCGGGCCTGACCCGGCCTATAACACCCTTCCACCCCTGATCTACTGGACACCCTCGCTGGCCCCGACCGGGATTGCTGTCTATACCGGCACCACGATTCCGGAATGGCAGGGCGATTTGTTCATGTGCAGCTTCAAAGATGCCACGACGGCGCTTCATCATTTCAGATTGAACGCAGCGCGCACGGCCATCGTGTCGCACACGATCCTCACCGACACCACCACCCATCGGCGCATTCAGTGCCGCACCGATGTGTTAGTTGGTCCCGATGGGGCGCTGTATTTTTCCGAAGGCGGCGGCTGGGTGAATGGCCCGATCAAGCGGTTGATACGCAAGTCGTCGTTCAGCGCGACGACGGTCAGCCCGCAGCGGCCCAATCCGGCGCCAGGGACACTGCTTGAATACACCATCGATCTGCGGCACATTGGATCGCTCACGAATACCTTTGCGCTCACAGTGGATGTGCCTGGCGCATTAGCGTATCTCAGCGACGCTCAGGCCGCACAGGGGACGCTGGTGATGGAATCTTATCGCGTGAGATGGTCGGGCACTATCCCGGCCGGTGAGAGGTGGACGGCGGCGTATCAGTTGTACCTCGCCAGCCTGCCCGAGCCGCATATTCTTACCAACACAGTGCGCCTCACCGCGCCCGGCGCAACGACCATCGTGTTGACGCCGACCGTGATCGTCAACGGACAGATCGTCTTTCTGCCCGTCATACAGCGCAGCCCATAGCGGTGGTAGAGGCACAACTGCTGACCTCACGTCCACGCTTCAAGAACGAAACCTGTAGCGAAGGGGTGGGCGAACTGCACGCCCTCCAGCGTGGAGCCAGAGATGAAGTCTTCGCTGAATATTGCGGGGATTTGATTGAGGCGTGCCGCAGCCCAGCTCTGCGCGTCGTAGTAGGCCGGCGAATTGCCAATTCCGATGGCACCGACCTTTATCATTTGGTGTATAATCTCGATTGGAGGTGTCCAATGGCTGTTCTTACTACACGCGCTATCTACAAAGATGGTGTGCTGAAACCGACCACGAAACTTGATCTGCCTGACGGCACAACTGTCGAGGTCCAGATAAGTGCACTGCCGCTTGCCATATCCGTCGATCCCAAAGACTCGCTGATGGACGACGAACCGACTCTGCAGGCGATGTATGCCGAGTTCGCGGAAGAGGATCGGCATCTGGCTGAGGCTGGTCTACAAGCATATGCGCGGACACTCAAGCGTGAAGAAGATCGGGCATGAAGCGCGGCGATGTTTATCTGGCAGATCTTGATCCTGTCAAGGGTTCCGAGCAGGCCGGTCGCCGGCCTGTTTTGATCTTGGAAGACGATCGCTTGATTCGCGCCACGCTCACGATCGTCGTCATTCCCTTCACTACGAATCTGAAGATGCAGAACCTCCCGACCTGCGTATTCGTTCCTGCAGGCGAAGGTGGCTTGCGCCAGGATTCCGTCGCCATTTGCCACCAGATTCGTGCACTGGACAAGCAGGGGCTAGTGCAGCAATGGGGCAGCCTGCCCACTGCGCGTCTCGCCGAAATCGAGCGCGCCGTGCTACGCACGCTGGGCATGCGTGGTCATAACTAGGGATTTGACTTTGTATTCGCAGAACCACTGGCACGTCATCGATTCTGCGTAGAATGGCCGTGAACCACTCACCCTCCGCAGCCTGGCCCGCGTAATGAAAACCGTCATAGTGGCTTGAACTGCTCGAACGGCTGCCGGCAGTCGTCGCAGTAATAGATCGCCCGGCACAGCGTGGGGCCGAACGTGTTCTTGATCGTCGTGTTCCGCGAGCCGCAGTACGGGCAGGCGGCTTCTTCGAGCAGAATCAGATTGACGTCGCCGCTATGCTTCACCGGCGGCGCGAGGCCGAAAGCCTTGAGCTTGGCGCGGGCTTCGTCGGCGATCCAGTCGCTCGTCCACGGCGGCGAATAGACCCACTTTGTCTCGACCGACTCGGCTCCCATCTCGCGCAGACGCTGCTCGACCTCGGCCTTCATCACGTGCAGCGCCGGGCAGCCCGCGAACGTCGGCGTCATCGACACGACAATCGTACCGCCCGACACCTCCACGCGCCGAATGATGCCCATCTCGACGAGCGACACCACCGGAATCTCGGGGTCCTTCACTTCTTCAAGCGCCTGCCAGATTTCCTCAACCGTCAGTGTTACCATAGTTGATTCCATTCACCGCAGAGACACAGGGAGCGGAGGGTTCTCCATTCTCCAACCTCCAATCTCTAATCTCCAATCTCTAATCCCCACCCCTACCACCTGACCTCCGGGCTTTCCAGTCGAGCCACTTCCTGCATTTCCGCCAGCAACGCCGTGAGATGCTCGGTGTGCTGCTCGCGCGACATGGCAATCGGATGGCGTGTCCTGGGAACGATCAACCCGGCATGCTTGAGAAAAGGCACGACCATGTCTTCCCACGCTGCCTGCACCTCTCCCGCTTCAGGAACAACACCTTTAGCGACGAGCGCTGCCTCCTCGGGCAGCGGGACGAAGAGCTGCAGCGCGTACGCCCACAACTCGTCGAGCGCGGTCTGCGTCCGCCGGTGGCTCTCCTCCGTGCCCAGACCCAGCCGCTTGATCCAGGTGCTCGTGTGCCGAGTGTGGTAAATCTCCTCGGTGCGAATCTTGGCCGCCACTTCGGCCATCGGCTGGTAGCGGCTTTCGACCAGTTGAGCCAGACGAGCCATTTCGGCCGCATCGAAGAGATACTGCCGCATGATTGTGAAGGCGTAATCGCCCTTCGGCAGCTCCACCATCTGGACGTTGCGGTACGCCTGCGCGTCGCGCCAGAACACGACGACGTCCGGCTCGTCGCCTGTGATCTCTTTGCGAAGGTTGTGCCATAGGATGGCGTGCCCCAACTCGTCCTGCGCGATGTTAGACAGGGCAATGTCTTCTTCCAAGATCGGCCCATGGCCCGTCCACTCCGAGTCGCGGTGACCGAGGATCAACTCGTCGTCGGCCATAGCCAGCAATTGCGCCGCGATGGCGCGCTCGACGTCGGGCGTCATTCCTCATCCTCACCGATGAACGCCAAGCCGGCCTTGAACTGCTGCATCTGCGTCAGGACGCGATAAAAATTGGGCTGGCGGTACACCTTCGAGCGCGCCGGCTCGAACATGCTCGCCGCGTCTTCTGCGTCGCTCTTCGTCACCGCCCGGTCGGGGCACACCCACCAGACGAAGGCGTTGTCGTGGCTGAAGGTCTCCAGCGCGCGGCTCATCGCCTCGGCGGGCGAGCGCGCCTCGACCTCGCCGACGTGAATCACGAAGGTCTCGCCCGCGCGCTGGCCCTGCTTCTGGAAGGCGAGATACTTCTCCAGCGGCGCACCTGCCTGCGCCGGCGCGTTCCGCCAGGAATCGTCTTCCGCCAGCTCCTGAGCCGTCTTGGAAAAGACCTGATCGCTCGGCACGACCCACAGGCTCAGGCAGCTCGGCCGCCGCACGAAGACGTCGCGCGCGTTGAGCAATGCCATCTCGCCGTCGGGCGCGTGGACGGAGCCGGCGTTCCGATGCGGCCAGTCCAGCCTCTCCTTCTCGAAAACCTCGTAGCGCGACCACTGTGTATCCATGCCGAACTCCACGCACTAACTCACCAATCCATCTCTTCTTTTGAAGTTTGGAATTTGCAGTTTGACTTTTGAACTTTAACCTTGCGCCTTCTTCTGCGCATAGGCCGTTAGCGCCTCCCGCACCCATTGCCCCTCCGCGTGCGCCTTGCGCCGCGCTTCGAGGCGCTCCTTGTTGCACGGCCCGTCGCCTTTGACGACGCGCCAGAACTCGTCCCAGTCGATTTCGCCGAAGAGCCAGTTGCCGGTCTTCTCGTCGTAACGCAGGCCAGGATCGGGCACACTGAGTCCGAGCACATGCAGTGCAGGAACCAGCTCGTTGACGTATTCCTGCCGCATTTGATCGTTCGTCTTCGTCTTGATGCCCCAGCGCATCAACTGCGGGCTGTTAGGAGAGTTCGCGTCGTGCGGACCGAACATCATGAGCGACGGCCACCACCAGCGGTTGATCGCGTCCTGCATCATCGCCTTCTGCTTCGGCGTGCCCTGCGTCGCGTAGCGGATGACCATCTCCATGCCTTGCTTCTTGTGGAAGCCTTCCTCGGTGCAGATGCGCACCATGGCGCGCGAGTACGGGCCGTACGAGCACTTGGCGAGCATCGTCTGGTTCATGATCGCCGCGCCATCGACCAGCCAACCGATCGCGCCCATGTCGGCCCAGCTCAGGCTGGGATAATTGAACACCGACGAATACTTGGCCTTGCCTTCCAGCAGCGCGTCGACCATCTCCTCACGCGTCGCACCGAGCGTCTCGGCGGCGTGATACAGATACTGGCCGTGGCCGCCTTCGTCCTGCACCTTGGCCAGCAGCACCAGCTTCTGCCGCAGATTGGGCGCGCGAGTGATGTATTTGCCTTCGGGCAGCATGCCCACGATCTCGCTGTGCGCGTGCTGCGAGATCATGCGGATGAGCTGCTTGCGATACTCGTCGGGCATCCAGTCGCCCGGCTCGATCTTCTCACCGCGCTCAATGCGCGCTTCGAACTCTTGCAAGCGTTCTTCGTCAGTCATACAATCTCCTGGCGTATCGCCTATCGCGTATCGCCTATCGCATTTCGCATATCGCATATCGCTTATCGCGTATCGCTTATCGCCTGTCGCGTGTCGCAGCCTTCCATCGACGATATGCCATAAGCGATACGCGATACGCCATCACGTGACATGCTCCGGCCGGCCGGCCATGAGCGGCGTGTGCGTCGGCAGCAACTGTCCGGTGCGGATGTCTTCGACGAGCGATGCCTCGTCGAACCAGCTGCGCGGCGGCCAGTGGCCCCAGAAGGTCGCCCGGCGCGGATCGCTCAGTTTCCATTTGATCGGCTCGAAATCCGGGTCGGGGATCATATAGTCGTTCGTATACAGCTCGATACGATTCAGATCGGGATCGCGCAGGTACAGGAAGAAGGCGTTGCTCAATCCATGCCGGCCCGGGCCGCGCTCCATCGACCCGACCATGCCCAGCGAAGCCAGGATATCGCACGCGCGCAGCACGCTGTGCGTGTCTTGCAGCCACATGCCGACGTGATGCAGGCGCGGACCGATGCCGTTCATCAGCGCCAGGTCGTGAACGTTCTGCTTGCGGTGCAGCCACGCCGCCCACAGCCGCTCCGGCTCGTCGTCGCTGACGGTGTACTCCGAGCACCCGAAGCCCATGACTTTCGTCCACCAGTCGTACGCCGCCTGCACGTTCGGCGCCTGGCAGTTGAAGTGGTCGATGCGCATGACGTGCGCGCCGCGATACAGCTCGAAGCGCTGCAGCAGCCGCTCGCGCTGCTCCATCTCGTGATAGAACTCGAACGGCAGGCCGCTCGGATCCTGCACGCGCAGCGCCCTGCCCTGCCCGCGCTCGAGCGCGTTCGGCTCGATCCAGCGCGTGGGCAGGCCGTGCTCTTCGTACACCCTCGCGACCTGGCCGAGATCGTCCGGCCCGGCGACGCGGAAGGCGAGATGCCCAATGCCGCCGCTCTCGGCCTTGCGCAGCAAGAGGCAATACTTGTCGCGCTCCTCCATCCCGCCCAGGTAGATGTGCGCGTCGTCCTTGTCGATCTCGAGCAACCCCAGCGCATCCACGTAGAACGCTCTGGCGCGTCCCAGATCCGTGACGCGGATTTCGGCGTGGCCGACGCGGGTGATGTTGAATGACGGCATGGATACTCCTGTTATCAGTTATCAGTTACCAGTTATCAGTAAGCAGTAAGCAGTGTTCAGTAACCACTGATCACTGATTACTGATCACTGACTACTGATCACTGATCTACCTGCCACGGATCGTAGAAAATCTGGATGGGCGGAGGCTCCTGTTCGAGATCGGGGGCGGGCACGCTCGCTGCGTCGAGGTGGCGATACTTGCCGCTGTAGAAAATCAGCGGGCGCTGAGGCTCTTCGCCCTGGTGCAGCGCCACGACGCGCCCCACCACGATCCAGTGGTCGCCGCCCTCGATCCGCTTGTGCAGCGCGCAGCCGATCGACGCGGCGCAACCTTCCAGGCGCGGCCCGCCTTCCCACGGCACGAAGCGAAACGGCGGCGGCACCGGCTCCTTCCACCCTCCGGCGAAATACGTCGAGAGCGCCTGCTGGTTGTCGCGCAGGATATTGACCGAGAAACCGTGGGCCGTCTCAAGGACTTCGACGATCCTCGCCTTCTTGCCCACGCAGAAGATCAGCAGCGGCGGGTCAAGTGACAGTGAAGTCACGGCATTCGCCGTCATCGCGTGCAAATGATGGCCGTGCCCGGCGGCCACCACCGTCACACCCGTGGCGAACGCGCCAATGGTGTTGCGATACGCGCGCGGGTCGATCGTCGAAGCGTTGGAGGGATGGCTCATAGGTCGGAAGATAAAGTCGAATCCGCGTTTATCCGCGCGCTTCGCGTCCGCGTCCCGATTATTCCTCACCATCGCCGGCGCTGCGCTTGAGGAACTCGCGCACCATGTCCATGTACGGCTTGCGATCGTGGCTCTGGAACAGCGCGCCCGCCATGCGCACCGGGTCGCCGAAAAAGAAGCGCTCGTACAGCACCTGCCGCGTTCCGAAGGCCGATACCGCCGTATCCCAGGCCAGGCGGAAGAGCGGGATGCGCTCCAGCGCGTCCATGCGCGCAGCCTGATAGTATTTCCGGATGCCTTCGGCGAGCGGGCCGTTGACGTCGGCCTCGGTCGGCATACTGACCAGGCCGCTGGCGCCCACCTGCTGCACGATCTCGACCAGTCTCGGATACAGGCGCGGATACATGTTGCGCGCTGCGTCCAGAGGATCCCAGGCCGGCGTCATCACGCCGTACTCGTTCGGCGCGGCGTCGACTTCGGCCACGCGCTTGAAGGCCTTCATCGCCTCCAGAATGCACCACATCTCGGCGACCTTCTCGTGGATGTGCTGAAACTGCTCCACGCCGATCGCGTCGACCATCAGCGACACCAGGCCGAGGACGAACTCGGTCTTGGCGACGTTCTTGCACACGACCTGATGCGACATGTGCACCACCGCGCCCGTCGCCGAGTAGGCCCGGTTGCAGGCGGCCACGTCGCGGTATAGGAAAACTCGCTCCCACGGCACGAGCACGTCGTCGAAAATGACGACGGCGTCCATCTCTTCAAAGCGCGCGCCGAGCGGATGGTCGTACTTGCTTCGTCCGTAATCCACGCTCTCGCGGCAGATGAACTTGAGGCCGGGCGTCGAGTTGGGGATGGCGAAGCCGAAGGCGTACGGCGCGTCTTCCTCGCCGCCCTTGAGCAGCGTCGAGGGAAAGACCATGATCTCGTCCGAGATCGGCAGCGTCGCCAGCATGCGCGCGCCCTTGACGACGATCCCCGCGTCGGTCTCTTTTTTCACGCGCGCAGCGAGGAACGGATCGGCCTGCTGTGCGGCGCCCACTGCGCGATTCGCCTGTGGGTTGATCAAGGTGTGCGTCAGGCACAGGTCGTTCTCACGCGCGTATTCATGGTAGCGGCGGATGTTCTCGCCGAAGCGTGCATCTTGCTTCGCCAGGAAGTCGGCCCCGCCGGCGTAGGCCGAGATGGCGCGGTTAATATAGTCGGGCGCGCGCCCCATCATGCCCATCGTGTGCCGCGTCCAGCGCATCATCATCGCGCCGACGCTCATCAACTCTTCTTTCGTCCTCGGAATCAGATACGAGCGCCCAACCTTGTCGCCCGTCGTCGGCGAGTCGAAGAGCATCGTGCCGGGGTCTTCCCACTGCAGGTCGTACAGCTCGGCCAGGCTGGCGACGCCGTTGGCCAGGCCCGGCTCGACGGTCACGTCCGCGACGCGCTTGCCGCGATGCCAGAGTTCGACCGGTTGCTCCTTCAGCTTCTGGATGACATCTTTACCCCGTCGTGCGCCCATTGCCTCCTCCAGGATTTGGAAACGCCTTATCAGGATGCTGAGCCGCGAAGCAACGAATAGACAGCGGATAAACGGATACAGCCTGCGCGGTGCCCCATCCGTTTATTCGTTGCGAGAAACGTCCGTTGCCCCCATTTTCGGAATGTGATGCGTGCCCAATGCGACGTGAATAGCCTTGATTTCAGTGTATAGCTCGAAGCTGTAGTGATCGCCCTCGCGCCCGATGCCGGAGTGCTTCGAGCCGCCGAACGGCATGCGCAGGTCGCGCACGTTGTGCGAGTTGATCCACACCATGCCCGACTCGATGGCCTGCGCCACGCGATGCCCGCGGCCGATGTCCTGTGTCCACACGTAGCCTGCCAACCCGTATCTTACGTCGTTGGCGAAGCGGATCGCCTCGGTCTCGTCCTTGAACGGAACGACCACCAGCACCGGCCCGAAGATCTCTTCCTGCGTGATGCGCATGTCGTTTCGGACGTCGACGATCAGCGTCGGGCTGAAGTAATTGCCTTCCGGGAAGCCCTCCGGCCGCACGCCGCCGACCCGGATCGTCGCCCCTTCCGCGCGGGCGACGTCCATGTAACCGTTCACCTTCTCCCAATGCTCGGGGTGAATCAGCGGCCCGACCTCCGTCGCCGGATCTTCTGGCGGGCCAACTTTGATCTTCGCCACCCGCGAGGCGAGTTCCTCGACAAATGTATCGTAAATCGATTCCTGCAGGATCAGGCGCGAGCCGGCCGTGCAGCGCTCGCCGTTGAGCGAGTAAATCTGGAAGATCGTGCCGTCGAGCGCGCGCTCCACGTCGGCGTCCTCGAAGACGATTGTCGGCGACTTGCCGCCCAGCTCCATCGAGTAGCGCTTGAGCGTCGACGCGCCGTTGCGCATGATGATCTGGCCGGTCGTCGTCTCGCCGGTGAACGAGATGACCTGCACGCCCGGATGCGCGACGATCGGCGCGCCCGCCGTTTCGCCGAAGCCGTGCACGATGTTGAACACGCCCGGCGGCAGGTCGGCTTCCTGGACGATGCGCGCGAGCATGTCGGCCGAGAGCGGCGACCATTCGGCGGGCTTGAGAATGCAGGTGTTGCCGAAGGCGAGACACGGCGCGACCTTCCACGTCTCCAGCATGAACGGGACGTTCCACGGCGTGATCAGGCCTGCCACGCCGACCGGGCGGCGGATGCTATAGTTGATGAACTGATCGCCCACCGGGTAACTCTCGCCGGTCACGCGGTAAGTCATGTCGGCGAAGTAGTTGAAGTTGTACGCCGCGCGCGGGATAGCGCCGCCTTTGATCTGCCTGATCGGCACGCCGCAGTCGGCGATCTCGCGCTCCGCGATCTCGTCGGCGTATTTTTCAATCAGATCGGCGATCTTGCGCAGCTTCTTCGAGCGCGCCTCGGCGTTCATCTTCGGCCAGGGGCCATCGTCGAACGCCTTGCGCGCCGCCTTCACCGCGCGATCCACGTCTTCCGGCTGCCCGTCGGCCACGACGCCGATCGGCCTGTTCGTCGCCGGGTTGAGCGTCTCAAACGTCCCTTCGGCGACAGAATGCACGAACTCGTTGTTGATAAAGTGTCTGATCTCGTATCGGTAGGTCATGTTGCTCCCAAGATTGGTAATTGGTAATTGGAGATTAGAGTTTCCGCTCACCAATTACCAATATCCAATTACCACTCCCCGCTTTCCACCACCTCATTCTCTAGTACACCAATGCCTTCAATCTCCAACCGCATCACATCCCCCGGATGCACATGCGAAATGCCTTTCGGGGTGCCCGTCCAGATCATATCGCCGGGTTCGAGCGTCATGAACTCGGTGATGTATTCGATCAGCTCCGGAACACTGTAGATGAAGTCGCGCGTGTTGCCTTGTTGTCGCAGCTCGCCGCTGCTTGCGTCCCGCCCAGCGGGATTCACGTAAGTGCGCACGTCCAGGTTGCCGTCGTCGGGAATCTCGTCGGCCGTCACCAGCCACGGGCCGAGCGGGCCGAAGGTGTCGAAGCCCTTGGCCTTCACCGGGGGGCGATAGAAGTTCTGCACGAAATCGCGCACCGTCACGTCGTTGCCGATGGTGTAGCCGAGAATCACGCGCCTGGCGTGCTCGGCCTTCACCCTGCGGCAGCGCTGGCCGATGACGACGACCAGCTCGTTCTCGTAGTGCATGTACTCGACATTCTTCGGCGCGACGACCTTCCCCCTGTGGCCGATGAGCGTATTCGGATTCTTGTTGAACAGGATCGGATTCGGGGGAAGCTGCAGGTTCAGCTCGGCGGCGTGATCGGAGTAATTCAGCGCCAGACCGATCATCTTGCTGAAGCTCGCCACCGGCGGCAGCCACACCACGTCGCCGGGATCGTAAGCATCCCCACGTAAAGCGACCAGCCGACCGTTCTCGAATGTCCCCTGCAGCACTTGGCCGTTGACGGCAAAACGAGCGATTTTCATAGCAATCCACATGGCACCAAGAGATTGGAGATTGGTAATTGGTAATTGGTAATTGGCCCAATTACCAATTACCAATCTCTCTTCATCCAGGAATCAATTTGTAATCGATAAGAATCTCTCGCAATTTGGCACGATTTGCCTCGGATAATGGAGCAAGCGGCAACCGCACCTCCGGGCTGATCCTGCCCATCATGCCCAGCGCCGTCTTGACGGGCACCGGATTGATCTCTATAAAGACGGCGTCGTTGAGCGTCATCAAGGTGTAGTGCAGATCCTGCGCCTCTCGCCATCTCCCGGCGGCGACGAGATCGTACAGGCCGGCGACTTCCTTCGGCATCAGATTGCCCGTCGCGCTGACGTATCCCGCGCCGCCGATGGCCAGAATCGGGAAGCATAGCAGCTCGATACCGGAGTACACCAGGAAATCGCGCCCCATTCTGTGCAGCAGGCGGTTGATATGCTCGAAGTCTTTGTTGGACTCTTTGACGCCGATAATGTTGGGATTGGCGTCTTTGAGCCGCGCCACGGTGTCGATTTCGAGGTTCACCGCCGTGCGGCCGGGGATGTTGTAAAGGATGACCGGCAGGTCGACGCTTTTCGCGACGGCGTCGAAGTGCATAAACAGCCCCTGCTGGCTGGGGCGGTTATAGTAGGGCGTGATGACCAGAATGGCGTCGGCGCCGATCCCTTGAGCGTACCGTGAAAGCTCCAGCGTTTCGGCGTGGTTCGTCGAACCGGTACCGGGCACAAACGGAACGCGCTTGGCGACGACCTCTGCTGCCGTGCGGATGACCCGCTTGCGCTCTTCGATCGATAGCGAGGTCGGCTCGCCGGTTGTGCCAGTGACGGATACGCCGTGCGAGCCACTGGCGATCTGCCATTCGATCAGTCGTGCCAGTCCATCTAAGTCGAGTGCGCCATTCTTGAAAGGAGTAACGACGGGGACGATCGAACCTTTGATGATTTTCACGATGTCCAGTTCCTACCCGGCGGGATACTACCCCTGGAATGCTGCCCTATAGTATTGGCCTTCCAACAACTGCGCCAGCGGCGAAGACTTTTCACCACGGATGGCGCACTCGCAACATCCGTGTAATCTGTGTCATCCGTGGTTCGCACTATGTATTCTACTTCAATGAGCGAGACGCGGCAACCCACACTTGCATTATTCTGCGACCACATCTACACTTGCAGCATAGACACAAGCGCGGTGGAGCGCAGTCCGCCAGCGCGACTTTTCTTTGGAGGTGTCTGCCGCATGACAGGCCACTTGTTCCCGGAGGGCGTTCAGGTCTCCGCGCAAATCACCCCAGAGTTCGCCGAAATCCTGACACCCGAAGCCATGCGCTTCGTCGCAAAACTCGAACGTGAATTTCGAGAGCGCCGCCACGATCTTCTGAACAGGCGCGCCGAGCGGCAGGCTGCCATCGACGCCGGCGAGTTCCCCGAGTTCCTTGTCGCCACCCAACGAATTCGCGCCGACCCTGCCTGGCGCGTTGCCCCGGTCCCTGATGATCTGCAGAAACGCCACGTCGAGATCACCGGACCGGCGGATCGCAAGATGCTCATCAACGCGCTGAACTCGGGCGCGGACGTGTTCATGGCCGACTTCGAAGACGCCAACCCGCCGACCTGGGACAACATGGTGCGCGGGCACCTCAACCTGCGCGACGCGATCGACCGCACGATTCGCCTGGTCACGCCGGAGAAGGAATATCGCCTCGGCGAGACAACCGCCGTGCTAGTGGTGCGCCCGCGCGGATGGCATCTCGACGAGAAGCACGTGGCGATCGACGGCAGGCCGGTCTCCGGCTCGCTGTTCGACTTCGGCTTGCACTTCTTCCATAACGCGCATAAGTTGATCGGCACGGGCACTGGTCCCTATTTCTACCTGCCCAAACTGGAAAGCTACCTTGAAGCTCGGCTGTGGAACGACGTGTTCGCGATGGCGCAGGACGAGCTCGGCATGCCGCGCGGCACGATTAAGGCGACGGTGCTGATCGAGACAATACTGGCCGCCTTCGAGATGGAGGAGATTCTCTACGAGCTGAGAGACCACATCGCCGGGCTGAACGCCGGGCGCTGGGACTACATCTTCAGCATCATCAAGAAGTTCCGCAACCAGCCCGACTTCCTGCTGCCCGATCGAGCGCAAATCACGATGACCGTGCCTTTCATGCGCGCTTACACCGAGCTTTTGGTGAAGACGTGCCACGCGCGCGGCGCGCATGCCATCGGCGGGATGGCCGCGTTCGTCCCCAGCCGCAAAGACCCGCAGGTCAACGAAGTCGCGCTGGCGAAAGTGCGCGAGGACAAGCTGCGCGAGTCGGGCGACGGCTTCGACGGCACCTGGGTCGCCCACCCCGATCTGGTTCCTGTGGCGAAGGAGGTCTTCGACCGGGCGCTCGGCGACCGGCCGCACCAAAAGGATCGGCTGCGCGACGACGTGCACGTCACGGCGAAGGATTTGATCGACTTCCGCGTGCCCGGCGGCTCGATCAGCGAGGCCGGCCTGCGGCTCAACGTCAACGTGGCCGTGCAGTACGTCGAATCGTGGCTGCGCGGCGTGGGCGCGGCGGCGATCTACAACCTCATGGAAGACACGGCCACCGCCGAAATCTCGCGCGCACAAGTGTGGCAGTGGATCAACCATCCGACGGCAGAGATCGCGGATGGGCGAAAGGTGACCGCCGAGCTGGTGCGCAGCATGCTGCCGGAGGAAATGGAGAAGATCGGGTCGCTTTATGGCCACGAGCTATTCGCCGCCGGCAAGTTTCAGTTGGCCGGCGAGATCTTCGAGCGCCTCGTCACCGCGAAAGACTTCGCCGAGTTCCTGACCTTAATCGCGTACGACTATCTGGATTGACCATAAGACCTGCCAGGTTTGCGAAACCTGGCAGGTCTGCGAATCATACTCAAGGAGACTTCCCATGCACGACCAGGAACAAGCCATCGAGCTCGCCAACGACTGGGCGACGAATCCGCGTTGGGAGGGCATCATCCGAGCCTATCCGGCCTCGGAAGTGGTGCGCCTGCGCGGGTCGATCCAGTTGCACTACACGCTCGCCACGATGGGCGCGACGCGCCTGTGGCACCTGATGCACACCGAGCCGTTCATCCGCGCGCTCGGCGCGCTGACCGGCAACCAGGCCGTGCAGCAGGTAGCGGCCGGGCTGAAAGCGATCTACGTCAGCGGCTGGCAAGTCGCCGGCGACGCCAACGATGCGCTGCACATGTATCCCGACCAAAGCCTGTACCCGGTGAGCAGCGTGCCGAACCTCATCAAGCGCATCAACAACGCCCTGATCCGGGCCGATCAGATTCAGCACATGCAGGGCAAGAACGACGTGCACTGGTTCGCGCCGGTTGTCGCGGACGCCGAGGCCGGCTTCGGCGGCCCGCTCAACACCTTCGAGCTAATCAAGGCCATGATCGAAGCCGGCGCCGCGGCTGTGCACCTGGAAGATCAGTTGTCGTCGCTCAAAAAGTGCGGGCACATGGGCGGCAAGGTGCTCGTCGCCGTCCACGAGTTCGTCCCTAAGCTCATCGCGGCGCGGCTCGCGTCCGACGTGCTGGGCGTGCCGGCGATCATCATCGCCCGCACGGACGCCAACGGCGCACACCTCATCCGCAGCATTAACGATCCGGTCGACGAGAAATTCGCGACCGGCGAGACGACGGTGGAGGGATACTGGGTGGTGAACGGCGGCCTGGAGTACGCCATCGCGAAGGGCCTGGCCTACGCGCCGCATGTCGACGTGATTTGGTGCGAGACGTCAAAGCCAGACATCGGAGAGGCGCGCGAGTTCGCCCAGGCCATTCACGAAAAGTTTCCGGGCAAGAGGCTGGCCTACAACTGCTCCCCGTCGTTCAACTGGAAGCGCAACCTCGACCAGAAGTCGATGGCGACGTTCCAAGAGCAACTCGGCGAGATGGGCTACAAGTTCCAGTTCGTCACGCTCGCCGGCTTCCACACCTTGAACGCCAGTATGTTCGAGCTGGCGCACGCATACAAGACCGAGGGCATGCTCGCGTACTCGCGCCTGCAAGAACGCGAGTTCGAGATGGAGCGCGCACATGGCTACCGCGCGATCAAGCACCAGAGCTTCGTCGGCGCGGGCTACTTCGACGAGATCCAGATCGCCGTCACCGGCGAGGGCGTGTCGACGAGGGCGATGACAGGCTCGACCGAGGAAGAGCAGTTCGCAATCGCTATGGATTGATCGCCAGGTACTGGAGCGCCATCCAGCCTTCCCGGCCCTGCGGATCGACGACGTTCACCCACTCGATGCCGTCGTCGGTTCGAACAGACTCTACCGGTAACAACACCACGACGGTGCCATCCGGCAAATAGTCGATCAGGTTGCCGTTGGGTGCATCGCGCAGGCGGAGTCCGAGAGAGCCTGCGCCGGTCACCGTCGCCGTGCGCGGCGGCGGGGTCGGCGTCGGCGGCGCTTCGGTCGGCGTGGCCGTCGGGGGGGATGTCGGCGTTGGAGAGGGGCCTGGCGTCGGAGGCGGCCGCGTCGGCGTAGGCGTCAACGTCGGCGTAGGCGTGGGCGGCGGATTGGCGACGGCGCTGCCGCCCAGGTTGACGACGAACAGAACTGAGGCTAGACCCAAAAAGCCGATCGCGAGCAATCGCCCGCGCCGGGCGCGATCCAGGTAAACCTGGCGCTCGGTGTCAAACAGCGCCCGCCGTGAGGCGCGCACGGCTTCGCGAGTCTGATAAAAGAAGATGGCCGCGCCGACCAAGGCGATCACGGCGCCTATGGCGGCCACACCTGCGATCACTTCCACGGGATTCGCCCTTCCATAATGTACGGGCAACCCTTGCGGTTGCCCATCAAGCCTCGCGCTCCTTAGCCCCTTCGGCTGCCCCTTCGACTGTGCTCAGGGCGAGGCTCCCCGCTCCACCTGCCCCCTACGGGGGTTCGGTCGGGGACTTCGCAGGGCAAGCTTCGCCGCCTGCCACAAACGCTCCATCTCGTCGAGCGAGAGCTCGCTGACCGCCCTGCCCTGCGCTCGCGCCGCGCGCTCGACTTCGCGAAACCGCGCCGACCAGCGCGCATTCGCTGCGCGCAGCGCCGATTCCGGATCGATCTCCAGCCAGCGCGCCGCGTTCACCAGCGAAAACAACAGGTCGCCGAATTCGGCCTCGCGCGTCTCCAGATCGCGAGCATCTGCGATTTCACGCAGCTCCTCGGCCACCTTGTCCAGCACACCCGAAACGTCCGGCCAGTCAAATCCAACACGCGCCGCGCGCGCGCCGTACATCTCCGCCTGCGCCAGCGCTGGCAGCCCTTTGGCGATGCCATCCAGAATCGATTCGCGGGAAGGTTTGTCCGATTCCTCGCGCTCCGCAACTTTGATCGCTTCCCAGTTGCGCTTCACGTCGTCCACGCCCGCCACGTCGACGTCGCCGAAGACGTGCGGGTGCCGGCGGATGATCTTCTCGTTGATGCCCGCGATGACGTCCGCCATGCGGAACGCTTCGGCGTCCGTTGCGATTTGGGTCTGAAGCACGACCTGCAGCAGGAGATCGCCCAACTCCTCGCGCAGCGCCTCCATGTCGTCGGCGTCGATCGCCTCCAGCACCTCGTGCGCCTCCTCTAACAAGTACGGTCGGAGCGACTGGTGCGTCTGCTCGCGATCCCACGGGCAGCCGTCCGGCGCGCGCAGGTGAGCGATCGTATCCTGAAAGCTGCTGAACCCGCCTGTGCGCGGCAGAGGCGGAACGTACAGCGCCGTCAGATGGGCGAAGCCTGCCCTGAGCGAAGCCGAAGGGTCGTCGCGCCGATCCATCTCGGCCAGTGACAGCGTGACGACACGCGCATCGGCCGTACCGGCAGCATGAACCAGCTTCACCGTGTGCTCTGGGGGATACTGGTTCATCAGCGTGAGCTTCACGTCCGACGCCACCGCGCGCGAGTACAGTTGGGCGAGCAGGACCGCTCGATCCGGGTCGAGCGGCGGATGATGCCGCGCCGCGACATCGATCGCGTCGGCCACCTGCAGCCCATCCAGGGCGTCGATGCCCAGGGCGTCTAAAGCCGGCTCGACGAAGGAAAGCCCGGCGACCGACCGAACCTGAAGCCCTTCGGCCTCAGCCAGTTCCAGAATCCGGCTGACGGTCGCCTCGCCGACTCGGGGATGTCCCGGCATGGCGTAAATGACGCCCTCCGGCCTTCGGCCCAGCGCCACCACCTGCGCTGCGATAGTCTCGTAGACTTGAGCGAAGTCGTCCTTCTGCTCGTAAATCGCGTCGAACGAATGAATGCGCAGCGACGCCGGCAGGCCCGAGACCGCCGGGTGGCGAGCGGTACGCAAGTATACCTCATCTGCGCCGGTTAGCACATCCCACGCTTCGCGGGTGAGCAGGCGGAGATCGCCGGGACCGAGGCCGACGAGAGTAATCAATGCCATGAGCTTCGAGTCACGGGATGGGGCAAGCGCCCTGCCTGCCCCACGTCAGTTGTCTTATACCGTGCGCAATTCAGATTTCCGTAGGGGCGACTCCGCGCAGCGCGCCCGAAGCGCAGCGGAGCGGTGTGTGCGGTCGCCCTCCCGGCGCGCGGAGCGCCTGGCAGCACGACTCAGCGCTTCGTGTACTGAGGCGCTTTGCGGGCGCGTTTGAGGCCCGGCTTCTTGCGCTCTTTAGCGCGCGCGTCGCGGGTGAGGAACCCGTTCTGGCGCAGCAGAGGCCGAAAATTAGGATCGACGGCCAGCAGCGCACGCGCGACCCCCATCCGCACGGCGGCCGCCTGTCCGGTGATGCCGCCGCCGGCGACCTTCACGCTGATGCCGTAGGCGCCCTGCGTGCCGGTGGCGATCAGGGGGCTGCTGATCGTGTGGCGATCGACCTCGCGCCCGAAATAATCTTCGGCCGGCTTATCGTTGACGACGATGCCGCTGCCGCCCGGCGTCAGGCGCACGCGTGCTACCGCCGCCTTGCGCCGACCCACACCCTCGTAATATTCGCCTGCCATAATCCTCTCCCTACAGTTCCAGCTTCTTAGGTTGCTGCGCAGCGTGCGGATGGTCGCTGCCCGTGTACAGCTTGAGCTTCTTGACCATCTTGCGCCCCAGGCGATTGTTAGGCAGCATGCCCCTCACCGCCGCCGCCAGCACACGCTCCGGGTGCTTCTCCAGTTGGCGGCGCAGCGTCACCGACTTCAGGCCGCCCACGTAGCCGGAGTGGCGATAGTAGACCTTGCTGTCCATACGGTTGCCGGTCACCTTGATCTTGCCGGCGTTGACGACGACGACGTAGTCGCCGCAGTCGAGCCACGGCGTGAAGGTCGGCTTGTGCTTGCCGCGCAGGATCGCCGCGATGCGCGACGCGAGACGGCCCAGCGTCTGCCCCTCCGCATCGACCAGGACCCACTCTCTTTGAATCTCCTCTTTCGTCACATTGTACGTCTTCACGTTGACTCCTCTGCCATGCGGTGCTCAGGTGTCAGGTGCTCAGGTGTCAGGGTCAGGGCAGGCATCCTGCGCCTGGCCGCGCCCCCTTCGCCTTCGCTCCCCGCTCCCTTCGGTCGGGGACTTCGCAGGGCAGGTCTGTCCCCCCGGCCTCAGTAGCTCACCCGCGTCAGGCACAGACCGTGCGGCGGGGCAGTCATTTCAGCTTGCCCCCGCTCTCGCGAGTGGAGAATCTCGACGAACCGGTCGACCGAGATCTTTCCGCGCCCGACTTCGATCAACGAGCCGACGATGCTGCGCACCATGCGGTGCAGAAATCCGTTCGCTTCCAGATCGGTCGTGATCCACGGCCGGTCGCCGCCGATCTCGACTCGATGCATGACGCGCACGGTCGAATCGCCCGACGTCGCCTGTCCGAATGCGGCGAAGTCATGCTCGCCGATCAAATGCCGCGCCGCTTCCCGCATTGCAGGAATATCGATCGGCTCGGCCACGTGCAAGGCGTACAGCCGGCACAGCGGGTCGCGCCATGCCGCGTTGTAGATCGTGTAACGATATTCGCGGCTGCGCGCCTGATAGCGCGGATGGAATCCGTCGGCAGCCTGCGCGATGTCCAGCACGACGACGTCGTCGGGGAGCACCGCGTTGAGTGCCCGTTGCAGGTCTGGCAGCGCATGCCGCCATTCGGCGTCGAAAGCGACAACCTGCCCGCTCGCGTGCACGCCGGCGTCGGTGCGTCCCGCTCCCAGCGCCGTCGTCGAGCGCGCTACGATCCGGGAAAGCGCGCGCTCCAACTCGCCCTGAATCGTCGGCTCGCGCTCCGCCGACTGCCGCTGAAAACCGTGATACGCCGTGCCGTCGTACGCAATCGTGGCGCGGATGCGCACCCCACACCACCTTACTCGCCCACCAGCTCGATTTTCACCATCGGCGCGGCGTCCCCTTTGCGCATGCCCAGCTTGAACGTGCGCGTGTAGCCGCCGTTACGCGTGCTGTAGCGCGGCGCGATCTCGTCGAACAATCGCTTGATCACGTCCGGGCCGTACAGCACGCGGGCCGCTTGCCGCCGCGCGCTAGCGGCGATGCCGGCGGCCGCTTTGTCCAGCTCGTCCGGTTTCTGCTGCGCGACGCGCAGGAGCATCTCGGCCTGCGTCGGCGTCGTGCGCCGCGCGAGCGTCGCGCGATCGCCACCCTTCGCCAGCTCGACCAGATCGCCAGCATTGCCTCGGTTGCGCGCCAGCGTAATCAGCTTTTCGACCTGCCCGCGAATCGCAGCCGCCCGCGCCTGAGTCGTGATGATCGCCTCGTGGCGGAACAGGTCGCTGATCAGGCCGCGCCGCAGCGCCGCGCGCTGATCCGATGAGCGATTCAGTTTCTTGCCTGCTACTCGATGTCGCATACCCTCACCCTGGGCGACGCACATCGCCGCCCGTGTCAGTTCGATTCAGTCTCTACCTCGGCGGGTTCGTCGGACGGTTCAACCACGCCCGGCAGCGCTTCGTCTTCCTTGAGGAAGCCCTTGGCGACGAGTTTTTCCTTCAACTCTAGATACGACTTGGTGCCGAAGTTGCGTATCGTGAGCATCGCATCCTCGCCGCGGGCGAGCATTTCCAGGACCTCACCGACGTTCGTGATGCCCGTGCGCTTGAGCGAGTTGAACACGCGCACCGACAGGTCGAGCTGCTCGATGGGCGTGTCGTAAATCTCCTGAGGGATCATCGAGGCGGCTTGCGGCGCTTTTTCCATCTGCGCCTCTTCGGTCACGCCGGCGACCAGCGAGAAGTGCTGCATCAGAACGCGCGCCGCCTGAGACAGGGCCTCCTGCGGGCGCATCGTGCCGTCGCTCCAAATCTCCATCACCAGCTTGTCGTAGTTGGTCATCTGGCCGACGCGGGCGCGCTCCACGTCGAAGCGCGCGCGGCGCACCGGGCTGAAGATGGCGTCGACCGGAAGCTCGCCGATGGGCAGGCGTCCACGCTCCTCGGCCGGACTGTAGCCGCGGCCGGGTTCCACGGTCAATTCCAGCTCCAGCCGCGCCTTGTCGCTGTCGACGGTGAACAAATACAGGTCGGGATTGATGATCTCGACTTCCGGCGGGCATTGAATGTCGCTGGCAGTGATGGTCCCTTCGCCGCGCACTTCGAGGCGCAGTCGCACCGGTTCCTCGCCGTGCAGCTTGACGCGCAACTGCTTCACTTGAAGGATCACCTGTACCATGTCTTCGCGCACGTGCGGGATGTGCGTGAACTCGTGATACACATCGCTCATGCGCAGCGACGTGACGGCTGCGCCCGGCAAGCTGCTGAGCAGCACGCGGCGCAGCGCGTTGCCCAGGGTGATGCCATACCCTTGCTCGAGCGGTCCGATGACGTACCGCCCGTAGTTCTGGGTCGATTCGTCCGTCTCGATCTTCGGCAAGACCATGCTTAAACTAGCCAACGTAAGGCCTCCATTTCGACCGCCTGCCCATCAGTCGTACCGGCAAGCGGCAACCAAAGGTTGCCTGCCTAGCGATATCACGCAGCGCTCGGAGCGCGATGCGGATATCGGCCAGTTGCTCGACTTCTTCACGACCCCGCTGGGCGGGGCGCAAGCAGCGATGTTAGCGCGAGTAGTATTCGACGATGAGCTGCTCGTTGAGCTTGATGTCAATATCTTCACGATTCGGCAGCGCGAGCACCCGGCCCGCGAGCTGGGAAGGGTCCGCGCTCAACCAGCGCGGCACGCTCGCCTGGCGATCTTCCAGCTCCTGCGCCAGCGTCTTGAAATAGCTGCGCTTGCGGCTGGCGGGCCGCACCGAAATCACGTCGCCCATCTTGACCAGGTAGGACGGCGCGTCGAGGCGGTGCCCGTTCACGTCGACGTGGCCATGCTGCACCAACTGGCGCGCCTGCCCGCGCGACGCGGCAAGCCCCAGGCGGTACACGACGTTGTCCAGGCGGCTTTCTAGCATTTGTAGCAACATGACGCCTGTCAACCCTTTGCTGCGCAGCGCGATGTTGAAATAACGGCGGAACTGCCGCTCCATCACACCGTAGATGCGGCGCGCCTTCTGCTTCTCGCGCAGCTGCAAGAGATAATCTGTCGAGCGCCCGCGCCCGCGCTTGAATTGAGCGGTCCTGCCGTGCTGCCCCGGGGCGTAACCGCGCCGCTCAATGGCACACTTGGGCGATAAACAGCGTGCGCCTTTGAGGAACAGTTTTTCGCCTTCGCGGCGGCACAGTTTACACACAGGCCCAATCGTCCTGGCCATGCTTCCTCCTGTGTTTCATTAGTCTCGTAGTCTGATAGTCAGTTAGTCGAATGGTCGACGAGTTCTGTGGTCAAGTACTGGACTTTGGCAAATCGCCGGAGTCAAGGCTTTAGCCGGACATATCTGGCGGTCAACACCGGCTGAAGCCTCGATTCCGACCCTAGATATGGCACTTGCCAAACTCCAGTCAAGTCGTCAAGCGTGCGGACGACTGCACGACTACCTGACTACATGACCAAGCGACCATGCGGCTAAACGCGGCGCTTCTTCTTCGGACGGCAGCCGTTGTGCGGGATCGGCGTGACATCCGTAATGGATAGGACGCGCAGTCCGGACGCGCCCAGCGCACGCAGGGCCTGCTCGCGGCCCGGTCCCGGCCCTTTCACAAACACGTGCACTTCGGTCATGCCCGTGTCGAGCGCGGCCCTGGCGGCGGCCTGCCCGGCCAGGCGCGCGGCGTAGGGCGTGCTCTTGCGGCTGCCCTTGAATCCGACCTGCCCGGCCGAGCTCCAGCTCAATACATTTCCGCCCGGATCGGTGATCGACACGATTGTGTTGTTGAACCGCGCGTAGATGTACGCCTGGCCGCGTGACACACCTCGGCGCTGCTTCTTCGGCGCGCTCGTGCGCCGACCTCGCTGACTGCCTGCCATCGCTTCTCTCTCCTATGTCTTTACTTCTTCTTGGCGCCGCGACGCCGGCCACGGCCGGCCACCGTCTTTTTAGGGCCTTTGCGCGTGCGTGCGTTAGTGCGGGTGCGCTGGCCGCGCACCGGCAAGCCGCGCCGGTGGCGGATCCCGCGATAACACCCGATCTCCGTGAGCCGCTTGATGTTCAGCGTCACTTCGCGCCGTAGATCGCCCTCCACGACGTAGTTCTGCTCGATCATCTCGCGCAGCCTGGATACTTCCGCTTCCGACAGATCCTTGATGCGCACGTCAGGACTCACCTGAGCCTGATGCAGTATGTCGAGGCTGTTCGACGGACCTATGCCGTAGATGGAGGTCAGCCCCACTGCCACTCGCTTGTTGCGCGGCAAATCGACCCCTGCGATGCGTGCCATGTTGCCTCCTGCCTAGCCCTGAACCTGCTTGTGCTTGGGATTCGAGCAGATCACGCGAATCTTGCCCTTGCGGCGGATGACCTTGCATTTCGGGCAGCGCTTTCGAACGGATGCAGAGACTTTCATGCTAGAACGCTCCTCTCTGATTCGCAACCCCTATAACTTCGTCAATATCTCCGGTTCGCCGCTGGTGACGGCGATCGTATGTTCAAAGTAGGCCGATAGCGACCCGTCGGCAGTCACCACCGTCCAGCCATCGTCCAGCACCCTCGTGCGCCAGTCACCCTGCGCGACCATCGGCTCGATGGCAAGCGTCATGCCCGGCTTCAACACGGTGCCGCGCCCGGCCTTGCCGAAATTGGGCACCTGCGGCTCCTCGTGCATCTGCCGCCCGACCCCATGGCCGGTGTACTCGCGGATCACCGTAAAGCCGTGAGACTCGACATACCGCTGAATGGCGGACGAAATGTCGCCCGCGCGGTTGCCGGCGTACGCCTGCGCGATCCCGACGTACAGGCTCGCCTCTGTCACCTCCAGCAGCTTTGCGGCGACCGGGCTAACCGCGCCGATAGGATACGTCGTGCCAGCGTCGCCGACGATTCCCTTGTAGGTCACGCCCACGTCCAGGCTCAGGATGTCGCCTTCCTTCAGGCGGCGCCGAACACTCGGGATACCGTGCACGAGCTCGTGGTTGATCATCGTGCAGATGTTCGCCGGATAGCCCCGATAGCCTTTGAAGGTCGGGCGTCCGCCGCGCTGCTCGATCAACTCCCTCGCCGCCCGGTCGATCTCAGCCGTCGTCACGCCCGGCCGCGCCAGCGCGCGCATCTTCTCCAGGGCCTCGGCCACGATGCGCCCCGCGTGGCGCATCAATGCAATCTCCTGCGCCGACTTGAGAACGATCATAAGTTGTCGCTGATCGAACGATCGCCATCCCTTCGCCTTCGCTCCCCGCTCCCTTCGGTCGGGGACCCTTCGACTTCGCTCAGGGCAGGCTTCGCAGGGCAGGCAGACGCTTCACAGCCCGTCACGCTAGGCTCATTCCCTTCGCCTTCGCTCAGGGTAGGTCTCGGCACGGCGCGACCGTTCGATGGCCTCCAAAATGTCCGTGTAAACTTCCTGTATCGATCGGCGCCCGTCGATTTCGACCAGCGTTCCCCGCTGCCGATAATACTCCACCAGCGGCAAAGTCTGCTCGAGGTAGACCCGAATGCGCTGGCGTTGCACATCCGGGCTGTCGTCCGCCCGCTGCTCCACCGGGCCGCCGCATCGATCGCATACACCAGGCTCGTGCGTCGGGTTGGTCGTCGCGTTGTAAATTGCGCCGCACCGCCCGCACGTCCATCGGCTGGCGAGTCGTGTGAGCAACACTTCTTCCGGAGCCGAGATGAAGAGCACGATGCGAATGCTCCCACCTCGTTCGGCCAGCAGATGGGCCAGCGCGGCCGCCTGCGCCTCCGTGCGCGGGAAGCCGTCGAGCAGCGCGCCCCTGACGGCGTCAGGTTGATCGAGCCGCTCCTTCAGCATCGCGACCGTGACTTCGTCGGGCACCAGCTCGCCGCGCGACATGTAACCCTTCGCCAACAAACCCAGCGGAGTTCCCCGTTTCAGATTGTCGCGGAACAGATCGCCCGTCGCGATGTGGGGCAACCCCAGGCTCTCGCTCAACAGAGCGGCCTGACTGCCTTTGCCAACGCCGGGCGGGCCGAACAACAAGATGTAGTCGGCCATTTACTTGATAAACCCCTCGTAATGGCGCATCAGCAACTGCGCCTCCAACTGGCGCATCGTGTCCAGCACCACGCCGACGACGATTAGCAGGCCCGTGCTCAAGATCGAGAAGTTCGTCGCGTTCGGAATCAGCGGAATACCGTTGAGCGTGATCCCGCTGAGCAAGTAAGGCAGGATCGCTACCCCACCTAGGAACAGCGCGCCGACCAGCGTGATGCGGCTCGTCACCGAATTCATGTACTCTTCCGTGCGCTTGCCGGGCCGGATACCCGGGACGAATCCGCCCTGTTTCTGCAGCGATTCGGCCAGGTTCTGCTGCTGCAAGATGACGGTCGTGTAAAAGAACGTGAATCCCACGACCAGCAGGAAATACATCAACCAGTACACCCATGCCGCCGGATGGTTTGATGCGCCGCTGAAGATCTGGCTGATATTCTGGAACAACAGCGCCACCGACGTGTTCGGCGACGCAGAAAACAGGTTAGCCAGGATCGCCGGCAGCGTCAGGATGGCCTGCGCGAAGATCAGCGGAATCATGCCGGCCATGTTGACGCGCAGCGGAATGTAAGTCGCGCCGCCGCCGTAGACCTTGCGGCCCCGCACGCGCTTGCCGTACTGCACCGGGATGCGCCGCTGGCCTTCCTGGAAGATGACGATGACGAAGATCACCGCGACCAGGACGAAGACGAAGGCAATCAGGGACTGCAGCGCGCCCTGCGGATCGCTCAACAGGCTCCCGATGTTGGCGGGCAGCCGCGCCACAATGCCGCCGAAGATGATGATCGACATGCCCTGGCCAATGCCTTGCTCGGTGATCAAGTTGCTGAGCCAGATGGCGAACGTCGTGCCGGCGACCATCCCCGACAGAACCGTGATCATCTGCAGCGTGTCCGTGCCCCAGCTTTCAATCAGGGCGGTGCCGCCGAACAATTGAATCTGCCCGATCGCCTGCAGCAGCGACATCGGGATCATCAAGAGAAACGTATATTGCTCGAGCTTGCGGCGCCCTTCCGATCCTTCCTCCTGCTGGAGCCGCTGCAGAGCCGGCACCACGCCAGTCAGCAACTGTAAGATGAGCGACGCCGTAATGTACGGGTACACGCCCATCGCCAGCAGCGAGAAATTCGACAACCCGCCGCCGGACAGCAAGTTCAGGATTTGGGCCAGCGGCGCGCCGGCGCCCTGGCCGCCCAGCACGGCCTCCAACTGCTCCCGATTGATACCGGGCACCGGAATGTGAGCCGCGGCGCGGTAGATGACCAGGATCAGCAGCGTAAAAAGGATCTTGCGCCGCAGATCCGGCAACACGAAGGCATTTCGGACCGCTTGAATCATAGTGGCCTCTACAGCGTCTCCACCGCGCCGCCGGCCGCCTCGATCTTGCGGCGAGCAGACTCGGAAAAGCGATGCGCCTTAACCGTCATCGCACGCGTGACCTCGCCGTAGGCGAGAATCACGACCGGATCGCCGGCGGATTTGAGCAGACCGTGCCGGTGCAGCACCTCCGGCGTCACCGGCTCGTCGTCGCCTACGGCGAGGACGTCGAGCGCGGCCAAGTCGGACAGATTGATCGGGACATAGTGGATCTTCCCGCGCGGAGTGAAGCCGACGCCGCGCGCGAACGGCAGCTTGCGCACGAGCGGAAGGTTCCCGCCCTCGAAATACGGACCTTTCACGCCGCCCGATCTTGCATGCTGGCCCTTGCGCCCGCGCCCCGCGTACGTGCCGGAACCGGACCCGAGGCCGCGCCCTACCCGCTTACGCCGCTTTTTCGAACCTTCTACCGGTTTCAGTTCGTGCAATTTCATTTCACTTCCCCTTCGGCTCCGCTCAGGGCAGGCTCGACGGATACCAGGTGCGAGATCTTGGCAATCATGCCGCGCACGACCGGTGTATCCGCCTGCTCGACGGTTTGGCGAAGGCGGCGCAGGCCAAGCGCCCGCACCGTGCGCTTTTGGTGCTCGTTGTAGCCGGTCGGGCTTTTCACCAGAGTGATGCGCAACTGGCCGGTGGACCCTTCGACTGCCCCTTCGCTCCGCTCAGGGCTTCGGCTCAGGGCAGGCTTACGGCTGCTTGACATGAGTCCTTCTCCAAAACGGCGCTACCTCTGTAATCGGCTTGCCGCGCTCCTGCGCCACGGCATCCGGCGACTTGAGCTGGCGCAGGCCAGCCAGCGTGGCGCGGATCACATTCAACTTGTTGCTGCTCCCCATCGACTTGGTCAGGATGTCGTGCACGCCGGCGGCTTCGAGAACGGCGCGCACACCGCCGCCCGCGATCACGCCCGTGCCTGGCGATGCCGGACGCAGCATCACCCTCGCTCCCCCCGACTTGGCCATCACCGAATGCGGAATCGTCGTGCCTTCCAGCACGACCGGACGCATCGCACTGCGCGCGCGCTCCGACGCCTTGCGGATGGCGTCCGGCACGGCTCGGCTCTTGCCAATGCCGACGCCGACGTTCCCGCGATTGTCGCCCGCGACGACGACGACGCGAAACGCAAACCGGCGACCGCCTTTGATCACTTTGGCCACGCGCGCAATGTCGACCACGCGCTCGTCGAGCTCCTCGCGCGGCTCCTCGAACACCTCGCGATCACGCCTTTCGGTAGAGACTCTTCGCTTTGCCATTAGAACTCCAATCCCACCTCGCGGCTGGCGTCGGCCAGCGCCTTGACGCGACCGTGATAACGATAGCCGCCTCGATCGAAGACCACCTGCTTCACGCCGGCGGCCTGCGCGCGCCGGGCCAACGCCGCGCCGACCCGCTTGGCTTGCTCCGTCTTGCTCAGCGAAGCTATTTCCGCACGCAGTTCCCTGTCAATGGTCGAGGCCGACACGACGGTCCGTCCCTGTTCGTCGTCGATGACCTGGGCGTAGATGTGCTCCAAGCTGCGGAACACGTTCAGGCGGGGCCGGCCGGCCGTCCCGCTCACGCTTCGCCGGACGCGCTTCTGTCGGCGCGACCGCATCTCATTGCGACTTTTCGGCATCGTTCAACCCTCAATCCTTCGACCCTTCGACTTCGCTCAGGGCAGGCTTCGCTCAGGACAAGCCCTAACCGACCTTACCGGCCTTGCCGGCCTTGCGGCGAATCACTTCGTCCTCGTAGCGAATGCCCTTGCCCTTGTACGGCTCCGGCGGCCGCAGCTTGCGAATCAGCGCCGCGATGTGTCCCACCTGCTCGCGATCCGCGCCCTCGACGGTGATCGTGCGCGCCTTGGAATCGGCGCTGAACTTGACGCCCGTCGGCGGCTCGACCCGGATCGGATGCGAGTAACCCAGGTACAACAACAACACTTTTCCGGTCAAGTCGGCGCGGTAGCCTACGCCTTCGACGACGAGCGTCTTGCGGAATCCTTGCGTCACGCCGGTCACCATGTTGGCCAACAATGCGCGCGTCAGGCCGTGCAGCGCGCGATGCTGGCGCGCATCGCTCGGGCGGCTGACGACCAGCGTGCCATCATCCATCGCGATAGCCATGTCCGGATGGAAGGTGCGCGTCAACTCGCCGCGCGGGCCTTTGACCGTGACGCGTGGTCCGTCGATGGCCACGGCGACTCCCGACGGAATCGGCACGGGCTTGCGTCCAATTCTCGACATGATAGACTCCTCAGCTCCCGCATTTACCATACGTAGCACAGCACCTCGCCGCCGACGTTCAATCGGCGCGCCTGCTGCCCCGTAATCACGCCCTTGGGCGTCGACAGGATGGCGACGCCCATGCCCGAGAGCACCCAGGGGATGCTGTCCTTGCTGGTATAGACACGTCGACCGGGTCGGCTCACGCGCTGCAGGCCGGAGATCGCCGGCTGCCGATTGCGCCGCTCGCCGGTGTACTTCAGCCACAGGCGAAGCGTCTTGCGCTTGCCGCTTTCGGTCACCTCGAAATCCTGGATGTAACCTTCCTCTCTCAGAATGGTCGCAATGGCGATCTTGATCTGGCTGCTCGGCAACGCCACGCTGGCGTGCCTCACGGCAATAGCATTGCGTACGCGAGTCAACATGTCGCTGATCGGATCACTTATGTTCATAGCCGATTGCTCCTCTGAACCCCGCTCCCCCGCATCCCCGGAGCGAGGGTATTCGTCGACTGCCCCTTCGGCTCCGCTCAGGGCTTGGCTACTGGCCTACCAGGATGCTTTGGCCACGCCAGGAATCACTCCCCCCAGCGCCAGCTCGCGGAAGCAAATCCGGCACAGCCCGAAGCGCCGGATATAGCCGCGCGGCCGGCCGCACTGGCGGCAGCGGTTCCGCACGCGCGTCGGATATTTGCGCCGAGACTCTCGATTGATCATCGACTTCTTAGCCATAGTCAATTGCTCCTGAACGGCATCCCGATAAGTTGTAGCAGCCGGCGTCCCTCTTCGTCGGTGCGCGCTGTGGTCACGATGGTAATTTCCATCCCGCGCAGCTTGTCGATCTTGTCGTACTGAATCTGGGGAAACATGATTTGCTCACGCAAGCCGAGCGTGTAATTGCCGCGCCCGTCGAAAGCGTCTGGCGAAATACCTCGAAAGTCGCGAATGCGCGGCAGCGCCAGATTGGCGAGCACGTCCAGAAACGACCACATGCGCTCCCCGCGCAGCGTCACCTTCACGCCGATCGACCGCCCGGCGCGCAGCTTGAAGTTGGCGATGTCCTTGCGCGCCTTGGTGATCACCGGCTGCTGGCCGGTGATCAGCCGCAGGTCGGCCACCGCGCCGTCCAGCGTCTTGGCATTCTCCAGGGCATCGCCGGCCCCGATGTTGACGATCACTTTTTGAATGCGCGGCGCCTGCATAACGTTCTTAAAGCCGAAGTCCCTCATCAGCGCCGGGACGATTTCTTCTCGATATCGCTTCTTTAGATTCGCCATACGAATGGACTCCCTCCGGCTTTCGAGCGCGCGGCTGGGGACTTTGAACTTTGGAGTTTGATGTCTAAGTCTCCGTTCCGCTCTTCCGCGTGACGCGCCGCTTGGCGCCGTTGGCGTCGACTGTGTGGCCGATGCGCGTCGGTTCGCTGGATTTCGGATCGACCAGCATCACGTTCGAGATGTGGATGGGCGCCTCGAATTCGATGATGCCCGTCTGCGTCTGGCCGCGTCCGGCGCGCACGGGGCGCTGAGCTTTCTTGACGATGTTCACGCCGGTCACGACCACCCGCTGGGTCTTGGCGTCCACGCGCTGCACTGTGCCCTGCGTGCCCTTATTCTCGCCGGCGATGACGATGACGGTGTCACCCTTCTTAATCCTGGCCATGTTCGTTCCGCTCCGCGTGTCGGGCGCCGGCGCTACAGCACTTCCGGCGCGAGCGACACGATCTTCATGAAGCCCTTGTCGCGCAGCTCGCGTGCCACCGGGCCGAAAATGCGCGTCCCTTTCGGGTTGAGGGACTCGGGGTCGATGATCACGGCCGCGTTGTCGTCGAACCGGATGTAACTGCCGTCTGGGCGCGCGTATTCCTTGGCCGTGCGCACGATCACGGCGCGCACCACTTCGCCTTTTTTCACGGAGCCGTTCGGCGCGGCCTGCTTGACGGCCGCCACGATCACGTCGCCGACGTGTCCGTAGCGCCGCGTCGAGCCGCCCAGGACGTGGATACACAGGATTTCTCGCGCGCCGGTATTGTCGGCTACGTTCAGCCGCGTTTCGTGCTGGACCATGCCGCTATCCTCGCGCCTTCTCGATGATCTCTTCGACGACCCAACGCTTGTGGCGGCTGAGGGGACGTGATTCGACAATGCGCACGACATCGCCCTCGCGCGCCTGGTTCCCCTCGTTGTGCGCCATGAAACGCCGACCGCGGCGAATCACTTTCTTGTACAGCGGGTGGCGCTGCAGGCGCTCTACGGTCACGACGACCGTCTTGTCCATCTTGTCGCTGGTCACGCGTCCAACCAGTCGTTTGCGTTGTTGCTCCGTCATTTCTCACCCCCGGGCCCTTGCGCCGCCAGCTCGCGCTCGCGGAGAATCGTCTTCATGCGCGCGATGTCCCGGCGTATCGCCCGCATGCGATTGAAATCCTCTAACTGGCCGACCGCGGCCTGGAAGCGCATATTGAAGAGAGACTTGTGCGCCTCGTCCATCTTCGACTTGATCTCCTCCGTGCGGAGGGCGCGAATCTCGCTGACCTTCACTTCGCGCCTCCCTCTTCGGCGGCCGCCCAGTCGCGGCGTGTGATGACCTGCGTCTTGATCGGCAGCTTGTGCGCCGCCAGCCGCAGCGCCTCGCGCGCGACGCCAGAATCCATGCCGCCGACTTCTAGGATGACCCGGCCCGGCTTGACGACCGCCACCCAGTGGTCGACCGCGCCCTTGCCCTTACCCATGCGGGTCTCAGCCGCCTTCTGGGTCACGGGCTTATCGGGGAAGACGCGGATCCACAGCTTGCCGCGCCGCTTGGCGAAGTGCACGACCGCGCGCCGCGCTGCTTCGATCTGGCGCGCCGTCATCCAGCACGGTTCGAGCGCCTGCAGACCGTACTCGCCGAAAGAGACTTCGGCGCCGCGAAGCTCCTTGCCCTTCATGCGGCCGCGCTGCTGCTTGCGGAATTTCACCCGTTTTGGCATCAACATCGCTTTCGACCTCTTCGAGACCACTCGTGCGGTTAGTGCGCCGTCGCCAGGTCCTCGGCCCGCGCCTCGGGCAGTATCTCACCTCTGTAGATCCACACTTTCACGCCGATGCGCCCGGCGGTGGTCAGGGCCTCCGCGCGGGCATAGTCCAGATCGGCGCGCAGCGTGCTGCGCGGCACGCGGCCCTCCATCACCGTTTCCGTGCGCGACATTTCCGAGCCGCCCAGCCGGCCCGAGACGGTGATCTTGATGCCCTCGGCTCCGGCGCGAATCGCCTGCTGGATCGCGCGCTTCATCGCGCGACCGTGGCTGATGCGCCGCTCCAATTGGCCGGCGATGTTCTCGGCGACGAGCGAGGCTTCCAGATCCGGCTTGGTGACCTCCTCGACTTCCAGCTTCACCTTCTTGCCGGTCATGACTTCGAGCGACTCGCGCAGCTCTTTCACCTGCGCGCCTTTGCGGCCGATGATGATGCCCGGCTTGGCCGTATGAATGGTGATGATGAGCTGGTTGGGGAAGCGCTCGATCTCGATGCGCGCCACGCCCGAGCGGCTGACTTTCGCCATGATGCGCTTGCGCAGCGCCAAATCCTCGCTCAACATGGCCAGGTACGGCCCGCCGCGCTTGGCGAACCAGTGCCCCTGCCAATCGCGCACGACTTTCAATCGAAACCCATAGGGATGAACTTTGCGCCCCATCTCTCGTCCTCGTCCCTTCCTCTGTCAGGGCAAGCTCTAACGCTCGCTCAACACGACCGTGATATGCGACGAACGGCGCGTGATCGGCTTGAATCGCCCACGCGCACCGAAGCGCCGCCACTGGCGCCGCGGCCCTTCGTCGGCGCGAATCTCCTTGACGAACAAATCGTCGCGTGAAAGACCCAGGTTCTCCTCGCCGTTCGCAATCGCCGAAGCGATCGCCTTCAAGACCGGCGCGGCGGCGGCCATGGGCATGAACTTCAGCAGCGCCAGCGCATCGTCGACTTGCAAGCCGCGCACCTGATCGGCCACCAGCCGAACTTTGCGCGGCGACAGCGGGACGAAGCGCGTGGCACATCGTGCCTCAAACGCCATGTCGCTCTTCCCTTTCTAGCCGCGCACTTCGGTGGTCTTCTCTTTCGCCGAGTGACCCCGATACGTGCGCGTCGGCGCGAATTCGCCCAGCTTGTGGCCAACCATATTTTCCGTAATGTAGATCGGAACGTGCCGGCGACCGTCGTGCACGGCGATGGTGTGCCCGACCATCTGCGGGAAGATCGTCGACGCGCGGCTCCAGGTGCGCAGCACCTTCTTATCCCCAGTGCGGTTCATCGCCTCAACCTTCCGCAGCAGCTTCGGATCGACGAACGGTCCTTTCTTCAGCGATCGTGACATGGTTCAGCCTCCCGTCTAACGTCGCTTGCTCACGCGGCGGCGAACAATCAAGCGATTGGTGCGCTTATTGACCCGTGTGCGCGCGCCGCGCGTGGGTTTGCCCCAGGGGCTTTTCGGGCCGGGCATGCCGACCGGCGAGCGGCCTTCGCCCCCGCCGTGCGGGTGGTCGCGTGGCGACATCGCCGTGCCGCGCACGGCCGGTCGAATACCCATGTGGCGCTTCCGGCCCGCTTTGCCCAACTTCACGTTGGCGTGATCCAGGTTGCCGACCTGGCCGATCACCGCAAAGCACGAATCCAGCACTTTGCGCGTCTCCCCGGAGGGCATGCGCAACGTGACGTAGCCGGCGTCTCTCGCCAGCACTTGCGCGTGCGTGCCAGCAGAGCGGACGAACTGCGCGCCCTGGCCCGGGTACAGCTCCACGTTGTGCACCAGCGTGCCGAGTGGAATATCCTTCAGAGGAAGGCAGTTGCCCACGCGCACGTCGCTGCCCGGGCCGCTGAACACCGTATCGCCGACTTTCATGCCGGACGGCGCAATAATGTAGCGCTTCTCGCCATCCGCGTAGTGCAGCAGCGCAATGCGCGCCGTGCGGCCCGGGTCGTATTCGATGGCTGCCACTTTCGCCGCCATGCCGTGCTTGTCGCGCCGAAAGTCGATCAGACGATAGCGCCGTTTCGCCCCACCGCCCCGGTGACGCACCGTTACGCGCCCTTGCACGTTCCGGCCGCTGTGCTTCTTGAGGCTGACCGTCAGCGAGCGCTCCGGCTTCGTCTTGGTGACGTCTTCAAACGTGTCGCCGGTCATGCCGCGACGCCCCGGCGAGGTCGGTTTGTACTTCTTGATTGCCACGATGGTGTCTCCTCACGCCCTCACGCTTGAACGGCGCCCCGTCGGGTTCGCACGCCCGCGCCTGCAGCGCGAGCGCAGGCGTTCAGCGCGCTGACGCGCCCTTGCACAAGGGCTAAACGCCCTCGAATAGCTCGATGCGCTGATTGGCCGCCAGCTTGACAATCGCCTTCTTCCAGCCCGGATGCCGGACAGCCTGCTTGGCCTTCTTTCCAATCTGGCGGCTGCGCAGATGGCGGCGGCGCTTGGCCGGCTGATTGATGACTCGCACCGCCACGACGTCGACCTTGAAGATCGATTCGACGGCCTGCTTGATCTGTTCTTTGTTGGCGCGCCCGTCGACCTCGAAAGCGTACTGGTTGAGATCGCGCAGATAGGTCATCTTTTCGGTCAGCAGCGGGCGCTTCAGCACGTCATAGACTTGCATCGCTACCATTCCTCCGTCGCGCGGCCCTCACCCCCGGCCCCTCTCCCGTCGCAGACGACAGGCGAGGGGAGTAGCCGCGTCCTAGCCGAGCAGCTCGTCGATGGCATCCAGCGCGCTTTGCGGAACGACGACCGTCTCCGCACCCAGCAAATCCCGCACGTTCAGGTATTGCGCGCGCAGATACTGCACGCCTTCCAGGTTCCGAATCGAGCGCTCGACGGTAGGGCTGCCCTCGGACAACAGAATCAACGCCGAGCGGCCGACCTCGAGGTTGCGCAGCATGTCGGCCATCGCCTTCGTCTTCGGCGCATCCAGCATCAGAGCATCCAGCACTACGATCTGGTTGTCCGCCGCCTTCACCGACAGCGCCGAGCGCAGCGCCGCATGTCGCATGTTCTTCGGCATGCGCTGCCGGTACGAGCGCGGACTCGGGCCGAACACCGTGCCGCCCTTGCGCCACTGCGGCGCCTTGCGACTGCCCTGGCGCGCGCGCCCGGTATGCTTCTGCCGCCACACCTTGCGCGTGCTGCCTGCCACCTCGCCGCGCGTCTTGGTCTTAGCAGTGCCCTGCCGCGCATTTGCCAACTGGCGCGTGAGCGCCTGGTGCATCAGCGCCGTATTGATGGGCGCCTCAAAAATCAGCTTGTTCAGCTCGACTTCACCGACATTCTCACCGGCCATGTTTTTGACGGGAACCTTCATCACGCCGCTCCTCGGTTCGTCCAGCAGTCATTTAGCCCAATAGTCTCGTAGTCCGCCGGTTGGCCTTCCGCTCGACTCATCGACTATATGACTACTCGACTACTCGACCACCCGACCACCCGACTACCCGACCACCCGACCACTCGCCGCCATTACTTCTTTCGCGTTTCTCGCACCAGGACTAAGTCGCCGTTCGCGCCGGGCACGCTCCCGCGCACACCGATCAGATTTCGTTCTGCATCGACTAGGATCACATCCAGATGCTGGGCCGTCACGCTATCCGTGCCCATGTGGCCGGCCATTTTCTTGCCTTTGATCACCTTGCCAGGCGTCGTGCCTGCGCCGATGGACCCGGGCGCTCGCATCCGGTCGGACTGGCCGTGAGTTTTGAAGCCGCCGCTGAAGCCGTGCCGCTTCACGGTGCCGGCGAATCCTCGACCTTTGGACGTGCCGATGACGTCGACGCGCTCCCCCACCTCAAAGATATCGGCCTTGATGATCTGGCCTTCCGTGTAATGCTCGTCCTCTCGAACGCGAATCTCGCGCAGCGATTTCAGCGGCGGCACATCCGTGGGGAGCTTCCTCCGTTTGGGATGCTTCTCGTCGGGCTTGAGCAGGCCGAGATGGCCCCGCTCGCCGCGCGACAGCCGCTGCGCTCTCTTAGCCGGATCGAATCCGATCTGAATCGCGTTGTAGCCGTTCTCCTTGACGGTGCGCACCTGCGTCACGTAGCACGGACCAGCCTCGATTACGGTGACCGGTATGCGTTCTCCGTTCTCAGCAAAGATTTGTGTCATTCCGATTTTTCTGCCGAGGATACCCTTCATCACGACTCTCCCAACCTCAGTCTGGTAGTCAAATGGTCACGTAGTCGTGTGGTCGACATCCAGGCCAGAAGCGGGGATTTGACAATCCCCTTTGAGCGATTCCGGATCTACGGAGACTACAGGGCTGCACGACTAAAACTTGATCTCGATGTCGACGCCAGCCGGGAGGTTCAAGCGCATCAGCGTGTCGATGGTCTTCGAGTCAGGATCAACGACATCGATCAGGCGCTTGTGGGTGCGAATCTCGAAGTGTTCCTGGCTGTTCTTGTCGATGAAGGCCCCGCGCTGCACTGTGAAGCGCTCGATGCGTGTAGGCAGCGGCACCGGACCGACGGTGGTCGCGCCTGTGCGCTCCGCCGCCTCGACGATGCGCCTGGCGGACTGATCCAGAAGACGATGATCGTATGCTTTCAGGCGGATGCGGATTCTCTGCTTGACCATAGGCTCGCTCACTTGAGAAACCAGGTTTCTTCGAGAAACCTGGTTTCTTCCTGGATCTACTCGTACACCTTGGTGATGACGCCGGCGCCGACGGTCAAGCCCCCCTCGCGAATCGCGAAGCGGCTGCCCGCCTCCAAGGCCACCGGCATGATCAGCTTCACCGTCATGTTCACGTTGTCCCCCGGCATCACCATCTCCACCCCGGCCGGCAACTGAATCTCACCCGTCACGTCCATCGTCCGAATGTAGAACTGCGGCCGATACCCCGGAAAGAACGCCTTGTGCCGCCCCCCTTCTTCCTTC
>DATEUJ010000118.1:0-39277 GCA_035283185.1 Anaerolineae bacterium | reverse complement strand
CGCAAACGGGCTCTCACACACCACTGAGCGCGTGGTCTTAGCTTGTCTGAATCCGTCCTGCGATTATAGCCCATCCGCGCGCTCAAGTTTCTGCCCTCATGCATCACGCTTGAGGTGATGGCTATCTCGCAATGACGGCTGACCTGGACGCCTGCCAAGGTTCAGCAACTTTCGCAAGGGTGCCAGGACAAGTGCCAGCCAAATTGTATCTGGCTGGCACTAGAGAAGTATTGGAACAGTATTAGATTTGTGCTGGAGGCTCGCGACAACGATCCGATGTTTTATCAGAAGTTGGCGGACGCTTCACGTTTTACGCATCACGCTTCACGTATCACATATCACGCTTCACGTTCTTCCTCCGCCCCCGCACGACGATCACACCCACGATCGCCGCCGGCACGGCGAATGGCCCGACCACGACGACGAGCCAGATCAGCATGTCACCCAGCGTGCGCAGCAGACTTCCGAGCGTGCTCGTAGCTGCCTCGACCGTCTTCCCCGGCGCCCAAGCAACGGGCGTGGGCGTCGGCGTGGGTGTCGGCGTCGGGCGCCGCGGCTCGAGGTTCACGACGATGGTCGAGAACGCGGCGCGATCTTTCAGGTAGTTCATGCGACCCTTGATCTGCTCGATCTCGTTCTCCACCTCGGTCAGGCGGGCATTTACCTGCAGCGCCTCTTCGACATTCTGAGCCTGCGCCAGAAACTCACGAATGCGCGCCGCCGTCGCTTCGAGGTTCGTCAAGCGAGACTGCAAATCGACGTACTCCTCGCTCACGTCCTGGCCTGATGCGGTGTCGCTCAGCACCGTGGCGGCGATGGCTCGCAGCTGGCGTTGGACGGTCTCGAACTGATCGACCGGCACGCCCATCGTCAGCGTGGCAAACTTGAACTCGCCGTCGAACCACGTGCGGCTGCTCACGATGTAGCCGCCGCTGTTGACAGCGGTGTCGGTCACCTGGTCGACGGCGCGATCGGTGTTGGCGACGAGCAGGTTCATCTCGCCGTTCTTGATGATCAGGCGGTCAGCCCGATAGGGCGACAACTGGACGTTGCCCAGCCGGGATCTGTCTTCCGAAGCGACCTCCACTGGTTGCGGCGCCGGTGTTGCCGCCAATGCGTCAGGCACGCCTGCCGCATCTGCGTCGAAGCGTGGCTCCGGAGTCGCCGCTGCAGCGCAGGCAGCAGCCATAACCACGACGATTGTCAGCGCAAGAAACAAAGCAAGCCTCGTCAAGGTGTTCATTTTCCTCTCCTTCATACCACAAAGAGCCGGTTCGGCGCTGGTCCGGCTCGCGACGTCCTCCTGGTGGTAGGACGCCTGTTGGCATTGGCATGTTCCCGTTCTTCAACCAAATGGCCCCGTGCCACGCGGCATGGGGCCTGACTATCCTCGCACCCTTCGGCAGGGCGACCGCGACTCGCTCGCTTCCCCTTCGACCTCGCTCAGGACATGGCTCGGAGCGCTTCGCAGGGGTCGCCCCTACAAAAATCCGCTGTCGTGAGGGCGACCGCCAGGGTCGCCCCTACGATATCTTCAATACCAGAGCGCCACTCACGTCGCTGTGTTTGACTCGCCATAACGCGTCGTTGGCACGCTCGAGCGGCATCGCTTCGGCATCGGTACGAATCGGGATCTCCGCCGCGAGGCGCAGCAGCTCCTCGGCATCGCGCCGCGTCGCGTTCGCGACGCTGCGGAGCGTCCGCTCGAGATAGATCAACTCATACGGCAGGGGCGGGATGTCGGACATGGTGATGCCGGCGAGGGCCAGCGTGCCGCCGGGTCGCAGCACGCGCAGCGCCTCCGGAACGATCGAGCCTGCCGGCGCGAAGATGATCGAGCTATCCATCGGCGCAGGCGGCGTGTCCTCCGCGCCCCCGGCCCACGCTGCGCCCAGCCGCCAGGCGTGACGGCGGTGCGCCTCGCTGCGCGTGAAGACGTAGACCTCACAGTTCCAATGCCGCGCAACCTGAATGGCAATGTGCGCCGACGCACCGAAGCCGTACAATCCCAGTCGCTGCCCGGGCTCGATCTGGCTGAGTCGAAGCGCACGGTAACCGATCACCCCGCCGCACAACAGCGGCGCGGCCTGCAGATCGTCAAAGCTATCCGGGAGTCGATATGCGAACGCTTCCGGCACGACCATATACTCGGCGTACCCGCCGTCGACATGATAGCCGGTGAACCGCGCCTGCTCACACAGGTTTTCGCGGCCGCTCCGGCAGTACGCGCACTCGCCGCACGTCGAGTATAACCACGGCACGCCGACACGATCCCCTTCGCGGAAGCGTTCGGCGCGGGGGCCGCACCCGTCGACCGCGCCCACAACCTGGTGCCCTGGCACGATCGGAAGCTTGGCGGGCGCGATGTCGCCTTCGACGATGTGGAGATCGGTGTGGCACACACCGCAGGCGCGAACGCGGATGCGGATGTCGCCCGCGCCGGAAACGGGGATCGGCGCATCAATCTGCGCCAGGGGCTGCCTGTCGACCGGCCCAGGCAGCGTCAATTGCATGGCAATCACGGCGTAGGGCTTGCAGTTTCCACCGCCGGGGCCAGCGTCGCAGTCGGTGGCTCGGGCGTGTCTGTCGGTACAGCGGTGGGAGGTGTTCTGGCCGGGGTAGTTGGTATGACTGTCGTTGGCACAAGCGTAGTTGGAATCGGAGTCGGCACGGTAGGTGTATTCGTGGGCTGTCCAGGCTCACGGGTCAACGTCGGCGTTGGCGTCGGCGTGCGCGTCGACGTCGCCGTTCGGGTCCGCGTCCGCGTGGCCGTCGGCGTGACCGTCAGGGTCGACGTCGGGGTCGACGTCGCCGTCAAGGTCGGTGTGTTGAACTGCGTCGGCGACGGCGTCAGCGTACGGGTCGATGTTGCCGTCGCATCCGGCGCGGTCGGGGACGGGGCCACCGGCGACGGAGATGCGATAGTACCTGTCGGCGTGGCGGTCGTTCCCAGGCCGCCTCCGCCGGAAAGTCCGATCACTCCCGCGACGACGATCAGCGCTATCGCGCCGAAGGGTGCGGCGAAGCGGCGCCAATTCGTGCGCGACAGCGGTGCGGCCCAGCGCGGCAATCGGCGAGTCATGGTCGCGTCCGCCACGCTCACACGCCGCCGCGCTTGCCCGAGCGCAGTGCGCATCGTGGTCGCGCTGTCGAATCGCTTGGCGGGCTGGAGTTCCAACGCGCGCAGGATGGCGCGCTCGATGTCGGCCGAGATGTGCGCGCCCAGCGCACGCGGTGGCCGGAAGGACGACGGGTCGGCGACGCGCTGCGTCGCCGTGGCCGGCGCGCGGCCCGTGAAGAGATGGTACATCGTCGCGCCCAGCGCGTACACGTCGGAGCGAGGATCGGTATGGCCCAGGTGCGCGTCGTATTGCTCCGGCGGCGCATACTCGGGCGTGCCCAGGCCGTGCATGATCGTCGCCGTCTTGGGATTCCTCGGATCGAACAGCTTGACCAGCCCGAAGTCCACGAGGAAGATGCGCCCATCGGGCGTGAGGCGAATGTTCGACGGCTTGACGTCGCGATGAATAATGCCGTGCCGGTGAACGTACTCGAGCGCCGCCAGGAGTTGATCCGCCCAGTCGAGCACCTGCCCTTCGTCCAGGCCGTTGCCGTGCTGCGCCGCCAGATCGCTGAGCGTCTGGCCTTCGACGTAGTCCATCACCAGATACTCGAAGTCCTCGCTCTCGAAGAAATCGGTTACGCGCGGCAGGTTGGGATGGTCGAGCGTGGCGAGGATTTGCGCTTCGTGCTTGAACTGTTGCCGCGCCTCGGCGAGGGCTCTTTCGCTCGCGAAGGGGTCGGGACGGAGCTGCTTGATCGCCACCATCCGGTCGAAGGTGCGATCGTGCGCGCAGTACACGGCCGCCATGCCCCCCTGCCCCAGCAGGCCGACGACGCGGTACCGCGTGTGAAGAACGTTACCCGGCGACAGCAGCATTGTGCATCCTCAATCATCGCGCGCCCGAGCCGCCCGCGGGCGCTGGCCAGATACGGGAGATGTGCGGATTCGGCCTCTCAGCGGATGCGCCGGCCGATCAATACCAACAGCCCCAGCGCCGCGCCGAGCGCCGCGCCGAACAGCACCGCGACTTGCGGTTTGACCTGCACGCGCACATCGCCTTCCACGACTTCGGCTACGGCGAGGCCCACGGCCGAGCCGGATAGCACCGCCCGGTTCGATACGACGACGCCCACTGCCGATTGATCGAGACGGGCCTCGCCCCGCGCCAGCATCGCGGCCACCATGCTATCTTCTACGACCGCCTGCTGGGCGATCAGCCCGCCCACGCGGCAGCTCGGGCCGATTCGGGCGTCGTTGGCGCGCACGAATGCCGCGGCGGAGGCCACGATCTCGGCCCGCTCTGCGGCGACGCTCAAGGCCCCACCTTGCTTCAGCGCGATCGACTGCGCCTCAACTTTCTGAGCGCCGCCCTGTCTCACCGTTACCGTATCGGCTTTCACACTCCTCGCGCCGCCGCGCGAAAGCGTGACGGTCGTCGCGTACACATCACGCGCGCCGCCGTCCTGAATGTGGACCGTGTCGCCGCGCACGTCGCCGGCCCGCTCGTCGAAATTCTGCTCCATGTCGCGCACCTCTTCCCGTCTCCGACCTGCCTCCTAGTATACTCCATATGTGCAAGGGGCGGCCATGTGAACCATGTGAATGCCCAGGCGGCGAAGCGCCTGATCAAAGGACTCCTTCTTTCCGCAGGATGTCCCGAATGAGCTGCTTGCGCTGCGCCCCGCTCAGCAGCTCCAGCCGGCGCACATCCAGCGGATCGATCACTTCGCGCAACAAGCGCACTTCCTCCGCCGAGGGTGGCTCGGTCTCGTGTACGTCCGGCGCAATCTCGAGCGGGAAACCGGTCTTCGTCTGGATCCTTTCCACGCTCCCGCCGGCGTGGAAAGTCGTCAGCCGCACACGGCCGCTGGCGAAGTCGAACTGGCCGAGGTTGCTGACCAGGTACACGGGGCCAGCGCCGTCGGCGCGACGAGGCACGTGCCCCAGCCCACTGACGAAGTCGATCGGCTCGACAAACACGGCGCGTGAGTGGCGCGGCACGTACAGGCACGACTTGTCGTTGTAGCCCGTGACGTCCGGGATGCCGCCGCTGCCCGGCAGCCGCATGTGCGGGCGCTCGTAACTGGCGCCGACGACGACGTTGTTGAAATTGCCGTGCGAGTCGACCTGCGCCGGGCGGAAAAACTCTTTCAACCTGACGCGCGGCAGCAACTCGCAGGATACTTCGCTGAAGGTCAAGAACGTCAGCCCTCTGCCGATCCATTGCTCCTCGACGCGCGCCAGGCCCAGCGGCGCCCAATCGCGGCACACCGATTGGCCGATGGCCGAGGCCAGCAAGATGCTCGGCGCATGCGTCAACTTGGCGAGGATCACGCCCGCCATCACCAACGGCGTGGCGATGCCCTGCCCGACCACCTCGCCGTCGCAGACCTGGCGCGAGATACACACACACATCAACTCGTCGCGAGTGTAGTCAGTCGCGTAATCGGACATAGCGGGCAGCGCACTCGCCGATGAGGCGCACGGACATATCACATTATACGCCCAAACTTGCGATTTGGGTTGCGGTCAACCGGAGCGGCGCTCCGGCCGCAAGCGGGCGAGCAGGCCGTCGCGCGGGCTGAGGACGAGCGCGAAAAGGAACAGGACGGTGCAGGTCAGCACGATAGAGGCGCCTGCCGAAAGATCGCCGTAGTATGACACGTATATTCCGACGGCTGACGACGATACGCCCATGAGAGCGGAGACGACCATCATGCGTGATAAACGCCGGGTCAACATCGAGGCCGCCGCCGCCGGCGTGACGAGCATGGCTGCCACCAGGCCAACGCCGACCGTGCGGAGCGAGACGACGACCGTGACGGCCAACACGACCATGAGGAGATAGCGCAGCTTTCCGACCGGCAGCTTGATCGACGACGCAAAGGTCGGATCAAAAGTGAAGGCGAGCAACTCCTTGTAGAGCGCCATGACGACCACCAAGACCGCAATCCCGAAGCCGATCAGCAGCAGGAGATCGCGATCGGTCACGCCCAGCACATCGCCGAAGAGGATGTGCGTCAGATCGGTCTGGTAGGAGGGCGCGCTGCTGATCAGCGCGACGCCGAGCGCGAAGGCGCCCGAGAAGATGACGCCGATCGCCGCATCCTCGCGCAGCCGCCCACCGCGGCCCAGGTATCCCATGCCGAGGGCGACGAGAATCGCCGTCGCCAACGCCGCGGCAAGCAAGTCGCCGCCCAGCAGAAAGGCGATCGCGATCCCGGGCAAGACGGCGTGTGCGAGCGCGTCGCCGAGGAAGGCCATGCCGCGCAGCACGACGTAGCACCCGACGATAGCACACAACCCGCCGACCAGCACGGACGCGAGCAGCGCGCGCTGCATGAAGGAGTAGGCGAGAGGATCCAGCAAGAAATCGAGCATGCGCGAGCTAACAAAAGGCGGCTTACTGCGAATAATGCTCGTCCGTGGCGGCCATGACGCGCTCGCCCGTCGGCATGAGCGTCACCCGTGACCCGAATGCCCGCCGCAGAATCTCCGGCCGGAACACATCCTCGGCGCAGCCGCAGGCAATCACGGTCCTGTTCACCAGCAAGAGATCGTCGAAGTGAGACATGGCCTTGTCCAGGTCGTGCGTGGCGACCAGCACCGTCATGCGGCGCGCCTTCAGATCGTCCAACACCTCGTAGATCGCGCTCTCGGTCGTCGCGTCGACGCCGGTGAACGGCTCGTCCAGCAACAGAATGTCGGCATCCTGGGCCAGCGCGCGAGCCAGGAAGGCGCGCTGCAACTGTCCTCCTGAAAGCTCGTCGATGGGCGCGCCCGCCAGGCGCGCGATGTCGAGCCGCTGCATCGCCTCATCGACCGCACGGCGATCGTCGCGGCCTGGCCGGCGCAGCCACCCGATCCGGCCATAGCGCCCCATCATCACCACGTCGCGCACGGTCACCGGAAAACGCCGATCGACGTCGCCTTGCTGCGGCACGTAGGCAATGTGCTTCTCGCGCTGGCGAGGTGGGTCGCCGTGGATCAGGATGTGTCCGGAACTCAGCGGCAGCAACCCGACGATGGCCTTGAACAGGGTCGACTTGCCCGCGCCGTTCGGCCCGAGCACGGCCAGACGCAACCCCCCGGAGATATCCAGCGTCACGTCGGTCAGCACGGGCTTGCCGTCGTAAGTCACACTCACGGCGTCGAGATGAATGGCGACATGCCTGGAATGGGCGTGTTTGCCGGCTGCCATCGCATCCATACGCGGTCATTTCCTCAACGCGTCGACGATGGTCGACACGTTATACCGGATCGCTTTGACATACGTATCGCCGGCGCCGCCCGGCTCGCCGAGCGCGTCGGTATACAGCAGTGGAGCAAGCTCCACGCCGGCCTCGGCCGCGATTTGTCGCATCAGGCCGGGATTCGACACGTTCTCGGCAAAGATGGCGCGGACGCCGGCTGCCTTGATGGCCTCTACCAATTCCGCGATCGCGCCGGCCGATGGATCGGCAAGCCCGGCCGTCGTCCCGCCGAGCGCCGTGCCAACCACGTCAAAGCCGTAGCGCACGGCAAAATAGCCAAACGTGTCGTGCGACGTAACGAGCTTGCGACGCCCGGCAGGCAACCGCTCGACCTGCTGCCTCACCCAGGCATCCAGCTCCGTCAACTGCGCAAGGTAGGCATCCGCGTTTGCAGCGTAGACGTCCGCATGCGACGGATCGGCTTTCAGCAGCGCAGCCTGCACGTTTTCGACCATGCGCATCGCATTCGTCACATCGTGCCAGACGTGAGGATCGAGCTGGCCCAGATCGCCCGGGCCGCCCTCAGCCCCTCCCCTCCCGGATAGACCCGCTGCCGGAAGAGGCACCATGCTATCCGTCGCGACAACCCGCACAGCCCCAGAGCCAGACGCGGCATACAGATCGTCCAGCCACGGCTCGAATCCCAGGCCGTTCTCGAAGAGGATGGCCGCTTCGGCAATGGCGACCGCGTCCGCCGGACGCGGCTCGAATTCGTGCGCATCTCCTTGCGGACCGACCAGGGTGCGCACGGCGACCCTGTCGCCGCCCACAATCGTCACAAACTCGCCCAAGATGCTGTGCGTAGCCACAACCGGCAGCCGGCCATCGGGCAGGCTATCCGGTGAGCCTGTCGCGCCGGCGCACGCGCCCGCCGCGAGCGCGACGATACAGCCCATCGAGAGCAGCTTCTTCACGGCCGCCTTCCGAGCGCCCGCTGCCGCGGCTTGGTCTGACACGCCGGGCAGCGGCCCACCAGCTCGAGCCAGTGCTGATCCACCTTGAAGCCGGTGCTGGCCTCGACGCGCTCGAGCATACCTGTCAGATCGCAGCCTTCGATTTCGAGCGTGGCACCGCACCGGCTGCAAACGAGGTGGTGCCCATGCTCGGCGGCGGCGGCCGCGAACCCTTCACAGTCATCGTCGAGGTGCACGCGCCGTATCGCGCCGATCTCGGCAAGAATCTCCAGCGTGCGATACACAGTCGCCAGGCCCAGGTCGCGGCACTCGCGCCTGGCCCTGGCGCAAATATCCGCCGCGCTCATGCGCGCCTGCGACGACGCGATCGCGTTCAGCACCGCGCGGCGCTGGCGCGTGATTTTGAACTGCCGCGCGGCGAGCTGCCGAGTGACGAAGTCCCGGTCGAACATGGCAAGCGCCCAATTGAGAAGCGTTCTCAATTAGCCGTATTCTAGCACACGTGTATGCCGTCGTCAAGACCCAGTAGCTGGTGCTTGTTCAGATCTAGCCACGCAGATACAGAGGCGCAGAGACGATGCCTTTATGGAACGCTCTGTGTCTCCGTGACTCTGTGGCTGAAGAAAAGAGAAGATACCTTATTTGCCGTATGACGCTTTGATGCTATAATCACTTTCGCCTCAAGTCGCGCTCCTCCGGTCAGGGAGTGAGCAGTGTCGATTCTCAGTCCAAGCGTTGCAACCAGCCGTGGTGAATAGCAGGTGTCTACCATTTGTCGTATGTACGTTGCCGTCAGGCCGTGATTGACGGTTGGCGATTCGGCAGCCGCACGCGCCGGTCACAGGTGAGGAGAGAGAATGCAAGAGCACGCCATTGAGCTGCGCGATGTGGTCAAGCAGTTCCCCGCAGCGACGCGCGGGGGCGATCCCGTGCTGGCCGTCGATCACGTCACGCTCCAGATCCGCGACGGCGAATTCTTCTCGCTCCTGGGACCCAGCGGCTGCGGAAAAACGACGACGCTGCGCATGATCGCCGGGTTCGAGATGCCCACTGCGGGAGCAATCTACATCCACGGCCGGCCCATCGGTCATACCCCGCCGTACCAGCGCCCGGTCAACACCGTGTTTCAGCATTACGCCCTGTTTCCTCACATGACGGTGGGCCAAAACGTCGCCTTCGGGCTTGAAATGAAAAAAGCGCCGCGCGACGAGATCAAGAAGCGCGTCGACGAGGCGCTCGAGCTGGTGCGCTTGCCGGGTATGCACGATCGCATGCCCAAGCAGTTGTCCGGCGGTCAGCAGCAGCGCGTCGCCCTGGCCCGGGCATTGATCAACCACCCGGAGGTGCTCCTGCTGGACGAGCCGCTCGGTGCGCTCGACCTGAAGCTGCGCAAGGAAATGCAGCTCGAGCTCAAGCAGCTCCAGGAGAGAGTCGGCATCACGTTCATCTACGTGACCCACGACCAGGAGGAAGCTCTCACGATGTCGGACCGCATCGCGGTCATGGATCACGGCAGAGCGCTGCAGATCGGCACGTCATTAGAGATTTACGAGGCGCCGAACAGCCGTTTCGTCGCCGACTTCATTGGCGAGACCAACTTCATCAGCGGCAAGGTCACGTCGCTCGACGGCGCGGACGCCGAGTTCGAGGCCGACGGCCTGAAGATGATCGCCGCTGTCGAGGCCGGAGTGACGCAGGGCGCGCAGGCGACGCTGGCCGTGCGGCCCGAGCGCATTGTGCTGTCCGACACGCAGCCCGGAGATACGCCGAACGCCTACCTGGCCGAAGTGATCGAGATGATCTACGTCGGCAACGATACGCGCTTCCGGGTGCAACTGGCGCCGAGGATCACGCTCAGCGTGCGCCGGCAAAACATTCTCCCGGTCGGCCTGCCGGCGCTGCAAGGCCCCAGCGGCATGCGCGTGTGGGTGTCCTGGCACCCGGGCAGCGCGCGCGTACTGGCGAACTGAGGAGCGCTTCTGTGGCCGAGAGCGCCCTGTCTACCGCCAAAGAGGCCCGTCGTGCTCGCAGCCTGCGGCTGTTCGGCCTGCTCAGCCCCGGTGGGTTCTGGCTGATCGTCTTCTTCACGCTGCCGCTGTTATTCATACTGGTGATCAGCCTGGTCGAAAAGGGGCGCGCTGGCGGCGTGAAGGTGCCGCTACAGTTCACCCTCGATGCCTACACCCAGTTCGCCAACGCCTGCTCTTCCGAGTTTTCCGGTCCCGACTGCGATCGCTGGCTGTACATCCGGATTTTCCTCAACTCGGCGCTCATCGCGCTGATGGTGACGGCCGTTTGCCTACTGCTGGGTTACCCGCTGGCCTACTTCATCGCGCGCCAGCGCCGCAACCTGCGCAACGTCATGCTGCTGCTGGTGATGATCCCGTTCTGGACGAACTTCCTGGTGCGCACTTACGCGCTCAAGCAAGTGCTGGCCGAGACCGGACTGCTGAACACGGCGCTCATGAATCTGGGCATTATCGGCGAGCCGATCCCGCTGCTGTTTAACATGACCGGCGTGCTGGTCGGTCTGGCCTACGGCTATTTGCCCTTCGCCGTGCTCCCGCTGTACGCCTCGATCGAGAAATTCGACTTTTCGCTGATGGAAGCGGCCGCCGACCTGGGGGCGAACAGCCGGCGCGCCTTCTGGCGCGTGATGCTGCCGATGACGCTGCCCGGGGTGGTCGCCGCGTTCGTGCTGGTGTTCGTGCCGGTCGTCGGCGCGTTCGTCACGCCGGACATCATGAGCGGCGGCAAGGTCGAGATGATCGGCACGCTGATCAACCGCCAGTTCGGCTCCAGCCGCAACTGGCCGTTCGGATCGGCTATTTCGTTCGTCATGATGCTGCTCGTGCTGGCCGGTGTGATCTACTACCTGCGCTCCGGCAGCAAGGAGGAACGCGCGTTATGAGCGCCGAAGCGACGCTGACAACCGCCGCGCAGGCGCCGCCGCGCGCCCGCCGCGAGCCGGCGATCCGCATCGGACCGCTGGCGCTCGGCCTCAACGCGATCGTCGTTTTCGGCCTTTTGTACCTGCCGATCTTGATCTTGATTCTGTTTTCCTTCAACGGTAGCCGCTCGGTGGCGCAGTTCACCGGCTTTTCGACCGAGTGGTACGCCAAGCTGTTCGAGAACCAGGAGCTGCAAGCGGCGGCGGTGAACAGCCTGCAGATTGCCATCGTAGCCACGGTCATCTCGACCGTGATCGGCACGATGACGGCGCTGGCCATGGATCGCTTCCGCTTTCGACTGAGCGGGTTATTCGAGGCGAATCTCTACCTGCCGATCGTGATCCCCGAGATCGTGATGGGCATTGCGCTGCTGCTGTTCTACAACCAGGCGCTGTTCCCCATCATCGACACGGTCTTCGGCGTTCGACCGCTCGCCGGCTGGCCGACGGTGGCTATTGCCCACATCGCCTTCGACATCCCGTTTGTGTACGTCATCGTCCGCGCCCGGCTGGCCGACTTCGACCGCCAGTTGGAAGAGGCGGCGCAGGACCTGGGTGCGAACGAATGGACGACCTTCCGCCGGGTGACGCTGCCGCTGTTGATGCCCGGCATCGTCGGCGGCGCGCTGATGGCCTTCACGCTCTCGCTGGACGATTACCTGATCACCGCTTTCACGCGCGGCAACATCAACACCATGCCCACCTACATCTACAGCCTGGTGCGCAAGGGCGTGACGCCGGAGATCAACGCGCTCTCTAGCGTGCTGCTGGCCCTGTCGATGGGTCTCGTGCTGCTGTCGCTCGCCGCCCAGCGCCGGCGCTCGTGAACCAACCTGGCCTAGTAGTCCGCCAAACTGGTTTTGATGGGTGTAGCATAGGGCCTTGTGCCCGTTCATGACGCCCACGAGGGGCTGGGCTACCCATCATTTTCCTTGTGGTCGACTACGGGTCGAAGATTACACCACATACAGAGGAGGAAGAAAGATGAAGAAGCACACGCTGCTCACACTCGTGGTTCTCTCACTGTGGCTGTCCGCCTGTCCCGCGCCGGCGACGCCTACCCAACCACCCGCGCCGACTCAGGCGCCGCCTGAGGCCACACCACCCCCGGAAGCGACACCCGCCGATACCGGCCGCTGCGGCGACCGGTCGGAATTGTCTCCAGAGTTGACCCTCTACAACTGGGTCGAGTACATTGATCCGGACATCAAGGAGCAATTCGAGGAGGAATGCGGCGTCAAAGTGGTCGAGACCAACTACGACTCGAACGAGACGCTGCTGGCGACGCTGCAAGCCGGCGGGGCCAACTACGACATCATCGTCCCGTCGGACTACATGGTGCAGATCCTGATCAGCGAGGGCCTGATCGAGCCACTCGACTTCAGCATTATCATCAATATCCAGAACATGGGCGACTTCCACGTCAACCAGTACTTCGACCCGGAGCAGCAGTACACGGTGCCGTACTTCTGGGGCACGTCGGGGTTCGCCGTCGACACCAATGTCATTCCGGACCCTGAGCCTTCGTGGAAGCTTGTCTTCGAGCCGTCGGAGGAGGTGTGCGGCAAGATCAGCATGCTGGACGATCAGCGCGAGACGATCGGCGCGGCGCTGATGTACCTGGGCTACCCGATCAACGACACCGATCCGGCGCATCTGGAAGAGGCCAAGAACGTGCTGATCGAACAATCTAAGTGCGTGAAGGCCTACGACAGCCAGAGCAACGACGATCTGATCGTGCAGGGCGAGACGGTGATCGGCCACCTCTGGACCGGCGACGCGATCCTGGCCGGCGATCCGGAGGCGGGCGGGCGCGAAGGGATCGACTATCTCATCCCCACGGAAGGCTGCACTATCTGGCAGGACAACATGGCCCTGCCGGTATCGGCGCAGAACAAGTACACGGCGATGGTGTTCATGAATTACGTGCATTATCCGGAGATCGCCGCGCAGAATGCCGAGTTCGTCGGCTACGGCTCGCCGAACCAGGCTGCGAAGGAGTTCATCGACCCGGACATGCTGGCCGACGAGCGCATCTACCCACCGGACGACGTGATGCAGGGTCTGCAGTGGATCGAGGACGTCGGCGACGCGCTGGAGCTGTACGACCGCATCTGGACCGAGTTCAAGGCTGCGATCGGCGGCGGTTAATCATTTCAGACTTCGGAAGTCTTTGGAGACTTCCGAAGTCTTTTGGCGGTAGTGCCCGCGCGTGAGTATAATCGGAGGTCGGCGAGCCAGATGTGGCCCCCGGCCTCTTTTACCGAAATGGAGTTTGGCAAATTCCGGAATAGAGGCTTTAGCCGGTTCGTTTGTCCACCACATCTCCGGCTGAAGCCTCGAGTCCACTCGAGCATTATCTGAGCGACCTGGTAGGAGTTAAAGTGGACCTCGTCGAAAAGTCAGGACTCAAGCCACGAATTGGCAGATACATCCTCGAAGAGGTCGTGCCGATATGAAGCCAAAACTCGATCACATCTCACCCGTCTGGTCGCGCCTGTTCTCGCCATCGCTGATCGTCGAGCGCGGCGAAGGGCCGTACCTGTACGACGTCGACGGCCGGCGCTACCTCGACTTCACCTGCGGCATCGGCGTGACGAACACCGGCCACGCGCATCCGAAGGTCGTCAAGGCGATCCAGGAGCAGGCCGCCAGGTTGATCCACGGCCAGGTGAACATCGTCTACCACAAGCCGATGATCGATCTGGTCGAGGAGTTGCTGACGATCATGCCTGATCCCAGTCTCGACTCGTTCTTCTTCAGCAACAGCGGCGCGGAGATCGTCGAAGCGGCGGTCAAGCTCGCAAAAGTCGCCACCGGGCGGCCCAACACGATTGTGTTCGCCGGATCATTCCATGGGCGCACGCACCTGACGATGGCAATGACGACGAGCAAGACGATCTATCGCGCCGGCTTCCAGCCGCTCGTCCCCGGCATTTTCGTCGCGCCCTATCCTTATGCCTACGCGCTGCACATGAGCGACGACGACGCGAGCGATGCCTGCATCCGGCAGTTGAAGAAAATGCTCAAGTCACAGACCGCGCCGGAGGAGACGGCTTGCGCCATCGTCGAGCCGGTGCTGGGAGAAGGCGGGTACGTTGTGCCGCCGGCCCGATTCATGCGCGAGCTGCGCGCGCTGTGCGACGAGCATGGCATTCTGCTCGTCGCCGACGAGGTGCAGTCGGGATTTGGGCGAACCGGCAAGTTCTTCGCGATCGAGCACTTCGGCATCCGGCCCGACATCCTGATCATGGCGAAAGGCATTGCGTCGGGCCTTCCACTGAGCGGGCTGGCGACGCGCCAGGACATCATGGCCCGGTGGAAGCCTGGCTCGCACGGCGGCACGTTCGGCGGGAACGTCGTCGCCTGCGCCGCCGCCGTGGCGACCATCCGCGCCATGAAAGAAGAGAAGATGCCGCAGAACGCGGCGGCGCGCGGCGAGCAACTGCTGGCGGGCCTGCGCAAGCTGCAGGGCGAGTTCAAATCGATTGGCGACGTGCGCGGGATTGGGGTGATGGTCGCCACGGAATTCACGGCTGCGCAGCGCGGCGAACCGGACACGGACACGGCCAAAGCCGTGGTCAAGGCCGCCTTCGAGCGGAACTTGATGCTGCTGACCTGCGGCACGTACGATAACATCATCCGCTGGATTCCGCCGCTCGTCGTCACGCCCGAGCAGATCGACGAGGCGCTGACCATCTTCGCCGCGGCCCTGGACGCCGCCGGCGCCTGATAGACCTGCCAGGTCTCACGAAACATTCCGCAGCGACGCACGGTGAGTGGAGACCTGGCAGGTCTTATTTTGACTTTTCAAAATCACCGGTGTTATAATCCGCGCACTCTCTGGCGAGAGTCCCCGTTGATGTCTGTAACGCAACTCAAACTAAAAAGGAGGAGAAATGCTACATCATCACAACACCGCTCGACGTTTGTTCCTGCTCTTCTCGCTGCTGATCGTCCTATCGCTCATGCTCTCGGCGTGCCAGCAGGCCACGCCGGCCACCCCGGAGGCGGGGGCTGGCATGAAGCAATCCGTGGGCGTTGGTGAGGGTGAGGTGTCGATCGTTGCCTGGGCCGGCTACATCGAAAACGGCTCGACCGATCCGAACTTCGACTGGGTGACGCAATTCGAGAAGGACACCGGCTGCAAGGTCAACGTCAAAGTCGCCAACACGTCCGATGAAATGGTCGCGCTGATGACGCAGGGCGGCTTCGACCTGGTCACCGCCTCGGGCGACGCCAGCAATCGCCTGATCTCCGGCGGCACGGTCCAGCCCATCAACATTGATCTGATCTCAAGCTTTAGCACGGTCGACGAGCGCCTGCAAAATGCGCCGTGGAACACTGTAGACACGGATGGCGACGGCACAGCGGAGCACTACGGCACACCCTACCAGTGGGGGCCGAACGTGTTGATGTACAACACCGAAGTGTTCGGCGATAACCCGCCCACGAGCTGGAGCGTGGTATTCGAAGAGACGATGCTGCCCGACGGCGAATCGAACGAGGGACGCGTCAGCGCCTACGACGGCCCGATCTATATCGCCGACGCCGCGCTGTATCTGGCGAAGCACCGGCCCGAGCTGGGCATCACCGATCCGTACGCGTTGAACGACGAGCAGTACAAGGCTGCGCTGGATCTGCTGCGCCAGCAGCGAGACCTGGTCTTCCGCTACTGGCACGACGCGTTCATCCAGATCGACGATTTCACGAAGGAAGGCGTGGCGGCGTCAAGTTCGTGGCCGTTCCAGGTGAACCTGTTGCAGTTCAACGGCGAGCCGATCGCCAGCGTCGTTCCAGAAGAGGGCGCGACGGGCTGGGCCGACACGACGCTGATGCACGTCGACGCGCCGCATCCTAACTGCGCCTACAAGTGGCTGGAGTGGTCGCTGAATCCGAAACTGCAGGGCGATCTAGCGGCGTGGTTCGGATCGGTGCCGGCAGTGCCAGCGGCGTGCACAGGCAACGCGCTGCTCACCGACGCCGGCTGCGAGACCAACGGCTTCGGCAACTTTGACAAGATCAGATTCTGGAAGACACCCACCGAGGACTGCGGCGACGGCCCCGGAGGCAATGAGGGCTGCGTCCCGTACTATCGCTGGGTCACCGACTACCTCGCCGTGATCGGCGGACGGTAATATCGGCGCGCAGGTTTTGGGAGTTGGCATGCCCAGGGCTTGCGCCTTTTATCGACGGGGACTTCGATCGCTCGTATGAACCCTTGCGAAGGCGCGAAGCGTGAACCTTCGCAAGGGTTCGCAAATCCCTTGGATGAGAATCGCATCGTGGCTAACGATTCCGTGCCCGCCGTCCGACTGTCCGGCGTGAGCCGCCACTTCGGCGAAGTGAAGGCGCTGGACAACATCCACCTGGACATCGTAGACGGCGAGTTCTTCTCGATGCTCGGGCCGTCCGGCTCGGGCAAGACCACGTGCCTGCGGTTGATCGCGGGGTTCGATCAGCCCACGGCCGGGCGCATCGAACTGCACGGCGAGGATGTCACCGACCTGCCGCCGTACGAGCGCAGCGTTAACACGGTCTTCCAGGATTACGCGCTGTTCCCGCACATGAATGTTGCAGACAACGTCGGATACGGCCTGATGATCAAGAAAGCGCCCAGGCCGGAGCGCATGAAGCGGGTGAGCGAAATGCTGGATCTGGTTCAGCTGCCCGGCATGGAGCAGCGCAAGCCGTCTCAGCTTTCCGGCGGGCAGCGCCAGCGCGTCGCGTTGGCGCGCGCGCTGATCATGCACCCACGCGTGCTGCTGCTCGACGAACCGCTCGGCGCGCTCGACTTGAAATTGCGCCAGCAGATGCAGATCGAGCTCAAGGCGATCCAGCAGCGCGTCGGCATCACCTTCATCTACGTGACGCACGATCAGGAAGAAGCGCTCACCATGAGCGACCGGCTGGCCGTGTTCAACCACGGCCGCATCGAGCAGATCGGCACGCCGGCCGAGGCATACGAGCATCCGGCCACGCCATTCGCGGCGGGATTCGTCGGCGTGTCGAACCTGATCAGCGGCGCCACCGCGCAGGCGATCTCCGGAACGCCCGACACCTTCTCGATTCGGCCGGAGAAGATCAACATCCAGGCGCCGGGCGTCGTCGTGCCGGACGGGTACTGCTCGGCCAACGGACGCATTCGCGATGTCGTGTATCTCGGCATGTACACGCGCTACCTAGTGGAGCTTGACGGCGGCGCCGACCTGACGGTCGTCCGCCAGAACCTCGACGAGACCTCGATGGACGTACTGGCGAATCGAGGGCGCCCGGTTCTATTGACGTGGCAGCGTGAACACAACCGCCCGATCGCGGCGCTAAGCTGATCGCATGACGACCGCGTCGATGACACCCGCAGCGAGCCACCCCTCGGCAGAACGCCGCCTGTCGACGTTCCTGTATCGTCGCCCGGTATTGTCCCTGCTGCTGCTGCTGATCCCGCCGCTGTTGTGGCTGGGCATTCTGTACATTGGCTCGCTCCTGGCGATGCTCATCCAAAGCTTCTATCGCCTCGACGGCTTCACCGGGAGGGTCGTGCGCGAGTTCGGGTTGAACACGTACGGCGATCTGTTCACGCAGGCGCACTTCGACATCATGGGGCGCACGGCCTTGATGGCCGCCGCCGTGACGATCGCGGGGGCGTTCGTCGCGTTTCCGATCGCCTACTACATGGCGCGCTACGCGGGGCGGCGCACGAGGGCCTTCCTGTACCTGGCCGTTCTGCTTCCGCTGTGGTCGAGCTACCTGGTTCGGGTGTACGCCTGGAAGTTCATTCTCGCCAAAGAGGGTGTCTTCAATTGGTTTATCTCGCAGATCGGGCTCCAGGGAGTGCTCAACGCCGTCCTGGACTTTCCCCTGATCGGCGGGGAGTCGCTGTCGGTCTCGCCGCTCGGCCTGTTCCTCGTGTTTCTGTACGTGTGGCTGCCGTACATGATTCTTCCGGTCGCCGCAGCGCTGGAGCGCGTGCCACGCTCGCTCCTCGAAGCCTCGGGCGATCTGGGAGCGCGCCCTGAAGCCACATTCCAGCACGTGACGCTGCCGTTGGTCTTCCCCGGCGTCGTGGCCGGATCGATCTTCACCTTCTCGCTGACGCTGGGCGATTTCATCATCCCGACGATTATTGGGGACTCCAGCCCGTTCATCGGGCTGGCCGTGTATCAGTATCAGGGCACTGCCGGGAACGTTCCGCTCGCCGCCGCGTTCACCATCGTCCCGATGGTGATCATGGCCGCGTACCTGATCATCGCCAAGAGACTGGGGGCGTTCGATGCGCTCTAACCGCGGACGCATTCTGGCCAGACCCTCCCTGGGCCTGCGGCTGGCGACGATCGCCGTTCTGTTGTTTCTGCATTTTCCGCTCTTCATCATCATCCTGTACGCGTTCAACACACAAGAGTCGGCGTTCACCTTTCCGCCGCCGGGCCTGACGACGGAATGGTTCCAGGTGGCACTCACGGAGCGTCCCGACTTATGGAGCGCACTGTGGCTGTCGGTCGGAGTGGCGCTGGTCGCCACGCTCGTCGCCATCATGCTGGGCACGCTGATCGCAGTGGCCATCTCCCGCAGCAAGTTCTTCGGGCGTGAGACGATCTCGTTCATCGTCGTGCTGCCGATCGCGCTGCCGGGCATCGTCACCGGCATCGCGCTGCGCTCGGCGATCGGCCTGATGGAGATACCCTTCACCTTCTGGACGATCGTGATCGGCCACGCGACGTTCTGCGTCGTCGTGGTCTACAACAACGTGGTGGCGCGGCTGCGGCGCACCGGCCGCTCGCAGATGGAGGCGTCGATGGACCTGGGCGCGTCGAGCTTCCAGACGTTCCGCTACATCGTGCTGCCCAACATCGCCACGGCGCTGCTGGCGGGCGCGATGCTCGCCTTCGCCCTCTCGTTCGACGAGATCATCGTCACGACCTTCACCGCCGGGCAGCAGACGACGCTGCCGATCTGGATCTTCAGCCAGTTGACGCGGCCGCGCAACCAGCCGGTGACGAACGTCGCGGCGGTCATGGTCATCGCGATCACGTTCATCCCCATCCTGCTGGCGCACCGCCTGACGCAGGACACCGAAGCGTCGCCGTAAGTGTTCGGTTTTGCGTTCACAGGGCGTTCGCCAGCGGCTTGACCACTGCCATGTGGCGGGGTACAATGCGCCTGCATTCGTCGGTTGCACAGCCTGGCCAGCAAGGCTCACACGCATGGCGATTCAACTACAGCGCAAGCTCTTCACGATAGATGAATACCACCAGATGATCCAGGCCGGTGTCTTTGATGAGGACGATCGGTTAGAGCTGATCGAAGGGGAGATCGCCGAGATGTCGCCCATCAGTCCCACTCACGCAGGACATGTCACGCGCCTGACGGCTCTACTGATGCGCAGACTGGGTGAACGCGCACTGGTCAGCGTCCAAAACCCGGTCGCCATGGACGAACTATCCGAGCCACAACCTGACGTCGCAGTGCTGCGGTTGCGCGAAGATACCTATACCGACGCACATCCTGGCCCGCAAGATGTGCTGCTGATCGTTGAAGTGGCTGAAACGTCTGTCGAGTATGACCGCAATGTGAAGGTGCCTCTATATGCGCGCGCTGGGATTCCGGAAGCTTGGCTTGTATCGCTCCCGGATAGATGGATCGAAGTTTATCGAGAGCCGTCGGCACTCGGTTACAAGTCGATTCGGCGCGCTATGCCGGGTGAGACGATGTCTCCGCTGGCGTTTCCCGACGTATCACTGGACGTGGGCGAGATTTTGAAGTAAGTCGAACCAAGAGAATACCGGGGTGTAGCGCAGTCCGGTAGCGCGCACGGTTTGGGACCGTGAAGTCGCCGGTTCGAGTCCGGCCACCCCGACACATAAGCTGCACAAACAGCTCACCGTTCCTGGTGAGCTGTTTTGCTATGTTCAAGTGTTCAACTCCAGAAACCGCTCGATGAGCCGCTCGCGCCAGGATAGGCGCACCGCGAACATCCACACCACTTCTGTGGTATTATAATGCCTGTCCGGCGATACCGGCACAGCCGGACGGTTCGACCGATGCGGGAGTAGCTCAGGGGTAGAGCATCTGCCTTCCAAGCAGAGGGCCGCGGGTTCGAATCCCGTCTCCCGCTCTCACGGCCCGCTTGCCACTCACGCCGTTCGTGGAAGCGGGTCTTCGCTTGCCACATGTGAGGGAATATCATGATGGATCTATCTCGACACCCACGTGTGTCTGTAGCGCACCTCCCGACGCCGGTGCACCCCCTGCCCCGCCTGTCGGCGCACCTCGGCGGGCCTCAACTCTGGACGAAGCGAGACGACCAGACCGGGTTGGCGTTCGGCGGCAACAAAGTCCGCAAGCTCGAGTTCCTGCTCGGCGAGGCGATCGCGCATCAAGCCGACACATTGATCACGACCGGCGCTGCGCAGTCGAACCACGCGCGGCAGACGGCCGCCGCCGCCGCGCGCGCGGGCCTGCGATGCACGCTCGTCCTGCGCGGCGAGCCGCCCGCAGAGGCAACGGGCAACGTCTTGCTCGATCACCTCCTAGGCGCAGACGTCGTGTGGGCCGGCGCGCGGCCCACGCCCGGAGTCATGGACGAAGTCGCCGCCGCGCTCCAGGCGCGCGGGCAGAGGCCGTTCGTCATACCGCTCGGCGGATCGACGGCGACCGGCGCGCTGGGCTACGTCGCCGCGATGCACGAATGGGTCGAGCAATGCCGGAGCGGCGGCTTCCAATTCGACGCGATCGTGTTCCCGACCAGCTCAGGCGGCACACAGGCAGGCATGGTCGTCGGCGCGCGCCTGGCCGGATACGACGGCCGCATCGTGGGGATCAGCGTCGATCATCGCGCCGGCGAGTTCCAGCAGGCGCTCGCGCCGCTTGCCACCGCAACGGCGCAGCGGCTGGACATGCCCATGTCTTTCGATCCGGACGACTTCGAAGTGCGCGACGACTACCTCGGAGGCGGCTACGCGGTGATAGGCGATGCAGAGCGCGAAGCGATTCGACTTGCGGCGCGCCTTGAAGGACTGCTGGTGGATCCGGTTTACACCGGCCGCGCGCTGGCGGGCCTGATTGATCTGGTTCGCAAAGGCGAGTTCGCCTCCGACCAGAACGTGCTGTTCTGGCACACCGGCGGCACGCCGGCGCTGTTTGCGTATGCAGGGCAGCTAGTCAGGTAGTCGATCGGTCACATAGTCGGTTAGTCGAGCCATCATTACCCGACCCCATCCGTTTATCCGTTGTGCGAAGCAATCCGTTGCCACACTTGACGAATAGAACAAAAGTTCGTATACTATGGGCATGGACGTCGAGCAGAAGTTCGCACTGCTGGCCGACAACGCCACGCTCGAGCCGAGCGAAGAAGTTCCTTCAGTTCCCTCAGTTCCCTATACGGTCGAGAGCACGGTTAATTCTGCGCTCAACCTGCCCTCGTGCCACACCGCCAACCCGCATCCCACGGCGCCGCTCATCTTCGGCGATCCGCGCAATGTCGAGCACAAGGACCGCGCCGGCGCTGCCGCGCGGCCGCACTCCCGCCCGACCGGGCACGATCCTAAAGACATCTCGAACAGCGTTCACATGGCGGCCATGCCGGGCGGCAAGCGCCTGCCGATGCTCAAGACAATGCTCACCTCGGCGTGCGAGCGCGATTGCTACTACTGCCCGTTTCGGGCCGGGCGCGATTTTCGCCGCGCCACATTCAAGCCCGACGAGATGGCGAGCGCCGTCGACCAGATTGTGCGCAAAGGCATCGCACAGGGTTTGTTCCTGAGCAGCGGAATTGCCGGCGGCGGGCCGCGCACGCAAGACAGGCTCGTCGCCGCCGTCGAGATTCTGCGCCAGAAGCACGAATTCGCCGGATACGTTCATCTGAAGCTCATGCCGGGCGCGGAAGAAGATCAGATCCGCCGGGCGATGCAGGTCGCCAACCGCGTGTCGATCAACCTCGAAGCGCCCAACACCGAGCGGCTGGCGCGCATCGCGCCGCACAAGCTGATGATTGATGAGCTGGTGCGGCCGCTGCGCATCGTCGAGAAGATTCGGCGCGAGAACGGCGGGCGCGGCCCGAGCCAGGTTACGCAGTTCGTCGTCGGCGGCGCCGACGAAAGCGACGCCGAGATCCTGAAGACGGTCGCCTATCTGCATCGCGAAGTGCGCCTGGCGCGCGCCTACTTTTCCGCCTTCCGGCCGCTGCGCGACACGCCGCTGGAAAACCACGCGCCGACCGAGCCGCTGCGCGAGCATCGCCTGTATCAGGCCGATTTTTTGCTGCGCCAGTACGGCTTCACCTTCGACGACTTCACGTTCGACGGCGCGGGCAACCTGCCGCTTCAGGTCGATCCCAAGGTCGCGTGGGCGCAAGCGCACCTGGCGCACGCGCCGGTCGAGCTGAATCGCGCCACGCGCGCCGAGCTGCTGCGCGTCCCGGGCCTCGGCCCGAAAAGCGTCGAGACTATCCTCGCCGTGCGCCGGCAGGGCCGCCTGCGCGATCTCGGCCACTTGCGCCAGTTGAACATTCTCGCCCAGCGGGCCGCGCCTTACATCTTGCTCGACGGGAAGCGACCTGCGCATCAACTGACCCTATTCGGATGACGGGGGAGGACAAGCTCTCTATCGTCCAGCGGTACATCTCATCCTTCATCCCTCATCCTTCATCCTTAAGCCCTCGGATGCCTCAGAAGCCATTCACGCTTTCAGCCGCGAAACTCAAACGCCTGCGCGACGAGCGCTACCGGCGCAAGCCATCCCTGCGGCTCAAGTCGCCGGACGACGCCGTGCGCTTCGTGAACGAGCTAGGCTTCTGTTTCTTTTGGCCGATCCAGGGCATCGAAATGCCGAGCCTGTGGGCCGCCGTCGCCGGCGATCGACCCGTCGCCGACGAGCACGACGATCCGGGTCACATTACCTGGAATTGGAAAGATCAGTCGCTCGACAAGCGCCGCTGGTACTACGGCAAGCTGCTGCGCGGCAAGGCCACGCTCGTCTCACTGGATACCCTGCCGTACTTCTACGCGCTCAGCGAGAACTTCGGCGGCGTGGATGACTATCTCGAGGAGTACCGCGCCGGGCGTTTGTCGGCGGAAGCGAAGACGATCTACGAAGTGATCCGCGACGGCGGCGCGATGGACACCGTGCGCCTTCGACGCGAGGCGCGCATGGCAGCCGAGTCGAGCAAGGCGCGGTTTGAGAAGGCTCTGACGGATTTGCAGAAGGGGCTGAAGATCCTGCCGGTCGGGGTGGCGGAAGCGGGCGCGTGGCGCTACGCCTTCGTCTACGAGCTAAGTAGGTCACGAAAAGTCTTTTGACAAAGCCGAGTTGGGTTCTCATCGCCAACCCTAATGCTGGACTGCTATGGAACGTTATGAACCATAGTGAACCGCTGATGACCTTTCAGCAGGAGACTCGCAGCAGGACGAGAAAACAAAGTGTCAAAGAACTTTTTCCGACCTACTTAGTCGATCGGTGGTTTCCAGATGCGCCGGAAGCGGCGCCTCTCATCACGCGCGGCGCAGCACGCGCCGAGCTGGCAAGACACTACATGGAGAACGTCGCCGCCGCCACGCCGGGAGCGATCGCCCGGCTGTTTGGCTGGCGCAAAGATGAACTCGAAGCGGCGATCGGCGGGCTGGTCGAGCGGGGCGCGTTTGTCACAGGTATCCAGGTCGAGGGCGCGCGTGGCGATCACATTGCCGCCGCGACGCTGCTCAAACGATAGAACCCCGGTTTCTTGGCAGACCTGGCAGGTCTTAGAGACCTGCCAGGTCTATGATTACGGGATGCACAGCCGTTGGCCGGGGTAAATCAAGTTGAGGTTGTAGATGTTATTCGCGGCCCCGATCACCCACGGATTGGTTCCATAGATGCGTGAAATCCGCCACAGCGTCTCGCCTGGCCGCACGATGTGTATGGCGCGGCATGTGGGTGGCGGCGGTGGAGGCGGTGGAGGCGGCGGTGTGCCCGGGAACTGGCGCGCGCAGGTCGGGCCGGCCGGGATGTTGCTCCAGGGCACGTTCGGGATCGTCAGCACTTGCCCGGGGAACAGCCGATAGGGCGCGAAAATGCGATTCGTCGCGGCAATTGCCCAGGGCAGCACGCCATAAGCGCGGCCGATGCAGAACAGCGTCTCGCCCGCTCGCACGACATGCCGGCCCGGTGTCCCGCTGCCGGGTGTCGCCGATGGAGTCGGCGTGTTCGTCGGACCGGTTGGTGTGGGCGTCGGCGTGAAAGTCGGCCCGATTGGCGTGTTCGTCGGCGTGAAAGTCGGCCCGACTGGCGTGTTCGTCGGCGTTGGCGTCGAAGAAGGGGTAACCACGGCGGCGGCCACCGTCACCAACCCGTTCTGCGTCGTACTCGGAATCTGCGTACCGCTTGCATCGCTCAGGATGACGCCGGCGGGCGCAGCGGGCGTTCCACGAAATGTGATAGGCGACGGCCCCGCCGCCTTGCCCCTGAAGCTGATAATGGCTAGCGTCCCGCTTCCGCTCACCGCCGGACGGTTGATCTGAACCACGGCAAAGTCGATCGTGCCAACGACATTGTCAGCCTGGTTCTGCGCGACAAAGTCGGCGGCCAGCATACCGCCATTGGTAATCTGGACACCCGCCTGGCCGGCGTCGGCGTCGATGACTTCCAACACGTTCGGATTGAACGCCAGGTGAATCTCCGCCCCTGCCAAGTTGGATACGTTATCGACCTTAATCGATATGGAGACGATCTGGCCCGGTGCGATCGTCGCCGCAGCCGGATCGACGCGCACAACTGCCTCACCCTGCGCGAACGCCGCCCCGAACAGCGCAAGCGTGACAACCAGTCCGGCGGTAATAACTGTCAGCTTCCAGCCACGGTTGCTTCGCATAATCCACCTCGATGTTGGATTCCAGCCTGCTCAGCGGCTCGACGACATTTCGGCACGCACCGGCGCACAGCCGGCGTATCTTCGTTGCGATCACAGCTACCGTGCGCGCCGAAACGTGCCAAAGTCTACCACATTTGCCGCGCTTCCACCAAATGCGAGAGTTGTCGTGAAAAGACTTCGGAAGTCTTGCTAAGACTTCCGAAGTCTCTTAACTGAGGCTATGGCGTCAAAACTGACGCGCGCACGTCGCGCCGGGCGGCATGTTGACCCACGGGACATTTGGAATCTTCAGCACCTGGCCCGGGTACAAGATATACGGAGGATAGAGATGGTTGACCCACGCGATGGCCCATGGATTCACTTGGTAGGCGCGGGCAATGCAGTACAACCATTCACCGGCCCGCACCGTGTGGATGCGTGGTGGATCCGGCCGATTGCAGATGATTTTCCCAGGAACGGGGGTGTTCGACAAGTCTCGACCATCCCTATCCACCAGCCTTGACTGCCCAAAGCTCAGTGGCGATGTTCCTTCCGTCAAGCACTTGAAGGTCAACCGCACGGCGTCGCCGCTGCCGCTGGCCGGGGCACGCGGCGCCTTTTGCGTGACGATGTACTCCGCCGCGCCGCCGGCGCAGGTGTTCTTCACCACCACATCCGGCGCCGGAATCGTGCCGGGTTGAGATTGCGCACATTCCACGACAGCCGCGTTGTAGGTCAGCTTCAAGTCCACTCCCCACAAGTTCGTTGCGTTCTCGATCCGCACCGCAACTATTGCGGTGCCATTCACTGGCGCGGAAGTAGTTGCAGGTGATACTTTGACAATGGCGCCTCCAGGCGCTGGTGTAGTCGGAGGTGGAGTTGTCGGCGCAGGAGTTGTAGGCGCTGGCGTGGTGGGCGCCGGCGTAGTGGGCGCTGGCGTGGTGGGCGCTGGTGTAGTCGGAGGCGGGGTTGTCGGTGCAGGAGTCGTAGGCTGTGGGGTCGTGCCGCCGGAAGTGACAGCGATCGATCCGTTCTGCGTGGTCGAGGGGATCAGAATACCACCGGGATCGCTCAAGATCGCCGACGTGAAGTTGATCGGCGATGTACCGGCCGCCAGGCCCCTGAACGTTATCTTCAACAATATGCCGCTGCCGCTGACGGGTTGACGCGGCGGCATGTGCGCAATGGCGTAATCGATGCGGCCACCCGTGGCGCTGCTTTGCGCCACGAAGTCGGGCACGGGGAAGCCGCCCGCCTCAATGCCCTGCACCGCAACCAGGAAAGGATCATAAGTCAGATGAGCCTCGGCCCCGGCCAGGTTGGACACATTTTCAATACGAACATTGACGACCGTCGTCGCGCCCACACCGAGTGCAACGCTCGCCGGATCGATCTTCACGATCGTCCCGCCCTGCGCGCTGGCGGGCGAGGCTGCCGAAAGTCCGGCAAGCATCATCCCTCCCAGTAACAGGCCAACGATCCATAAACGTAGCACGGCTGAATTTTGATGTCTCAATGGCATAACAGACATGGTTGTCTCCTTGTGCCCGACCGGACAATGGTCAAATTCAGGCTACTGAACCCCGTCCATCGGAATAGGACCCCCCTTGCCAAAATTGCCGGATGCCAGCGCCAGGTCGCGTATGTCTACCTGACAATCGCCGTTGACATCACTCGCAGGCGCCAGGTGAATCGGACTCGGAAACTCCGGTACAGGGACCGCGCACGGCGGCGGGACACTCTTGCCGAAGTCGTTGATTATCTTCCTAATGTCAAGAATATTAATTGCCCTATCGTTGTTCACATCTCCGCCGGGCAGGGTGACAGTGCGTAGCCTTGTCACTCTGGTAGGCAGACAGACCCAGCCCTCGGCGGACAGATACTTCGGAAAGCCAGCCTGGACAAAGGCTGCTTTATAGCGTAGCGAAGTTTGCGGACAACTCGGAAGCGGAAGCACGCTCGATTGGGAGGCCAAAGCGCTCGCTCCAGTGAAATCGCCCGGTATGGTCACCGTAAACACGCCGCGTGGATCGGTGCCAACGGGTTGTCCGGGCGGCACTATGATTTGATTAGGGCTGACCATGAACATCGTCCAAACAACCGTCCGATCGTGCGTAGGCCAGCCCTGGCGGGTGATGGTTCCGGTCAGCACGGTCGGCGGTATTGGGCAGACGATGGTGGCATCGACCCAGCGGACGCCAGGGAGGCATGTGCCATCCGGCCCTATGAGACATGACAGTATACGATCGAAAGCCACCGTATGCGTTCCGGTGAGCAGTACCTGGAAGGTAATTCGGGCAACGACACATGAGCCGTTGACCGGTTCGTGAGGCCAAAGCTGCTCAACACGGTAATGAATGACACCGCCGTCGGCGTTATTGGCGCTGATTTGATCGGGCTGTAAACATCGCCCGTGTTGTATCTGCGTGCCGACTACCCACGGATCCCCATCCTGCACTTGAAGCGCGGCTGGATCGTACGTCAGGCGCAAGTCCACACCGTTAAGCGCCGTGACGTTTTCCACCCACACTTCCAGTGTGAATTGATCGCCGACATTGACCTCAACGAAATTCGGATTGAGGCGAACCGTCGTATCGGGGGCAGCTGCCCCAACGGCGGTAACGGCCCACACGGCAAGCATGCCAATCAATAGGCTGATGCCTGGACGCAACTTGCCCATGACGACTGCCCCTGCCCCCGGCCTCCCATTGTGAAAGGCCGGGGGCTTACTCAACTACGTGCAAGATCTATGGCGCCCAGACCGTCGGGCCGGGCCTGCCGAAATTTCCGGCCGCGATGGCGAGATCACTGATGTTCACTACGCCATCATCGTTGATGTCATTGGCGCTATCCGGTGGCGGCGGAGGGGCCGGCGGAAGACCCGGGTGGCCTTCAACTGCCGCACAAGGCGGGAAGGCCGAGCCGACTGGAACCGCTGCGCCAAAACTGCCGATGATCTGGAGAAGGTCGAGGATGTTCACGTTATTGTCACCATTCACGTCACCACCGTAGAGCCTGGTCGGGCCGATCATCACCTGGCCGCCCGAGACAGACACGTTGGGCTTTCGCGCCCGGAGGTAGCCCGGATAATGCGCATCAACCGTGTATGTTCCCCCGGCGGGAATGACAATAAAGAAGCCGCCTTCGGTGTTCACCTGAGGCATCGGCAAGGTCGGGGGTGGGAATGCAAGTGTAAAGGCTGGCCCGACGAAACCGACGCTGCTCGCCGCGGTGATTCTCGTGCCGCACTGCGTGCCAGGGCCGCCAGCAGGCGGCACGCCTTGCCGCCGGACAATCCCACCTATACCGACGAACGGCGCGCTCACGATGAAAATTGGGGTAACGCCAAAGGTGTTGAGCGGGATAACGAAGCCATCCGCATCACTCAAAGCCGTGAATGGCGGAGGAGGCGGCGGTGGCGGAGGCGGCAGTCCTCCAACAAGGTACGGGTTGAGGACTACAAAACCTGCTAGTCCGGAGGCTTCCCCTCTCCAGTGTAGCCGGGCAACGACGTCGGTTTTGCTGGTTTGCGCGGGCCCAACCAGCACTAGATGGACGCAAGGCCAAGTGGGGCCAGGGAAGGGCCCAGGGCATGCAGCACCGGGCTTAGGGATACCGGGGGCGATTATGCCGGGAGCGGTGATCACTTCATTAGCAGCCGGGAAGGGGTTACTGCCAAAGAAGTCGGGCCTCAGGGTAGCCGGCTGCACGCCGGGAACAGAGGGGTCTGTGTCCACTGGCTCGACATTAGCATCTATATAGCCGATGTACACTTCTACACCGGTGACCCCAGGACCTGTGGTGGTGACAGAAACCTCCACGTCGGTGGTGAAGTCACTGCCCACGGCCGGCGTCCCGGAGGTGACGCCGGTAAGCGTGATTGCCGCATACGTGCTGGGCGACTGGGCGCTGGCCGCCAGAGGGAATGCCGTGACGATCAACGCTGCGAGAATCAGGACGGTCAGCAAGCGACGGGTCAACATGTGAATGTTCCTTTCCATACAGATCGTTGTAGCGGAATCCTTCCCGAGACTGATGAGAACACGTCAAGCTCAGAGTAGCACAAACTACGCGTGCCGTGTGTTCCGGTTAGGTTACTGCCAAGTTCCGGTTTGAATTATCGGGGTGCACAGCTCTTGATACACATACAAATTGCAAACAAAAACCCGGCTGCAACTTCTGAGCCGGGTTTCGCAGAGACACCGCAGCACGAAGGACGAACGTTCGACGTTCGCCCTTCCGCCATCAGCCATCAGCTATCAGCTATCTGCCATCAGCCATCTGCCATCCGCTATCCGCCATCACGGCGTCAGGCTGAGCGTGCCTTCGGCGTTCTGCTCGACGCTCTGGCGCTCCCACCACATCGGCGCAAACTCGATGTTGAGCCAGGGCTGGATCATGTCGTCGTAATGCGGATGGTACGGCAGGCCGCTCTGGCCGGTGGTGTGGATGAAGTGCGACGCGTCGAGATCGCTCAAATCGACGATCTGGCGCAGCGACGGACCGCCCCTCGATTGAAAGATAGATACCAGCTTGGGTGCGGGGTCACCCGGATCGTCCGGGTAAGCCTGGCCGAAGCTGACGCCGCTCGCGTTGACGATCTCCCGTCCGCCGTTCACGGCGAACGGCCCACGGTTGAAAATGAACGCGACCGGGCTGTCGCCGAGCGCCTGGCTGGCGAACGTCACCTGGTGCAGCGCGCCCCACTTCCAGCCCGCAGGGTCGGCGCCGAACTCGGCCGTGAGCGCGGCCGTGGCGTCCGCCAGCGACTTCTTGAGAATATCATCTCGCGTCTCGACCACGTCGAGCGTCGTCGTGTCGTCCCACCACTCCGAATCGGGCTGCGCCAGCAGCAGCGTCGTGGCCTGGCTATTCACGTCGCCGCCGTCGACGTAGGCAGACGCAAGATCGCCCAGATCGTCATCGAACGTGCTGCGCAGCAGGTACAGCCAGAACACCTCGTAGGCGGCCGCGCCGGAGCTGTCCACAGCATCATTGAAATCCCAGCTTCGAATGGCATCGAGCGCCTTCTGCGCGTCGCCGTCGACCGTCAGGTTATCGAGATAGACGACGATGTCCGGCGCGGACAGGTTGAAATTGTCGCCCTGAATGGCCGCCATGTCGTCCGGGCTGAGTTTGTCTTTCGCTTCGATCAGGTCGACGATGCGCCGCGCGCGGTAGCCGCGGTCCCATTCCGTCGTCAGGAAGTACGGATAATCCGGCCCGACGACGGCATTGTTCGCCGTGGCGATGTACCCTTGCGCCGGGTTGAAGGCCGATGGCAGCTCGTCGAACGGTATGGTGCCGGTCCACTCGTACTCTCCCGTCCACCCCGGCACGGGCAGCAGGCCGTCGCCGCTCGCGCGAATCGGGATGCGGCCCGGCGTCTGGTAGCCGATGTTGCCGTCCACGTCGGCGTACACCATATTCTGGCTGGGCGTGCCGAAAAGGCGCAGCGCCTCGCGGAACTCTTCCCAGTTCTGAGCGGCGTTGAACCCCAGCACGGATTCGAGCGTGTGCTCTGGCGCGTTGATCGCCGTCCACGCGAAAGCGACCGCGTACTGCGGATCGATTTCCGCCGTGGTCTCGTCGACGTCGCTGATGAGCGGGCCGTGCCGCGTGTAACGCACGTTGAGCGTGATCGTCGTCGTGTTCGTCGCTTCGTCGTACGTGGCAGTCTCGTTCGGCGACGACTCGTACCCTTCGGGCAGTTTGCCCTTAATCGTCCACGTCTCGGGGACGATCGTCAGATCGAGCATCTTGCCCTGGAACTCGTACTGGTTGCCGTCGACGTTCTCCAGAAACAGATCCTGCACGTCCGGGCCGACGTTCGTCATGCTCCAGACGATGCGCGCGTTGTGGCCGATGACAACGCCGGGCGCGCCCGGCAGCGAGGCGCCGATCAGGTCGAAGGGGCAATCCGGCCTGACCGGCTCACAGTGGAGGCTGTTGAAATACCACAGCGCCGGCATCTGGTAGCCGAGGTGCGGATCGTTGGCGAGGAGCGGCATGCCCGTCGTCGAGCGGCTGCCGGCGACGGCCCAACTATTCGAACCCATGTCGTTGCCGCGTGGGCCGCTCATCGCATCCAGCGCGCGCAGTCCACGCACCGCGGCCGGCACGCGCTCCCAGGCGACTTCCTCAGGCACGATGATCGGCCGGTTCTCATAATCGTAGGGCGGCTCCAGATCGGCAAGCACCGCCTTGCCGCGTTCCTCGCCGAACTTCGCGAGAATCTGCGAGCGCAGCCACTCGCTCTCCCAGTTGCCGCTCAGCCGCCAGGCCATCACCTTGGCCCATTGCAGCGAATCGACCGGCGTCCACGGGTCGGGCTTGTAGCCGGGCCCCTTGCTGCCGAACAAGCCGACGATGAAGAACTCGATCGGCAGGCTGTCCTGGTGCGCCGAGATGAAGGCGTTGACGCCGTCGGAGTACGCCTGCAAGATGGCTTTGAACTCTTCGCTCGTGGCCTCAAAGTCGGCCTCGGCCGCTCGGCGCCAGCCCAGCGTGCGGACGAACTTGTCTTGTTCGAGCGCCGACGCCGACGGGCGCAGCTCGGAGGTGCGGCCGGAGATGCCCATGCGCCCGGCCTCCATTTCCCAGAGGCGATCCTGCGCCTGAACGTAACCCTGCGCAAAGAAGAGGTCATGCACGCTGCTTGCATAGATGTGCGGAATGCCGAACTTGTCGCGAATGACGGTGACCGGGGCATGCAGCGCGGCCAGTTGCGTGGTGCCATCGGTCTGCGGAAACGGGCGGCGCGTCAGGTAGAAGAAGCCCCCGGCGCCGACCACGCCGAGGACGATGACGACGATCAAGATCAGCACAAGGACTGTGCGAAGTATGCGCATGTCGCCTCCATACCATGATGCAGGGCGGGGATAGTGTCTTTGTAACATACTTCACGACGATTGTCAAAGCCGGCAAGGTTCACTATAATCCATGCCGTGAGTCGATTCGTCCTTTTCGCCCTGTTCGTGTCTTGTGCCGCCGCCATCCTGGGCTTGCCTTTAGCGTCTATTCCGCAATGGCAGTCGCCCGCCGCCACTCCCTCGATCGCGACCAGTCCGCTGCCGACGCCGACTTCGACGGCCACGGCCGAGGCAAGCGCGGCAGCCACGTTCCTCCTCGTCGGGATCGTCGTCGGGCTGATCCTCGGCGCCGCCGTCGTCTTGATCGTCCGGCGCACAGCTCCGAATGAACGATAAGCCTCGCAGTAGATCACGATTTCGTAGTGACGACTTCAGTCGTTCTGGCAACGAAGCGACTAAAGTCGCTACTACGGGTCTGAGCCTGGACGGGCTGTCGTGGCCCGTGTCGTGGCTGCTACTCGTGATCCTGTTCGGTTTCGCCATTCGCTTCGCCGCGATCGACTTCCAGAGCTTGTGGCGCGACGAGATCGACGCCAGCGGCTTCGGCTCGCCAGAGATGCGCATGGGCGAGGTACTGGCTGCCGGCGACTTTCAAATGCTCGCGCAATCGCTCACCCAGGGCGGGTTCAACGGGCCGCTGTACTTCATCGCGCTGCAGCAGTGGGCGCGCATGGCAGGCGACACGGCTTTCGCGCTGCGCTTCCCGTCCGCCCTTTTCGGCGCACTCACCATCCCTGTGATCTACGTTCTTGCCCACCGCCTGCTGCGTGGATCGCCGATCGACGGATTTTCTCGCCACGTCGCTTTGATCGCCGCCTGGCTGGTAGCCCTCTCGCCGTACTTCGTGTGGTATTCGCAAGAAGCCAAGATGTACACCGAGGTTACGGCATTAGCGATCGCCGCGATCTACGCGCTGCGCCGGGCCGTCGACGCAGCGGAGAGCCGGCGCGCGTGGCCGTGGTGGGCGCTCGCCATCGCGGCGACGACGCTGGCGATGTATAGCCACATCCTGGCCGCACTGCTAATCGGGGTGGAAATCGCACTATTTCTCTTGTGGTGGCCGCAATCAAAGCGGCATTGGCTGGGTGGCCTGATCGCGCTCGCCGCGCTCACGCTGCCCTACTTGCCACTCATCGGTTGGCAACTGACGTACGCTCTGACTCCAGGCAGTCAAGGCTTCGCGTTCTATCGCTTCGACCAGATCCTCCAGGTGATGCTCACCGCATTTGCCAACGGCGTGCTGCCCTTCGATTACTCGCTCAGTACAATCGGGGTCGAATGGGATGCCGGTCCGATCACGCCGGCGCTGCGCCCGACGATGTGGGGGCTGTGGCTGCTGAGCCTGCTGGCAATCGCCGGCGCAGTCACCTGGAGGGACAAGAGGGATCGTAACCAGCGCGTCGGGCTGGCAGCGTGGGCGCTCATCCCGATGGCGACCATCGCGCTTGTATCGCTCAACCGGCCCATTTTTACGGATCGATACCTCATCTGGATCGGGCCGGCGATCTACTCGTTGGCGGCGCTGGGGATCGTCGAGGCAGGACAATGGAACCGGGCGCTGGGCGGCGCAGCGCTCGTCGCGATCACGGGCGTCGCGCTCGTCAGCACGCTTGCGCAGTCGACCACCCCCTATAAAGCCGACTTCCGATCGGCGGCGAGCTACGTGGAGGAACGCTATCAGGGTGAAGTGATCGTCTTCCAGATTCCGTACGGCCGGTACAACTTCGATTACTACTTCGACCCGGCGTTTCCATTTCTGGAAGGCCCGTACACGAATCATCGCAATCCCGACGGCAGCTACCAGATCGACCCTGCGGCGGCGGACGCGCACATCGCCGGCCAGCTCGGGGGGATAGAGTCGGTCTGGCTGGTGACAACCGAGGTGGAGATGTGGGACGAGCGCCACCTGCTTCAGGAGTGGCTGGGACGCGACGGGAGCCTCACCGACCGGGCAGACTTCATGCGCGTGACCGTCGCGCGGTACGAGCTGGGTCCGTGAGACGAGGCGGCGTGTCATTCTAAACGCAGTTGAGGAATCTCTCGTCTGACTCAAACTCCCAACTTCAAACTCCAAACTTCAAAAGTGTCATTCCGAGCGCAGCGAGGAATCTCTCCTCCAACCGGCGAGCTCCTTCGACCCTTCGCCTTCGCTCAGGGCATGCTTCGCTGCGCTCCCTCTTCGGCTCCGCTCACCTGTGCCTGCGCCACAGGCTCGCCCTCGGGCGAGCCCGGGGGTGCAGGCAGGGCATGGCTCAGGATGCGCCCGCCGTGTAGTCGAAGGATGCCGTACATCAAATCGGAATTCGCTCTAAAGATAGACCTGGCAGGTCTTATCCGCCTGTGTTAGCCGTGGGCGGGATCGCGAAGACCTGCCAGGTCTCTCGGAGAGTCCCATGCTCGAATTAGCAACTCGAATTGTGCGTACGTGCTCACGATCGCGTCCGGCTCGACCGAGCGGTCTGCATCGTCGTGCGATCCGGCGAAGCGCACGGCGCGCATGCCGACCGCTTTCGCGCCGCCGACGTCGGTGCGGGTGAGATCGCCGATGTGTACAGCCTCCGCTGGCTGCGCGCCCAGGCATGCCAGCGAGCGCAGAAATGCATCGGGATGGGGCTTGCTGATGCCGGTCTCATCCGAGAACGACAGGCACGCGAAGCAGCCGATCAGGCCGTCTCTTTCGAGGAAGCGGCGGAGCGTGCGGCCGATCGACAGACCCGTGTCGGAAATAAGGCCCAGGCGATAGGACTGCGCCAGCCGGCGCACGGCGTCGCCGGCCCCATCGACCAGGCGCAGCGGCGGGTCGAGTTCGAGCACCGCTTCGTCGAAGTACTCGACCAGCGCCTGGAAGTCCGGCCGGGGCAGCGTCACGCCGAGAGGGCCGAGCATGAGAGGCAGCCACTCGCCCGCCGACAGCGTGCGGTGCTCCTCGCGCCACGCGCGATCCCACTCTTTCCCCGCCGCGCGATCGGCCGCCTCGAGCGCCTCCGGGTCGAAGACGTGACCGTTCGCGCCGAGGACTTCGATCAGCCGTCGCATGCGCAGGTGACGCGCAGACACGCCGTGGTACAGTGTTCCCCAGAAATCGAAAGTTATCGCCTTTACCTGATGCATATATCATTCCCCTCGTGCTGCGATGATACCACAGCAGCGCACGCGCAAAATCCGGACACGCGCCTGGTGATGAGGCGGGCACTTGACAACCCATAACTTTGAGGTTATCATATCCTCAATGGCGCAGCCGCCCAAGTGGGTGATCGAGTTTTATCAGGATGCGCGTGGTCGCCGCCCAGTTGAAATGTGGTTGGATGGGCTGGATGTCGGAGACCGGGCGCGCGTCCGCCGCATGTTGAACTTATTGGCTGCGTTCGGCACACAATTAGGGATGCCTTACAGTCGCCACTTGCGCGGCAAGATATGCGAGTTGCGGGTAGCGGCTGGGCGTCGGGATTATCGCGTGCTGTACTTCGCGTTTGTGGGGCAGCGGTTTGTGCTTCTGCACGCCTTTGCCAAGCAGACCGCCAAGACGCCAGCGCGGGAGTTGGAGATGGCTGAGCAACGCATGGCCGATCATCAGGCCCGATATCAGGAAGGGGGTTGAAGCACATGGGTAAGCGCAAACGGACAGCGAAGCGTGTTTCGCCCGGCGTGCCGATCGATGCCTATTTCTCCAGGCAAATGAAAGACCCGGAGTTTGCCAAAGCCTATGAGGAACTCGCGCCGGAGTTTGAAGTTGTGGAGCAAATCGTCGCGCTGCGCTTGAAGCGCAACTTGTCTCAGAGAGAATTGGCGAAGAAGGTTGGCACACAGCAGCCGAGTATCGCACGCCTGGAGCGCAAACGGCGGACAAATGACCTGGGCTTTTTACGGCGCGTGGCGGATGCACTGGATGCGCGGCTGGAAGTGAGGCTGGTTCCGCGCGAGGCCAGCAGTGGAAAGCGCGCTGGCCAGAAACGCACGGCAAAAAATCGCATAGAGGCAGATTCGCCGCGCAATGTTGGGGGCGCTCGCGGCGACGGCACACGGCAAGGGACGCGGGTGTATGCCGCGCTGGCCGCTGACGGTCGGTGCTGACGCGAACGCATAGCAGGCTGCCTGACATAGACGCCCGGTGATGAGCCGGGCGTTTGCTTTTTAGGCGCTGGAGTGTAGACTCAATTCTTGTCCTGGACTCTGGTGGCAACCATGTCTGGTGATTGGAGTGCAGGCTTCAGCCTGCGGGAGCCCATGATATGGCAGCCTTCAGGCCGCCATCCGGCAATTCGCCAGAGTCCAGTGGGGTAACTCTGTTAGTCCGGCGGATGCCTGACGAACCGTTTTTAGCTCACCCGACGCAACGTGCTTAAGGATTCTAGGCTATGTCTCCCTGTTGTGTCGTGCTGAAGCAATTGGATTAGCCCCGACTGACCGGATCATTTTGCGGCTATCATACATTGAGTTGGCTTACCTGGCATCTATCGGCGGAAAGACATTTGAGGAGTGAAGGCCATCTATCACAACGAAACCAGGAGTGACCATGCTCCCGGCTCTACCCGAAAAGATTGGGGAAATGTCGAGGGGAGATTCGGGGTGAGCGTCAAGGCTCCTGCAGCGTAGCCTGAAGCATATAGCCGATCCCTGGAACGGTGATGATATATTCTGGTTCTGCCGGATCGCGCTCGATCTTTTGGCGCAGGCGGTGGACGAGCTGCTTGAGGAGTTGCCGATCGCCCGCGCCACGATAGCCCCACACGTGACTCGTCAGCCGGTCGACAGACAACGTGTGCCCGGCATTGGCAAGCAGATATTGAAGTAGTCGAAACTCCAGGTTCGTCAGCCGGACCGGTGCGCCGCCGCGCACACTCACGGCCTGCACTTCGACGTTCAGCATGACGTCGCCAGCGCCCAGCGCCGGCGTAGGCCGCTCCGCGTCGGCACGGCGCAGGAGTGCGCGCACACGGGCCAGGAGTGTTCGCGGGCTGAATGGCTTGGTCAGGTAGTCATCCGCGCCCAGGTCCAGCCCCTTCACTTCGTCCTCTTCGCTGCTGCGCACGGTGAGCATCATGATCGGCGTGCTGGCCTGCTCGCGCATGCGGCGGCAGACGTCGAAACCGCTGAGGCCCGGCAGGTTGACGTCGAGGATCACCAGGTCGGGCTGCTCGCCCTCGAACGCGCTCAACGCCGCATCGCCGTTCGAGGCTTCGATCACCAGGTAGCCGCTCTGGCGCAGCGCGAAACTGATCAGGTTGAGCAGCTCGCGGTCGTCGTCGACCGCCAGTATCTTCACGACTGATCCCCTCGCGGCAAAGTCACGCGCATGCGCGTGCCAGTCACATCGCTGAAGGCCTCGACGTGCCCGCCGTGGCGCTCGACGATCGATTTCACGATCCACAGCCCCAGCCCTACGCCGCCCTGCTCCGGCTCTTCGCCCGTCGAGCGCACGAAGCGCGTGAAGAGCGACTGCCCGGCCTGCGGCGGGATGCCGGGGCCTTGATCCGCGACCCACACGCGGATGGTGGTCGGCTCGACCGCGCCACCGATGCGGATCGTCGAGCCGGCCGGCGCGAACTTGTTCGCGTTTGCCAGCAGGTTGACGAACGAACACCTGCGTCAGCCGGGTCGCGTCGCCCGAGATCGCGGGCATGGGGTAAGGCAACTCGACCTCCACTTCCTGCTCGCGCTGCGCCAGCAGGGGTTGCGTGAACTCCAGGGCCTGCTCGATCACCTCGTCGAGCAGCACCGGCTGGCGGCGGATGGCGTGCTCGCCCGCCTCGATGCGCACACTCTCCAGCAGGTTGTCGATCAACTGCGTCAGCCGCAGCGTGCCGCGTTGCAGCGACAGGATCAAAGTGCCGATCTGCTCAGTGGATAGGTCCGGCAGTTGATCGAGCAGCAGTTCGATCGACGCCAACTGGGCCGAGAGCGGCGTGCGGAATTCGTGCGAGATGTTCGCCAGCACCGCGTCACGCAGACGGCGCGTCGCTTCCACCTCGGTCTCGTCACGAATGACCTGCACCTGCCGGTTCTCCGACGGCGGCGCGCTGGTGATGACGACTGTGCGCCGTGCGCCGTGCCTGAGCAGCAGATGCTCGGTCGCGCTCGCGCCGGCCCGGAATCGCGCATGGACGATCGGGCAGTGCTCTTCGCACGGTCTCACCTGATCCGGCCCCTGAGGGTTTAGCACATTGCCGCAGAATTGTCCAATCGCTTCTTCGGCGTTGACGCCGAGCAGCGCCGCCGCCTGCGGGTTCAGGTAGCGGATGCGCCGCTCGCGATCTACGGTGAACACACCCTCGATGATGCTAGTGACGATGGCGTTCGACTCGGCCTGCTGGCGCTTGAGATCGGCGGTGAGCTGCAGCAGGCGGCGGCGCATGTCTTCCAGCGTGGCCGCCAGCGTGCCGATCTCGCCACCGGAGACGACGGCAACCGGCGTCGCCAGGTCGCCGCGGCCGATGCGCGCCGCCGCGTTTCTGAGTCTGAGCAAGGGATGAACGAGCCAGCGGCCGAAGAGAAAGCTGACCAGCGCCGCCAGCGCCACGACGCCCAGCGTCAGCGCGACCAGCGTTTCGATCAGGCGGCGCAGCGAGTCGGTGAGGGGAGTGGACGGCAGCGCCGTTTCGACGAAGCCGGCGATCTGGCCGGAGGGCGCGCGCAGCGGGGAGACCGCCAGGTACACGCCCAGATCGTCGCGGCGCGCGGTGACGGTCTGCCCGGTCGCGGCGGATCGCAGTTGTCGCAGATCGATGTCCGCCAGGGCCGATTCGCGCTCAAGGATCGTGACGGTCAGGCCCACCTCGCCCGCGATCTGCGCCGCGAAGGATTCATCCAGCAGTTTTGCGGCCAGAGCCGTCGCTCCGGTCAGCGATGGAACCTCCACCTGCGCGCCCATGATCAGCAGAGCGCCTTCGGCTTGACGATAGAAGTAATAGCCGCTCTCGTCTTGGTGCTCCGACCACAGCGCATCCCAGGGAAGCGCCGCGCCGCTGCTGGCAAAGACCCGATCGCTCACGATGATGGCCGTCGCGTCGAGCTGGCTCGTCAACTGGAACTGGCTGAGGAAGGCGCTCAGCGCCTGGGCGTCGCTCGATTGGATCAGGCGCAGCAGAGTGGGGCGCTCGGCGAGGAGCTGCGCGTCGCTGAGGATCTCGTCGCCCGCGCGCTCGATCGCGTTCTGCGCGCTCGCCCCGGCCTGCGCCACGCGCGCCAGCGCCTGCTCGTCGGCCAGCCGCTGCAACAGGCTCACCGCGACGGCGGTGACACCCGCCACCGCCAGCAGCAGTAACCCGACGTTGATGCCGATCAGCAGCGCGCTCAGGCGCAGCCGACGCAGAGGATTCCGGAAAGCCATACAGGACTAGTTTACCTCACCTTCCCTCTCCCGGCACTGCATGCCACCCTCCCCCCTCCCTCTCCTGACGAGTCA
>DATEUJ010000117.1:0-26686 GCA_035283185.1 Anaerolineae bacterium | reverse complement strand
CTGAAATTGCACCATTAGGCGGGGCGCCGTAGGCCATCGGCGGCATACTTGCGATAGACCTGATCCGGGTTGACGCGCCAACAGATGTCGGGTGGGCGGCCCAGCAAGATGAACACCTCCTCGATGTCGAAGAGGGCATAGAACTCAGCGGCGAAGATCATCACCTGAGCGGCGGCGTGCCACTCGCGCCGCTGACGGCGGATGCCCCGCTGAGCCAGTCCCTGGCCGGTGTCAGTGCGATAGGCATTGGTCAGGTTGAAGATGGTCAGGGTCAGAAACACATGACCGCGCACAGCGTCATCTGTTTTCTTGGGGAAGATACCCAAGAACCAGCCCTGCTTGAGTTCACGGAACAGGGTGTTTTCAATCAGGCTGCGCAAGTCATACAGGTCGAGCACAGCCAGCGCGTCGGTCACAGGCAAGCTGGTCAGAAAGACCTTGGCCTGCTCGGCGGTGTAGACGTGATGGTCGAATTCGGTCACGACCAGGGCGTTAATCGGCTGGCCTTCAAAGTCGGAGCGGTTGACGCGACGCTGATGGGCCTCGTCACCGTATTGATCGTAGCTGGTCAAGCCGCTAATCCCGATAAGTTTGACGTGACCTTCCTGGTGTGGCCCGTGTGCCGGGCGCTCGGCGGCGACCAGCCACTGACCATCGGGCTTCTGGTTCAGGAAGGTGCGGGCGTCCGTCTTGACCCGCATGCCGTCCTTGGCGGGAATCACAAAGTCCACGCCGTCTGTGTGCTGGATGTGCCACAGGGTCAGGCCATCCAGAAAGCCCCGGTCAACCAGCAAGACGGTGATGACACCCGGCCCCAGGTTGGCCTGACCCTGGTGCAACAGTTCACGCGTAAAGGTGCTCTCATGCTCGTTGATTTTGACGACTTTCGCTGCCACCACCAGCCGCAACTGCACATCGTACAAGGCCAGCAACTTAAAGCCATGCACCACCTTTTCGACCTCAATTTGCTTCTTGTCCTTGCGCGACCACTTGCGCTCGCTGACCATTTTGACGCCCGCTCCGCGAAAGCGCGGCGTGGTCTCCAGGTCGGTGGCATCCAGGGCAAAGTGTCCGCGGCTCTCCGCCCACACCCCCTTGGCCGCCAAGCGTTTGACCGACTCATTCAGGATGTAACTCACTTCGTCCGGGGTCAGCTTCTCCACGGCATCCGCCAGCACGTTCTTGTGCAGCGGTTTCTGTTTGCCGGCTTTGCCCCGCTGACAGAAGCCCTCGCGCAACTGGGCCGTGGTATAGCCGATCAGTTTCAACAAAGCCAAGTCGCGGAACAAGGTCTGTCCCAGGCAGTTCATCCCCGCCAGCCCCAGCAAGACTTTGACCTGGTAGGTCAACAGCAGCAGGCTGACCTCAGCCATCTTGCGGATGAACTTCTCGCCATCGATGCGCAGAATATCGAAAAAGCCCAACTCCCCCAGGAAGGCCAGGAACGGCTCGACAAAACTCCAGCCCGTCCCGCCCACCATCGCCACTTCTCCGGCCAGCAGCCGTTTGGCGACTTCATGTTGATTCCGGGTGGGACGCGGCCCGTGCGCCGTGCCGCGGCTCTTCCGGCGGTACTTCTCCAGCTTCATCTGCCGGCGCTGTTCGCGCGCCTGGGCTTGTCGCTTGGCCTTCTTGGATTTACACTGCATGGGAGCCCTCCGAGTCCTCTTGGTTTAGCGTGGTCGCTTCCAAGAATACTCGTGGGGCTCGCTTTGGGCAATCGCCCGCCGTCCGCTTATGGTGCAATTTCAGGTTACCCCATGAGCAAAGGCGACTGGACCTGGATACCTCAACATGCAACCCGCCGGGGAATCACCACTCCCCAACTGGCGCTCTGCCTCGACATCACCTCGCAGACGATCAGCGGCTGGCTGACCGGCCGCGCCGACCCCAGCTTCCGCAACCTGCTCATGCTCGCGCACATCTTCTGCGAGGACTCCGTCGAAAAGCTGGCCGGCATGGCGGGGATTGACTGGCGCTCGCTGGTCGAAGACCTCAGCTTCCAGGCCGAAGCGCTCGGCGTCGACCTGCTCGTGCCGGCTCTGGGTGAGCACGATGGCCCGATTACCTTCCATCTGCCGCTCGACGTTCTCCAGGAACCCAATGCGCTGGGCGAGCAATTCAAGAGCGCCTTCAGAAGCGCCGCAGACTTGCTTAAATACACCGGTCGCTTCCAGGAGCTTCGCGCCCAGGCGAGTCACGTGCTCAGCCGGATGGCCGGCCGGGATAGCGCGTTCGCCGCGCGGCTGTATTACGATGTCGCATACGCAAGTCTCATGCTCGGAAACTATCCCGACGGCATTCGATCGACAGAAAAGGCCAGGGCGCTGCTCGCCGCGCACGGAGATCAGATGCTGCTGGCGGATACTCACTGGCTGAGCGCGGAGTGTTTGCGAATCATCGGCGAGCTGGGTGAGGCGCGCCGGCATTGCGACGAGGCCACGAGACTATACCGCAAACTGAAGGTGAAGACGTCCGCGCGCGAGCCGGGCCGGATGTGGGTCGAGTGGAACCTGGGCTGCATCGACGCAGCCGATGGCCGATATGACACCGCGCGGAAGCACTTTACACGCCTGGGGGCGATGGGGAAGCGCACCGGGCTGCCCGAGGCCGAAATATCGGCGACCTGGGGCTGCGCTTACGTCGACGAAATGAGGAGTGAATTCGACCAGGCGCTCGAAGGGTACCGCCAGGCGCAGCAACTGGCAAGTCGTTTTGGCGATCGATTTTGGGTGGCCGAGTCGCGCTGGCGGTCAGCGGAGGTCGCTCGAAAGACGAGCTCCTTCGCCGATGCCACGCTTGCGGCGCAAGCCGCACGCAGCGCATACGCGTCGATGGGCAACGAGAGCATGATGACCAAACTCTCGTGCACCGTCGCGGCGTGCCACCTGCAGATAGGCGCGCCGGACAAGGCGCTTGCCCTGTATCGCAATGCGGCCGATTTCTTCGCCGGGAACCGCGACCGCCCGATGGAACGCGCGGCGCGCGCGGGTTACGGACTGGCGCTTCTCGCACTCGAAAGCCAGGAGCCAGCGCCTGCTTACGAGAAGATTCTCCGCATCCTACAAGAGATCGAAGCGATCGGGCAGGCCGGGTATAACCGGTACCTTGATACATACGAGGGTTTTGCTCACGCCGAGGCGCTGCGCCTGGCCGGCTACACGACCAGGGCGCTCGAGCGGTATCACAATCTGGCCGAGACGAGCGCCTCACTCGGTCATCAACTGGAAAAGGCTCACGCTCTCCTGGGCATCGCCGAGACAAGACGGATGACGGGACAGGCCGACCGGCGGAGTTGTCACGAGGCCTTGAAGATATACCGTAGAGTCGGGTCAAAGTGGGGGCAAGTTCATGCGCTCATTACCCTGGCGCTCATCGCGCTCGATAGTGGCGAGAGCGCCGCGCCCCTCCTTGGAGAGGCATCGGTAATGGCCCGGGGAGCGTCGCTGAAGGCAGATCTTCGATTCATCGAATCGCTCGCCGCCAAAAAGCCTGCGCCCGGACATCTGCACGTTTTGCTGTTCGTATAGCGGCTACCTATGGGATTCATCTTTTGACGACGACCATTCGCCTTTCGTGATTAAACTCGAAGGTAAAATGGATGACCTGCAAATAGGGGAAAGCTGCAATGGCTCTCATGCAACTTCAAGTCGAGGATGTCGAATACGCAGGTCCGAAGGATCGGCTTTAACGACCAGCACCTCTTCACCGCCTAATTTGTACTTATCCTGGATCATCTGAAGCAAAGTGGTCACTTTGTCAGCATGCGCCAGGATCTGGCCGTCACGGATTGCAGCATATTCCCCCGGGAAGCGGGCACGCGCCTCCTCAGCAGCCTGATAATTGGCTTCACGCATCTGCAACGTGTCGAGAAATTCGGTTGCCAGATGTTGAAGCAGCTCGGCCGCGGATTGATTGCGCTCCTCGGCTGCGCGAGCGAGCAACTCGTAGTCTTTCTGCGGCATCGGTACTTCGACACTGACTGTGTTCATCGCGCACCTCAAACGAAAACTATCGTGTCCAACATGCATATTATAACATCCTCGGCGTATCCGTCATGTATCGGTACCTGATCTTCGACCTCGACGAAACCCTCTATCCCCGCGACGGCGGGCTGATGCACAAAAGTGGTTCCAGCCCGATGGGATAAGATCAAACAAACCGACCCGAACGTTGACACCCACGCTGCGCCGGGATATACTGGTAACAATTCCGAGACGGCCCTTGGGAGATGTCGGCTATGGAACTCGTGACCCTCGTACAAGATATTCATCGGCTCAATCATGAACTAGAGCGCTTCGAACGTAAGTATGGGGTGATGTCCCCAACTTTTTACGAGTTGTACAGTGCCGGCGAAGAGCCGGAGGAGGATGCCTGGGTACTGGACTTTGAGAAGTGGGCTGGCCTGTACGAAGTCTGGCGTGATCGACAGCAAGCGTACAACGAGGCACTGCAGCGCATCCGTAGAGAGCAGCCTTCACTCTCCAAGATCATCCGGCCTGTGGCAGTGTAGATCATGTTGGGCCGCACCCTGGCAGACTATGAGCTGTTCATCTACGCACTGCAAGACAGCTATCCCACCATTCAGACATTTACACTGACTGTCATTCGCCACGCCAGCGATGTTGCCACAGTCGAAGGTGAATTGGTCTTCCGCAACGGGCTTCGCTTGCGTGTGCTGGAAGTTGTGCGCTTCGATCTGAGCCCGCCCCGACTGGCTCGCTATGGCTACGAGGTCTGGCGCGGCAGCGAAAAGCTGTATTGGTACGATTCCCAACCTCATCCTAACGATCCGGCGCTGGCTGCGACTCACCCCCACCACAAGCATATTCCTCCCGATGTCAAGCACCATCGTATTCCTGCCCCCGAACTGAGCTTCACCCGCGCCAATTTGCCTGTCTTGATTCAGGAGGTCGAGCGCGTCGTGTTATAGACAGGTGCGCCCAGTCAGCGTCAAGCAATTCACCAATCTCCAATCTCTATGTACAAATACATCCTCTTCGACCTCGACGAAACCCTCTACCCGCGCGACGCCGGACTGATGCAGGAGATTGGTGCACGCATCTTGCGCTACATGGTCGAGCGTATGGGTTTCACGCCGGAAGAAGCCGAGACGAAGCGGCGGTATTACTACCACAAGTACGGCACATCATTGCGGGGGTTGATGGCCGAGGAAACCGTCGACTCCGAGGATTATCTGCGCTTCGTGCACGACGTCGACATCACGCGCTTCATCGGCTCGAACCCCGAGCTAAACGCGATGCTGCGGCGCATCCCGCTGGCGAAAGTCGTGTTCACCAACGCGACGCAGGAGCATGCCCGGCGCGTGCTCGACGCGCTGGGCATCGCCGATCACTTCCCGTTCGTCGTCGACGTGCGCGCCATGGGCTATGCCAGCAAACCCGACCCGCAGGCCTACCGGCACATCCTCGACGCGATCGGCGCGCGCGCCGAGGAATGCATCATCGTCGAAGACACGCCGCGCAACCTGCTGCCGGCGAAAGCGATGGGCATGAAGACCATCCTCGTCGATCACCAGGAGTGCGACCAGGTGGACTACTGTGTCAGCGACGTCCTGAAAGTGGGCGATGTGGTCGCTCGCTTGCTCAAAGAGGCTGACGATCGGACGTGATGAGTGATAAGATGACAACTGACAACTGACGGCTGACGACTGATCACTGATAACTGATAACTGGTAACTGATGACTGGTAACTGATGACTGACAAACTGATTTCCCTCCCTGACGCCGCTGCCCTCGTCCACAGCGGCGACACACTCGCGCTCGGCGGCATGACGCTGTACCGGCGGCCGGTCGCCTTCGTGCGCGAGCTGCTCAAGACGGAGACGCGCGACCTGACGCTGCTGTGCTTCACGGCCTCCTACGAGAGCGATCTCCTGGTCGGCGCGGGGCGCGTGAAGGCGGTGCGCACGTGCTACTTCGGCATGGAAGCCTTCGGCCTGGCGCCGATGTTCACGCAGCGCGCCACGTCGGGCGATCTGCGCGTGATCGAGGAGTCCGAGGGTAGCCTGGCGTTCGGCATGCGCGCGACGCTGGCCCGCGTCGGCTTCATGCCCGGGCCGGGCTGGGTAGGCACGGACATGCTCAAGGTGCGCCCGGACGTGAGGGTCATCGACGATCCGTACACGGGCAAGCCGGTAGCGGCGTTTCCGGCCATCGCCTGCGACGTGGCCGTGATTCATGCCCCCATCGCCGATCGGGCGGGCAACGCGCGGCTGGGCGGCAACCTGGCGGTCGACCGGGAGCTGTCGATGGTCGCGCGCCGCGTCGTCGTCACTGCCGAGGAGATCGTCGACGAGCTGGAGGCGCCGGTCGACGTCGGGCAGATCTTCGTCACGGGCGTGGCTCACGCGCCCCGCGGCGCGCGCCCCACCTCGTGCTACCCGCTGTACCCCGTCGACGGCGCGGAGATTCTGCGCTACATGGAGGCCTGCACGGCCGGGCAGTTCGACGCGTACCTGCGGGAGTTCGTCTGGTGATTACTCAGATCTCGCCACAGAGGCACGGAGGCACGGAGAAGTCATCTTTGGAATCCTCTGTGTCTTAGTGTCTCTGTGGCTAAATCGATTTGTGTGCAATTACCAGAATTCGTATCTCGATAAATCCTATGTTTTGTGGTAAACTTAGCTCCGAATTCCGTGTCCAGATGAGGTGAGCTGATGGCTAAGACCGGCGAGAAAGTAGTGGGCAGCCGCGTGAAGCTGGATCCCGAGAAGCTGACGAAGCACGTCTGCGTCATTACGGGCGAGCGGATCAAGCTCGGCGATCTCTATCCCGTGAAGGACGGCCTGACGGGCAAGATGGTCTACTACAGCAAGAAGGCCTTCGACGCCGCGCACAAAGCGTAATATCGGACGCCGCACGACCTTGCATCGAGACGCTCATCCGGCAGGGGGCGTCTCGATGTGTTTTCGGATGTGGCGCACGCGTGCATCCTGCACTATAATCAGAATTGAGGCGTACTTCTCCCCGCGCGCCGCTCGGCTGGCGAGCAGCCGCGAAGGCGCACCAGATGTCAACCATCGTGCAAGAGACGGTGACCACGTTCTACTACCCCAACAAAATGGGGCGCATCATCCTGATTGCGATCGAAGAGGTCATGGGGCGCAACGGAGTAAACGCGGTGCTCAACCTGGCCGGCCTCAAGCACCTGATCAACAACTATCCCCCGAACAACTTCGATCGCGCCTTCTCGTTCGAGGAAGTCTCGGCGCTGCTGAAGGCGCTGGAGGACCTGTATGGGCCGCGCGGCGGGCGCGCGCTGGCCGTGCGCGCCGGGCGCGCCGTGTTTAAGTTCGGCCTCAAGGATTTCGGCCCGATCCTCGGCATCGCCGACTTGGCGTTCCGCATCATGCCACTGAATATGAAGATGAAAGTCGGATTCGAGGTGTTTGCCGAGCTGTTCAACAAGTTCACCGATCAGATCGTGCGCCTGGGCGAGGACGAAAAAGCCTATTACTGGATCATCGAGCGCTGCCCGATGTGCTGGGGCCGCAAGTCCGAAGGGCCGGTCGGATCGCTGGCGACCGGCATCCTGCAGGAAGGTTTGTACTGGCTGACGGGCGGCAAGAATTTCCACGTCGAGGAGACCGAGTGCGTCGCCTGCAGCGCGCACCAGGGACTGTTCGTCATCGACAAGCGACCGCTGGACTAAGAGGAGGAGTGAAGCCATGGAAGATCGACCCATGCCCAACGCCAACCTGCGCCTGCTGCTGGTCGCGCTTCAGGACGTGATGGGCGAGAACGGCTTGAAAGCGGTGCTCAATCAGGGGGGGCTGCAGCGCTACGTCGACAACTTCCCGCCGGACGACACGAAGCGCGACGCGAAGTTCAGCGAATACGGGCAGGTCCAGCAGGCCGTGGAGAACTTCTACGGCGGCCCGCGCGGCGCGCGGGCGATGATGCGCCGCGCCGGCCACGCCACGTTTCAGCACACGCTCAAGTCGCGGCCGGCCATCCTGGGCATGGTCGGCGTCGCGCTCAAGGCGCTGCCCGAGGGCACGCGCATGAAATTCATCCTCGATCGCATCGCGAAAGCCTCGACCGAGGAAGTCAACCTGCCCGCGCACGTCGAAGAACACGACGATCACTTCATGTTCGTCGCCGAGGCGTGCGCGTGCGTATTCCGGCAGCGCGACCCAAAGCTCGGGCCGTGCTGTTTCGTCACGGCCGGCGTGCTGGAGGCGGCGATCGAGTGGGCGACCGGCAAGCGCCACACCATCAAAGAGATCGCGTGTCTGCAGATCGGCGACGACGCGTGCCGTTACCGCGTCGAGAAGGCGGCGGACTGATGGGCGGCAGTTGCACTGCCGTCCCCGACCGCCGCAGTGCAACTGCGGCGGAAACTGCGGAAAACAGGCTAAGGGTCGAGCACCCGCCGCGCCGTGACGTACACCCTCGCCGGAAACGGCGCGATCGTGCCTCCGCTGCACGTGACGAGCGTGAGTCTCTCGTCGGGCGAAGGCCCCAGGCGCTTGATGTGCGCCAGCGCCACGTCGGCGGATGCCGCAGGCCACGGAAGCTGATCGACTTGATCGACCCGATAGGTGAATCGCACGTCGTTCTCATCGACGAGATATACCAGGTCCCCTGGCTGCAGAGTTCCAAGTGAATAGAATACGCCGCTCCAGTTGAAAACGCCTCGGTTGTAGTTGTGTCCGGCCAGCACGATGTTGCCGGGCTGGCCCGGGTTCGCCGTTCCTTCGAGATGTCCGACCAGATCAGGTCGACTCGACGTGGCGAACAGGCTGTCCGTATCCCACTCGACCTGTTCACCCCGGTTCACCAACCCCATCGTCACGACGGCGCGGTTGACGCCGATGCCGGGTATCTCGATCCGCGCAGGCCGCGCCGGCGAGATGCCGGGCAGCGCCGTCAGTGGGCCAGATTCCGGCCCGCTCTCTTGATTCGAGACCAGGGCTTGCGGCTGCTGCGCCGCCCACGTCTCAAAATAGCCGTAGGCGAAGACGCCTCCCAGGCACACGAGCAGGCCAATGCCGATGTAAATCAGCCACGAGCCGATCGTCATTGTGCGCTTCTGACTGCCTGCGGAATCGTTCCGAGCCATATTGGGCAAGTGCCCATATCTTGGGTCGGAGTCGAGGCTTTAGCCGGTGTTGGCCGCCAAGTGCGTCCGCCTAAAGGCTCGATTCCCGTATTTTGCCAAAATCCAGTAGGTAATCACCAGAGGATCGAGGCTTGTCTTGTAAGATAATAGACGCGATGCTAGAATAGGTCAAACCTATCCTTCCCCATCACGCGCGGCTCGATGTGCAGGGCATGGTGTACCGTGGCAAAGTGCATGATGAGAGGAGAAAACACATGTCGCGCCTCAAGCTGCTCGTCCCGTTGATGGTCCTGGCTGCAACGTTGATGTGGGTCTTGCCCGCCCTGGCCGAGGACCCTACGCCGTGCCTAACGTCCGCCGACAAAACGTGCGCCGCCACGAACAATCAAAACCTCGGCGCGGGCAAGACTCGCAACGGCACACTCGAAGCGCCGTGGCTGGTGACGGCGGATGATCAGATGGCGGCCCGCCTGGCCGAAGTGCAGGGCGGTCTGGCGGCCGGCAACTACGCGGCGGGCAGCTATTTCTTCGCCGAGATCAGTTGCCCCAGTTCGCCAACCTACTACTATGCGAGCTGCTCGACGACCTGGTTCGAGCTTGACAACAAGGGCAAGCTTCTCAAGCTGCGGAGCGAGCCGGGAGTCCCCCCAAAGACGGGCGTAGACGTGCCTATGCCTTACGTCCTGGCAGGCGGCGCGCTGCTGGCCGTGGCGCTCATTGGCGTCGGGCTTGTTCTGCGCCGGCGGGCGCAGCGGGTTGTCGCTTAACGGGCGAAAAACTCCGGGATGTAATCTGGCGTCATATCCTCGCGAAACTCCCAATCGACGCGGTCTATCTCCTGAGAGCTGATCCAGCGGTAGTTGAATATCGCGCCTGAATCCCTACCTTCGCCTTGAACGACGTATGAGAAAGAATCGGGCAGGCCCTCCGGGGCTTGCAGCAGGTAATCGTGCCGCTCTACGTCGGCCTGGATGTACTCCTTGTAATAGTGCCGGATACCCAGCTTACGAATCACATTGAGCTTGTCCAGCCCGACTTCTTCGCGCAGCTCTCGGATCAGGCCGGTGAAGGGGTCTTCGTCGTCGTGCAGCGTCCCGCCGGGCAGCCGCAGTGGCAATGTCGGGTCGAGCGCGAACGAAAGAATGAGTAGCTGAGGCGCCCGGTTTGAGTTGTGTCGCAGGATGTAGGCGAAGGCTTTCCTCGATGGCTTCATCAATATTATGCCCCACCTTCGACGCCGTCCCCTGCGCCGTGACCTGCGCCTTCACCCCAGTCTATCTTTCGAGTGCGATATCCCTCATAATCGGGCACCAGACGATCGTATTCGCCATCCATGAGAGGCGAGGAGATCATGAAATCAGCCGAAGCCCGATTGCAGGCAATCGGAATATTCCATACCACGGCCATGCGCAGGAGGGCCTTGACGTCGGGATCATGCGGCAGGGGTTCGAGCGGATCCCAGAAAAAGATCAGAAAATCGATTTCGCCATTGACAATCTTGGCGCCGATTTGCTGATCACCGCCCAAAGGGCCGCTTTGGAGTCTCGTGATGGTGAAGCCCAGCTCCTGTTCCAGGATCTCGCCGGTGGTGCCGGTCGCATACACTTGATGGTGCGCCAGGAGATCGCGGTTATATTGGGCCCATTCCACCAGGTCGCGTTTCTTGTTGTCGTGTGCGACTAGAGCGATCTTCTTATCATGTTCCATAGCGATTTTTTTGTGAGCCATACGCCTTCTTGCGTCCTTTCTCGGCAGTCGCCAGACAACCTCGGCCGTGCAGCGAAGCGAGTGAATGGCCATGTTTCACTGCGCTCGCGCTCACGGTTGCTTTAATGAGCAGGCCGCGCCAACGATATACGTAGGTACCCGATCTATGCTTTTACAAGATACTTGTTTAGGTTGATTCGTGCTGTACCCCTCTTGCGGTGGAGTGTAAGATTGTCCCGGTCATAAACAATGGTGACGTGCCAATAGTGTCGTTGTTCATCGCGCGTAGTGTTCATCTGGTCAAGCCAGTCTACGAACTCGAGGAATGGTATGAATACTATCATCTGTTCTGAACCGCATCCAAAAGCGACAAAACTAGAGCCTGCTGTCTGCTCCAGGAAATCCTTCTGAACTGGGTGGAAGGCGAACCAATAGGTCGTTTGATCGCCTCTCTCATGTGCCTTCGAGATCGTGCATATGACGCGAACAGAGTCATCGGGCGATGAGTACGTAGTGCGAGACCGTTTCACAAGGGATTTCTTGAGTTGTCTCTCGATTCGCTCTATGCAGGCATCATAGAACGACACTGGTTTTACTGATAATTCGGCATCGCTTTCATCTGTATATATCTCGCCTTCCACAGGCTCTTCCTGTTTCACGTCTTCTGCTGTAAAGAAGACTATATCAATAATCTCGTCGAGCTTGGTGAACTCACGTGGAATTAGAATTGCAGAAATACGGAGGATGATTTTAGGGTCTTCGACGGATTCCTTCAGTGACATGAGGCGTAGGAGAGCATCAACGCTAATCAGACGAAAATTCCAGGCGTGCCGCGAGCCCCGAATCTGAGCTTCGAGACCAGCAGTATCTCGATCCTGTCTACCGATGACAATCAGTATCGAGGAGTTTTCTTCCGTGATTATGCCTTGACTAATCATATCGCGGCGGTACTTCGCGATTTTGTCAAGGTCGATCTGGTAAGCATCTGTCGTTTTCACCTCCACAATTACCGTATGACCATCAGGAAACCTCCAGGTGCCATCGTAACCGACCTGTCCTGTTGAGCCTCTATACCTACCGTCAGTGACTGAAAAGCCGAGACGGTGCCCAATTTGATTGACAATGTCCTGAAGCACTAGCCCCGAATCAGGAAACGAATCATTGAGGCACTGATCCACGTACTGTCCAAGCAGGCTTGATGGTATATGCGAGAGGAAGTCCCTGAATTCTTGCGATGCTACATTGCCGTCGCGTAATTTGCCTTCACCTGCAAACGCAATGATCTGTTGAACCTGTTTGCCGTCGAGCTGGTTGCGCGAATGAAGCCAGAGTTCCGTAAGTGACATTGCTCACCTCAAATTGAGATGCATGTGAGAAGGGAAGGGCACCGCCGTAGCAGCGAGGGCAGGTGCCCGACCTCGGGCTGCCGACGGCGATGACCGTGCTGTCCGCCATCCGCGACGTGACGAGTTTCCCGAGCGCCAAGAAGCTGGTCGGCCACAGCGGCCTGGACGCGGTCAAAGATGAGCCTTTCGCTATTCCTTCGGTAATCGGTTGTACCACGGCTTAAAGGAAGTGTCCAAGGCGTGAACCAGTATTGAGAATTTCATGCCATTCACCAAAACCGAAAAGAAAATTGCGAATACGAGAAAGTACTGATCAAGCAATTGTGGCTGGGCACTGGCAATAGTTCCGATCAAGCCGAACATCAAGGCCGTAAGCCAACAAGTAGCGAGAGGCCACAGCCTATAGCCTTGCCTTATCGTCATGTCAAGCAACTTGGGCGCGGTTAGCAGTATCAAGATAACGGTAACGCCAAGCAGCCATCCTGTCCAATCTCCGCTCATCCGAAGACTCCAGTTGATGGTTCCCCATGTGAAGAACAGAGCACTTGAGCCATACCATAGCCAGAATATCAGACTATCTACTCTCTTCTGCGTTAGTCGGAACAGCCTCGGTCGCACAGATGTGGCCTGTCTGCCCATTGGGCTTGAAACATGCAACTTGAGATAGGCGACCACCAGCAGAGCCGCTAAAACGATGAAAGCAGTGACCCATACAGTGACATTTGGAATCTGAATGAGTTCCGCAAGTTTATTGCTCAGGATTCCAGAGACAAACAGCAACAGTGTTTCTATGAGGACGATGTAGATAGATATGTTCTGTCGCGGAGGCCGATCCATATTTTTGGTGAGGGAAGCCTGGACTGCTGTTGCTGTCTGTGCGCGGTTCCCCGCGGGGGCGTTATACGCGACGCTCCATTCCAGTCTTGGGTAAGAGTCTATGCCAGATCGACTGCCAAGTCAAGCATTGTGCTCGTGCAGACCACCGGGGAACTCCATCGCCGTCTTCGCCGTCTCCGATATAGACGAACAGAACGCGGAGGAGGGCGACATGGAGCTGGTGCTGGTCTTGATGCTGGGATTCCTGCTGCTGTGCGCGCGGTCGAACGGGCAAAAGCGCGCCGACGTGGGGGTGGTCGAGGTGGTGCTGGCCGCGACCGTTCTTATGCTCCTGCTGGGTCAGGCAGCCGGGTGAGCTTCACCCGATTGGCTCGACGCCGACGACGGCCGCGTCCCGAATTGTGACCGCGCCGGTCAGGTCGTATGTCATCGCGCCGGAAATCTTCACCGGCACGAACTCGCCGAGCGGCGCTGCGCCTTCCAGGATCACGATGCCGTCGATCTCGGGCGCGTCGCGGTAGGTGCGCCCGAGCGTCAGCCCGTCGCCGTGCCCCTCGACGAGCACGTCGAGCGTCCGCCCGACCTGCGCCTGGTTGCGCGCGAGCGAGATGCGCTGCTGCGTCTCCATCAACTGCTCGTATCGCTCCTCTTTCACTTCCTCCGGCAGGTGGCCTTCCAACCTGGCCGACTCCGTGCCCGGCTCGAACGAGTACTTGAAGCAGCCGACCCGGTCGAACTGCAAGTCCTCGACGAACTTCAGGAGCGCCTCGAATTCCCCTTCGGTCTCTCCCGGGTAGCCGACGATGAACGTCGTGCGGATAGCGATGACGGGCATCGCCGCGCGCAGCTTGCCGAGCGTGCGGTACACCCAGTCGACGTTCGCCGGGCGGCGCATGCGGCGCAGCGTCGCCGGGTGGCCGTGCTGCAGCGGGATGTCGAGGTAGTGGCAGACCTGCGGCCGAGTCGCCATGACTTCGATCAGCCGGTCGCTCACCGCGCCGGGGTAGGCGTACATCAGGCGGATCCACTTTAATTCGGGCGCGGCGTCGCACATCGCTTCGAGCAGCCTCGGCAGCCCGTCTTCGATGCCGAGATCGCGCCCGTAGTCGGTGAGGTCCTGCGCGATCAAGATGGCTTCGCTCACGCCGCGCCTCGCGAGCGCGCGGGCTTCGGCGACGATCGATTCCGGGGGGCGGCTGACGGCGGTGCCCTTGATAAGCGGGATCGAGCAGAAGGCGCACGGCCTACGGCAGCCGTCGGCGATCTTGACGTATGCGCTCGCTCCGGCGACGGCGGCGCGCAGGACGCCGTGGTCGTCTGCCCCGACGACTTTCGCTTCTTCGGGCAGGTGATACAGCGGCTCCGTGTGTCTGCGCCCGCGCAGGCGATCGACGAACTCGACGATGTCCATCCAGCGCCGTGTGCCGATGACGCCGTCGAGGCCCGGGACTTCCTGCGCGAGCCGTGGCCCCCAGATTTGCGACAGGCAGCCCGCCGCGACAAGCAACTGCTGCTTCGACTTGGATTCAGCCAGCTCGCGCAGCGCGCGGATCGATTCGTCGCGCGCCGGGCCGATGAAGCCGCACGTATTGACGATCAAGATCGACGCGTCGCCCGGCTCCGGGACGGCCCGGTAGCCCGATCGATTCAGCAACTGCGCCACGCTTTCGGAATCGACTGTGTTCTTGCTACAGCCGAGCGAGAGAAGATAATAGTTACCGGACTTCATTGGCAGATGGCAGATGGCCGATAGCGTATTGCCCGGCTCTGATCGATAATCTCCGCCTACGGAGCGGGTGTCGCCGTCGGTTCGGCTATCGGGGGCGGGGCGGGAGTGGCCGTCGGCGCGGGCGTCACTTCGCCTTCGACGCCCCAGGCGCGCACGGCGACGCGGTTGCGCGGTCCGAGCACGCCGACGTCTTCGCCGTTGACCGTCGCGCTGAGCGCCGCGCCGTTGCCCGTCTCGACGATGACTTGCTGCCCGGCTTCCCACGTCTGGGACTGGCCCGGTTCCATGAAGCCTTCGAAGGCGGTGAGGCCGTCGTGCGTCACGCGCACCCACACGTGCTCGCTCGGCGTCAGCGTGACCGATACGCGCGCGGTCGGCGGCGCGGTCGGCGTCGCCTCAGCTGTCTGGCTGACCGATAATGGGACGCTGGCCGGCAGCGTCGGCGCCGGCGCGGGCGCTTCGGCGCGGAATGCCTGGATCAGCAACAGGCCGCCGATGACGAACAGGACGATCGCGCCGGCGATCAAAATCGGCAGCGGCAGGGGGAACGATGATTCCGTCGAGATACGCGGAGCAGGGGTGGGGCGGGGCGGAGCGACGGGGCGGGGTGCCGCCACCGGGCGCGTCGAGCCGGCTACCGGCTTGCTCGTCGCCCGCGGCGACGGGAGTGGCGCAGCGACCGCCTGGCTCAATACGCCGTCGAGCCGTCCCAGCACTGCGTCGGGGTCGAGGCCGACGTGGCTGGCGTACGAGCGGACGAAGCCGCGCGCCTGCACCGGCCCGGGCAGATCGTCGAGACGATCGGCCTCGATGGCTTCGAGGTAAACGCGCTTGATGCGCGTGGCTTTCTGAACCTGCTCGAGGCTCAACTCTTTCTCTTCGCGCGCTTTGCGCAGTTGGCGGCCGACGTCGCTCATACCCGGGTCTTTGCACGGTAAAGCCATCGGCGGGCGCGGCAGGCCGACGGCTGGACTCTCACGCGGCTCAGCTCACTCTCCCAGCAGTTCACGCATGTCGCCCCGGAAGTGGCGCAGGAAGCGCCGCCACTCCTCGACCTCGGCGCGATCGATCGGCGCGCGCGCCGCTTTTTCGATCTCGGCAAGCACCAGTCCGTGCGACGCGCAGGCGTGGCACACCACGTCGAGCAGCCATTCATCCGGCCGATGATCGAGCACCGCCACGTCGTCGGCGTCGAACGCGTGGCCGCACTGCGGGCAGCGCACGGTTTTGATCAGGCGATGGACGGCGGCGGTTTCCAGGGCGTTCACGTTCGCGCTCATGCTTCGGCTTCGGCCTCGGCGGTCTGCTCTTCTGTTTCCGGTTCGACGGCGCTCCCCGCTTCGGGGCCGGCCAGCGCCTCGCGCTCGACCAGCACGTCGAAGCTCGGGTTCAGATCGGTCGCCAGGTGGACGCGGATCGTGTGCAGGCCCAGGCTGCGGATTGGCTCGCGCATGTCGAGCTTGCGCTTGTCGATCGCGGCGCCGATCTCTGTTTCGAGCGCCTCGACGACCTGCTTGGTCGTGATCGATCCGTATAGCTTGCCGGTCTCGCTGGCGCGCGCCTGGAACTTCAGAGTGACGCCATTGAGCCGATCGACGACCGTGGCCACCTCGTTCGCAAGCTGCGTCTGGCGCTTCTGTTCCATCCTGCGAATGGTCTCGACCTGTTTGAGCGCGCCCGGCGAGGCATACACCGCCAGGCCCTGCGGGATCAGGTAATTGCGCGCGTAACCGTCGGCGACCGTCTTGAGCGCGCCGGCCTTGCCCAGCTTGTCGACGTCGCGCGTGAGCAGCACCTTCATTATGTCTTGTACTCCCTGAAACGGATTCGAAGCGGCGGTTATCATACCTCAGATCAGGCTGGATCGTCAAATCACACCACTGAGACGCTGAGCACGCTGAGAGCACTGACGAGAGGCACGCCTACGTGCCGATCCAGGCCGCACCCTTCGACTGCCCGCGAGTATGCACGTGCAACATGTGCAACATGTCAGTCGTTGGCGGAATCGGCGGATTGGAGTATACTTCGGCGCGATTTGCATACGGGCGAGGCTCAGTGTATGGCTTCCACTTCGGCACAATCAGCCGTGGACATGGCCGGTTTGAAGCAGCGCCGGAACAAGAAGGTCTCCGTCGTCGCGCGACCGGCTCGCCCGGCGTGGATCGTCGACGTGAAGGAAATACCTGAATCCAGCACGATTTTGTTCGACCTGGTCTTTCGCCCCAATCCCCACGGCGGCTGGCATCGACGCCGCTACGAATACGACGGCGAGAGCGACGTGCTGTACCATCGCGGCGAGCAGGCGTTCCCTGAGTCCGAAGTTCGCTCGCTGCCGGATGAAGCGGAGTTCAAAGGTTAGGTCACGGTCAAGACTTCGGAAGTCTCCTGTTTAGCGAAACGCCCGCGCCAGCATCACTTGCTTCTCGTATTCCGCAACCTCGCGCTGCATCCGTTCGTCATCCCAACCCAGTATCGCCCCCATATCGGCGGCGAGCGCGCCGGCGTGAAGCAGCGCGCCGTCTTGCGCCTCGTGCAAGATGTGCGTGCGCCGCATGAGAAAGTCGCACAGCGTCACGGCCATCTCGTGCTCGGCGGCATAGATCGCCTCCGCGCGAAGGTAGGGCAGGCCCGGCACGATCGGGTCGGTCCAGCCCACGGTGCTTCCCGCAATGCGCACGACCTCGATGACGTCCGCGCCGTACGCCTCGACCAGATAGGCCGCCGTCTTCTCCGGCAGATCGGGCAGGGCGATGTCGCCCGACGCGGCCAGCGGCGCATTTGCCGTCGGGCACGCCAATCTCCGCGCGATGCCCGAGTCGCGCAGTAGCTTGTCCTGGACGCGATCGACGAGCTGCTCGGCCATGGCGCGGTGCGTCGTCAGCTTGCCGCCGGCGATCGTGATCAGCCCCGACTTCGATTCGACGATCGCATGCTCGCGCGACACAGACGAGGGGCGTCTCCCTTCGACGGCGATCAGCGGGCGCACTCCGGCGTACGTGCTGATCACGTCCGCTTCGTCGAGCCGCACTTCCGGCGCCAATCCGCGAACGCTTTCCAGGAGGTACGCGCAGTCGTCGCGGTCGGCGACGGCGTCTTCCGGCCGACCGTCGTAGTCCGTGTCGGTTGTGCCGACGATGGCGAAATCGCTCCACGGAACGAGGAACATGGCGCGCCGGTCGCGCGGTGAGCGCACTGCAATTGCGCTGCGGATGGGCAGTCTGGCGCGCGGCACGACCAGATGCGCGCCTTTGGTCGGGCGGAGCACGGGGCGCTCGGACGGCGCGTCCAGCCCCAGAACCCGGTCGACCCACGGCCCGGCCGCGTTGACGACGACTCGGGCTTTCACTTCCAGGTCGTGGCCCGACGAGACGTCGCGCACGTGCGCGCCGGCGATTCGGCTGCCGGCCTTCAGCAGGCCGACGGCCTGAGCATAGTTGGCGACGATCGCGCCGGCGTGGTGCGCTGCCTTCGCCGTGAGCAGCGTCAGGCGCGCATCGTCGGTCGTCGCGTCGTAATAATAGCCCGCGCCGGCGATGTGGGAAGCGGCGACCAGCGGCTCGACCTCGGCAAGATGGTCGGCGCGCAGCATGCGATGGCGAGGCAGCCCGCGCCTGCCACCGATCGACATCAGGTCGTACAGCCACAGCCCGATGGAGAGCACGGCATAGCGCGGATAGCGGCGGCGGTAGACAGGGTATACGAACGAAAGCGGCTTGACGATGCGCGACGCGTTGCGCAGCAGCCGCGCGCGCTCGACGACTGATTCGCGCACCAGCCCGAACTGCCGGTGCTCGAGATAGCGCAGCCCGCCGTGGATGAGCCTCGACGATCGTGACGATGTGCCAGACGCGAAGTCCTCTTTCTCGACGAGCGCGACGCGATAGCCGCGCATCGCCGCGTCCCGCGCGGCTGCGCAGCCGGTGATGCCGCCGCCAATGATCAAAATATCGAAATGCTCACGGGCGAGCCATTCCAGGTTCTCGGCGCGCGTGGCCGAGGAGAAGGGTCGTGACGCGGAGGTGTCTTTCATCGAAGAAGGAGTGGCGATGGGCATATGGGTGGTTAAATCCTAACCCTGTTCAGATAGGCCCTCACCTTGACGACGAGTTGGCTTGTTCGGCGCCGGCCCGATCCTCGTGCTGCATCCACACCGCGAATACGATCGACAATGCGACGAAGTACACGGCCCAGCCCGGAACCCACATAATGCCGCCGGCGACGGCCTGATCGCCCATGACGGTCGAGCCCCACAGGCGCGGCGCTTCGGCGTAGGTCGCGTAAATCGGCTGCGGCGCGAACGAGAACGCGGCCCCCAGCACACCGTTGGGGATGACGAACAGGAACAGATATAGGACTTTCGCCAGCGGGTGGAATCGCGCGTGCTGCCCGGCCGGGTCGATCACCGGATACCACGACAGGAAGCCCGTGCCGATGAAGCATGTGTGCTCGACGACGTGGACGACCGGATAGCGCAGCGCGGCTTCGTACAGCGCCGGGAGATGCCAGGCGATCAGCGTCACGTTGAAGGCGACGTAGGCGAGCACCGGGTGTGTCACGAATTTGACCAGCGAGCCGATGCGGAAGAAGTCGAGGACCGACTGCATCATCCAGCGCGGGATTCCGAGCAAAATCAGAGGCGGCGCGACCATCGCGATCAGGATATGCTGGACCATGTGAACCGAGAACAGATACTTCTCCCCAATATGGTCGATGGGTGAAGCGAGCGCCAGGAATAATACCAGCACGCCGAGGGCGAAGAAGAACACGTGACGGCCGGCAATCTCCTCGCCCGACAAACCCCGCCTGCGCAGGACGATCACGCCATACGAATACGCGCCGACTACCGCGAGCATTCCAAGTAGGATGCTGGCGTCGAAGCGCCAAACGTTGATATCGGTGGCTGGATCTAAAGGCAAAGTCCAAACTCCAAAGTCCAAAATCCAAATCTCAAACTTCAAAATCCTCCAATCTCCAACCTCCAATCTCCAACCTCCAATCTCTAACCTCCAACCCCAGCCCCAACACCCCGGGGTTCAAGAGCACGTCCGGGTCGAAAGTCGCTTTCATGGAACGGAGTGCCTCGATACCTAATGCGCCGTGTTGGCAGGCCAGCCATGTGGCGTGATCGCGGCCAACGCCGTGGTGGTGGCTGAGCGCGCCGCCGTGCGCCAGGATGGCTTCCGTCGCGGCGCGCTTGATCGACCACCATTGCTCGATCGGGTCGCCGCGCTGCGCTCCAATGAACGTGCTGTACAGCGACGCGCCGTCTCGATACGCATGCGACACGTGGGTTATCACGAGCGGCGCCGCGCCCGTCGCGGCGATGGCCTGCTCCAGCGCGTCATTCAGCGCGTGATACACGCCGAGCAGGTTGCTCCACGTCGTGGCCGTCTCGACTGTGTCGATCATGATACCACGATCGAGCAGGTCGTCACGCAGGTAAGGAAGGGCGAAGCGCTCGCGCAGCCAGGCGCGCCCGACGCTTCGCCCCACGTTCATCCCGCCATGGCGCTTGCACACGCCGAGCGCTGCCTTCTTGGTGCGCTTCACGCGGGCTTGCTCGCCTTCGATGCCCAACACCATCAGACAGCTCGAGTCGAAGTCGTACCCGCGCCCGTGGACGAGCCATAGACCCGCGTACATGCCGAGGCGCGCGCCGCGTGTCGACGGCGCGCGCGCCAACGCGATCGACATTTCTGTTTCGCTGCCGTCCGACAGGCGCGCCATGGCGACCTCGACGCCGCGCTGCATCAGCTCCCGAATCGCCTCGACGCCGTCTTCGAAAGAGTGAAACAGCACGCCGCGATAATCGCGCGCGCTCGGCAGCGGCCGGATGCGCACCGTCGCCTCGACGATCACGCCGAACGCGCCTTCCGAGCCGATCAGCATCTGCAGCACGTCAGGCCCGGCAGCGGATGCCGGCAGCGGCTTCACGTCGATGCACCCACGCGGCGTGATCGCGCGCACGCGCTCGATCATGTCCTCGATTTTCCCGTAGCCGGCCGACGTTTGCCCGGCCGAGCGGGTTGCGATCCATCCGCCGAGCGTCGAGAACTCGAACGACTGCGGAAAGTGGCCGAGCGTGAATCCTTCGGCGTTGAGCGCGGCTTCGAGATGGGGACCAAGGATACCGCACTGCGCAGTCGCCGTGTGCGAGGCTCGATCGATCGACAGAACACGGTTGAGACGCGCGAGGTCGAGAGTGATAGTCGGAGTATCAGCCGGTTTCTCAGCAGGCTCGACGCCGCCGGTGACGCTGCTGCCGCCCCCGAAAGGAATGAGGCTCGCGCGGTTTCGCTTCGCCCAAGTGAACAGCTCGCCGATCTGCGCTTCGTCGCCCGGATCGACGACGGCATCGGGCGGGTGAGCCACTTCGCCGCGCCGGATGCGAATCAGGTCGCGATACGATTTGCCGTAGGCGTGCAGGATGCGGCTCAATCGATCGACGCGCACGCCGTCGTCGCCGAAGATGCGCCGCAGGTCAGATAAGTCTCGCTGCGACAGGCGCGGCTCGGGCAGGCTGAGGGCATCGAGTTTGACCGGAGGACAAGTCACCTCACCGCTCACGCCCAGCCGCTTGCGAAGAAACGGCCAGAAGTTTGGCCGCCGATCCAGATCGTAAGATCGATCGAGCGTGCCCCAGCCCCACCAGCGGAGGGAGGAGGGAGGAGGGAGGAGGGATGAAGGTTGTTGATTCATGGCGGAGATGAGTAAAACGTGACGAGTGAAACGTGATGCGTGAAACGTGAGACGTGATGTGTGATCTATGAAGCGTGATTAGACCGCCGACAGGCGATGTGCGATAAGTGATAGGCAATAAGCCATCAGCGACAAACAAAATGCGGACGCCCGCCCCCCGCGAGTCATCCGCATCCCACTGTCCACCCGGCTGCGCCTATTATACCAGCTAAGTCCAGATTTCGCACCTTGTGGGCGGCGGGCACAAGGCCCGATGCTACGGGGTCTTCGGATAGGTTCTAAGGTCAGCAGCGGGAAACCGTCGGCAGGAAGATGCGATACGGCAAATCGGGTGGGGGCGTTGGAGGCGGCGTCTCGCGCACGATGCCCATTGGCTGATAGCCCGTGTAGCCGGGGAAGACAAAGTCCAGGTTGGGATTGCCCAGACGCCGGGTGAGGATGTCGCTCAATACGCGTCGATAATCGGTGGTCACGTCGAGATCTGCGTGGTCATACAGTTGATCGGCGTGTAGACCGGGCCACGTCCCGTAGATCTGCCCGCCGTTCACGCTGCCGCCCAGCGCGAGCATCACGCTGCCGTGGCCGTGATCGGTGCCGCCATTCGCGTTCTCGCGAAGCCGCCGGCCGAACTCGCTCATCACCACGATGGTCAGGCGACGGGTATGCGCTCCCGCGCCGCATCCGTCGAGGTCGGTGTAAAAGGCGGCCATGCCGCGCGCCAGCGTGTCAAGTAGTTTGGGCATGTAGCTGCCGGGCGAGACGCCCTGATGTTCGTGCGTATCCCAGCCACCCATGTCGATCGTCGCCGCGCGCAGCCCGAAGTCAAGTTTGATCATCTGGGCCACCACCTGGAGGCTGTCGCCGAGAGATTCGGACGGATATATCGCGCCGTTGGCCGGCGTGTAAGTAGATGGATTCGCCGCCTCGATCGCCGTTGCGACGTCGAGCGTACGGGCCGCGGCCTGATGCAGCCAGGTGCTGCCAGTGTACATGCTGCGAAGCGCCTGTCGCTGCCATTCTCGGTACTTTGAGTTGCCCGCGAACCTGAAGGAAGACGGGCTGCTCAGGGCGACGGCGTCGGGAAAACTCAGAAGAGAGGTGGCCTGCGCGCTTCCGGCGGACAATGCCGGCAGCAGAATCGGGTCGGGCAGGGTCGGCGCGCTCTGCAAATGGCGCGTGATCCAGCCTGTGGTCGTGGTCTTGACGCCCGGCGTGCCAAGTTCCATGAACTGCATCGCGTCGAAGTGGCTGCGCGTGTCCGATGTCAATCCCACGGCATGCACGATCGCGAGCTGGCCGGACTGGTACAGGCCGTGCAGCGGCGCCATCGACGGGTGCAGTCCGAACTGGCCGTTGAGCGGTATCGCCGCTCCCACTCCCGATGCTGGCACCTTGAGCGTCGTTCGCGCCGCTTCGTAATACGCACGGTCGTCGCCGTGAATCGGCGGGACGACGTTCAGCGTATCCCACCCGCCGCGCAGGAAGATCACAATCAGAATTTCGTCGTTGGCCGAGGCCGGGCTGGTTGGATCGGCGAAGGCCATGCGGGTGAGGCGAGCGCCCGCCATTCCCGCGATCGCCGCCGTACAGCCGATCAGGAATCCGCGCCGGGTGAGTGTCCTCGCTGGCATAGTCGACTCCTTGTCAAGGATAGTCAAGCCACTAGCGCCACTGGAAATCGGGCGACATCAGGATCAGTTCGACCAAGCGAGGCAGCCGTTCCGCGATCTGGCTGCCGGTCAGCCCGATCGAGGGATCGGCTCCCTGCGCCAGGAAGTTGACCACTTCGGTGCGACTCTGTGTGCCCATCAGTCGGCCCAGCAGCCGATCGATCCAATAATCGGCGATTGCGTTTGGCGTCGTCAGTCCGGCAGGCATCTGGCTGGCAACGTCTACGCGGGTGCCCCTGATCGAGCCGTTGATCATGTAGTAGCAGAAACGCCAGCGGTAGAGAAGGGACGTGGTGTTAGCCCACGCTGTCCTGACGTCAGGATAACCATCGGGCGTCCTTCTTTCGAAGAGCGGCTGGCCCATCCGGCTGTAGTAGTGTTGGAAGTTCTCGTCTGGCGGCAAACCGAACTCGGCGTTGACGGCGCGCAGCATGCTGACGGCTGCCTCGAAGGGGCGCTTGATCTTCTGACCCCACGTCGTGCGGAACTCCGGCGACAGCGCAATCGCGCGGACGACCTGCTTCAGTTGATCAGGCGCGTTTTGCTGCGCGGTGAACACGGCGGCGGCGGCGTCGACGACCGACTGCGGCGGGTCGTCGCCGATCAGTCGCCGGCACAGTTTTCGGCAGATGAAGCGTGCCGTGCCCGGATGGGCGGCCAGGGTGTCCAGCACGTCGCGCCCGTCCTTCATCGCAGGCTGGTGCTCCTGAATGTACTTGCCGAGTACGGTCTTCTGGAAGCGATCGTGCCATGCCTCGTAATACAGAAACGTCCCATCGTCTCGCGGCGCGCTCGACGATCCATCGTTCACGCGCCAGCCGGTGAAGCAGCGCGTCGCCTCGTACACGTCGTCGTCCACGTAGCCGATTGGGTTGTTCGGATAGCCCGGAACCGCGTTCTGATCGCCCACGCCCAGATAATTCTCCGCGCCCAGCGTGTGGAGCTCGAACAGTTCGCGCGCGTAATTCTCGTTGGGTCCGCCGTCCTGGTTGACATAGTTGTCGAGGTAATACAGCATGGCAGTGCTGGTGGCGACGGCTTCCAGCATCTGGCGGAAGTTGCCCAGCGCATGCGCGCGGATCACATCGCGGTCGTAATGCGCCCAGGTCGAACTGGCGTATGAATCGTCCCAGGCGTACACGTTGAAATGGTTGCGCCAGAAATCGACGAGCACTTCAAGCAACTGGCGCTGGCTGTACACGGCGCGGATGAGGGTCGCGGCGCGCACGTCTTTTGCCGGCTTCTTCTGGTCGGCGCCCTCCGCCCGATAGTAGTTGCTCCACAGTTGCGGGAGCGTCATATTGAGGCTGGGCAAATCGGCGGCGGCGATGCGCGCATCGCAGGCGCTGTCGTCGATCGCCGCCGGGTTGAGCTGTTGATCCACGTAAGCCTGCAGGCGGGCGTCGTCGGTCGGGCCAAGCGCGCGGAAGGTCTCCAGGTCGCCCGGTCGCGGGCCGAACGCCAGCCGGTTGAGCGCGATCACTTCGAGTGAGGGCAGCGGAGGCTCAACCAGATTCGGATGCGTGACGATATACTCCGCCATCGCCGGCAGCGCGTCCTGGAAATTCGCATTCACCCATGAGCCGAGCGTCCACGCGGCAGCGCCGACGACGTAGCTATCCTTCATCAGCTCAGCGTCGTACCAGGCCAAATCCTCGATGAAGATGTGGGCGCCGATGAAGTCGTAACCGGCGCTCTGACCACACTCGCTGATGATCAGCGGCGCGTCAGCCGCGTTCGGGATCAGCATATCCTGATATAGCCTCCGGTAGCGCAGCGCGTGGTACGGCTGCGTGCCTCTGAGGGTATTGACCGGCATGCTCACACCGCCGTACTCGTGCGATGACAAGTAGTGCCCGCGTCTCTTGGCCTCCCGCAACGCGGGCACACACTCCAGCGCGGCAGACAGATCGTCAGGCAGTCCAGGCGGATTGCCACTGGAAAAGGCGTACAGCACCAGCTTGAACCCATCCACCTCAGCCAGGTCCATCATGGCAATGTAGAACTCTCCCTGCCATGCCCAGTATGCAGAGAACTCGTTGAATGTCTCCCACGCATCAATGTGCGGGTTGAGTAGCCACGTGGGGCGCACGAGAGAATAGTACTCCTGTGCCGCCTCCTGTGCGCTCGACCAGTCACGCGGTTCCCACGCCTGCATATCCCGCCCGGCAACCCCGTTCAGCCTGGCGACAGTCAGTACATTCCCGCCCAACTTCTGTTTGGCCTCCAACGCCGCGCCGAAATCGTCGACGCACTTCACGACGGCGAGCGTCTGCCCGGCGTCGGCGATCTCCCTCAGGAAGTCACCAAATCCATTCCGTGGCCCGATGACGACATGCACTCCGATTTTGCTCATGGCAGCACCTCCTTCGAGGCCCATCCTACACCAGCAGGGTGTATCCCCCATCGACCACGATGGTCTGGCCCCGGATCATTTCGGCGGCCGGTGTGCACAAGAAGGCGACGACGTTGGCGACGTCTTGCGGGGTGACGATGCGCCCGGCCGGCGTCCGCTCGGCGGCGCTCAGCAGCACGTTGTCGTCTTTCGACGAACGAAAATGCTTGAGCGCGTCGGTCCCCACGATGCCCACCGAGACGCAGTTGACGACGATGTTTTTGGGCGCCAGCTCGACGGCCAGGTAACGCGTGACGGCCTCAATCGCGGCCTTGCTCGCGCCGACGACGACGTAGTCGGGCAGCACGCGAATAGAGCCTAGACTGCTGATGCTGACGATGCAGCCGCCGCCGCGTTCCTCCATCAGCGGCGCTGCCTTCTGCGCCAGAAACAGCGCCGAGCGCGCGTTGATGTTCAGCGTCCAGTTCCAGCCTTTGATCCTCTGCTCCATCACCGGCCGGTTGTAGCCTGATGCGGCATTGCAAATCAGGATGTCCAGCCCGCCGAAGGCTTTCTCTGCTTCGCCGATCAGCCTGTCGATGCCGTCCGGCACGCCGACGTCGGCTTTGACGACGGCAGCCTTTCGCCCGAGCTTCTCGACCTCGGCGGCGGTGTCCTCGGCGGGCGCGCGGTTGCGGAAGAAGTTGACGACGACGTCGGCCCCGCCGCGCGCGAAGCGCAGCGCGATCTCGCGGCCGATGCCCCGGCCCGAGCCGGTGATGACGGCGATTTTGTTTGTAAAGTCCAAGCGCGTCTCCTTTAGAGTCTATCCGAAAACCGCCGGAGTGCGGACTGTGCGTAGCCCCCTTTAGGGTTAGTCCGCTTCAGATGCCGCAGGCTTCAGCCTGCACTCCAGTTTTCTTCGTGTCTACGTGTCTGTGTGGTTACATGGGCGTGTCCAACAAGTGGACATGGGGGTAACTTGAGCGAGGGGTTTCTCCGATGCGCTCCGGCCCAAGTCGTTTGACTTGTTCATACACCGCATGCGATTCCCGTAGAAGTCTCTCCACATCAACTTCCTGGCATGAGGGGCGAAACGGCTCCAGCCAGCGGAATGCGCGCTCGAAGGTCTTGATCGCGCCCGGCGCGTTGCCGCGCTCGATTTGCAGGAGAGCCACGCCGATTTGAAGGATCCCTTGATAGAGGTTGCGCACCGGGCGCGTCTCGGCGCGCCACACCCGCTCGAGCGTCTCGTGCTGCTCGAAATACTTTCCCT
>DATEUJ010000116.1:0-3412 GCA_035283185.1 Anaerolineae bacterium | reverse complement strand
CAATATGGTCAAGAGCGATCTGGCTCACATCCTGCGCTATGAGGGCAATTTCCCCCAGGCGATGTCGTCCTACCACGAGACGATCAAGGAATGGCAAAGAATGGGGCATCGCTCTGCAGTCGCACATCAATTGGAATGCCTTGCCTTCATCGCCAAGTCTCTCGAACAAACAGAAAAGGCAACCCGGTTGCTCGGCGCAGCGGAGGCTCTGCGACAGAAAATTGAAATTGATATGACTCCTCCGGAACGCGAAGAGTACGAGAGAGAGGTCGCTGATTTGAAAGCGAACATGGATGAAAAAGAGTTCACGTCCCTTTGGGCGGATGGGCGGTCCATGACAATGGATGAGGCAATTGAGTTTGCAGTGGGCTCTGAGTAGATAATGCGGGGCTAACACTGGGTTGCAGGCGACGTTGCTCCGCAACGCGCCTGAACCCGACCGTTCGGCGGCGTCCGGAACAGATCCCGTCTTCTCAAGTGGTGGAGCAACGGCAGATGAAACTCACGATCCGCCTGCTAACACCCGATCTATGGCCCGCCCTCGAAGACCTGTTTGGCGCAAACGGCGCCTGTAATGGCTGCTGGTGCATGCACTGGAGGATAGGCAGCGCCTACCACAAGAGGCCCCGCGCCAAGAACAAGGCGGCGTTTCGAGACATCGTCAGGCGTGGTCCGCCCCCAGGCTTGCTCGCCTTCGAGGGCGACGTGGCCGTGGGCTGGTGCCAACTGACGCCGCGAGATTCATTGCCCTGGCTTGAGCACGACTGGCGCGTCAGGCGTGTGGACGACGTCCCAGTCTGGTGCCTGTCCTGCTTCTATGTGCGCAGGGGCTATCGCAGGCAGGGCGTTACGTCTGCCCTCATCGCGGCGGCCTTGAAAGCTGCCAAGCGTGCGAATGCGCCTGCGCTCGAAGCCTACCCCCGCGATGCGGACGAGTCGCCAGGCTCGACATTCACCGGTTATGCCTCCACCTTCGCGCGCGCCGGCTTCAAGACCGTGGCGCGGCATACGCCATCTCGCCCCATCATGCGCCACGACCTGAAGTCGATCGGGCGATGATTAATCACCCACCCATGACCCCCTGCGGGAGATGAATGGTGTGGAAGGAAGAGAGGGCATGATTGCCAAGCAGTCGCCCTCTCACTGTTGGCTTTATCGTAACACCGTCTCCGTCCACTCCTCGATCCACCGGTCGCGGTTCGCGGCGATGGCCTCTGGCGGGAGGTTCGCCGGCTCCTGCGCGATCTGTGAGTACTTGACGAAGACCTCAGGCAGCTCGGCCTGCGGGTTCACCGGGTAGACGAACTGGTTAAGCGGCAGGTCTCCCTGGTAGCGCACGCCTAGCATGAAGTCGATCCACTTCTCGGCCAGATCGCGGTTCTGCGTACCCCTCAGGATGCCGGCGAATTCAATCTGCCGGAAGCACGTCTGCGGCGCGGTGACGGCCGCCGTCGGCGCTTCCTCGAGCGGCGGCTCGGCGAAGAACACCTCGGCCGGCGGGCTGGAGGCGTAGCTCACGACGATCGGCCGGGGGCCTTTGCCGCTCGATGCGCTGAACTCGGTGTAGTACGCCGTCGTCCAGTCTTCGACGACTTTCACGCCGTTGTTCTCCAGATCGGCCCAGTAGCCGAGCCAGCTTTCTTCGGTGAATCGGGCGACGGTCGCCAGCATGAACGCCAACCCCGGGGACGAGCTGGCAGGATTCTCGACGACCAGCAGGTCTTTGTATTCCGGCCTGGCCAGGTCCGCCAGCGTCTGCGGCGGCTGGAGATTGTGCTCCGCGAAGTACGCCTTGTCGTAGTTCAGGCACACGTCGCCGAAGTCGATCGGCGTCAGGCGATTCTCGGGATTGAGCTGAAACTCGGCCGGTATCCCAGCCAGCGCGGGCGACCGATACGGTTCGAGGATACCCTCGTCCAGCGCGCGGCTCATGAACGTGTTGTCCACGCCGAACAGTACGTCGGCCTCTGGGTTGTCCTTCGTCAGGATGGCGCGGTTGAGCGCCTGCCCGGCGTCCGGCTGCTTGAGGAATTGCACGGTTGCGTTGTTGGCCGACTCGAACTCCTCAAGCACGTCTTCGCTGAGCGCGAACGACTCGTGCGTGAGCACGGTTAGCGTGCGCGGGCCGGTGGGGGTTGCCGGCTGCGCGGCGCACGCCGATGTCACGAGTGCAAGCGCGCTGATCAGTGGGATGAGAATTCGCTTATTCATGTGAAACACCTCCTATTGCGTATTGGGTGTTGTGTGTTGCGTGTGATGTACAAACTACGGAACACGCACCACGCATCACGTTTTGCGGATATGGATTGCCAGCACGACTCCTTCCTGCACGCTGACGCGCGCGACCGGCTCGCTCAACACATTGCTGATGCCGAGCGTCTTGCCGAATGGCAGGACGGCGTCGCGCAAGGGATACTCGCAGCCCTCGATCGTAACGCCTCGCGCGTCACCGCCTAGCGCGATGAGCGAGAGAGTGTCGCCGATAGCGCCTTCGACGCGCGCCTGCACGCCGCTCGAAATCGCGCGGATCGAATGCCGCCCGTCTTCGATGCGCGCCGGCGCGGCGCGCAGCGCGGGCAGCGTCAGGAGCAGCATGTTCGCCAGCGACTGGTCCCAGCGATCGCCCAGCCCGCTCAGGATCACGATCTCCTTCGCGCCGCGCTCCAGCGCGTGGCCGATCGCCAGCTCCAGATCGGTCTCGTCCTTGCGCGCGGAGTAGGTCAGAAACCGGACGCCAATGCGCTTGAGGTCGGCGTGGACGGAGTCGGATAGGGAATCGAGATCGCCGACGACCGTGTCGGGGGTGACGCCGGCGTCAAGCGCATTCTGCGCGCCGCCGTTGGCTGCGATCACGATCGCACCGGGTTGCATCCAGCGCGCGACGACTTCGCGCGAAACCGGATAGCCGTTGACGAATAGCAGTGCGCGCATGCTGTCTCCAGAAAACAAAGACCACCCGGCTGCCGGGTGGTCCGCGTCTGTCTTTTTCCCTACGCCGGCATTACCCGTCAGGTTCGGACCGTCTGCGCCATAGCCTCGCTGAGCAAGCGCACTCTCAGCCGGGTTTAACCCGGCTCCGGTTGGACTATTCAGTTCAAGGTAATTATAGCACCGTTTTTCCCGCTTGTGACGGGCGAGTCTCAGTAGATCCAATTTCGGCTTAAGGCGGATTTTCACACCGCACCTGGGGCCACCGCAGGTGGGTGCAGGTGTCCGCCTTGAGCACAAGACGACCTCCGGCGCTCCGCGCTCTCGGCGTCCTCTGCGGTGAGGTAACTACTCAGCCGTCATTGCGAGATAGCCATCACCTCAAGCGTGATGCATGAGGGCAGAAACTTGAGCGCGCGGATGGGCTATAATCGCAGGACGGATTCAGACAAGCTAAGACCACGCGCTCAGTGGTGTGTGAGAG
>DATEUJ010000115.1:0-32441 GCA_035283185.1 Anaerolineae bacterium | reverse complement strand
TTCCTGTAAGCCGTCGTGACCCTTTATGGCCCGTTGTGGACTACTCCCTAAAATTAAGTGATGGTGAAAGCTGAACGAATATGCTTGATGAATGCGATGGGTGATAGAAAGTGTTCAAGTTATTTCTGGACAAATCCTAAGTGCGTCGCATCCGGGCTGAAGGCAAGCCCTCCGACGGAGCCGTGGTGGCCGGCGAGTGTAAACAGATTCTCGCCGGTCGCCACGTCCCACACTTTGGCCAGGCCATCCTGGCTGCCGGTGGCCACTCGCGCTCCATCTGGGCTGAAGGCAAGCCCTTGTACAATTCTCTCATGACCGGTCAGATTAAGCGGCGGCTGTTCTGGCACAGTCATGTCCCAGAGTTGGACCAGTCCACTTTGGTAGCCGAAGGCCAGGTATTGTCCATTTGGGCTGACAGCCTGCGACACTAATTCAGTGCCATCGCCCGAAGGGCCAAACCAACGTAGTTCCTGTGCAGTCGCCGTCGAAGCATCCCACGTCCAGATTTTGACCACACCATCCCGGCTGCCCGTGATGAGACGTGTGCCATCCGGACTGAAATCAACAATCCAGAGCCAGTCGTCGTGACCGGATAGGGTCAGTAACTTCTGTGCGGCGCTAATGTCCCACACTTCGGCTGTTCCATTTTCAAATCCGACTATCAGGCGGCGCCAATCCGGTGATATGGAATACCACGGCCATTCGTCAAGGCGAACCGGCAAGGCGTGGACACTCAACTCCTGTCCGGAGATAACATCCCAAATCGTTACGACGAGGCTCTCTCGATTCTCGCCCGCGCTGAGCGTCGCCAGTCGCGTTCCGTCATTATGAAAGGCGATGCGGTTAATATAATTACCGGTCACGGGCAGCGTGAGCCGTTCCTGCCCAGTCGCCACATTCCAGATTCTGACCGTCCTGTCTTGGCCAGAGGTCGCCAGAAGCGTTCCATCCGGACTGTAAGCGACCTCCTCAACAGTGTCTGTGTGACCTGCCAGGGTGCGCTGGATACGGGACGTTTGCAGCGCCCGGTGCAGCGCTTCCTCTGCCTGCTTTGTATACGTGGTCGCCAACGCCTGCATTGCCAGCAGGATGCTCAATTCGGGGTCCGTCTCCAAAGTGCTGTTAGCCAGCACCGCCAGCTCACGTGAAGCGGCGAGGCGTCTCTCAGTCTCCGCACGTTGGCGTTCGGCTTCAGCCGTGGCCTGCGCAGCGAGCGCGGCATCGCGCTGCTCATCCGCCCGTCCCCGCTCGGCGACGGCTTGCGCTTCGGCGGCTTGCGCCGCGGCCAGATTGGCTTCCGCCTGCACTGCATTCTGATTGGACTGCGCGCCGAATACCAGGGCGATCACGGCCAGTACAATAGCGATTGCGCCAACCGCCGTGATAACTCGATTGCGTATCCGCAGGCGGTTAGCAGATTGTGTTTGCTCCTCCGCTCGTCGTTTCTCCGTCTCAGCCAGCTTGCGTGCGGCTTCCAGCTCGCGCCGCTGACGTTCCGCTTCTTCGGCTTGCGTGCGTTCGCGCTCGGCTAGACTCGAGTCGAGATAGGCGCGCTCATCACCCGTCAGTGCCACTGTGGTAATTGCCGCCCAGCCCTCAAACTGCTCCAAATGGGCGCCCGTCAGCAAGAAACTGGTATCGCGCTGCGCTGTGTTCCACTCGGCGGCAACTGCCGCCAGCGAGCGCTGCATCCGCACATCGGCGCGGCTGTCGTCCAGCCACTCGCGCAGGCGCGGCCATTCGCGCAGCAGCGCCTCGTGCGCCACTTCGACCGTTGGCCCGCGCGTCTGCAGGTCGCGATCGAAGGAGAGGAGGCGGGATTTGCCGAAGGACTCAATGACGGTGGTAATTGGGGATTGGTAATTGGAGGTTGGAGGTTGGAGGTTGGAAGTTGGATCGGCCAGCGATTCAATCTCTGACCGCAGCACGCGGCGGCGCGTGTCTTCGGTGCCTTCGCCGAGTGTGACCAGCCGCAAGAACAATTGGCGGGCGGCAGGTTGCTCGGCATCGTTTAGACTTGCGTACACTTCCTCGGCGCGGCGACCGAGCGCGCCGCGCACGCCGCCGATCGAGTGATAGGCAGCCTTCGTGAGCGTGTGGTCGTCTCGCTGCTCGAAAAGCTCGGTCAGCGCGTATTGCAGCAGCGGCAATGCGCCGGGCTGGTCGCTCACGTCGGCGACGATGGCCTCGGGCAGCCCCGGTTCGAGCGCCAGGCCGACGCGCTCGGCCGGGCCGGCGATGGCGCGCTCCATCTCGTCAGGCGTAAGTGGCAGCACCAGCTCGGAACGCTGGCGCAGCAGTTCGCCGAAGTCGACGTAGCGCAGCGGCCGGTCGATAAAGTCGGCGCGCAGCGTGACGAGGATGCGGACGCGGCTGCGCTCGTCGAGCGCCGCCGTCACCAGGCTGTCGAGCAGGTGAGCGCGCTCGGCTTCGTCTTCGACGAGCGTGAAGACTTCCTCGAACTGATCCACGACCAGCACCAGTTCGGTTGCCTCGTCGGCGGGCAGCGTTCGGCGAATCGCGCGCACCAGGCCGCGCTTGTCCTCGCGCAATTGCGCAAGCAGGCTTTCGGGCGGATTGACGGCGACGCGCAGCAGCGCGGCTTCGAGCTCTTCCAAAGGATGCGGGCCGGGCAGCACATCGACGATGAACCAGTTCTCCGATCCGGGCAGCCCGCCGCGCCGTAGGGCAGGGACAAGCCCTGCCCTTACAACCGACGACTTGCCGCTGCCGCTCGGCCCGACGACGGCCAGAAAGCGCGCCAGATCGCCGCCTTCGCCGAGCCGGGCAAGCAACTGCTGCGTGAGAGACTCGCGCCCGAAGAAATCGGCGGCGTCGGCTTCGCCGAACGCGCGCAGGCCCTTGTAAGGGTTATCAGTGATCAGTAATCGGTGATCAGTAATCAGTTTCAGTTGCCCACTGTTCACTGATAACTGGCCACTGATCACTGGCAACTGACCACTGATCACTGCCTTGAGATCGGCCAGCAGGCTCAACACGTCGGGATAGCGCTCGAGCGGGTCCTTCGCCGTGGCGCGAGCGATGACCGTGTCGAGCGCGGCGGGCAGGCCGGCATGGTGAGCCGACAGCGGCGGCAGCGGAACCTGGAGATGCTGCTGGATGTAATCGAGCGGCGTCGGCCCCATGAACGGCCGCGCGCCGGTCAGCAATTCATACATCATCACGCCCAGGCTGTAGATATCCGCCTGCGGACGGATCGGATCGGCGCGGATCTGCTCGGGCGAGGAGTAGGCTGGCGAGCCAATGAACGCGCCGATCTGCGTCAGGTCTTCCAGGTTCGGGTTGCCCAGGTTCTTGGCGATACCGAAGTCGACCAGGTAGGCGTTCTGGTCTTCGTCGAGCAGGACGTTAGCGGGCTTGAGATCGCGGTGAATGACGCCGGCCCGGTGCGCCGCGTGCAGCGCCCCGCCGATCTGATCGATCATGCGGTAGACGGTATCGAGCGGCAGCGGGCCGCCGTGCAGCAGGTCATCTGCGCTGCCGCCGCGCAGCAGCCGCATCACCAGGTAGGCGACGCCCGGCTCGCGCCAGTAGTCGTACAGCTGGACGATGTGCGGATGCTCCAGGCGGGCGACGAGCTGCGCCTCGGCCTCGAAGCGGCGGATGAAATCGAGGTGATTGGCGTACTGCGGGAGGATGATTTTGATCGCGACTTCGCGCTCGACGAGCGGCTGGACGGCGCGATACACCGCGCCGAAGCCGCCCGCGCCGATGCGCTCGCCCAGCGCGTAGCCACGAATCGCCCGGCCACTGAGATCTTCCAGGCCGATCTCCTCCGGCGCGACCTGGGGCGTCGGCGTCGGGGCAGGCTCGCGCCCACCGGGCAGGACCGCACGCGCCTGGCGCACGAACTCGGCGCGCTCGTCGAGCGGGATGGCGAGCGCCATCGCCAGTCGCTCGGCGATCTGCTGCGAGGGACGCAGGTCGCCGGCTTCGATTCTGCGAACGGTGATCGCGGCGCAGCCGACGCGGCGCGCCAGCTCGTCCTGCGTCAGGTCGAGCGACCGGCGCCGCTGCCGAACGCGTTGGCCGAATGATTCTTGTTGCTGCATGCTCCCCCCTTGGCTCGGGCAGCACTCATTGCACTTTCGTAGACACTTTAGCACTCTTTGCCCAAGGTTGGCAAGGGGTCTGACGCATTTCTATCGCTTTTTGTATCGCTTGTGCCGGGGGTAACAAGCCGGGCAGGTTTCTTACCTGCCGTTGAAATGGCGGCTATGGAAAGCCGCCCTACTGCCGCTCTGGCCGGGCGGTTCAGCTTGACGGATAACGAGAGGTAAATAGACAAAGTTATCCATCGGCGCAATTGTTGCAGTCGGCGCCTCCGTTGGGGTTGATGTTGGTGTAGCAGTGTTGATCGGCGTTGGCGTGTTGGTCGCTGTCGGCGTTGACGTGCGCGTGGCGGTGGGCGTCGGTGTCGGCGTTGCGGGCGGCACGATCCGACCCCACCATGTGCCCCAGCGATCGTAGCCACCAGACGGAAGGGCTGCGTATTCCTGGATCGTCCACATATCCAGGTCGTTCACCGGATCCACCACGGTGTTGCTGTAATCTCCCCAACGGTTATAGCCACCACCGAACGTTTTGTAGTAAGACGCTTCGCCGGCCTTGAGCACGGTATCCGACCGGAGCGTGTTGAGCGGGTCGCCGGCGGCGCGAAAAGCGTAATTCGCGCTGGCGTACTGGGCCGCCGAGAAACGCGAATAGCCGATCAGCACGTCACCGTCGCTGTTCACCGTCAGGCTGGGGAAGGCATAGAAGTTGCCGCCGGGATTGTCAATGCGCGCCTGCTGAATGACCGCGCCGTCCGGGGCGATCTGCCACCACTGGACGGCGCTGCGGGCGGGCGAGTTGGCGGGGAGAAACACGGTGTGCGTTGCCCACAGGGAGCCGTTTCGGTAGACCACATTCTGCATGCGCGCGTCGTTAGTCTGGATGCGCTGCGCCGAACCCAACTGGGGCGCAAAATCGCCGCCATTGGCGAAGCCACTGAAACCCCAGGGACTGGGGATGGAGACGAAAGCCACCGGAGTCAGCACCTCGGCGCCGATTGCGCCGGTGATGGTGTACAGGCGCAAGTAGCCTGAGCCGCCCGAGTTGCCGTTCCAGTTTTGCAGCAGGTACATCGCAGCAAGCGTGCCGTCATACGTGATGGCCGGCGCCTGGGTGGCGCCCATGTTGATCTCGGAGAAGAGCTTATGATCGGCGTTGCTGCCGGCGTACAGGTTAGCCTTGTTGAAGACGTAAATGTGCGTGCGGTTGAACCTGTCGTTCGATATGTTGAACATGTTCACTTGCACAACGATCCAGTCCTTGTTGAACCCGAGGCTGGGGTAGTCCGCCCAGGCCCGGTCTGCGGCGTCGGCATCGATCCGAAAAAGGTTCCAGTTGCCGGTCGGGTCGCTTGTTTGCGACACGCCGATGAGCAGCGCCGAATTCGCGCTCTGGGCATCATCACAGACTGTGAAGATCCAGCGACCGCCATAAGGGTCATACAACACCTTGGGATCGAATACGCCGGAACCCCCGGCGACCGCGCTCCAAAAAGCATGGAGCGATACGGTGGTCAGCGCTGCGCCTGAGCGGTCCTGGACGCGCACTTGTGTATTGAGCGTCACCATGAGGTGGTTCGGACCGGCAGCGCCGTGCGTATCGGGTGGTATGACGGTGTTGTTATCCCCCAACGCCGGGAAACTCGAAGCCGGCGCAGGAGATTGAGGCGCGAGCGGGCCGGGCAATGGAACATCTGATACACCTGATGCTGACGCCGGTTGGGGATTGGGCTGAAGTGTGACGGGTAGGTTACTGGGGATCGGCAGGTAAGGGATCACCATGGGTTCTGCAGTTCGATATTCTGCGGCCAACTCTTGCTGGGCCAGTTCTGTGAAGTTGACGACTGCCTGTTGAGCTGCGCCACCACGAATACCGGTATACCTCGGAGCTTCCGGCGGCTGCGCCGGCGTGGAGGTGAGGGTGAGAGCCTGGGTAACCTGCTCGCCGGGCGAAATGTATGCCGCAGTCTGGGGCGCAGCCTCTTTCACACTCAGCGATAAGGCAAACAGGCCGGCCAGGATGATCAAATACAACAGACGATTCACGGAAACACCGCCAACCCGATTGTACGCTGCGAGTGCTTCGCAGCATACATTATAACTGGAGTCTGGCGAATTCCCGGAGTGCAGCCTCACTTGCCCTCGTAGCGAAGCGGAGTGGGGTCAGGCTGCCATATCTGGGCTTAGCAGGCTGAAGCCTGCACTCCAATCACCAGATATGGCTGTCGCCAAGCTCCAGATTATAAGTCTGAAACTGCGACTCCGGCTATGTGCTATACTCTAAGCCCCATACCGTTCAAATGGGACCGTGAAGAGTGAGCACGCCCTCGTGCGAGCGGCATCCTTCGGCAAGCTCCCCACTCCCTTCGGTCGGGGACTTCGCAGGACAAGTTCTGGGGATGCCTGGCTCCTCATAAACGCGAGAGTTAGCCCGCTGTGGAGTGAGAAGAGGTCATGACTGAATACAAAGCGATCGGACGCCCCACGCCGCTGATCGACGGGCGCGCGAAGGTCACGGGCGCGCTTCAGTACGCGCCGGACGTGAAGGCGCCCGGCACGCTGCATGCGCGCTTCGTGATGAGTGTGTACGCGCATGCCAGGATTCGCGCCATCCGCGTCGAGGGCGCGCTGAGCGCGCCCGGCGTGGTCGCCGTGCTCACGGCGAAGGATCTGCCCGCCATGGCGCCGTCGTCACGCAGCCGCTTGTTGCTGGCGCGCGACCGCGTGATCTTCGCCGGCCAGCCGGTGGCGATGGTGCTGGCCGAGAGTGAAGCAGCGGCCGAAGACGGCGTTCAGCATGTCGCCGTGGATTACGAGCCGCTCCCGGCGGCGATCACAATGGACGAAGCGCTTGCCGAAGGCGCACCGGCCGTCTGGCCAAAGGGTGTGCCCAAGGGCGCGAGCGACGCAGGCGCGCACGGAGTTGATCACGGCGGAGATAAGAAGTCTGACACGGACGCGACCAATGTCGCCGAGACGGACTCTTTCACGCGCGGCGACGTCGATGCCGGCTTCGCCGAGGCGGATGCGATTGTCGAGCGCACGTTCACCACGCCGATCGTGCATCAAAGCTCGATCGAGCCGCAGGCGGTGATCGCTCAACCCGATCCGATCACGGGCGGGATGACGGTGTGGGCCAGCACGCAGACGCCCTTCGGCGTGCGCAAAGAGGTTGCCGAGGTGCTGGGCGTGCCCGAGTCGGACGTGCGCGTGCACGGCACGCCGGTCGGCGGCGGCTTCGGCGGCAAGAACGGGCTGTATGAGCCGCTGGCGGCTGTCGCCGCGCGCGCGGTGGGGCGGCCGGTTCAGCTCGTGCTGACACGCACGGAGGAAATGCTCGCCGGGAATCCGGCGCCGGCCGTTCGCATTCGCGCCCGCATCGGCGCGAAACGCGATGGCACACTCACCGCGCTCCAGGCGAAGGTAGAAGTCGACGATGGCTGCTATCCGTTTGACCTCGCCGGTTTTTTAGGCTACATGCTCGGCAGTTTCTACCGCGTGCCGAACTTCCACATCGAAGCGATCGACGTGCTGACGTTCAAGCCATCAGCCGGAGCGTATCGCGCGCCGGGGGCGCCATCGGCTGTCTTTGCGCTCGATTGCCTGCTGGACGAGCTGGCGCAAAAGCTTGGGATCGATCCCATCGAGATGCGGCTTCGCAACGCCGCACGGGCCGGCGACCTGATGGCAAATAACAAAGATACCTGGCCGACGATCGGCATGCATCAGGTGCTGGAAGCGCTGCGCGATCATCCGGCGTGGCAGAATCGCGCTCGGGCGCGCGCGCAGGGCCGCGGGGTGGGCATCGCCGTCGGCGGGTGGCTGGGAGGAACCGAACCGGCGGCCGCGATCTGTTCGCTGCATCGCGACGGCTACCTGCACATCCACGTCGGCTCGGCCGACCTGAACGGCACGGCGACCGGCATGGCTCTGCTCGCGGCCGAAGCGTTCGGCATTGCCCCGGAGAAAGTGCGCGTCAAGATCAGCGACACCGAAACCGCGCCGTACGCGGGCGCCTCCGCGGGCAGCAAGGTGACGTACACCACGGGAGGCGCGGTCGTGCTGGCGGCGCGTGAGGCGCGGCAGCAAGTGTTAGCCATCGCCGGCGACGAGTTAGAAGCGGCCGTCGAAGATCTGGAAATCGTCGGCGGCAAAGTGCGGGTACGCGGCGCGCCGGATAAGGCGATCCCGCTGGGCGAGCTGGCCGAGAAGACGATGGAATTCGGCGGGAAATACGCGCCGGTATTCGCGCATGGCCGGCTCGCGCAGACGGCTGAAGCGCCTGCCTTCAACGCGCAACTCGTCGAGGTCGAGGTCGACCGGGAAACGGGCGCTGTTCGCCTGCATCGGCTGGTTGCCGTGCAGGACGTCGGCCGCGCGATCAATCCATTGGCGATTCAGGGTCAGATGCTGGGCGGCGCGGCGCAGGGCATCGGCTGGGCGCTGTACGAAAAGATGGACTACGATGCGCAAGGGCAACTGCTGACCGGCTCGTGGATGGATTATGCCATCCCCGGCATCGGCCAGACTCCGCCGACGATGGAGACGGTCATTGTCGAAGTGCCTTCGGAGAACGGCCCGTTCGGCGCGCGGGGCGTCGGCGAAGCGCCGGTCGTGCCGACTGCGGCGGCGATCGTCAACGCCATCGCCGATGCGACCGGCGTCCGCCTGAGCGACCTGCCGACGACCGCGCCGCGCGTGTTTGCGGCGTTAAGGCAGCGGATTGCTTCGCACAACGAATAAACGGATACAGAGGTCGCGAAATGAAATGGGCTCTATGGTTGTTGTGTGTGCTGTTGGTCAGCGCGTGTGCGCAGAGTCAGAGATCAACAGTTTCTCCAACAGAAGTAAGGCCGACACTAGGGTCGTCGACAATCGCGCCGACTGAACCATCGCCGACTGAGCCTGTGCCCACACCGGTCGAGCCTGCCGCGACTCGACCGCCGGCAGCACCCGAATCGACCCCGCAGGCGGCGCGTCCGGCGTTCACGCTCGCCGTCGAGCCGGTTGCATCGGGCTTTGAGCGGCCCACCTACGTCACACACGCCGGTGATGATGGCCTGTTCGTGGTCGAGCAGGCGGGGAGTATCCGAATCGTCGAGGACGGCGCCGTGCTCGACATCCCGTTTCTGAGCATCGCCTCGAAAGTGAACTCGCAAGCGTACGAGCGGGGTTTGTTGAGCGTTGCATTCGATCCGGACTACGCGTCGAACGGGTTTTTCTACGTGAACTACACCCGCCAGCCGGATGGCGCTACGGTCATCGAGCGTTATCAGGTGTCGGACAATCCAGGTGCCGCCGACCCGGACAGCGGCGCGGTGCTGCTGATCATCGACCAGCCTGAAGCGAACCACAACGGCGGCCAGTTGCAGTTCGGCCCGGACGGCTATCTGTACATCGGCATGGGCGACGGCGGCGGCGCCGGAGATCGGCATGGAACGATCGGCAACGGGCAGGACCTCGACGCACTGCTGGGCAAGATGCTGCGGATCGACGTGGACGGCGGCGAGCCGTATGCGATCCCCGCATCGAATCCGTTCGTGGACAGCACCGACGCGCGTCCCGAGATCTGGGCCTTCGGCATACGCAACCCGTGGCGTTTCTCGTTCGACCGGGCCACGGGCGATCTCTACATCGCCGACGTCGGCCAGAACGCGTACGAGGAAGTGAACTTTCAGGCCGCGTCGAGCGCGGGCGGCGAGAACTACGGCTGGCGGATAATGGAGGGTGCGCACTGCTTCAATCCGCGCGAGGGCTGCGATCAGACCGGCCTGACGCTGCCTGTCGCCGAATACGGCCGCGAAGGGGGCTGTTCTGTGACCGGTGGTTACGTGTATCGCGGCTCGCTGTACCCGTGGCTGGACGGCGTATACTTCTTCGCCGACTACTGCAGTGGCAACGTTTGGTCATTGGAGCGGGATGCATCCGGCCAATGGAACATGACCGGGCAGATGAGAGTGAATTTCAACGTCAGTTCGTTTGGCGAAGACGAAGCCGGCGAACTTTATCTCGTCGGCCACGACGATGGGACGATTTACCGGCTGACTTCGACTTCGCCATGAGTTCCGAACGAGCTATTACGTTTCGATGCGGGGGAAATGCTTACCACGAAGGCACCAAGACACCAAGTTTACTCTGTGCCGTTGTGTCTTGGTGGTTAACGTGATTTCTCTATGGGAGCACTGAAATGTCCACGCCCAACACCAGTTTCAAAATCGCGGCTGTGCAGGCCGCGCCCGTGTTCCTGGACCGAGAGGTCACGGTCGATAAAGCGTGCGAATTGATCGCCGAAGCGGGACGCAACGATGCCCGTCTCGTGGCATTTCCTGAATCATTCATCCCTGCCTATCCCGATTGGGTGTGGGCGGTTCCCGCTGGCGAGGAAGGGATGCTCAACGAGTTGTACGCGCAGTTGCTCGCCAACGCCGTCGAGATTCCGAGCACGGCGACCCTTCGGCTTCGCTCAGGGCAGGCGCAGCGCCTGTGCCAGGCGGCGAAGGATGCCGGGACTTACGTGGTGATCGGCGTGACCGAGCGCAACGTCGAGGCCAGCGGTGCGAGCCTGTACAACACGCTGCTGTACATCGACGTGCAGGGCAACATCCTCGGCAAGCATCGCAAGCTGGTGCCGACCGGCGGCGAACGGCTGGTGTGGGCGCGGGGCGACGGCAGCACGCTGGACGTGTTTCAACTGACGGTCAATCGCGAGCCGCGCCGGATGATTCGGACGGAAGGGGTTATGGATTCTTGAGCGCCCGAGGACGAACGGACTTGTGGGTAATCACCGGCCCGGCTGAGGTTGACAGACGAACAGAACCTAGTTATAATCAGTGTGGTTTTGCTTATAGGGTTGTTGAGAAAAGTGGGCGCTCCCCACTTTTCTGCTTAGAATAGCCTGCCGGAGGACCGCAGTCCCGGCTCAGCAGCGCCGGGCACAACTGAATATCGCCACGGAGGAATGGCGAATCCCATGAAGAGCGAGTTCCTGCTAGCCTTCAATCAAATCTGCAACGAGCGCAACCTGCCCAAGGAAGTGGTGCTGGATGCGCTGGCCAACGCGCTGGTGTCGGCCTATCGAAAGAACGCGAATGCATCGTCCGCGCAGACGATCACGGCCGAGATCGACGGCGACACGGGCCAGGCGCACATCTACGCCGAGAAGGAAGTCGTCGACTTCGTCGCCGACCTGCGCACCGAGGTGGCGCTGGCGGACGCGCACCAGGTGGACGAGGACGCCAAGATCGGCGATATGGTCATGGTCGACTCCACGCCGGAAGACTTCGGGCGCATCGCGGCACAGACCGCCAAGCAAGTGATCTTGCAGCGCATCCGAGAGGCCGAGCGCGAAGCCCAGTATGCCATCTACGCAGAGCGCGAAGGGGAGATCATCAACGGCACGGTGCAAAGCGTGTCGGCGATGGGCGTCACGCTGAACCTGGGGCGCACCGAGGCGCTGCTGCCCAAGAATCAACAGGTCCCCGGCGAGCGCTATCAGCTCCATCAGCGCATTCGCGCCTACGTGCTGGAAGTGCGCAAGAGCAGCCGCGGGCCGCAGATCGTCGTCAGCCGCAATCACAAGAACATGCTGCGGCGCCTGCTCGAGCTGGAAGTCCCGGAGATCTACAACGGCACGGTCGAAATCAAGAGCATCGCCCGCGAAGCCGGCGCGCGCTCGAAGATCGCCGTGGCGGCTACACAGGCCGGCGTCGACCCGGTCGGATCGTGCGTCGGCATGCGCGGCGTGCGCATCCAGTCCATCGTCAACGAGCTGGGCGGCGAGAAGATCGACGTGATCGAGTGGAGCGGCGATCCGGCCACGTACATTGGCAAGGCGCTGTCGCCCGCCCGCGTGCTGACCGTCCACGTCGACGACGATCTCAAGGACGGCAAGACGGCGCTGGTCGTCGTGCCCGACGACCAGTTGTCGCTGGCGATCGGCCGCGAGGGACAGAATGCCCGGCTGGCAGCCAAGCTCACCGGCTGGCGCATCGACATCAACGGCTCCACGGAATCCATTCGCAGCGCGCTCAAGCATATCGAAGAAGACGCCGCGCTGGGCGACGAGATGGGCGAGACGAAAGACGTCGTTCCGACGGTGCAGGCTGTGCTCCAGCGCCACGCCGAGCATTCGCTGCCCTGGAACACCGACGAGCTGCAGGCCATCCGAAAAGTGATCGACGGCGTACAGAGGGCGATGCACGAGCGGCGTGCGGCGGAGCGCGAGCGTGAGCGCGCCGCAGAAAAAGCGCGTCGCGCCGCGGCCCAGATCCTGGAGGCGCCGCTCGAAGCCGGCCGCCAGGAGCAGGTTGAAGCTTACCGCGCTCGTATTCCGCCGGCTGCATTCGACACGCCGCTCGAAGCTCTGGAGCTTAGCGCGCGTGTGATGAAGAATCTGCAGCGTTCCGACCTCGCCCACGTCGGGCACATTCACGAGCGGCTATCGCTCGGCGACGAGGCCATGCTAGCGATCGACGGTATCGGTCCCAAGGCGCTGGCCGAGATCAAGCAGGCGATCGAGGCGAAAGGGCTGGGCCTGATACCCGCCGTCGAGCCGGTCGCCGAAGAGCCTGCCCTGAGCGGAGCCGAAGGGGCCCCCGTCCAACCGGCAGCCGAGGTCGAGCCGGAACCGGTCGCGGTCGAGGTTGCTCTGCCGCAGCCGGAAGCGGCGGCGCCTGAGGTGCAGGTGGTCCTGGAGGCCGCGCCTGCCCTGAGCGAAGCCGAAGGGCCGCCACCCGCGGCCGAAGCCGTCGCCGAGCCAGCGCCGCTGATCGCCGGCACGGCGGCGATGCCCTCCGTCTTCGTGCCGGTGGTCGATGAGGAAGAAGAGGAAGCCGAAGAGGGTGAAGCCGGGCTTCCGGGTGGCAAGAAGAAGTCGAAGAAGAAGGGCAAGCGCAAGGATCGCGTCCTGGTCTATGACGAAAATCTGGGCGAGGTGATCGCAGTCAAAGGGCGAAAGCGCGGCCAGGACGCCTGGGGCGAAGACGAAGCATAATCTCAAGACTTCGGAAGTCTCAAGGCGCAGCACGGCCAGCAGGGTGTCCTATAGGACTTCCGAAGTCTACTCTTTGAACGGCGGCGCACGATACACCTTTTTGCATGCCAGGCAAGCATATTCCTCAGCGCACCTGTGTAGGCTGCGGCGAGGTGCAGGGTAAACGCCAGTTGATGCGAGTCGTCCGGACGCCGGACGGCCGGGTGCATGTCGACCCGACCGGCAAGGCGAACGGACGAGGCGCATACGTGCACGAGCGCCGCGCATGCTGGGAGAAAGCCCTGCATGGACGGCTGGGTCACGCGCTCAAGATCGAGCGCCTGAACGACGACGACCTCGCGGCGCTCGAGCGTCACGCGGCCACGCTGAGCGACGACCCTCTCCCTCCCCCCGTCAGAACGGGGGGAGCCGGAGGGGGGCGCGAGGCTGTCACATGACGGGATAGCGGGTGGCCGCCGCGCTTGCCGGGCACGAGGGGAGGGTTACTATGAGCACGAACGGGAAGAAAGTTGTCGAGGTGCCTAGCGTCGTGACGGTCAGAGACTTGGCCAATCTGGTCAAGATCAGCCCGATCAACGTCATTAAGGAGCTGATGAACAATGGCATTATGGCCAATATCAACCAACAATTGGATTACGACACGGCGGCCATTGTTCTCACCGAGCTGGGGTTCGAGCCACGCGAGCAGCGCCCGGCCGAAGCGGAAACCGCGGCCGACGCGCAGCATGCCGCGCCGGCGACGCTGTGGCAGCGCCTGTACGCCGGCGAAGACCCCAAGAAGCTGAAACCCCGCCCGCCCGTCGTCACCGTGATGGGCCACGTCGATCACGGCAAAACCTCCCTACTCGACGCCATGCGCCACACCGACGTCGCCTCCGGCGAAGCCGGCGGCATCACCCAGCGCATCGGCGCATATCAGGTGGAACACAACGGGCGGAAGATCACCTTCCTCGATACGCCGGGACACGAGGCATTCACCGCCATGCGCGCGCGCGGCGCGCAGGCCACCGACCTCGCCATCCTGGTGGTCGCCGCCGACGACGGCGTGATGCCGCAAACCAAAGAGGCGATCGCGCACACCCGGGCGGCCGGCGTGCCGATCATCGTCGCCCTCAACAAGATCGACAAGCCCAACAGCAACCCAGAGCGGGTCAAGAAAGAGCTGCACGACGACGGCGTCGTCATCGACGAGTACGGCGGCAACATCCTGCTCGTGCCGGTCTCGGCGAAGAAGAAGATGGGCATCGACGATCTGCTCGAAGCGATCCTGCTCGTCGCCGATACGATGGAGATCAAGGCCAACCCGGATCGGCCCGCCGTGGGAACGGTGATCGAGAGCAGGCTGGATAAGAGCCGCGGCGCGATGGCGACGGTTCTGGTGCAAAACGGGACGCTCGCCGTTGGTGATCCCGTCGTGATCGGCAAGAGTTACGGCCGCGTCCGCGCGATGATGGACTACAACGGGCGCGCCATCCAGAAGGCGACGCCGTCCACGCCGGTCGCCGTGCTGGGCCTGTCGGACGTGCCGAACGCGGGCGACGTGCTCGAAGTGGTTAAGAACGAACGGGTGGCGCGCGAGCGCGCCGCCGAGCGCTCTGCCGCCGAGGGAACTGCCGCATCCGGCGCCGATCGAAGCAAGGTCTCGCTGGAGGATTTCTTCCGCCGGGCGCAAGCCGAGGGCAACAAGGAATTGCTGCTGGTCATCAAGGCAGATGGACAGGGTTCGATCGAGCCGCTGGTCAGCTCGTTGGAGAAACTCGATCAGGGCGGCGCGAGGGTCAAGGTGCTGCACACCGGAACAGGCCGCGTGAGCGAATCGGACGTGTCGCTGGCCGTCGCCTCAGACGCCATTGTCATCGCCTTCAACGTGGAAGTGGACGAGTCGGCGCGCCGGCTGGCCGACTCGGAAGGCATCGACGTCCGCAAGTACAACGTCATTTACAAGCTGGTGGAGGACATCGACAAGGCGCTGCAGGGCATGCTCGAGCCGGTCTACGAGGATAAGGTCGTCGCCCGCGCCGAGGTGCGCCAGGTATTCAAAATCAAGAATGTCGGCTTCATCGCCGGCTGCCTGGTGCGCGAGGGCGCGGCGCAGCGCGATGCGAAGGCGCGCGTCGTGCGCGGCGAAGAGACGATCTACGACGGCGCTATCTCGTCGCTCAAGCGCTTCACCGAGGACGTCAAAGAAGTGCGACAGGGCTTCGAATGCGGCGTCGGCCTGGCGAACTTCAAGGACTTCAAAGAAGGCGACGTCATCGAGTTCTACGTCAAACAGCGTGTGAGCTAGCCAGACTTCCGAAGTCTCGGAGACTTCGGAAGTCTCAACGGGATGCACCGAGCATGCCGTCTGTTGTCCGACAGGAGCGCGTCGCCGAGCGAATCCAGCACTTGATCGGCGAGCTGCTCGAGAGACGCATCAAAGACCCGCGGCTGGCGATGATCAGCGTCACCGCCGTCAAGGTTTCGCCAACGCTGCGCGAGGCGACGATCTGCGTCAGCGCGCTGGAGGGCGTGGCCGTCAGGGACGAGGTGATGGAAGGGCTGAAGCACGCCCAGGGCTACCTGCGCCGCGAGGTGGGCCGGCGTCTGCAATTGCGCATCGTCCCCGAGCTGACCTTCAAGTGGGACGAGTCGCTGGAACAGGCTGACCACGTCTTGCGCCTGCTGGACGAGCTGAACGACGAGTGATTCGCTGCGCCGCCTCCTGAGTTCCATGAGTTCCCTGAGTTCCCTGAGTTCCATGCACACGCAGCGCGCGGTGGAGGCGGCGGCCCTGATTCGCCGGGCCGGCGCAATCCTCGCCATCACCCACACTGCCCCCGACGCCGACGCGATCGGGGGCTTGTTGGGCCTGACGCTGGCGCTGCGATCGATCGGGCTGAACGCGACGCCGGTCTGCAGCGACGACGTTCCCGCTCGCTTCGACGTCATGCCCGGCCATGACCATATCGTCCGATCCGTGGCGGATGTTCCGGATGTGCTGATCGCGCTCGACTGCGCCGATCGCGAGCGCATGGGCGACATCGTCAAGGCGCCTGGCTGGCAGGCGGTCCCCATCGTCAACATCGATCACCACGTCACCAATACGCGATTCGGCCAGGTCAACTGGATCGATACCACGGCCACGGCGACGAGCGAGATCGTGCTGCGCCTGATCGATCACATGCGCATCCCACTGACGGCCGAGATCGCCACGAACCTGCTGCACGGCATCGTGGGCGACACGCTGGGGTTTCGCACGGCGCACACCACGCCCCAGGCGCTCGAATGCGCCGCGCGCCTGATGGCGGCCGGAGCGAACCTGTCAGAGATCATGGATCATCAGTTCAATCGCCGCACGTTCGCGCTGCTGTGCCTGTGGTCGAAGGCGCTCGACGCGATGCGACTGGAGCCGCCGCTCGGTCCGGGTTACGCGCGTGTGCTCTGGACGCGCGTCGACAAGGAAACGCGCCGCGCCTGCGGGCAGGCCGACTGGGGCAACAACGGCCTGAGCAGCTTCCTCGCTTCTGCCGAGGAGGCAGATGTTTCGGCAGTCATCATCGAGAAGGACAACGGCGAGATCGATTTGAGCGTGCGCGCCAGGCCCGGATTCGACGTGTCCGGCGCGGTCGTATCGCTGGGCGGCGGGGGCCATTCACTGGCTGCCGGTGCGACGCTGTCCGGACCACTCCTCGCGGCGACCGAACACGTCGTGACTGCGCTGCGCTTGCTGAAGCGCGCTGTATGAACCGCAAAGACGCACAGGACGCGAAGAAGGAATTTGAAAACTCTGCGTCTTTGCGGTGAGACAAGCGGACATGGACGGGATTCTGGTTCTCGACAAGCCCGGCGGGTGGACGTCCCACGACGTCGTCGCCCGGGTGCGGCAGTTGACGCGCGCCCGGCGCGTCGGCCACACCGGCACGATCGACCCGCTGGGGACGGGCGTGCTGGTGATTTGCATAGGCCGGGCGACGCGCGTCGCCGAGTACATGGTCGGGCACGACAAGCGCTATCGCGCCACGATTCGCCTGGGTGTGGAGACGGACACCTACGACGTGGAGGGCCGCGTCACGGCGCAGCATCCCGTCGACGTGAGTGAAGCGTCGCTGCGCAGCGCATTGCAGAGACTCACCGGCGACATTCAGCAGGTCCCGCCGATGTACTCGGCGCTCAAGCGAGATGGGAAGAAGCTGGTCGACCTTGCGCGGCGGGGCGTCGAGGTTGAGCGCGAGCCGCGCCGGGTGATTGTCTATGCCATCGATGTGCTGAGCTTCGGCCCACCTGATGCGACGATCGACGTTCACTGCTCGGCCGGCACGTACATTCGATCGCTGGCGCACGACGCAGGCCGTGTGCTGGGCTGCGGCGCGATTCTCTCGGCGCTCACGCGCACGGCCGCCGGCGACTTCACGCTCGAGCAAGCGGTATCGCTCGTCCGATTCGAGGTCGCGGTCAACGATGGATCGTGGCCGTCGCTGCTCCGGCCGCTCGATGCGGGGCTGGCCGCCTTTCCGGCGATTACGATCGGCGAGAGCGACGCCCGGCGAGCGCGCCACGGCATGTCGATTCCGGGGACCTGGGCAAGGGCGAGCCTTGCGCCTACGCATGCCAGCGCCGACCTGTTTCGCGTTTACGACCCGGCGGGCCGGATCGTCGGGCTGATGCAGTGGGATGCACAGCGCAACGAACTGCGGCCTGAGAAGATCCTGACGTCTGCGCCCTCGCCGCACGATCCGCCTGGCGAGAAGGGTGACGCTTGATGCGAGTCGTTTACTCTCTTTCGGACGCCCGGCTCGACGTGGAGAGCGTCGTCACGATCGGCGCCTTCGACGGAGTCCATCGCGGGCATCGCGTCGTGATCGACAGCGTGCGGCGCGCGGCTGCCGGGCACGGTCGCGCTTCGGTCGTCGTGACGTTTTTTCCGCATCCCAGCATCGTGCTGGGCCACGCCGAGCCGTTCTACCTGACGTCCACCGAAGAAAAGATTGCGGTGCTGGATGCCGCCGGGATCGACCTTCTGGTCGTCATGCCGTTCACACTCGAAACGGCGCGCACGCGGGCAGCCGACTACGTGTCGATGCTCGTCGAGCATCTGCGCATGCGCGAAGTGCACGTCGGCTACGACTTTGCATTCGGCTACCAGCGCGAAGGGACAGTCGACTTCCTCAGGCGCGCAGGGCCGGAGCGCGGCTTCGACGTCGTCGTGATCGACGCGCTCACTAACGACGGCGAGACCATTAGCAGCACGGGCGTCCGGCAGGCGCTGCGCGCGGGAGACGTGACGCTGGCCGCCCAATGGCTGGGCCGGCCGTTTCGACTGAGTGGGACGGTGGTCGAGGGGGACAGGCGGGGCCGGACGATTGGCGTGCCGACGGCCAACCTCGACGTCTGGAAGGATCACGCCGTTCCGGCCAAAGGTGTGTATGCGTGCTGGGCGTGGGTCGGCGATGCGAAATTCGGCGCGGCCGTCAACATCGGCGTGAGACCGACGGTTGCGGACGATTCACTTCCCACCGTCGAAGCACACCTGCTCGACTTCGACCGGGATATCTACGGTGCGAGCGTCGCGCTCGACTTCGTAGCGCGCTTGCGCGACGAACGCCGCTTCCCCGGCCTGGATGCTTTGGTAGCGCAAATCAGGCATGATGTGGAGATGGCTAGGAGGATGTTGGCTGGATAGTTGGTTAGTCGGCTGGTTAGTTGCAGTGTCGTCCATCAACCAGCCGATCAGCCAGCCAGCAAACTAACAAACCAACCAACATACAGAGACCATGACCAAAACGCGAGACATCTACCTGTTAAGCCCCAAAATGCTCAGTCCTGAAGTGATCGCCGTCGCGTTCGCCAAGACCAGCCGCTCGCCGGAATCCTTCCGCGACATCGCGGCCGAGCTGACCGACGAGAAGTCGGCGGAATTTCACGAGAAGTGGGTCGTCGGCTATGGCCACGCCTCCGTCGCAGAGCACGCCGTGCTGCACATCGCCTTCGAGAACGTGTCACGGCTGGCAGTGGAGTGCATCGAGAGCAATCGCCTGGCCTCGTACACCGAGAAGTCGACGCGTTACCAGGTGTTCGAGCGGGACGGGTACTACACGCCGCCAAAGATCGCGGCGTCGAAATACGCCGGCCTGTATCGCGATACGATTCACGCGCTGTTCGACGCCTACTTCGACAGCATCGAGCCGGTCAGGCAGGTGATACGCGAGCAGGTTCCGCGCAAGGAAGGCGAGAGCGAGAAGAGATACGAGGGTCGCATTCGCAGCAAGTGGATCGACAACTGCCGCTTCCTGCTGCCGTCGGCGACGCTTGCCAACCTGGGCATGACGGCCAACGCGCGCGTGATGGAGCACGCCATCACCAAGATGCTCTCACACCCGCTGGAGGAAGTGCGCGACATCGGCGCGGAAGTCAGGCGCGTCGCTTCAGCCGAAGCGCCGACCTTGCTCAAGTATGCCGATCACAGCGATTATGTGGCGAAGCTGGAAGTTGGAAGCTGGAAATTGGAAGTTGGAAGCTGGAAGTTGGAAGTTGGAGACGCGCCTCGAACATCCAAACTCCAAACTCCAAACTTCAAACTTCAACCTCTAACACTCGTCGATTACGATCGCGACGCCGAGGCGAAATTCGTGGCGGCGTGCCTGTATCGCGCGAGCGGGATGGGCTTCGCGGAGGCCCTGTCACGCGCGCGGGCGATGAGCGCCGAGGAACGCGCACAGGTCGTCGACGGCGCGCTGAGGGAGCGCGGCGACTTCGATATCCCGCTGCGGGAGCTGGAGCACGTCACGTACACGTTTGACTGCGTGATGGACAACGGCGCATACTTCGACGTGAAGCGACACCGGATGATGACGCAAACGCCGCAGGCGCTGACGGCCGATCTGGGCTACGCCATCCCGCGCGTGATCGACGAAGCCGGGCTCCGAGATCGCTACTGCCGCGCGCTCGATCAATCGATCGACGCGTACCGTGTCATCGCGCGCGATTTCCCGCGCGAGGCCTCGTACCTGGTCGCCAACGCGTTCAACCGGCGCGCCCTGCTTACGCTGAACCTGCGCGAAGCCTTCCACTTCTGTCGGCTGCGCGGCGCGCCCAACGGCCACTTCTCGTACCGGCGCATCGCCGTGCGCATGTACGAGATTCTGCGCGAGACGCATCCCGTCTTCGCACGGCACATGCGTTGTGAGAACTACCCGTCGTCGAGGGAGATTGAGGATCAGTTCTTCGCCCAAGTCTGAGCGCGTATTGCGTATCGCATATCGCGTATCGCATATCGCCTACCGCACCTTGCGCAACAAAGACCCCCGGTTTCGCACCCCCTCACTCTGTTCGGGGCCTTCGGGAAACCGGGGGCTTTCGTATCCGTTTATCCGTTGTCCATCCGTTGCCTATCGCAGTCCGCTTAGCTCGAAGCGCTGCGTGACAATGCGCAGGATGGCGGTGAAGCCGGGCGGGCGATTGAACTCCAGCCGGAAGGCCATCGTCTGACTTGGCCCGATCGTCCACGGGAGCGCCGGCTCGGCGGTGCGCACATCGCTGAAGACGTTATCGGGTGTGCTCAGGCTAATGTCGGCCGGGCCAATTGACACGGACTGGTCGGTTGGATTGCCAATGCCGCCGGTGACCACGAGCAGCGTCTGATCCGTGCTCAGCGAAGCGCCGTTGATCTGCACCGTGATCTGCGTCTTAGGCTCAGGCGTGGGTGTGGGGCGAACGATCGGCACCTCGAAGCGCGCCGGCTGGGCCGTACCTGGCGTGGGCTTGAAGACCCATTTGAGCGTCGGGCCTGGTATGTCAGTTGACACCCGATAGCCTGCGGTGAACGACGTCGGGTTGCGCGGGGCGACCAGCCCGCCGGGCGGGGAATAGGCGCCGAGCCGGCTGACCTGCGGATCGAACTCGTATGCCACGTCGACGCCGTCCACCAGTGTCATTTCGAACGTATCGGAGCTGACCGGCTGGTCGCCCAAATACTCGACGGTGAAGTTGACGTAGTAATTGGCCTGCACCGGATTGGTCGGGTCGGGCGCGAGCTGGCCCGCCAACACTGTAACGCGCCATTTGTCGATTTGCGTGGGCATGCCGACAGGCGCCAGGCTGGTGCTGGGCGCGCTGAGCTGCTCGAGATCGGCATCATACAGGCCGGTGACCACCAGGCGCTCGTCGCCGCCCTCGCGCAACAGAACCAGCGTAATTCCCGGACGCGTCTGCTGAAACAGGTCCGGCACCGCGTCTTCCGGGACGCGCTGGCGGCCCGACACGCGGAAGGACAGTTGGCCTCCTGTGCTCATGTCGAGTGTAACCCGATCGTTATCGGCCAGGCCTTCCATCAGTTCAGTCGTCTCGGGGGTCGGGAGCAGTCCGAAGATGTAATTGATCACCGTGCCGTATATCCATTCGGCGCTGCTGGCGTCTCCCCGGGTGACGCGCCAGCGGCCGTCGGTGAGCGTGACCGGCGCAACCGTAAAGGACCTGTCCTTGATCGACAGGGTCACCGGCACGGCAGTTAGATCGCCGGGCGTGGGGGTGGCCTCCGGGGATGGCCGGCCTCCCTGCGAGGACAGCAGCACGATCAGGAGGATGACCAGGATACCGGCAATGCCGCCCAGGATCAAGCGCCGGCGCTGCCGAGGATTGCCCCACATGGATTGGAAGCCCGATGGGCCGCCGGCGCCGGGTGTCAAGTCGACCGGCGCTTCATCCGCATCGGGCTGAGGGATATGCACAGAGGCTCCTCGTCAGGGGATCGAAATCGGCAGGCCAGATGGCGCGATGCGCAGTGTGATTTGACTGCCCGATGGCTGTATCACGACCGAGTAGCTCAGATAGGGCACGACCAGCCTCACCACGCCGGTCGCCCGCGTCGTGAGCGACACGAACCCGTTCGCGTCGGTGAAGCCGTGCTGCAGCTCCTGGCCGGTGATCACGTCGATCACGCGGGCCGAGATGCCGACGACGCCTTCGCCGGGATCAGAACTGCGATTGTCGTTGAGATCGTAGTAGACCAGCAGGCTGATCGGCACCACGACGGTCTGCTGCCCGACCGGTGTCGCCGTCGCCACTTCGTTCACGACGATGAACGGCGGCGTCGGCGTGGGTGTGGGTGTAAGAGTCGGAACGAGCGACGGCGTGGGCGTGTTGGTCGGGATAGGCGTCGGCGGCGTCACGGGGATTCGGGTCACGGTCGGGGTGGCCGTCGGACCGCTGCCAATGTAGCATTGAAAACTGTAAGTGTAACTCGCGGCGACCGTCGGGTCGATCTGATACACGTTTCCGACGAGCGCGTACAGCCAGCCTTCGTACGTGACGTAGTACGTCACGCGGCTGGCCAAATTGCCGTGGGCGCGATCTATGTCCTCGCTGCCGCCAATGCCGTTGAGGTTATTGTCGTACAGGATCAGATTGGTGTCTACGCCCGGCGCAAGCTCGAGCGTCTCGCACGTGACGAGCCGGCCGGGCTTGACATACACTTTGAAATAGTCGTTATCCGGCGCGTTGGGATCGGAGCCGGCCCACGGTGCGAAGTTGAGGTTGGGACTCTTGTCGCCTAAGGCGACAAGAGTGGCCTCGTCGAAGTTGAAGTTAGGTTCGTATCGATCGGCGCCGGGAATCGGCGTCGCGGGTGTGATCGGCGGGCCACTGCCGATGTAGCACTTAAAGCTATAAGTGTAATTCGCGGCGACCTTCGGATCGATTTGATACACGTTTCCGACGAGCGCGTACAGCCAGCCTTCGTACGGGACGTTGTATATGACGCGGCTGGCGAAATTGCCGCTGACGCGATCGATGTCCTCGTTGCGGTTGATCTCCCTGAAGTTGGTGTCGTACAGGATGAGATAGGTGTCTACGCCCGGCGCAAGGTCGAGCGTCTCGCACGTGACGGGCAGGCCGGGCTTGACATACACTTTGAAATAGTCGATATCCAGCGCGTCGGGAGCGGAGCCGGCCGACAGCGCGAAGTTGAGGTTGTACTTGCCGCCTAAGGCGACAAGAGTGGCCTCGTCGAAGTTGTTGTTGGGTTCGTATCGATCTGCGCCGGGAGTCGGCGTCTCGGTCGGTGGCACTGTGGTAGTCGGCACGAGCCGGTACGTGCCGCCGCTGCACGATGCCGAAATCTGGGTGATGCGGAAATAGTATGGACTGGCGTTTGCTTTCGCGACAAGCTCACCCCTGGCCGAGACGCCGTCCAATGTGTTGGTATCCGTGAATACCGCTGTGAAGCTATTATCGTAGACGATGATGCCGAGGTTGTAGTTGCCGGTGCCATTCGGGATAGCGTCGACAGTATACTTGAAACCCGGCGTGGCGTTATCTAGGCGGAAATAGTCGTCCAGTGTCGGGACCTGCCCTGGTGGAGCGGGTGAGACGGCTAGCAGTGACAGGCTGGTGTAAGTAGCCAGGGTCGCGGCTGTGGCGAACGAGTTGTTGCCGGGGACCTCGTCCGTTGTGGTCGTCGTCACAGTACAGGTGATTGGGGCTTGAGCGGCAATAATGGATTCGATTGACAACGGATCATTTTGACCCGACGCGGCAAGCTCAGAGCCGGCCACTCCCAGAGCATTCCCCGCCGCTACCCCCAAAGCCTGACTGTGTGCCTCAACGCCGGCCAGGGCCGGCGCGGCCTGGGCGCTCACAACCATGAGCAGCGAAAGGGCGAGCGCAGCCGATACCGCGATGATACCAGCGAGGGCGATGGCTTGCAGACGGGGCATTAGGCTATCTCTGGAATGCGAATTCGTTCACGCACGACCAAGTATATTGTGCACGCAAAGGTTGTCAGGGGCGCGATGCAACGGATGGTTTACCCGCGCGACGTGCATCCGTTCATCCGTTGCGCGAAGCATCCGTTGCGGTGTGTTCATGGCGGCCTCACCGGGTGTCCCGGTGTCCGGTGAGGCTGACATCTTTTGCATGCCCACCAAGTATAACGCAAGTTGAAAAGCGCGCAAATCCATGCTACCATAGTGGCCAATGACGACCCGCAGCCCATCCGCAGCCCGGCGTGGGTTTGCGCCTGATGTCTCATGGCGAGTGGCACCCCACTCCTCGCCAATTACTGATTACTGATTACTGCTCACTGCTCACTGTTCAGTTTGCGCCCGACGTCCAATGCTCAGCGACAACCCACCCCCTGCATCCACTGAACCTCGCGCGGAACCCGTCTCGCGACTCAAAAAGCGTTGGGAAATCGCCGTCCGGGCACCTGCCGGCCATTTTGCCCTCTTTCCCGACCTGCCGCGGCTTCTCGTCCAGGTGTTGTATAACCGTGGCTTGAAGGAGCCGGGCACTATCGCCGAGTTCCTCGGCGACGATGCGCCGCCAGCCGATCCTTTTCTGCTCAAGGGTATGGGCGACGCCGTCGTGCGCCTCCGCCGCGCCATCGTGCGAAATGAGCCGATCGCCGTTTACGGCGACTACGACGTCGATGGCGTCACGGCTACGGCGCTGCTGACGCAGGCGCTGAGCGGCTGGGGCGCGAACGTCACGCCCTACATCCCCGACCGCTTCGAGGAAGGCTACGGCCTCAACGCAGGCGCGCTCGACAAGCTCTCGGCGCAGGGTATGCAGGTCGTCGTCACGGTCGATTGCGGCGCGCGCGCGCTCGACGAGGTGGCGCACGCCAATCGGCTCGGCCTCGACGTGATCGTAACCGATCATCACGAGCCGGAGGGCGATCGGCTGCCGGCGGCCAGGGCGTTGATCAACCCTAAGCAGCCCGGCTGCCCGTACCCCGACAAGGACCTGGCCGGCGTCGGCCTGGCGTTTCGGCTGGCGCAGGCTCTGGCGTGGGAGCTGGCCCGCGACGGCCACAGCCTGCCGTTTCCGATCGACGACCTGCTCGACTTGGTGGCGCTGGGCACGGTAGCCGATCTGGCGCCGCTCGTCGGCGAGAATCGGGACATGGTGCGGCGCGGGCTGCAATTGATGAACGCCCGGCCTCGGCCTGGGGTGGCTGCATTGTGCAACGTGGCCGGCCAGCAGCCCGGCGAGCTAGACGCCGGCAGCATCGGCTACTCGCTCGGGCCGCGCCTGAACGCCGCCGGGCGCGTCGAGCATGCGCGCGCGGCGTATCAGTTGCTCGCCAGCCAGAGCATCGAGCAGGCGGCGCAGTTCGCTTACCAGCTCAACGAGCAGAACCGCGAGCGGCAGCGCCTCACCGCCGAGATGGTCGAAGCGGCGGCTGCCCAGGCGCTCGCCGGCGATCCCGAGGCGCCGATTCTCTTCGCCTTGAGCGCGGATTTCTCGCCGGGCGTGATCGGGCTGGCCGCCAGCCGCCTGGTCGAAGTGTATCACCGGCCGGCGATCGTCATGAGCGTCGGCGAGGGCGAGGCGCGCGGCTCGGCGCGCAGCATCCTGCAGTTTCACATCACGCATGCGCTGGACGAATGCAAGGACCTGCTGGTCAGACACGGCGGCCACGCCGCCGCCGCCGGATTCACCGTCGAGCTGGATCGCCTGGACGAGCTGAAAGCGCGGCTTACCTCGATTGCCGCAGCCCGGCAAGCCGAGGGGGATTGGTCGCCCGTGCTCAGGGCGGATGCGCTCGTGCGCCTGTCCACGCTCACGTACGAGATGGTCAGGCACCTGGCGCGGTTGGAGCCGCACGGCATGCAGAACCCGCAGCCCGTCTTCGTCAGCCGGGACATTCGCGTGCGCGGCGTGCGGGCGCTCAAGGATGGCGCGCACCTCAAGCTCACGCTCCTCGACGAGAACGGTCGCAACTGGGACGCCATCGCCTTTCGCATGGGCGACCGCCTGAATTACGTGACCGACACGATCGACATCGCCTATACCGTGGAGCTTAACACCTGGAATGGAGAGCAGCGTTTGCAGTTGAATATCAAGGATTTGCAGCCGGGGCAGGCGTGAGCCAGGCAAGATGCCCAAGCTCCAAACTTCAAACTCCAAAGTCCAAACTCCGAAGGCCCGGGCAGGCGTGAGCCGGGCGTGATGCGTGAGCGGAGTGAGACCGTGAAAGTCCTGATCACCGGCGGCGCGGGCTTCATCGGCAGCCACGTGGCCGAGCAATTGCTGCGGCGCGGCGATACGGTCGTCGCGCTCGACAATTTCAACGACTTCTACAGCCCGGCGCGCAAGCGGGCGAACGCGGCGATCCTGTCGGCGTACCCGAGCGCGCGCGTCGTCGAGGCGGACATTCGAGACGCGGACGCGATGGATGCGCTGTTCTCCAGCGAGAAGTTTGATCGGATCGTCCACATCGCGGCAATGGCGAACGTGCGCACCTCGCTGAAGCAGCCCGCGCTGTATTTCGACGTGAACCTGCGAGGCACGCAGAATCTGCTGGAGATGGCGCGCAAGCACAACGCGCGGCACTTCGTCTTCGCATCGACCTCGAGCGTGTACGGCCGCACCGACAAAATTCCGTTCGTCGAAACCGACCCGACCGACCATCCGCTGGCGCCCTACCCGGCGACGAAGAAGGCCGGCGAGGTGCTGACACACGCGTATCACACCGCTTATGGGCTGAAGTGCCGGGTGCTGCGCTTCTTCAACGTGTACGGGCCGCGCGGCCGGCCGGATATGATGCCATACCACTTCACTCGCTGCATCCTGCGCGGCGAGCCGATCACGGTCTTCGACGAGGGCCGCCCGCAGCGCGACTGGACGTACATCGACGACACGGTCGACGGGGTGATCGCTGCGCTCGACGCCGACTACGACTACGAGATATTCAATCTGGGCCGCGGCCAGCCTGTCATCCTGAACGAGTTCATCGACATCATCGAGGAGCTGACCGGCCGGCGGGCCGTCGTCCAGTACGCGCCACTGCCCGATACCGAGCCGTCGATTACCTATTCGGACACGTCCAAGGCGGGGCGGATGCTGGACTACAGTCCCCGCATATCGATTGCGGACGGTATGGCCCGGTTCTATGAGTGGTACAAGGCGAATGTAGAATAACGAATTCGGAGTGCAGAATTACGAAGAGGTGGGGTATAATGTTGGCGGGCTGGATGGAGATGCATGGTGACTACAGGCAGATCGAGAAATAGCTTCGTATACCTGATCATCCTCATCGCGATCGGGGCAATCCTGGTGTCTGTCTTGCGCGGTCAGGCGCCGAGGACCGAGGATATTTCGCTGACGGAACTGGCTGGCCTGATCAACCAGGACAGGGTCGAATCGATCACCCAGTCCGATCATAATCTGGCGGCCACCCTGAGGGATGGCGACATCGTCACGTCGCGTGCCGCAGTAGGCTCGCTGGCGGCGGATCAGTTGATCACCCTGGGCGCCGATCCGGAGAAGTTTCAGGTCGGCAAGCCGGGTGCGGTCGAATTCAGCGTCGAAAGCCCGCCCGAATGGGGAACATGGCTCAGCCTGCTGTCCTACATGATCCCTGCCCTGTTCGTGGTCGGCTTGATTTACTTCATGTTCCGGCAGGCGCAACGCTCCAAGAATCGAGATGAATGAAGAATGTGCGAAGGCGTAATTCCTATATTTACATACTCCGATCCTGTCTTCCCCTCCTCCTCGTAGTAACGCTCGGCGTAACGGAACTGAGTTCTGCGCAGTCTGCCCCACCGGATTCGCGTTTTGGCGCGGTGGAGGCGTTTCGCGCGCCGGTCGAAGCCGCCGAGCTGGGCCTGGGCTGGGAGCGCATCATTTTCTTCTGGAGCCAGCTCCAGCCTTACAGCCCCGACGACTGGAACGTGTTTCACGTCGAGGATGGATGGCTGGCGGACGCGGCGGCTCACGGGAGGCAGGTCGTCGGTCTGATCGAGGGCACGCCCAAGTGGGCAACCGACGGAACGCTGGGCGCGGGCGTGCCGCGCGGGCTGTATCTGCCGATCGACGATCCGAGTAACCTGTGGGCGACGTTCGTGCGGGCACTCGTGCGGCGTTACGCCGGCCGCATCGACCACTGGATTATTTGGAACGAGCCGGACATCGCGCCGGGCGAATACGGCATGCAGTGGGAAGGCACGGTCGCCGATTTCGTGCAGTTGACGAAGGTCGCGTACCTCGTCGCCAGGCAGGAGAACCCTGGCGCAGTGATACACTTCGCCGGGCTGACCTACTGGCACGACGTCGTCAACAAACGGCCGCTCTACTTGCAGCGCTACATCGACGAAGCGCGCAAGGATCCCGACGCCGCCGCGAACAACTTCTACTTCGACGCCGTCTCGCTGCACATCTACTTCACGACCGACAGCGTGTACGACATCACCGCGCAGTTCGCCGCGCTGCTGCGGCGCAACGGCCTGTCTCAGCCGATCTGGATCAACGAGACGAACGCCGCACCGTACGACGACCCGCTCAACCCGTGGACGATTCCGGACTGGACCGTCACGCTCGACCAGCAGGCCGGCTTCGTCGTCCAGGCTTTTGCGCAGGGGCTGGCGGCCGGCGCGCAGCGTGTCGCCGTGTACAAGCTCAGCGACTACCCGGGCTATCCGCCCGGCTACGAGCCTTACGGCATGATCCGCTCCGACGGCTCGCGCCGGCCCGCCTTCGAGGCGCTGCGCACGGCGATCACACACTTCGCCGGCGCGCGATCGGCGAGGATGGATCGGGCAGAGTCGCGTGCGATCGTCACGCTCGACCGTGGCGACAAAGTCACGCGTGTGCTGTGGGCGCGCGGCGGGGAGGACGTTCCGGTGTCGCTGCCCGCGCTCGCGCCGCAGGCGCTGCTCGTCGCGCACCTCGGCCAGGCGCAGACGATCGCGCCGGTCGACGGTGTGTACCAACTGACGCTGCCTGGTGCGCTGTGCAACGATCCGAAGCACGGCTGCGCGGTTGGAGGCGCGCCGTTGATACTCGTCGAAGAAGGGTCAGCCGCCCAGTTGCCGACGGCAGCACCGGCTACACCGGCGCCCGCTGCGGAGAGCGTCACTGAGACGCCTGCGCCGTCCTCGACGCCAACCGCGACGCCGACACGCACTCCCACCGCGACGAGGACCCCGACCGCGACGCCGACGAAGACGGCCACCGCAACTGCGACACTGACGCCTGCGCCGACGCCGACCCCCACTCTGGCTGTGCTGGACGTGCTGGCCGAGGGTGCGTCGTCTGCGGCGGGACTTCTCGTGCTGGGCCTCGCCGTCGGGGTAGCCTTGAGTGCGTGGCTTGTCAACCGCCGCCGCAAGCACATCTGAGAGTCTGTCCGAACATTGCCGGGACTAAACTACTAAGACACGAAGACACCAAGAAATCGAGAGCGAACTTCGTGTCTTGGTGTCCCTTCGGCTCCGCTTCCCGCTCCCTCCGGTCGGGGACTTCGCAGGGCAGGCTTTGTGGTGAGAGGTTTAATGACACTTGGTCGTAAGGCTGTTCCTTCCGGCTGGCTTGCCTTCTTGCTCGCTCTCGTCCTTTATGGCCTCGCCGCCGGGCCGACGCTGTTCGACCAATCGATCGCGCCGCACTACGTCTACCTCGCCGACGCAATGCTGCATGGCCAGCTCTACCTGGAGCAGTCGCCGTCGTCTTACGACCTGCTCGTCGTCGATGGTCGAGCCTACGTCGCCGGATCGCCCATGCCGGCGATTTTACTGATGCCGTTCGTCGCCGTCTTCGGCGCCAGTGTGAGTGACATCTTCTTCGGCGTCGTCGTGGGCGCGTTGAATGTGGCGCTCGTGCAGGCCATCTTCAAGCGCGGGTGGCTCACACTCCTCTTCGCGTTTGGGACGCCGCATCTGTATCTGGCATCGCTCGGATCGGTATGGTTCAACGCACACGTCGTCGCCGTCCTTTTCGGGCTGTTGGCCGTGAAAGTGGTCATTGCCAGGCCGAGTGAAGCCAAGCGTCTCACGTTAAAGGGATCGAGCACACGTTGGTTCGCAGCGGGTTTCTTTCTGGCTTGCGCCGGACTCGCGCGGCCGACGATGCTCTTTGCGTCGTCGTTTTTCGTCGTGCTCATCTGGCGTACCTACGCCGGCCGGGAGCGATCTCGTCCCTTCGTCGCATTTGGAGTCGCAATTGCGCTCGGTCTCGCCGCGCACGGCCTGTACAATGCGGCCCGTTTCGGATCGCCCGCCGACTTCGGCTATCAATATGCGGCCGGCGCGCCGAATATCACGTCGGCATATCTTCAGTACGGCGGATTCAACCCGCGCTTTGTGCCGTGCAACCTCTTCGTGTCCATCGCCAATCCACCGGAAGTCAACGGCTACGTGCCGCCGATCCTCTACGACGTGTGCGGCTACCTGCTCGACGGAGTGAATCTCTCGGACCCGTCTGCGCTCATCACGCCGAACCCGCTGGGGATGAGCCTGTTCGTCGTCACGCCGGCGTTCGCGCTGCTGTTTGCCGCGCGGCGGCGCGATTCCCTCACGCGCGCGGCGTGGCTCGGCCTGCTGGCGACGATGATCCCGTTGTGGATGTACCACAACACCGGATCGCTCCAGTTCGGGTATAGATACTGGATGGACGCTGCGCCCATGTGGCTGCTGCTGTTGGCGCATGTTTCCCCTGGTCTTGCTCGTCGGGGGTCTGTCACCCTCTCCGCTCGTCCAGCGTCTGTGACCCTGGACCTTTCCGGCGATATGACGCCGTCAGGTTACAGAGATGCTGCCGACCGGAGCAGGGAGGACAGGCGGCGAGCCTCCCTCATCTGGGCGTTGCTCCTCATCTCGGTTATGATCAACGTGTGGGGCTTTCTGTGGATGTTCGAGAAGTTCACCGGCGCAGCGAGGTTCTGAGAGAATACCCCGCCCCCTATGCGTCACATCGCCACGTATCACATTCCACGCACGACCACCTCTTCTTCACGCATGGGTCTGCAACTGTTCTCGGACGACGCGCCGTAGAATCTCTTCCAATGGCTCCTGGCGTTGCTGCATATGCTCGCGGAGTGCGTTGTTTATCAGCGTCTGATAATATCCACCGCCCATCGCATTAACTTGAGCGCGAAACCATGCCAAAATGTCATCGTCGAGCCGTATCGTAATCCGCGTTTTACCCGGCGGAACACGCACGACTGCTCCCCGCTTACGTTTGCTGAATGTTTTGCCCAACACGATTTAGACAAGTGGTGATGGAATCCAACTCACATTTCAGCCGCCATCTTGTTGCTGCTCCCGGTACTCTTTTTGCGCCGCTGCAACATCTTGCAGTTTAGTTTCGCGCTCGGCCAGTCGCGCTACGGGGTCACGGCGCCAGCAGTCCAGACTTCAGTCAAGCGACTAAAGTCGCCACTACGTGAGAACTCCCTCACGCATCACGTTTTACGCATCACGTCTCACGCATCACTCTCCCCGCCAACTCCAACGCTTCTTCACGCGTTCTCACCTCGCCCGCCGCCTGCGCCTCGCGCACCGCGTCGAGCACCTTGCCGACCTGCGGGCCAGGCTCCAATCCGAGCGCTTTCATCACGTCGTGGCCGGTGATCAGCGCCGGTGGATTGACCGTCTCCTCGCGCCGGTGAAAATACTCGTCGAGCAGCGCCCGCGCCAGCTCGAGCCGGCGGGACCAGCGCTTGGGATCGAGGTCGGGACCATGCGTCGCCAGGTGGTCCGCCAGCGAGTGCAGCAGCACGTCGACGCCGGCTTCGCCCAGGTCCCGGAAGAAGCGATACACGGCGCGCCGGCTTGCTCCGCTCTTTTCCAGGTGATGCGGGCGCATGTGGTGCCGCACGATGGCAGCCGCCCGCTCGATCTCGACGCTGCTGAAGCGCAGCGCGCGCATGCGCCCGGCGACCATCTCGGCTCCGAGGTCCTCGTGCTCGTAGTTGTGAATGCGCCCATCGGCGTCGACGCTGCGCGTCAGGGGTTTCGCCGCGTCGTGGAAAATGGCCGCCCATTTCAACGTCAGCCAGGCTGGGCGATCGTCTGACAGAGTTTTCTCGAAGTGCTCGCGCAGCGCAGGCTGCATCGACTCGAGCGCGCGATCGATGTCCGGCCAGGCCCATTCCGGCGCCGTGGTGACGGGCGGCCGGGGCGCGGCTTGCGACTCGATCCCGGCGACGCGGCTGAGAAGGATTTCGAGGACGTCGAGCATGCGCAGCGTGTGCTCGAAAACGTCCCAGTGATGCGGCGGCGACTGCGCCTCGCCACGCAGCGCCGGCAGTTCGGGCATGACCTCGCCGAGCAAGCCATGCTCGTCCAAGAGCGTCAGGTTTCGATGTAGCCCCGGCAGGCCGGCGATCTGCGCCAGCTCGTCACGCACGCGCTCTGCCGAAGCGCTCTGGATCAGGCTCGCCGAGGCGCGGATTTGGGCGCCGGTGCCCGGCTCGATCGCGAAGCCCAGGCTGGCCGACAACCGCACGGCGCGCAGCATGCGCACCGGGTCGTCCGTCAGAGAGCGGCCGGTCACGGCGCGCACCAGGCGGGCTTCCAGGTCCTGCCGGCCGCCGTGCGGGTCGATCAGCGCATCCGGCTGGGCCAGATCGACGGCCATCGCGTTGAACGTGAAATCGCGCTGCGCGAGATCGGCGT
>DATEUJ010000114.1:0-13758 GCA_035283185.1 Anaerolineae bacterium | reverse complement strand
TGAGCGCCGACGAATATGAGCAACAAGTGCGCCAGCGCGAAGTCGCGCATCTCAAAAAGAAAGCGGCTAAACTCGGATTCACGATTGTCGAAACACCTGCCTAAGCTCAACGAGACGCAAGTTTCTGAGCAGGAGCGCCGTGTGCGACGAAGCAATCCCCGCTGACTGTCAAGGAGATTGCTTCGCAAAAAGCGCTCGCAATGACGTGAGCCGGGTAGTTACCTTTCGATGATGATTTCCAGTCCAATTATCCACCCTTGACCACCGTCGCCGAGATCATGTGAATGTTCGACGTGCCATCGGGCTTAGTACCACCCAGGATCGCTTGCTCTGGATCGCGCGTCTGTGCCACGCCGTTGCCGTCTGTCCCACGCGCCTGAATCGAAACGGCGCCCGGTGCGTCCGGCGTCCACGCATATTTCCACACCACCCACACGGTGTTCGACGGGCCGCGCACCAGCTCAGCGTCGGCCCAACCCGACTTACCCGCAGCCACTTCCAGGCGCTGCACGCCGCTGGTATTGGCGAAGGCGATGCCGCCAATTTCGTACGGCTTGCCGGCCGCCACGCGCTCCCCGCTGATCGGACGATCGACGCGCGAGTTGATGCGCACCGAGGCATCGTTCGACCAGCCTTGCCGCTCCCAATGCCCGAGGTACGGCTCGTCGATCAGCTCGATGCGCGCAATCCACTTCGGCTGCTTCTGGCCGTACTTGCCCGGGAACAGGCAGCGGACCGGGAAGCCGTTCTTGCGCGGCAGCGGCTCCTCGTTCATCTCGTAGGCCAGCAGCGAATCCGGGTGCCGGCCCAGCTCGAACGGGATGCTCGTCGAATAGCCGTCCGCGCCTTCGATCTTCAGCTCGAGCGCGCGGCCTCTGACGCCGGCCATATCCAGCACGTCCGCCAGGCGCACGCCGCGCCACACCGCGTTGCTGATCAGCTTGCCGCCGACCGGGTTGCTGATGCACTCGAGCGTGCGCATCTGGATGACCTGCGGCAAAGCTTTCAAGTCGTCCAGGCTCAGGCTGAGCGGCCGCTCGACCAGGCCGGCAAGTTCCAGACGCCACGCCTGAGCGTCGATATTCGGATAATCGCCGCCGGTGTAGTTGACGCTGTAAAAGTCCTCGTTCGGCGTGATCGGCACCGCCGATTCGACGCCGTAGGGCTTGAGCGGCCCCTGGCGCTTGACAGCCTGCGCCGGCTCGGGGCTGATCTGCGGATGCGCATCACCATTGGCTTCAGGCGTGGACGGCCCGGCCGTCGGTGAAGCCGGCGTCACAATCCCCGCGCGCTGGCAGGCCGCCAGCGCCAATCCGCCCAGCCCGATGCTCGCCTGGCGCAAAAACCGCCGCCGGCTGAACCTTTTGAACCGAACCATCATCGATCAAACCCACGAAAAGAGCATTCACCACGAAGTCACGAAGACACGAAGACGTTTTTAGGGATCATTCCAAGAGATGGTAGCGCGGCCCAAGCGGGCTAAAGCCCCGCACTCCGGAGTTTACGGAGGTGACAACTAATGCCGCGCGCAACCGCGATACCCTTCCCAGGTGTAGCCCAGGTCTTTCAGGGTCCGGGCGACTGACCGCTCGCCGTCCCCGACGTCGACGCCGGTCAGCACGGTCTCGCCGCGCCGCCCGAACACGTAGCCCTCCTGCGAGAACGTGCCCGTGACCGGGTAAATCAGCGTGTCGAATAGGCCATAACGGAACGAGACGTGCAACCGCACCGGCTGCGGATAGACTACCTCCAGCACTAGGTGCTGCTTCCAATAGCCTTCTTGTGTTTGCTGGCTCAGTCCCGCCTCCGGATAGCTCTTGCTGCCGGACAGATCGGCGTTGACGCTCGCGTTGAGCGCGTCAAACCCTGGGGAGCCAGGCGCGTACGTCATCACCTCTCCCGCGCAGTGCACGACGATCGCATTGGCGCGCTCGTTGAACGTCGGGACGAACCACAGGAAATCGCTCGTGCTCACGGTGGTCGCGACGTACAGGAAGCCGAGAACGCTCACGCCAACAATCATCAGCAAAGAAACCATGTTCGAGGTTCTTTGCCGAATGCTGTCTGGATCGTTCACGAGACGTAACTACTCACCCGCGCTTCGGAGTTGTCCACGAAGCCACACGAAGCGACACGAAGTTGAACATTCCTTCGTGAAGACGGGAGCACTGCACCGCATGTGTTCGTATGAATTCGTGGAAGAAAAAAGACCTCCTGAGCAGGGACCACGAGACTATCTCTTCAGGCGCGGGTCGAGCGCGTCGCGCAGGCCGTCGCCGATGTAGTTGAATGCCAGCGCGCACAGGAAAATGGACAGGCCGGGGAAGAACACCTTGACCGGCTCCGACCACAGCTCGGCCTGGTAGTCTGCCAGCATGTTGCCCCAGGTGGGCACCGGTGGCTGAACCCCGAACGTCAGGAAACTGAGCGCCGATTCGATGACGATCACGCCGCCCAGCGCGAGCGTGGCGTTGACGATGATCGGCGGCAGCGAGTTCGGGATCATGTGGCGCAGGATGATGCGTCGGTTGCCCACGCCCAGCGCGCGCGCCGCCTCGGTGAAGTCTTGGTTGCGCAGCGACAGCACCTGCCCGCGCACCAGGCGGCACGCACCCATCCAGCCGAAGACGGTCAGCACGACGATGATCAGCGCCGCGCTGTTCCACTCGCGGGGCAGGCCGGGAATCGCGAACTGGTCTTTGAAGATGGCCGACACCGCCAGCAGCATTGGCAGCAGCGGCAGCGACAGCATGAAGTCCGTCACGCGCTGGACAAGGTTGTCGACGCGGCCGCCGTAGAAACCCGAGATCGCGCCCAGAATCGATCCGAACGTCTCGCTCATAAGCACGACGGTGAAGGCGACGGTCAGCGAGATACTCGCGCCGAACATCAGGCGGCTCAGGATGTCGCGGCCGATCTTATCGGTTCCCAGCGGGTGCTCCGCCGACGGCGGCGCGTTCGTGTTCGTCAGGTCCTGGTAGCGGATCGGATCGTAAGGCGCGACGAACGGAGCCAGGATCGCCATCGCGATAAAGAAGGCGATGATGACGATGCCGGCCATCGCCAGCTTGTGGCGGCGGAAGCGTTTCCAGATCACCCGGAATTGGCTCTCGGCCTCTGTCGTCAACAGGGGTTCGACTTGAAGTTCGAGCTCCGCAGTGCTCATTCGCAATCTCCTCAAGACCTCACTCAAGACCTCACAGGTCTCCGAGACCTGTGAGGTCTAATGGAATCGGATGCGCGGATCGATCATCGTGTACAGAATGTCGCCCAGCAGCGTCGACAGCACGGTCAGCACGGTAAAGATCAACAGGATGATCATCACCAGCGGCCAATCGCTGCGGCCCAGTGACTCGAAGTACAGCCGGCCCATGCCTTTGTAATTGAACACCGTCTCGGTGAGGATCGCCCCGGCGAAGATGCCCGGAATCTGCAGGACGACGACGGTGACGACCGGGATCAGCGCGTTGCGCAGCGCGTGCTTGTAAACCACGATGCGCTCGCGCAGGCCCTTGGCGCGGGCGGTGCGCACGTAATCCTGCCGCAGCACCTCGAGCATCGACGAGCGCGTGAATCGGCTCCAGCCCGCCAGGTACAGCAAGCTGAGCACGATGGTCGGCATGATCACGTGCGCGAACCGGTCGATCAGATCGCCCGGCTGCGAGCCGAGCAGGTTCAGCAGGCTGCCTTCCGGCGCCGGGCGCACGCTCTCCACGCCGCCGGCCGGCATGAACGGCAAGCCCAGCCCTCTGAACCCATAGGAGAAAACCAGGATCATCATCATCCCGAACCAGAACACCGGCATCGACGTGCCGAAGAAGCTGAAGGTGGTGATGGCGTAGTCGGCCTTCGAGTACTGGTGCACCGCCGAGTACACGCCGATCGGGATGCCGACGAACAGCGACAGCAGCGTGGCGCTGATCATCAAGACCAGCGTGTTAGACAGCCGGCTCTCGACGATCGCCGATACCGGCTGCCCGTTGGCCACCGACCACGACGTGCCCCAGTCCATGCGCGCGACGCCGGCTTTCTCGCCGTGATAGCCGGCCCACTGCCCCAGCAGGCCGTACGCGCCGGTCAGGCCGCTAATGTTGATCCAGCTCCCTTCCTCCGGTCTGGGATCGACGCCCGGGATCACGAAGGCAGTCTCGGGCGTGGTGATGATCAGCGCCTTGCGCGTGCCGCCGACGGTAACTTCGAGATTAGGGCTTAACACCTTTTCGACCTTCGCGCCGAGCATGTCGTCGGGCCTCTGGCCTCTGGGCTTGGCTTCGATGTAGACGGCGTGGATCTCGCCGGGCGTCGTCTCTGTGCCGCGCACCCAGATGTCGTAGTTCGGTTTGATGTGCGCGACGCCGGGATCGACCCAGAAGCGCACCGCCGTCTTCGCGCTCGCCGGGTAGCGCTCTAAGCCGGCGTACATCCAGTCGGCGCCCATCCAGTCGTCGCCGATCACCCAGGCCAGGTATTGCAGGCCGATCGGCTTGTCGATGCCCAGCAGGTTTTCCAGTTGCCGGATCTGGGCTTCGGACACGCGCTCTTTGGCGTCTGTGCTCCCGATCCTCAGGCCGGAGAGCGGCCCGCCGGGCGCGGCGTTCAGCAGCAGGAAAATCACGATCGTCGCCGCGATCACGACGAAGAAGGCCTGAATCAGGCGGCGGATGATGTACGCGGTCATGGCTTCACTCCTCAGAAACCTGGTTTCTTTGAGAAACCAGGTTTCTGAATATACTCACGATACGTAGCAAAGGTTCATGCCCATTTAGACTTCCGAAGTCTTCAGGTGTCACTCTGCCTGCGAGACGGCTCAGACGACCGAACATTCTCGCCTGGCGAGGCGCGCCCTGAGACTTCGGAAGTCTTACTTAGAGAGATGGCCGCGCACGCGCGGCCATCTCTTCACTCGGGGCTCGACCCTCGATTACTGGGACAGGTCGAAGTTCTCGATGTTCCACATCTCGCTGTTCTCGGTCGGATCCATGATGAAGCCCGTGACCTCCGGCCGATAGGCAGCCGTCTTCAGGCGCAGGAATAGCGGCACCACCGGCAGTCTCTCGGAGAAGAGGCGCTGCGCTTCCTTCATCGCCTCGACGTAGGCGTCCGTGCCGTACAACTGACCGAGCGCCGCCTTGCAGGCGGCATCGTACTCCTCGTCGGCGAAGCCAGGGTTGTTCTGGCCGCCCCAGTTGTTCTCTTCCGCCGGAATCTGATCGGTGATGTACAGCTCACACGACGGCGTGACGCCGGTCAGCCAGGCGAACGAGCCGACGTCGTAGGCGCGCCCGAACAGCGGGCCATCCGGACCATCCGCGAAGTACTCGCCGGCCGGCAGGTTCTCCAGCGTCACCTCGATGCCGCACTCGGCCAGGTTCTGCTGGTAGATCGGCATGTAGGTCCTACGCAGCTCGGCTGTCGTGCTCTGCCACTTGAACGACAGCAGCGTGCCATCTGGGATGCCTTCCACGCCCTGCGCGACGCGCGGCGTGGCCGGATCGCCGTCGTCGTCCACCCAGCCGATCTCGTCGAGCAGCGCCATGCCCGCCGCCGGGTCATCCGGCCACTGCGTGACATCCTCGGCGTACATCGGGTGCTCGGCCGGGATGAAGTTGTGGATCACGACCGAGCGGCCGAACAGCACGGCATCGACGACTTCCTGGCGGCCCAGGCACTGCGCGAACGCCTGGCGGAAGCGAACGTCCTCGAAGAAGTCGGGCCGCTCGTATGAGTCGACGACGTTGATGCCGAAGTCGACGTGCTCCCAGGTCGTGCCGGTCACGAACGTCGGGATCAACTGGCCCGCCGCTTCCAGCTCGATCAGCAGCTTGGACTGGCTGTCCAGGCCGCTCGTCTGGTCGATGATGTCGCACTCGCCCGCCAGCGCGGCGGCGATGACCGGGTTCGGATCCTCGCCGGTGAAGCGGAAGATCACCGAGTCGACCTTGGGCAGGCCTTCCGAGGCGCGGAAGTAGTTGGGGTTCTTCTCGAGGGTGATGTGATCACCGGGAACCCATTCCGTGATCACGAACGGCCCCCAGCCCAGCGGCGTGCGGGAGGACTCTTCGGCGGTTATCAAGTCCGCAGCACCATAGCCCAACTGCTCCTGCCACAGGTGGCGCGGTAACGGCACGAAGAAATTGGTGAAGTAGGTGGCGTCGACGAAGCCGGGGATGCCCGTCCACACCGCCGTCACGTCGTCCGTCGCCTCGTAGCTGGCGGTGCGGTCAGGCGTGAACTTGCTTTCTGGCGTGTCGGGATCGGCCAGCAGCTCGAAGCCGTATACCGAGTCGTCGGCGGTCAGCGGCTCGCCGTCCGACCACATCAGACCGGGCAGCAGCTTGAAGGTGACGACGAACTGATCCATCTCTACGTCGCCGCCTTCGTATGTGACGGCGCAGTCGCTGCTCAGGCAGCCCGCCGGGCGGATCGTCTCGCCGGCCGCCAATTCGACCGGATCGCCGGCGTCGTTGAGCACCTTGTCGCCTTCGCCGACCGTGACGGCGTTAAGCACGGCGTCGCCGTCGTCGACGTTAGGCAGCTTCTCCAGGATGACCGGCTGGAAGTCGTAGGTGCGGCTATCCATACCAGCAGGACCGTCACCACCGTCGTAGATGGCCTCCTGGAGGTGCGCGGCGGCCAGCATGTCGGTGCCATAGGTGTACAACGAATCCGGCTCCTGGCCCTGGCAGATGACCAGCGTCTTAGGCTCAGCCGGCGGCAGCGCGGTCGGCGGCGGCGGCGTGGCAGTGACAACTTGCGGCGGAGCCGTCACGACGACAGTCGCCGGTTGCGCCGGAGCGGGGCAGGCCGTCAGCAGCAGGGATGCCAGGACCAGCAGGCTGGCGATCATCATTAGGCGCTTGTGATGCATGTCTTCTCTCCTCCAAAGATGGTGTTGTTGCTTGCACGATACGAGCAGACTTTGCCTTCACAGGTAGTGAGTGACATCTCGACTTCCGGTCATCACCTCCTTTCAACTCCTGTGGCCAGGATGGCCGACGGTCTCCTGACCGAGGCCTAGGAGAACTGCGGTCGCCACCCGGCGCGGTCGGAGACCGAGAAGTTAACTAATACCCTTGCCAGAACAGACGCACCAGCGTGGACTGCGCGTTCTCGTTGTATTGCAGGCTGACGGACAGGCCGCGAGTCTTGCCCTCGACCTCCTTCGAGTAGCGCAGCGTCGCGACAGCGCCAAAAATATTTGGCCGGCCGGTCTCCTCCCACCCCTGCGCCAAAAGTTCCGTCTGATAATAGTCGACGACGTCTTGCAGCGACATCGGCACGCGGTATTCGAGCGTGCCTTCGCTGGCGCGCTCGATCGGGGTGTCCTCGAAGATCGGGATGTCGGACGGCACCGTCTCCTCTGTCGCCGCTGGCGCCGGCGCGGTGCCGCCCGTGCCAGGCACACCCGTCGGAGCGGCGGTGCCTCCGCCTCCGGCCGCGGGCGTGCCCCCTCGACTGCAGGCCGCCAGGAACACCAGGCACGATAAGATAATAATTCCTATGAACGCCCGATTATGAAGCGAAGTCACGCTCCCTCCCGATAGTATCGGCCCTCGGAAACTGCGCCGGCCGCGACGATTTTTCACCACGGATTACACGGCTGGCAGCTCCTCAATATCCGTGTAATCCGTGTTATCCGTGGTTACTGAACGATGCGCAGCGCAATCAGCCGCGCGTGCAGCAACAGCGCCGCCGTAGGTGATTCGGTCGCCGTGCGCCCTTCCCACTGGCGCCACTCGTCGTCACGCCGGGGTCGAGCCTGCTCGAAGGGGTACGGGAGCGCGGCGCGCTGCCGTTCGGCTGCCGCGCGCAGGAGCGCCTCGCGCGCGCCGGCAGACGGCGTCACGGCGCGGACGCCGTCCTTCAGCGCCGTGCGCAGCAGGTCGCCGAGGCCGTCGCCCGCGACATTCAGGCGCTCACGTGAAGTCATAGGACATCTCCAAAACAGGCGCAGCCTGCGGCTCCAGGCTCTGGGCCAACTGGCGGCGCAACGCCTCGCGCCCATAGTGCAGGCGCGACTTGGCCGTGCCGACCGGACAATCCAAAATGTAAGCGATCTCCTTCAAGCTGAGGTCGCTCAGATAGTAGAGGATGATCACGACGCGCTGGTTGAACGGCAGCGCGTCGACGGCGCGCTGGATGCGGGTCTGGAGGTCGCGCGCCTCGAAGTAGCCCTCCGGCGCCACGCGCGGCGGCGCGACGAGACGATCGATCAAAGTTTCCAGCGACGTGCGCCACTTCGCCTGGCGCGTGGCCCAGGTATAACTCAAGTTCACCGTGACGCGGTACAGCCAGGGCGCCAGCGGAACTCCGAGGTCGATGCGGTTTGCATAAGCATGCACTTTGAGGAAGGCTTCCTGCAAGATGTCTTCGGCCGCCTGCCGGTCGCGCGTGACGGCCAGGGCCGTATGGAACACTTGCAGGCGATATTTGTCGTACAGCGCGCCGAGCGCCGACAAGTCTCTTTCGCGGATACGGGCGACCAGTTGTCCGTCTTCGTGAACGACCGGCATAGTTTTCACTCAGCCTTAGAATGCCCCATTCTTCTTTATACGGCCTGGTGGTCGAAAAGGTTCAATTCCGGGGCAATGTGCGGGCGTACGGATTTACCAGTGATTATAATAGATAAGTGCCACTAAATGCAAGTACAATCCAGCGTTCATGTTCCAGATCGGCTTCGGTCAAATGTTCTGTTCACCACGAAGGCACCAAGACACGAAGTTCTCTTGTAATTGCTCAGCCGCGTGCGACGTGTCATTCCGAACGTGAGGAATCTCTCGTCCGACCGGCGAGCGCAGCGGGCCGAGGTAGAGATGCCTCGTCGCGCTACGCGCTCCTCGGCATGACACATCTGGCGCCGACCGTGTGACGCGCCCGCTCGTGCCGTACCGCTTGCGTGCGTTGCCCTGGCGGACTCGCAATGACGCCTGACTAGACGGGAAGCCGCATTACGGGTATCGGCCAATCTGGATCAGGCGCTCACGTTCGATCAGCCGGTCGGGGTGATTGAGATGTAGAATATCGCGTCCGGAACGTGCGATGCGGATCGAGTCATGCGCGCGCCGCCAGTTGCTGATAGGCACGCGCTGTAGCCAGCCGAACGATGTGCTCCAGAAGCAGATATCGATCGAGATCGGATTCTTCCTGGCGCGAAAGCTCGCCTTGCTTGCTCCGATAGAGCAGGTCGCTCACGCGCGCCTGTAACTCAGGCGATGGGCGAATCGCCAGGACTTGTTTAGGCGTGGGCTGGCTGGACAGCAAATCAGTGATGGCAGTTTCGTCCTTGAAATCGGCGGACTCTTCCGCCGACATCTCGCGCAGGCCACGTTCCAACGCCTCTGACAAGCGTGTGCGAAAACGCTGCACTTGCTGCTCGAGTGCATCAGGCACTTCAATTGTGATTTGCATCGACATTGTCGCATCCCTCCGATCAAACGAGCGGCGGCGTCTGCCAGGGACAAGCATTGAGCATTATACCCCAAATCGTCATAGTGCTGATGATGTATAATTGACGACAGTTGAACAACGGGGTGTAACCATGGCGACGGTCACACTGGAAGCGCCTGAATCTCAATTAGTACAGTGGGTGCAGCAGTTGCCGCCATCCGCGAAACAGTCGGTGCTGCGTGCGCTGATCTCGGGCCTCGACGATCTCGAATCGCTGATTGACTACGGCAACGAGCGCATCCGCGAGATCTGCGCCCAGCGGGGCATCGACTGGGATAAGTTGAGCGAAGATGAACGACAGCGTCTCGTCGACGATCTGTTGCACAAGGCGTGAGCGTGCCGGAACTGGTTGTTTACGATCTTGGGTTACGGAAGGAGGCCGTGTGGGCTACGGCGACGCCACTTCAAGGCGAGGCTTCTGTCCACCTGAAGTTCATTTGCCGCTCTGCATGCAGCTGCCAGACTGAAAGCCCGGTATGCGAGGCACGAATGACACTCCCCATGCGCTTGGCCGCCGTGTCAAATTCTGAATGACGGAGCAGGCGGCGCACAAACGTGGCGGCTTCGTCCTGCCGAACATCCAAGTATACCAGACAATATTGCGCATGACACAGACCAGGCTTGTAGAATCCGCGATCGAGTGTGAAGAGTGTCGGGCGACGCTGACTTAACAGAAAGGGGATGATCTCATCATCCTTCATCCCCTTCCGTCCTATGTCATAGCCAATGTGCCGAACAGGCACCTGCCGACTTCGCAAGAGCTGGCGCAGATTGGGCGGAAAGTTCTCATCGAGAACATTCAAGCGACCATTGGCTCCAACACGTATTCATCCGCATGTTCGAGGAATGCTTTGCTAGCCAGTTGCACGGCTTCAGCAATGGCCTCCTTGCCAATACTGCCTTCCCACTGCTCTACAATGGTCTCCCAAGCCATCCCGCTGGACACTTGTTCCAGCACTTGCCAGACCATGATTCGTGTGCCGCGAAAAGTCGGCTGGCCATGACAAATTTCAGGGTCAGTCACGATATAGCGCCCCATCAATTGGGGCTTCCGAACTCTCTTCTTGCCATTTGCGATAGCGTTTTTCTTCATACGTACATCTTCCTTGTTCCCTCACTTGATATTATACCGCAAAATCCCCCATGATCGCTCACAGCGGATATGTCCCACAGGGAGGCTGTGCACTGACCCGCGTCTCCACCGGCCAGGCCGCCGGCTCACAGACCCAGCGGGAGCAGGGCGGTATTCACATCACGGCGAAACGGCTGCGCAGCGCTCCACGGTCACGGGACTGATTCCGTGCAGCAAACATTCCACCGCATCGCCGGACGGAGACTCGGCGCGCATCAAGACGGTGCTGCCCCACTGCGCCTGGCGCGTGATGCGCAGCGGACCGCCCAAATCGCCCGGCGGCAGCGTCACGCCTTCGCCCACGCGCAGCGCGCACCCGCGGCAGCCGGCGACGGACTCGCCGGTGAGGAACGCGCGAAACCCCTCCCGGTAGGGCGGGCTGGCGTCGTAGCAGAACGACAACTGGTCGGCCAGCACCCGGCAGTTGATCCAGGCGCCGTTGTCGAAATGCGCGACGACGATCACCGTCACGGATTCCACCAGATCGGACTCGCCCACCTGCAGCGTGTAGCGCTCGCTCATCTGATCGCGCACGCCCGAGATCGCGTTGTAGTTGAGGCTGCCTTCGCGACTCAGCTCGAACAAGTCGCCTTCGTAGGTGCGTCCGGTGCGAATCGCTTCGTTGACCAGTTGCGGCGCGGTGCGCAGCGGCGCGTTCACCGCGCCGTCGGCCATCAGGCCGACGCCGAGCGCTGCCGCCAGGTGGAACGCCAGGAGAAATCCCGTCTGAATGGTCGGGCGATCTCTCGGGCCGCGCGAGCCGCGCAGCGCTTCACATCGGATGGCGTGCGTGATACCGAGCAGAAAGAAGAAAAGCACGACGAAAAAAGCCGCGCGCCCGTGCCCAAAGCCGTCGTAGGGGTAGATGGGCAAGCCCGCGAAGCGGCCGTCCAGCAGCCCGATCAGCCATGCCCGCACTTCGTACGGCGTGCGAGCGATCACAAGGTACGAAACAGCGCCTGCCGCCAGCCAGACGAGCACGTCGATCGCCGCCCGATCGACGTGCGCGCTCAGACGGCCGGCGAGCGCGCACAGCAACACGAGCGCGAGCACGCCGAGTGCGATACCCGGTAGATTGTCTTGCATCGGCACGTCGAGCCGCGCGAGGAAATCCGGCGCCCACGCGCCGAGCGCCAGCCCAAGCCCGATAACCGCTCCGCAAATCAGCCCCAGCCGGCGATAACTCGCGCGCCCGTGTGCCTGCGTTGCCGCGTCGCGCGAGAGTCGGTAGACGTATTCGTCACTCATGGCGAACTTCTCCGGCGCCACAACCACGCGCCGACGATGCCGGCCGCCAGAAGGCCGGCCGCCCCTGCCACGACTGCGGCCCAATCGTCCGGCGCGGGGCGCACAGGCACATTGCGTAAGCGCGCGTCGTCGAGCGGCTGCGCGGCATTCCACACGCCGTGCTCCTGCGCGAGGAACGCCGTGATCGCAAGGTATTCCTCTTCCTTCAACGAGCCAGGCGCCTGGAACGGCATGGCCGCGCGCATGAACGCGTGCACCTGCCCGAAATTATCGTAGGCTGCCAGGCTGCCTTCGCCGATGAGCGCCGGCACCTTCTCCGGCAGCTTGAAACCGTTCTCGTAAGGCCGCTCGCCGTGGCAGCCCGCGTTCCAGCAGTTGCGATCCTCCTCCGGGTACTCCATGCGCCATTCGTCGGTGAGACCCTGGCCGCGATCGCCGTGGCAGGGCTGGCAGTTCAGCCAGTAGAGATAAGCGCCCTCGTCGGCCTGCGTGGGGGATGCGACCGTCGGGGGCGGGGCGAGGCGGTCGATAGTAGGGGTGGGGTCAAGTGTGCGGAGAGTCGATCTGTCGGAGGATGCGTCGGCAATCACAATGAGCAAGGCCGCTGCAAGACCTAGCAAAAGCAGTGTTCGGATCATCTATGAATCGGTGTAACTACTCAACCCAACGTCATTGCGAGCATCTTTTCGCGAAGCAATCTCATGGCGGGTAAGGGGATTGCTTCGCCGCAAACAGCGCTCACCTGCCCCGCGCTTCTCAGAGGGGTCGCAATGACGCCTGAGTCATCACGCATCGGCTTTGAATTCTTGCAACCACCGCACGGTGTTTTTCAGTTCATCGGCCGAGAGTGTGGCCAACAGCCGCTCTACCTGCTTCAGCAGCTGAGCCGGCGGTAACTGGACTGAAAGAATGACCCCCGCATGTTCGCGACCGGTCTCATACCACAGACGGATCAGCGGCACGAAGTGCCGCGCATTGTAACTGAGTAAAGCACGTCCCTGGGCTGCCGCAAGTTCCAATAATGGTTCGTCATCTATACTACGCTGACCTATGTGAGTGATGTGAACGGCATCATAACCGCGCTGCGTGAGCGCCTCCACCAAACCCTCCCAGATATGCTCATCGAGCAAGAGCTTGATCGGCCTGCCGTTCATTCGGCCTGGCCCGTCACACGCCTATAGCCTTCTTCACCCAGATGTTCGCGCAAATAGGCCCGGCCATATTCTTCTGTATTCTCGCGCATTTCCTGCTCGATTTCGTCCCGATGATCGTGATAGTAACTTAGTGCATCATAAACCTGCGCCAACGACAGGCGCGGCAAAATCCTCTCTGTCAACGACTCGGGAGTTTCCCCTATGCCCAGGTAGCCAACAATCACGCTGACTGGAACGCGCGTACCCTTGATTACGGCCTGCGGGCCGGCGATCTTCTGGACGACCTCGATGTATGCGTGCTTCGGTGCAAGCTGCTGGCGCAGCAATTCATCGGCTACCTGATCGGGCGTCCGGTCGCTCTCTTGCGCCTTGCGTTGCAACCATTGATAAGTCATCTTCGAAAGTGTAACCGTACTCATAGGACCCCTCAACGTTCACGCGGCCGTCGTCTCCACAAGATACTCATGTGCATGCTCGAGGAACGCCTTACTCGCCAACTGTACAGCTTCGGCAATGGCTTCTTGGCTAACGCTGCCTCTCCACTCTTCTACGATGGTTTCCCAAGCCGTCCTGCTGGCAACCATCTCCAAGACCTGCCAGACCATAATGCGCGTGCCGCGAAAGGTGGGCTGGCCGTGACACACTGATTTCCCTGTGAGCTATTTTGGATGTTCGAAATGGCAAGTAACTCTGTCAACGAATGTCCAACGAATAAACGAATAACGCCAGCGGTCATAGGTCATTCGTTTATTCGTTTCCCCATTCGTTGACAGACTG
>DATEUJ010000113.1:0-26608 GCA_035283185.1 Anaerolineae bacterium | reverse complement strand
GACCGCGTCGGCGAAGAAACCCAGATCGGCGTACTGCTTGCCGGCCCACAAAAGCGCATGGCGCGGGTCATTCGTGCGGCGGAATGCCTCAGCGAAGAGCGGCCAGGCAAAATTCGCGCATTCCTCGTCGCCCAGGCAGTAAGCGTGCAGCAGTTGGCCCTTGCCCTTCTCTAAAAGATCGGCCACGTCCGGCGGGCCCTGGCGCTCGCGCTCGTAGCCTTTCTCGTACTCGCGCCGCCAGCCCTCCCAGCGGCTCATGAAACGGAAGGACAGCGCCAGCCGGCGCCGCTGCTGCCAGGGACGATCATCCCACTCGTCGATGTGCTGCTGGAGCGCGTTCCGCGTGTCGTAGATCGTCCATTCGTCGCAGAAAAGCTCGTACACCAGATCGGCCGCTTCGCGATGGTCGGGAAAGAGGGCGAGGACCTCGTAGCACAGCGCGGCGGCGTCGGCCTGACCGGCATGCCACTGGCCTTCTTCGCGGGCTTGCGCAAGCAGACGTTGGACGTATGCAGGGTAAGCGCTCATCATCGTCAGACCTTCACCACCTCGATCACCTCCGCCGCCGAATCGAAGCGTCCGAGCATCGGCATGACGTAGACGCCTTGCACGAGCGGCTGCAATTGTTCGAGCACCTCTTGCGCGATGCGGATGCCTTCGCGCCGCTCGTCCCGCGCGCCGCGCATGCGATCGAGCACCCACTCGGGCAGGCGGATGCCCGGCACTTCGTTGTGCAGGAATAGGGCGTTGCGTAGGCTGGCCGGCGGCAGCACGCCGGCGACGATGGGGATCGGGATCTCGCCGTATCGATCGCGATAGCGCTCCAGGAATCGGCGCGCCGTCTCGACGTCGAACACGGGCTGGGTGACGACGAAGTCGGCGCCGCTCGCGATCTTCTTGTGCAGCACGCGCATCTCACGCTCGATATCGGGCGCGTGGAAGCTGAGCGCGACGCCGACGAAGAAGCCGGTCGGCCCGCCGATCGACTTGCCGGAATGATCGCGGCCGGTGTTGAAGTTTTCCTTGATCATCCTGACCAGGCCGGTCGGCACGATGTCGAGCTGATCGCCGGCCTCGGGATAGTCGCCGACGGCCGGCGGATCGCCCATCGTGACGAACAGGTTGCGCACGCCGAGCGCGTGCGCGGCGAGCAGGTCGCCCTGCACGCGCAGCAAGTTGCGCCCGCGCGTCGGGAAGTGCAGGACGGTCTCGAGATCGGTCTCGCGCTGCACCAGGTGCGCCAGCGCCCAGGCGCTCATGCGCATGCGGGCCATCGGCGTGTCGGCGACGTGAATCACGTCGACGCCCGCCTTGCCCAGCTCGCGCGCCGCTTCGAGAATGCGCCCGGCGTTGTGGCCCTTGGGCGGATCGACCTCGACGGCGACGACGAACTCGCCGCGCGCGAGTTTCTCCTGCAGGCGTGTCGGCGGGTAGGGCTCCTCGCCTCCAGGCGGCTCTGAAAGCGGCGCACGACTGACCACCTCGATAGGCGAGCCAGGCCCGGCGCTGATGCGGTGCACGATCGCCGCGTCGAGCGCGGCGCGCATCACGCGAATGTGCTTTGGCGTCGTGCCGCAGCAACCGCCGATGAACGCCGCGCCGGCGAACAGGAATCGGCGCGTGAAATCGGCGAAGTAGTCGGGCGTAGCGGGGTAGATGATGCGCGGCCCGGCGCGCTGCGGCCAACCCGCGTTCGGCATCACGCTGACAGGTGCGCCGCCCGCCAGGTTCGCCATGGTGTTGACGACCGGCAGCAATCGCGCAGGCCCCACACTGCAATTCGCGCCGATCACGTCGACTTTGAGCTCGAGCAGCGCCCGCGCCACGGCCTCGGCCGAGTCGCCCAAAGGCGTGCGGCCGTCCTCGGTGAAGGTCATCTGCGCGACGAGTGGAACGTCGGGTGCGACCTCTTTCGCCGCCAGAATGGCTTCGCGGATCTCGTTCAAGTCGCTGAACGTCTCGAGGATCAGGAGATCGACGCCCGCCTCACGCAGCGCCCGAATCTGGGCGAGGAAAGCCTGGCGCGCCTGCGCCGGCTGCACACGCCCCAGCGGCGCGAGGCGCACGCCGAGCGGGCCGGCTGATCCGGCGACGTAAACTCTCCGGCGTGACTCGTCGGCGGCCATGCGCGCCAGCCGCACGCCGGCCACGTTGATCTCGGCGACCTTCGCCTGAAAGTCGTGCTCGATCAGGCGAAAGTGATTCGCGCCGAAGGTGTTCGTCTCCAGCACCTCGGCGCCGGCTTCGACGTAAAGCCGGTGGATGTCGAGGATCATATCCGGCCGGGACAGGTTCAGATCGTCGAAGCAGCGATCGAACGTGACGCCGCGCGCGAAAATTTCCGTCCCCATCGCGCCGTCGGCCAGCACGGGGGCGTAACGAAGCCTGTCGAGGAACCCAGTGCTCATAGGCAGTCTCTGTGTAGTAATCAGTTATCAGTTATCAGTGACCAGTTATCAGTGACCAGTGACCAGCCGTCAGTCGCCACCGATTACTGATCACTGATCACTGATCACTGTTTACTGGTCACTGATCACTCATCATGATTCAGGCGGTTTTTGCTCGTCATCGACCAGCTTCATCACCCGAAACGCTTCGGCGTATTTCATCTTGTTTTTCTTGCCTTTCTTGGCTTTCTTGTCCTTCGCCGACTTCATCTTCTTGCGGCCCGCTTTGGCGTCACCCGCCGCCCACTCGCGCATCATCGGCTCCGGGTCCCACTCTCCCATCTGGCTGGCGTGCGCCCTGAGCGACTCGATCTTGGCGTCGATCGTGCCGGTGATGTCGATCCAGATGTCGGCCTCCTCCGTGTACGTGACGTACACGGCGTGGACTTTGTGCGCCTGGCCTTCTTCAGGCCACAGCAGCTCCATCTCGGCGCAGGGGAACACGGCCTCGAGCGCCGCCGCTGCCGCTGCGCGGTGATCAGGATGGTTGATGTATTCGTTGCCGTAGAGCCACCCATCGGGCCGGCCGCTGATCACGACCTCGGGCTTGTGCTTGCGAATCTCGCGCACCAGCACGCGGCGCAATTCGAGCGTCGGTTGCAGCTCGCAGTCGTCGTGATCTAAGAAGATGACGTGTTTCACGCCGAGGAGCTTGGCGGCGGCTTTCTGCTCCTTCTTGCGCGTCTCGGCCAGCGACTCGCGCGTATACTGGCTGTCGTGCGTGCCGACGTTGCCGCTGGTGCACAGCACGAGCGTGATCTCGCAGCCGGCCTCCGCCCACCTGGCGAGCGTCCCGGCGGCGCCGAACTCCGCGTCGTCGGGATGGGCGAAGATGGTCAGAGCAGACTTCGGGACGTAGTTTGCGTCGAAGCGCGGCATGTTCTCCCTCTGGCTGATGGCTTATGGCATATCGCTTATGGCATATCGCTTATCGCATATCGCTTATGGCATATCGCCTATGGCATATCGCTTATCGCGTATCGTATATGGCTTATCACGTCTTGGCACGCATCACGCATCACGCTTCACGCATGACGCTTCACGATTCAAGTCGCCGGGCTGAGCGCGCCGCCAATCTTGGGCAGCGACACGTCGTAACGATACGGGATGTTCATGTGGCCGTCGTCGAACTCTTCGTACTCGTGCGGCACGTCCAGGGATTTCAGGCGCTCGACGAGGATACGCGCGCCGAAATGCAGGTTGAACTCGTCGCGCGTGCCGCAGTCGAGGTACAGCAGGCGCAGCTTCTTCAGGTTGTCGGCATAGCGCCGGGCCAGGTACACCGGATCGTGATCCAGCCAGCGCTGCCACACGTCGGGCCGCAGCTCGCCGGTGTACATGTCGAACGGGAAGTCGATGGGCAGCGGCTTTCGGTCGGGGTCTGGTGAATAAGCTGCCGCCATCGCCAGGATGTTCACCGCCTCGACGTCCTGCCGCTCCTTCTTCACCTTCTTTTCAAACTCGGCCCACCACTTCTCCAGCCCGCCCGCCTTGAGCACGGCGTTGATGAACCTGGGGAAGTCCGGCTTGTAGCACATCTCGAAGTACATGTCGCCGCTGTGGCAGGCGAGCGCGCCGAACACGTCGGGATGGCGCATGCCCAGCACGATCGCGCCGTAGCCGCCGCTCGACTTGCCGAACAGACCTCGGCCCTCCGGCGCGGCGATCGTGCGATATTTCGAATCGACGAACGGGACGATCTCTTCGATCAGATAGTCCTCATAGCGTCCGATCGCCGTCGAGTTAAGGTACTGGCTGCCGCCGTAGCGCGTGAAGCAGTCGGGCAAGACGAAGATCGCAGGCGGCAAGCGCCCGTGGGCCATCAGGATGTCGATGCGCTCCTGCAGGTTCGGCTGCCAGGCGGTGACGTTCAGCATCATCGGGCCGCTGCCGGTAAAGCCGGTCAAGCCGTAGATGACCGGGTAACGTCTGCCGCTCGTCTCGTAATCGGGCGGTAGGATGACGGGTACCTTGCGCGTCGCCGGGTCGCCTAGCGGATTATCGGCCAGCACGCGGCTGGCAAACGTTTCGACGACGAGGGTCGTGGGCATGGGTGAATCCTCTAGCGCGGCCAGAGACGAAAGCCGGCCTGCTCGAAGTGATGGTCGAATGTGAAAGCGTCGCGCAGCCGCTCATGGCGCATGACGACAAAGCTGGCGCAATCGGTGAAGGAGAAATCCTTATCGTCGTACCTCTTGAAAAGCTGCCACGCTTCGTTCCAGAGATCGAGATCCATTCGAATGAGTTTCACACGGGGTGAGTGCAGAAGCCAGTCGCCGCACAGCACAGCTCGCTGATGCCCAGCCCGATACATCAGCATGGTTACCGTCTCTGCAACAATGTAATCTGTCACCACGAAGATTATCTTCTGCTCGGCCAAAGTCCGAAAGGCCATCGCCGCCTGCGCATGGTATTTGTCACCCCGATCATAGAGCGCTACCCACGCGGCGCTGTCGACCAACAGGTTCATTTGGACTTACGCCGAGCGGTTGGTTTCGAGGCGGATGGCGCATATCGTGAAGAGCGTTTTTCCTTCACCGCACGCCGAACGGTCGGGGTTGACTCTTCGCGCTTGGGGGCGCCGTATAGATAGTGATCATGGTTAACCGACAGATCACCTAAGCCGCTGTCAAACATGCCGATCATTTGGAAGATCGGATCGTCTGCGTGCAGAATCCCGTCGTCGGTTTCGGCCTCTACGCGTTTCATGTAGTCCGCCAATGCCTCGCGGATTTGCACCGCCAGCGTCAAACCCTGTTGCTCGGCCCGCGCCTGTAGTTTGTCGTATATCTCGCGGGGCAGATAGACCTGCGTCCGCACCATGTTTTCGCGCATGGCAACACTCCGAATTAGATGTATATATTATACATCTAATTCGCCATTAACTGCTCCACCCGGCTCACCCCCACCGAGTAGTACCTCGCCGCCGGGTGGTGCACGACGATCGCCGCCGTCGAATGCTCGGGCACGAGCTGGTACGCCGCCGTCAACTGCATACCAAGCTCCTCTTCGACAGGCAGAAGCTCGAATACCTTGACGTGATCCCCGAGATCGGGGCAGGCCGGGTAGCCCCACGAGTAACGCTTGCCACGCTTCGCGTCGATACCCAGTTCTCGCCGGATGTGGCGATGCACGTATTCGGCCGTCGCCTCCGCCGCTTCGACCGACAGACCGTGTGTGAAGTACGCCTCGCCGTAATCGCCTCGGCCTTGAAGCTCTGCGAAGCGCTCCTCCGCTTTCGGACCGACGGTCACGACTTGCAGCGCTGCCACGTCGACGACGCCCGAATCGGCCGGCGCGAAGTAGTCGGACAGGCACAACCGATCGCGATCGGGCTGGCGCGGGAAGGTGAACCGGGCGATCTCGCGGAGAGGCTTCTTCCCGTTGCCGCCCGGATGATTCACCCATGGGCCGGGGTCGTAAAGGATGAGCGAGTCGCCGTCAGACTGCGCCGGGTAGTAGCCGTACACGGCGCGCGGCTCGAGGACCTTCAGCTTCAGAGCTTCACGCCTCATGCGATCCAACCGTGCATCGAACTCGGCCTTCAGCCTCGCCCACTCTTCGCCATGCGCGTTTTTCGCGCCCCACTGCAGGCGATACAACTCGCCCAGGTCGAGAAATTGCAGCACGATCTCGAGCGGCATTTGGCGAATGACACGGGCGCCCCAGAAGGGAGGACGTGGTATCTCGGTCGCAGGTAGCCTCTGGACGTTGGAGGTTAGAGGTTGGAGGTTGGAAGGCGCGCCTCCAACTTCCAACTTCCAACTTCCAACTTCCAATTTTGCTTCCTGGATAATCCGCCCCACGAAGTCGCCGCGCTCGTTGGGGTCGATCAGCTTCTCCATCGTCTCCAGGCCCTCGAACGCGTCTTTGCAGTAGAACACGCCCGGCGTGTACGGCTGCCCCGACTCGGCGAACAAGATTCTGCGGCCGAACTTGCGATTGATGGCCGCGCCGCCGATGAGCACGGGGAACGCCAGGCCGCGCCGGTGCAGCTCGTTGACGATCAGCGGCATCTGCTTCGACGTGGATACGAGCAGTGCGCTCAGGCCGATCGCCGTGGCCTCGACTTCGATCGCCTTGTCGATGATCACGTTGGCCGGCACCTGCTTGCCCAGGTCGAACACGGTGAAGCCGTTGTTGGTCAGGATCGTGTTGACGAGGCTCTTGCCGATGTCGTGCACGTCGCCGTACACCGTGGCCAGCACGACCTTGCCCTTCGTCGCGCCCTCTTTCCGGTCGAGATACTGCTCGAGATGGGCGACCGCCTTCTTCATCACCTCCGCCGATTGCAGGACGAACGGCAGGATCAGCTCGCCGGCGCCGAAGCGGTCGCCGACCTCTTTCATCGCCGGCAGCAGAACATTGTTCAGCGTCCAGATCGCGCCGTCGTTGGGCGTCTTGCCTTCGGCGAGACCATGCGCCGCAATCGACGCGTCGATGAGCGGCTCGATACCGTCCTTCTTGCGATGCAGGATCATCCAGTGGATCTTCTGCTCTGGCGTCATGCCTTCGGTCGGATCTTCGACGGCCTTGCCCGCCTCGGCCACGCCGGCGCTCTCGAAGTGATGAATCAGCTTCGCCAGCGCGTCGGGCGTGCGGTTGAAGATCAGATCGTCGCACAGCGCCCGCACGTTAGCATCGATCTCGATGTAGGGCGTGATGTCCTTCGGGTGCATGAGCGCCATGTCGAGGCCGGCCCGCACGCAATGGTATAGGAACACGCTGTTCAGCGCGGCGCGCGCGGCGGGCGCAAGCCCGAACGACACGTTGCTCACGCCGAGCGAGCACAGCACGCCGGGCAACTCGGCCTTGATCATGCGGATGCCTTCGATCGTCTCGACCGCCGACCCGGCCATCTCCGGATCGCCAGTCGCCAACGTGAACGTCAGCGTATCGAAAATCAGCGCGTCGGCGGGCAGGCTGTATTCGCCGCAGGCGATGTCGTAAATGCGCTTCGCCACGTCGAGCTTGGCGCCGGCGGTCTTGGCCATGCCGCGCTCGTCGATCGTCAGCGCGATGACAGCCGCACCGTGCGCGACGGCGAGCGGCAAGACGGCGTCGCACCGCTTGCGACCGTTTTCGAGATTGATCGAGTTGATGATGGAACGTCCCGGATTCGTCTCCAGCGCGACCTGGACGACGTCGGCCTCGGTCGAGTCGATCACAAGCGGCGTCTCGACGCTCATCTGCAGCTTCTTGACGACGCGGCGCATCTGCTCGGCTTCGTCCCCGCGCTCGGTCAAGGCCACGCACACGTCGAGCGCGTGCGCGCCGCCCTCGACCTGCTCGCGCGCAACCTCGAGGAGTCCGTCGTAATCGTCGGCCAGAAGCAGGCGCTTCACTTTGCGGCTGCCCTGGGAGTTGACGCGCTCGCCGACGATCATCGGCGGCGGATCCTGGCGCAGCGGAATCGCGCGCATCGCCGATGAGATCATCGGCGCGTACTCCCCCCCTCTGTCCCTCCCGCTTCGCGGGGGGGATGAAAGGGGGGGCGTGAGGTTTCGCACGCGCTCGATCACTTCCTTCAAATGTTCCGGCGTCGTGCCGCAGCAGCCTCCGACCGCGTTCACGCCCAGCTCCGTCACAAACTCGGCCAGCGTCTCGGCCAGCGGCACGGGTTTCATGGGATACACGGCGTCCCCGTCGACGTTGAGCGGCAGGCCGGCGTTGGGGATGACCGAGATCGGCTTGCGCGCGTGCGCCGTCAAGTAGCGCACCGGCTCGCGCATGTAGTCAGGCCCGGTCGAGCAGTTGAGGCCGATCACGTCCACGACGGGCAGGCATTCGAGCGTCGTCAGCGCAGCGGCGATGTCGGTGCCGAGCAGCATGCGGCCTGTCGTATCGAGCGTGATTTGCACCTGCAAGGGGATGCGGACGCCGGTTTCCTCGAACGCGCGCCACGCGCCATGCACGGCGGCCTTCGTTTCGAGGATGTCCTGCTGCGTCTCGATCAGCAGCAAGTCGCAGCCGCCCTGAATTAGCCCGAGCGACTGCTCACGGAACACGTCGACCAGCTCCTGGAACGTGACGCGTCCCAGGGCCGGATCGTCCGACGAGGGCAGCATGCCCGACGGGCCGATCGAGCCGGCGACGTAGCGCGGCACGCCGGTTTCCCTCTCGAAGCGATCGGCGACGCGGCGCGCCAACGCCGCCGCCGCCCGGTTGATCTCGACGATGCGATCCTGCAGACCATACTCGCGCAGCGTGATCCGGTTCGAGCGGAAGGTATCGGTCTCGATCGCCTCGCAGCCGACGGCCAGGAAAGACGCGTGGATACCTTCGACCACTTCGGGCTTGCTGATCACCAGGTAATCATTGCAGCCATTGAGCGACTCGCCGCCGAAGTCGGCCGGGCCGAGACGGCACGCCTGGACGCTCGTGCCCATCGCGCCGTCGAACACGACGACGTGATCGGCCAGCGCATCGAGGTAGCGCCGGTTGGTGTGAGGAAACAGTTTCACGGTTGCTCTCCGCTTTCGACGTATGAGGATGTGAGACTCATGCCTCCAACCTCCAACCTCCAACCTCCAACTTCCAATCTCCAATCTCAAACCTCAAACAGCAACAAAAAGCCCCTTCAGGTTGAAGAGGCAAGTCGGCAATTGAGCGCTTGCTCTCATCTCCCAGAATTTGCTTCTGCCGGAATTGGCACCGTTGTCGTTAGTCTCGTAGTCTTGTAGTCACGTAGTCTTGTAGTCGCGCAGTCACGTAGTCGATTGACTATCGGACTGCGCGACTATCTGACTACCAGGCTAACACTGGTTGCCGAGGCTTCACAGGGCCGGTCCCTCCGCCTCTCTGGATGAGCGCAGTATGCTATTCAGTTTGAGACCCGCAGTTTACCACAATCTGAACAGATGTCAACCTCGCACGAGGGGCACGCCGGCGGCCACCCTGGCCATCGGCTTGGCGCGTCGTTCCGCCTTCCGCCGCTCGGACAGGTAGGCCTGCACCTCCTTCAACGCTTCGTCGTACAACTTGAGCAGTTCGGCATCGCTGCCCTTGAAACGACGCACGGTCAGCACGGCGCACGCGACGCAGCCTTGCATCGCCTTGAACGAATCCACCTCGCAAGTGCGGCAGCCGTCCAGCCGCATCATCATCCATGAAAAGGCAAGCGCCTCGGGATGGTCTTCCTTCAGCCGCAAGACGTGCTCGATGAGCTGCTGCCACTTCGGGCCGCGCAGGTCTTTAAGATAAGGTATGGCGTAAGGCGGAAAGAGAATCTCGGCGCCGACCCTCATTTTCACTCGCTTTCGTCCAAACTGGCACAATTATATCGCGTGCAAAAGGCGCGTCAAGGGGTGCGTGGAAGGGGCATGGACGGCTCGATGGGCAGCCGCACGACGAGCTTCGTCCCCAACCCGGTCACGCGCTCGTGCATGGCGTCACTGCCAGCGTGAAGCCACCTCCACAAAGGAGCGCATCATGCTATAATGGACGACAAGGAACGCAAACGCTATGGACGAGACTAAGGTTCGTGATCCCATCTCCGACTTCGAGACGCTCGACGAGATCGCCGAGTTTTGGGACAAACACAGCACGGCTGACTACGATGATTTGACTCATCCGGTTCAGTTCGAGGTCAAATTGCGCGAACGCGGCCAGCGTCATGTCTCCATTACCTTACTCCCCGACTTAGGCGAAACGCTTGAAGCATTGGCGCAGGCACGCGGAGTCTCTGTCGAAACCCTCGTCAACGTCTGGCTTACCGAAAAAGTGCGTGAACTGGCTTGACGAATCCGCCTATCATGTGAGCAGCCTTTAGCCCCGCTCGATCGGCAGCCGCACCACGAACTTCGTCCCCAGCCCGGTCACGCTCTCGGCATGGATTGACCCGCCGTGCGCGGCGACGATTTCCTTCGCAATTGCCAAGCCTAATCCCAAACTGCCGCTCGATCCGGAGCGCACCCGCGACTTGTCGACCTGATAGAATCTCTCGAAGATACGCGACAAGTCCTCGGCCGGAATGCCCGGCCCGCTGTCCGCCACGCTCACTTCGACAGCGCCCGGCCACGGCTTGCCTCTCCGCGCCACCGACGATCCGGTCATCGCCCGCGCCGATACGGCGACCTTCCCTCCCGGCGGTGTGTGTTTCAAGGCGTTGTCGATCAGGTTGTTGAACACCTGCGCCAGCCGGTCGCCGTCGCCATGAATGACCGGCAGGTCGCCCGGCGTGTCGAGCGCCAGACTGACGCTCGCGCTCTGCGCCCGGAGCGACTGCCTCTCGACGCAACTGCGCAGCACGTCGCCCACCTGAACCGGCAAGCGCAGCATGGCCAACTGGCCGGTCTCGATGCGCGCCAGGTCGAGCAGATCGCCGACCATGCGCGTCATGCGTTCGGCCTCCTCGTGGATAACCGACGCGCTCTTGCGGATCGATTCGCCGTCGCCCGCTGCGCCGTCGGCGATCGCCTGCGCGAAGCCGCGAATGCTCGTCAGCGGCGTCTTCAGCTCGTGCGATACGTTCGCCAGGAAGTCGCGCTGGCTTTGCTGGGAGGCGCGCACGCGGTCGGCCATCGCGTTGAAACTCGCCGCCAGTTCCCGCACCTCGTGCGGGCCTTCGACCGGCGCCTTTTGCGCCAGGTCGCCGGACGCGATCGCGTTCGCCGCCGAAGCGACGTGCTGGATCGGCCGGGCGATCGAGCGGGCGACGATCACGGCCAGGATCGAGGCGATGACGAGCGCGATTGCAGCGGCGATGAGCAGCGGCCTGAGCAGGCCCAGGAAGGTGGGGTCACGAAGGAGCGGCGTCGAAGGCGCGGGCGCGGCGGCGACGGCGAGTGCCCCGCCGCGCCGCCCGATCTCGACCGGCTGGGCGGCATACAGCCAGCGCTCTCCGTTCGACTCGAACTCGCCCTCCAGCGCCAGGCCGGACGGTCGCCTGCCGCTCAACTCGTACAGGTTCTCGCCTGAGAGCGCGCCCCCAGAATCGGCCAGGACGATTCCCGATGCGCCGTCGACAAACATCAGGCGCACATCGCCAGGCGCGGCGTTGCTCAGCCGCCGCATGATCTGATCTGGCGACGCGCCGGATTGGACGGCGAGCCGGCTGGAGCGCGCGACGAGCCGGGCCGCGCCGGCCAGCTCGCGCGCGAGGACCTGCGTCTGAACCGGGTTGTCTCGCAATAGGATCGTCGCCCCTAAAACGATCACCGTGAGGAACGCAAGGACGACGAGAACGTAGGAGAGAAGCAGGCGGGAGCGGAGAGACATGGGGACGTGGAGCGTGATTGTGTGATTACGTGTTTACGTGTTGCGTGATGCGTGTCCCCTGGGGCGCACGCCTCGACGGCGATCCAGCTAACCGGTTTGCCAGCCTTCCAGCAGTGGCAGCAGCTCCGACAGGGAAGCGATTTTTGCATCCGGCACGATCGTGTCGAGGTGCGCCTCGTTCGCACTGCGCGCAGCTTGCATCGTCGCCCACACGCTGCGCATGCCGGCGTTCTTCGCGCCGAGCACGTCCGCGCCGAGCATGTCGCCGACCATCACGGCTTCGTCAGGCCCGACGCCCCATTCGTCCAGGACTGCGTGGAAGATGCGCGGGTTCGGCTTGCGCACGCCAAACTCGGAAGAAACGAGGATCGGGTCGAACCATGGGCGTAGATGGTGATTGTCGATGAGCCGGTGGACATTCCTTGCGTCGCGCGCATTGGATATGATCGCCATCTTGTAGCCTCTGTCGCGCAGCGCGTCGAGCGTGGCGTACGTGTCGGGAAAGGGCCGCCACAGCGTCTCGCCGTAGGCGTAGAGCGTCTCGAGAGATTCGTCGATCAGCGATTGCGGGAGATCGGGATAGCCGAACTCGGCGAGCGCCATCGTCAGCGCCTTGTCGGAGCTATACTCGATCCAGTCCTGCTGGCCTTTTTCGATGAGCATCATGATCAGCTCACGATGCCGCTTGAGGAAGGCCTCCCGATCGAGCTGCAGCCCGCGCGCCAGGAAGAAGTCGACCTGCTCCTGCGCGCCGCGCGCCATCACCTCGTTCCACTCGCCGCGGAATTCGAGCAGCGTGCTGCCGAGGTCGAAGAGGATGCCTTTGATCATGCCGCGATTATACACGAGCGAGCGGGCGGGGGTGTAAACGCAATGTAAACGGGGCGTAAATTGAATGAACGAATCAGCGAGTCAGCGAATCGGCGAGTCGGTCACAGCCGTGGCGGCAGTGGGACCAATTGCAACCAGACCTGAGCAATGATAAGCCCTTGATTGAGCCGGAGGCTCTGTCGTGTTGTGAAGTCACGAGCGGATCGCTCGTCTGTCTGTGCTTATTGAATAAAATCGGAATCTGGAACGGCTGCTCCTCGGCCAGACTGTGTGACGCTCCTCAGCGGTTGCGTAGAATGACAGGCAGGTAGGCCCGATAGCCCACGAATTCCTCGACAGCTATGTTGATAGTGGCAGTGACTGTGTTGCCGTCGCTGTCCGTTGCTGTGAGCGTGATAATGTGCTGGCCAAGTGAGAGATTAGCTAGCACCTGACTTCCTACGCCCAGATCGCCATCAAGGTCGGAACTCCAGCCTAACGCAGCTTCGCCCAAAGTGCCGTCTTCCAGATCATAGGCATAGCCTTGCAGCAGGAGCGGCTTGCCAGCCAGGAATGTGTCACCGTCCTCCGGCGACAACACAAAGGCTTGCGGTCCTTTGCGTCCAACCGTGAAGGGGGCATTTGATTCATCAGTGCTGGTGTTGATGCCATCGGAAGCCAAGACCATTACCTTCGCTCCGTTCCCTCCAGCAAGCTCAGCAGCGTTGGCAATTTGCTGCGTCTCAGTGATGGCCGTCTCCAGCGGAACCCAGTTATTCCCATCCGAGCTATAGAGGACGCTGTAGGTGAGTGAGTCACCGTCAGAGTCGCTAGCGCTCCAAGTGATGGTGTAGGTACCGCTAGCGGCCCAGGTCTCACCACCATCGGGAGAGAGGACAGTTACCACTGGCGCATTGGCGCTGACTTGCCGCACAACCAGTACGTGACTCCCTTTCTTGAGGACAATGCGAGCCACGCTGCTGGGATAAGGCAATATCAGGTTGAAGCCGTCCACATTGGTAGTCTCCCCTGTCTCATAGTTCACGAAGGTTAGGTCGAAACAATGGCTGATCAACGCCGCGCCAGAGGCCTCTTGAGCCTCCAAGCAGTATTGAGTACCGACAGCCGGAGTGACTGGTGCCACCGTCGACGTGATGACCCAGATCGGATCGAGAGTGGCGGTGTCGTCGGTGAAGACCAAGCCGCTCGCGATGAAGTAGGGCTGCGGCGCGGAGAGCGTCATAGCCTCCGGAGCGTTGATCTGAGCCACAAGTTTTTGCGCATAGATTTGCTTAAAGGTGTGAGGAGATGTCCAGGCCGGTAGATCATGCCAGTACCAACAGTAGGACATGTAATCATATGTCTCTAGGGGATTATGCAGGCGAATCGTGCTAGAAATCTCTACTCCATACTCTTGGATCTTTGCCGTCGCATAGGGCCAGTCATTGTATTGAGTGATGTCCAAATTGGCGCAGGAAGGTCGGGGATCACTCGCACCCTTTGTATGGCGTCTATCTAACAGATGCCCAATTTCATGTGCAAAGATACTTTGGCCGTGTATAGGGTCATCATCCCCGTGGGCTGCTACACCTGTCCCTTGCCAATCAGGCCAGTTAGGGTCAGCCAAACCTCCACCGGTGGCCTCATCAGGCAGCCAGCCGAAGACATAGTCGGCATGAGATCCAAACGGCCATAACCACTGCAAGAACCATCGGCGAGTTAGAGAGGCATTCAGGGCTTCTTCTGCTTTCAAGTCGGCCTCATCCTGGCAGGCGTCCATCCGCAGAGGGTCTCGCCAAGTCATCGTGGGCCAGGGGAGGTATTCGATTTCAGCAATGGGATAGATTTTCTGCGCCCACTCATAAGCTGTCTTAATGCGGCTGATATCAGGATCCTTATCTGACCAATTACAGAAGAGAGGATCATAATGGATCGGGACGTAGCGTATCTTTAATGTCCTGGCTGATTGGAACGTTCTAGGGATATCGTCCCTGACATTATTGTTCTCATCGCTCTCCTCAATAATGTTGAAAGGGTCAACCTCGGCCGTGATAGTGACACTGCCTTTCAGCCAAGCCGGATCGGGTAGAAAGTTGAGAGTTCCGTCCAAGTTGTTTGAGTCAGGGACAGTATCCGCTGTTATGAAGGCATTGCCATAGATTCTGTCGACCACGTGCTTGCCCTGAGCATTCTCAACAACGAGCCGAGCTGTGACATGGGAAACCGGCAGTGCCCCAGCCGCCGAGACATGGACGCGCACCAACGTAGGCTTTTCAGCAATCAGAGGAACCGTGTTTGTCAACAACACTTGAACCGGCTCAATGTACAGTACAGAGAGATCAACACTTCCGGGAACGGGTAGAGGTTTTGAGACGGGTGGTGGCTGGAGAGAACATGCAAATGGCGGTTGAGGTAAGAACGGATCATATATGACGCCGGGGGTAACAGAATCGCCTTTACCATCGGGATTAGAACGGGAATCATATGGACCGCTAGTATGGCCCCACCAGTTGAGACTGGCACTGTTTAGAAGACCGGAGACACTCGTATCAGAATTGCCTGAGATACAGTTAAGGTGCACACTAGTTGTGTAGACGGCCCCGATCGTTTGAATACCTCCACCACCTAAGGTGGCCGTATTGTTCAGAAGACTGTTTCCAATGAGGTCCAGATATCCACAGTCGTAAATGCCGCCCCCCAGACCCGATTCGCCGAACGCTGCGTTATCCTCAATAGCGGTAGCCCAGATGGCGCCCCCACATGCATACAAGCCACCACCTCTGCTCGTGGCTCGATTATCGGAAACGCGACCATTCAGCATCACCCACGTGCCGGGCTGGGCCGGATTCCAGATCCCCCCACCTCGGTTCGCTGTGTTGCCGGATATCGTGCTATTGATGAGGGTCGTGAAGATATGAATTCCCCCTCCATCATCCTCGGCCCGGTTGCTCGATATCGTGGTATTCACAATCATGCCCCCACCGGCAATACCACCTCCTGAACCAGCTGTATTGTTCGATATTTCGCTGTTGAGAATAGAATCCGCATCAAGGACGCCACCACCTCTAAATTGCGCATGGTTATTCGAAATCACACTATCGGCAACAGTAGTTACACCAACCACACCACCGCCCTGAACATTAGCGATGTTACCGCTGAGCATGCTCTGAGTTACGGTCAAAGTTCCGTTGCTATTGCGAATGCCTCCGCCCTCGTCCGCCTGATTATCCGTAATATAACTGTGGCTAATCGTGACCTGACCTACCACAGCGTCGATCCCGCCACCGACCAAGTTGGCAATATTTCCCGCAATCGTACTATCGATTACTTGGAGCATACCGCCATAATGGTCAATTCCGCCTCCGCCTCCTGATGATCTGTTGCGAACGATAGTGCTTTGGTCGATGGTGACCAAGCCAAGGGTGTTACTTGCGATGCCTCCTCCATCTTGCCCCGCGATATTGTCGGAGATCGTGACCCGAATGAGCGTCAGAGTCCCTCCATTGAATATCCCACCACCACTCCCTGAGGCAGAGTTCATTAGAACTTGACTATCCTTAAGGGTGACATTTCCTGTGCTCACATATAAGCCACCACCACTATCAGCTAGCCCATCTGTAATTTTCATACCCGATATTTCGACGGCACTCGTGCTGATATAAAAAACCCGCCCGGCTGCATTTCCAGTAGCAGTTGAGCCGGCACCGACAAGTGACAGTGGCTTGGTAATGGTGATATTCTCGGAATAGATACCAGCCGCAATATGGATCGTATCACCGGCAGACGCCTTGTTGATGGTAGCCTGAATTGTTCGGCAAGCCGTCGTTGGAGAAAGGCAGTTATTGTTATCGTTGCCGGTGGTGGCCACATACCACGGGCCAGCTGCTTGAACCACTAAGCTCAGACTCGGCACTTGCCCGACGATCAGTGTAGAAACGACAAACAGACAGATGCCCAGCATAAAATTGCGAGCAGTGCGTGGCAGCGTCTTCATTTTCATTCTCCATCAACTGCGTGGCAGGCGAAGTGTGCCGAATTTGCCAATAGGCACGAAATTGAGCAAAGCACTCGTAATGGGCACTACAGCAAATACAGCCGCCTTTCCGTGCACATGGCGCGTGTGTCATTGTGAATACTCGGCTGACTGCGCTCAGTGTAGCACCGATCAGGTGGGGGAGTCAACACCTTTTTAGCCGGTCCACCAAGCGCAACGAGCGCAGGTTGCCCGCCTGCGCTCGCCCTATTTTTTGGCGCCCGGCTACCGCTGTCGCGTCGGCGATCTGCAAGCGCGGGACACACCCCCGCCCTCGCCTCTAAACATTCACTACATAACTCCATTTACTGTGACACTACAATCGTCACCGGCGCGCCGGCCAGCACGTTGCCCTGCCCGTCGATGGCCTCGACCGTGAATATGTGCCTGCCGGGCGACAATGTCCACCAGGTCCTCGCCGGCGTGTGACCGAACGTCCCGATCGGCTCTCCATCCACAAACAACGTCAACTGCGCAATTTGTACGCCGTCGGCGGCGATAGCCTGCACCGGGATGCGCTGAAACTCGATCGGCGTCTGAGGCGTGATTCGATAGATCGTTCCGTCGTCGGGCCGCGTGATGCGAACCGGCTCAGTTCCTTCAATTCCTTGAGTTCCTTTATCAGCCTGGAACTGAAGGAACTGAAGGAACTGTGGGATCCCGTTCTCGCGCGCCCACTCCTGTGCCTCGGCAGGAAGGACAAGATACACGCGCGTCGCGACGCGATCGGGCGGCGTATCCGGTGTGGCGAGCTGCCCCGTCGCCACGTCGATTTCAAACGGCCGATACAGGTTGTCGGGCTGCGCCGGCTCGGTTCCGGCGATGAACACTTCGCGCTTCGTGAAGGGGCAATACGGCGTCGGCAGCAGGCCGGACGTCGCGCACACGTCGAGATCGACCAGACCCTCGGGCCGCTCGAAATCGCGCGCCGGCGCATTCTTGAGCGCCGTCTCCATGAAGTCGTGCCAGATCGGGCCGGCGCCCGCGATCCCGCTCACGCGCTCCATCGGCTGGTTGTCGGCGTTGCCGACCCACACGCCGACGACCAGGTCGGGTGTGTAGCCCACCGTCCAGTTGTCACGCCAGTCGGTCGTCGTGCCGGTCTTGACGGCGGCGGGACGCGTCAAGCGCAGCACGCTGAACTCGCCGAACGCGGGCGCGCGCGCATTGTTGTCGCTCAGGATGTCGCTGACGAGATACGCCACGCGCGGGTCGAGTATCTGCTCGCCGAGCTGCGGCTGCACCTTGTAAAGGACATCGCCCGATGCGGCCGTCACTTGCAGCACGGATGCCGGAATCACGCGCCGCCCGCCGTTGGCGAATGCGCCGTACGCGGCGGCCATGTCGATCAGGCGGACTTCACCGCCGCCGAGCGTGAGCGACAGCCCGTAGCGGCTCGAATCGCCGAACGTGCCAATGCTCAAATTGCGCGCGAGCGCGATCATCCGATCCAGGCCGATGCGCTGGAGCACTTTCACCGCCGGGATGTTGTAGCTCGACGCCAGCGCCTCGCGCGCCGAAACAGGCCCGTGGAATCGCAAATCGTAATTGCGCGGGACGTACGGATCGCCTTCGCGCGTAGGGAAGGACGATCGCACGTCGAGGATCAGGGTGGCCGCCGTCATCGGATCAGGCGCAGCCGGATCGAAAGCCGCCGCGTAGGTAATGGGCTTGATCGACGATCCGGGTTGCCGCAGTGCGATCGCCGCGTTGACTGCGCCGTCGATCTGCGCCTCGAAATAATCCGGGCTGCCGAGCATCGTCAGGATCTCACCGGTATGCGGATCGAGCGCGACCAACGCGGCGTTGTTGACGCGCAAAGCGCTGCCCCGCTGGCCTTCGGGGATGCTCAGCGCCGTGCCATCCTGCAGCTCCTTCAAGCGCCGACGCGCGATCGCTTCGGCGGCGCGCTGCCAGTCGAGGTCGAGCGTCGTCGTGACGATCAACCCCTGCGTATGAATCGCCTCCAGGCCGAAGCGGTCTTCGAGCCACGCCGTCACGTAGGCCACGAAGTGCGGCGCTTCGATCGGGAACGGCGTCGCGGCGAAGCGCAGGTTCTCCGCCTTCGCCAGCCCGGCCTGCTCCGCATCGACGGCGCTCGCTTTCACCATCAGGTCGAGCACCACCGACTGCCGCTCCTTCGCGGCAGGCAGATTGACGAGCGGATCGTAATTCGCAGGTGACTGCGGCAGCCCGGCGAGCAGCGCGCACTGAGCCAGATCGAGCTGGCCGACCGGCGCGCCGAAGTACGCCTGCGCCGCCGCTTCGATGCCGTAGGCCAGATTGCCGTAATACACTTCGTTGAGATACAGCGCGAGGATCTCGTCCTTGCCGAACCGCTGCGCCATGCGCCAGGCGAGGATCGATTCGCGAAGCTTGCGCGCCAGCGTGCGCTGAGCGCGCTCTTCCGGCGAGAGAAGCAGGTTGCGCGCGAGCTGCTGCGTGATCGTGCTGCCGCCCGACAGCGTCTCGCCTCCCTGCAGATTGATCCACATCGCGCGCAGGATACCGGCCAGGTCGACGCCGGGGTTAGTGTAAAAGTTGGCATCCTCGGTCGCAATCGTCGCCTGGCGGCAATCGAGCGGGATCGCGTCGAGCGGCACCGGCGTGTGCTTGCCGCGATGTGGATCGACGATCTCGACCAGCAGCCGTCCGCGCCGGTCGAGAATCTTCGTCGACGGCGCGGAGGCCCGCTCGTACAGAGTGTCGAGCGACGGCAGATCGACGACCAGCCAGGCATAGAGGCCGCCCGCGCACACGAGCGAGAGTGCGGCGAAGACCAATAGAATAAGTTTCCAACGACGAATGACGAGTGAAGAACGGCGAACCATGCTTATCATACGCCAATGCGCTTCGGATTGTTGCACATTGTAGCGCAGAGAAAGCGGCGGGCAAGCCTCAAGGGTGCGTTATAATAGTGGTCGGTTGCCCGTGGTCACTGCTCACTGATTACTGGTGACTGATTACTGATAACTGACCATGAAACTCGCCGTCCTCGCCGACATTCACGCTAATCTGCCCGCGCTGCTCGCCGTGTCCACACACATCGACGCCTGGCAGCCGGATCGCGTGATCGTCGCCGGCGACGTCGTCAATCGTGGGCCGCGCCCGGCCGAGTGCCTTCGCTTCGTCCAAGACAGGCAGCGCGAGCGGGACTGGCAGGTCGTGATCGGCAACCACGAGGAGTACGTCATCGACCAGGCCCACCCCGACGCGCCGCGCAGCGGCCCCCAGTTCGACATCCACATCGGCTCGTACTGGACTTACCGGAAACTCGGCGAAGACGTGTCGGCGCTAGAGGCGATGCCTTTCCAGTTCAGCCTGCCCGGGCCGGACGGGAGCGAGGTCCGTGTGACGCACGCGTCGATGGCAGGCACGCGCGTGGGAATTTTCCCGCGCACGGCGGATAGCGAGCTGGGCGTGCTGATTGGGAGCCCGGCTCCGGCGTTATTTTGTGTCGGGCACACACATATCCCATTCGTACGCTCGCTCGACGGCGCGCTCGTCGTCAACGTCGGCGCGGTGGGCCTGCCCTTCGACGGCGACACGCGCGCCGGCTACGCGCAGATTGTCTGGTCACACGATCGTTGGCAGGCTGGCATCGTCCGCCTCGACTACGATCGGGCGCAGACCGAGCGCGATTTCTACGATACGGGCTTTCTGGACGAAGCGGCGTCGTTCGCGCGGCTGGTGCACGTCGAGCTGCGCACGGCGCGCTCGTTGATCTACGACTGGACGCGCCGCTACGAGGCTCGCGTGCTGGAAGGCGAGCTGACTGTCGAAGAGGCCGTCGAAGATTATCTCAACTGACTTGCCCGAAAAGAGCACACGGTGCAGCCGGGCGACTACTGCGGCGATCCGCATTCCGGGCAGAATTTTGCGCCGGACTGGATGGGCTTGCCGCAATGGGTGCAGAACTTCTGCTGCGCGACGGGCTTGCCACATTCGGGGCAGAACTTGCCGCCGGTCAGGCTCGCCCCGCAGTGCGGGCACGTGCCCACGACGGTCTGCTTGAACCTATCCGCCGACACGTAATCGACCGCGCGCGCCTTTTCCGAGGCGTCCTCGATCGCCGCCTGGGTCTGCACGTGAGAGTACTCGGATTCCAGATCGGGCGCGCAGTCGAGGCACAGACCGCGCCCGGCGTTCCAGCACCCGTCGTCGACCCACTTGCTGCAGCGCTTGCACTGCCGGAAGTGCGGCTGCACCGACTGGATCGCACGCTGGAAGGCATCGTCGTGCTGTTTTTCCCACGCCGCCGAATGGGCGGTGTCGCCGATTTGCTTGGCCGAGCCAAAGATGCCGCCGAAGATGCCGGCTGCGGCGTCAAGCGCCTGGCTCGCCAATCCCGTGGCCGAAGTTTCGAACTGGCTCTGATAGCCGCTTCCGCATCGATCGCAGAAGAACTCGAATTGAAAGCCGTTCTGCGTCGAGAGGTCGCGGTAGTTGCGTGTGAATTTGATGAGCGCCATGTCTCGGCCTCCCCTGCGAATCGACGTTAGTTTACCTCAACTCGAGTGTCGCTGCAATCTCCCGACGTGCACTTGTCGAGAGGAAGGAGAGCGCTGATGCCTGAAACGGGATGCCCGAAACGAATTCGGCGGTTGTACGATTGGGAAATCGACGAAGCGAAGCTCGTCTTCGGCGATCACCTGGCTTACACGCGCGTGCGCGTGCACGAGTGCGCCGAATGGCCCGACACGATTCACCGGCTGGGCAAGCGTTTGCGCGGCCTGCCTCCTCCCGCCAAAGGCGAACACAACGCCATGACCCTGGGCAACAACTGTTACTTTCCCCTGCCGATGCCCGAACGGCTCACGTCTCCCGACGATCCCTTCGGCATGGGCTGGCTGATTCACGAGATGACGCACGCCTGGCAGTTTCAGACAATCGGTTGGCTGTATTTGATCCGGGCCTTCCTGTCTCAACTGACGTCGCGTCCTTATGAATTCGGCGGCGAAGCGGGACTGCGCGCCATGCGTGCAAAGAACGGAACGCTGCTCAGCTTCAACCCGGAGCAACAAGGGGCGATCACCAGCATGTACTACGTGCGCCTGAAGAGAGGGCACGACGTCAGCGCCTGGGATCCGTACATTCAAGACATTCGAGCCGCGTGACCTTCGGAGCGCACCGTCAGGGGGCAGTGCCCCGCTCGTCGTTAGCCTCCAGGCCGGCCTCGCGCAGACGGCGGCGGAGTTCTTCCGCCACAGCCATCACGTCGATGAGCTGGCCTTCTTCCTCCTCGCTCACGTCGTCGGGCAGCGCCGCGTGCGCCTGGCGCAGCGCCTCTTCCATCCGATCGTTGTGCCTCTTGATCATGCGGGCGATGTGCTCCAGCGTCAGCTCGCGCGACTTGAGCTTCACGCGTGGGCCGGAATAATAACCGTCCGCTTCCATATCCCGCACGTACTCATCCAGCTCTTCCGGACTCATCCAGTCCATGTCTTCGGTGTGATCGACCTCGCCCATCTCTTCGATCCGGTCGTCGGCCCGCACGATGGCTGTGAATGCCTCCAGCGACGGCGCCGGATGCCCGGCGTGCCACTCGTTCCACATCTTCTTGACCGGCACGACGATGTCTTCGTCGCGTTCGAGATAGGCGTAGACCCAATCGAGGAGCTCAGTGGACATGGTTGCTCCGTGTTGCGTGTTGCGTAAAACGTGACGAGTGGTGTCAACGAATCGGCAACGAATCAACGAATACACATGACACCTATTCGTTGACACCCACCAACGCCTTGAAGCGCGGATTATTCCGCATGCTTTCAAATTCGGGCGCCTTACGCGCGTAGCCTTTCCAGCGTTGATCCAGGGCAATGGCCCGTTCCAGATGCTGCAGCGCTGTCTCTTTGTTTCCCCACCTTGCCTCCAACCGCGCCAAATTGTAATGCGGGTAAACCAGCTTCGAGTCGAGTTCGATAGCGCGCTGGTAGGCGGCGAGGGCCTCCTCGTAGCGGCCCAAGTCGCGGTACACGTTGCCCAGGCCGTTGTGGGGAAGGGCGTACTTCGGGTCGAGTTCGATCGCGCGCCGGTAGGCAGCGAGGGCCTCGTCGTGGCGGCCCAGGTCGCGGTACACGTTGCCCAAGCCGTTGTGGGCATAGGCGGACTTCGGGTCGAGATCGATGGCGCGCTGGTAGGCGGCGAGGGCCTCCTCGTAGCTGCCCAGGCTGTAGTACACGGTGCCCAACCCGTTGTGGGGATTGGCCAACTTCGGGTCGAGGTCGATGGCGCGCTGGTAGGCGGCGAGGGCCTCCTCGTAGCGGCCCAGAGCGGCGTACACGTTGCCCAAGCCGTTGTGGGGATAGGCCAACTTCGGGTCGAGGTCGATGGCGCGCTGGTAGGCGGCCAGGGCCTCCTCGTAGCGGCCCAGGGCGCCGTACACGTTGCCCAGGCCGTTGTGGCACCGCGCCTGGAACGGAATGTTTTCGAGAAGTTCCGCGAGTTCAAGCGCCCGTTGACACAGTTTGATTGACTTCTCGTACTCGCGCTTGGCCCAGTACAATCCGGCCAGCGTGAACAGCAGGTCGGCGCGGGCGGCTAGCGTCTCGTCGCCTTCAAGCAGGTCGGCCAGCAGCGCCTCGCGCAGCGCGATCTTCGCGTCAGTGTCTTCTCGTAAGGTGCGGCTTTCGAAGTCATGCCAGGCAAGTTCGCGCGCAGCGGGGACGATGCGCCCCGGCTCCGGCGGCTCGACGAACTCGACCACCCGGTGCCGGAACGCCCAGAAGTCCGGCGCGTGGTTAGGCAGCGCAACCGCTTCCTTTTCCGTCAGCCAGAACACAGCCCGAATGCGGAAGTCCACGAAGTATTCGCGGCGGATATTGAGTGCACGGTAGGCGTTGCGGCCATCGGCCCCACCGCCCCACTGCAAGCCTGAAACGAAGAACACGGTTGTGACGCGGTCAGGATTCGCGGCTAGGTGAAGCGGAACATCGTAGTTGTCTTCGCTCACATGCACGCGGGCGACGGCCTGGCCCATCTCGCGCAGGTGGGCCTCCAGTGCGGCTTCGACACCGGCACGGACGAATTCAGAGGCGTAGATCGCCAGCAGGATCGAGGGACGGTCGAAACGGATCGCCCGCTCGAGTTCACGCGCCAGCCGATCGACGCGCTCGGCGAGTGGTTCAAGCACCTGCGTTGCTGGCGTCGCCATTGGATGACTCTTCGTCCAAGAGTGCGTTGAGTGCTGGATGTATATCGCACCAGTTCTCGTCGTTGCGATACTCCAGCACCGCCAGCGCCTGGAACAGCGGCCCCAGGTCGCTTGGCCGGCTCAACTCGTTGTCGGCGCGCACCCGCCTGAGGAGAAGGCGCGGCTCAGGGCCGAAGAAGCGCCGGAACTCATTGCGCAGTTCGGCCTCCGCGCGCTTCACATCTTCGAGGATGATTCGCACTCGCCCGGCGGCCTGCGCCTCGTCGATCGCAATGCGCTCGACGCGGCACATCTCGCGAAACAGGCCGCCACTCAGCCAGATAGCCTGCTCCAGCGCATCCGGCGCGATCAGGTCGGGCTTCATCCGCTTCTGGACGAACATGCGCATGACGCGATAGCCATCCGCGTCGCGCTCGTCCAGCCGTCCTTTGGGATGCAGCTTCACATTGGGTAAAAAGACCGCCGACTCACGGATCGCATCGTAGAACTGCAGCGAGAATAACAAGGGGCTGGAGACGGTGTACACGACGGCGCAGTTAGGCTGGAGCATCTGGGCGCGGTGATCGTGGAAAATCACGCGCGCCAGTTCCAGATCGGGCTTGTCCAGATCATCAATCAGCACCAGCGGCAGACGGCCGCTCTGTCCCTGAATCCTCGCCGCGACGAGGTTGATCAGGTTCATCAGGCCGGAAATGTCCTCCTTCACTTCATCGCGGAACTCGCGCCGCTTGGCCGCTTCCAGTTTGACGCTGGGACCGATCTTACCGAAGAACGTCTGAAGCTCCAGACCCAGTTCCAGCCCGCCGCCAATTTCGACCATGCGCGTCTGGACATCCACGCGATCTTTCCATGTCTTGAGTTCCTTCAACGCCTGATCGGGCAGTTTGCGACCCTACTTCGGATCGTGATACTGCGTGAAGATCTGCGCGGCCATGGCCACCAGCACATCGACGAAGTCCAAATCGTTGATGTCGGCCACTTCCTGAATCGTGAAGTGCACCGGCCAGAAGCTTTCCAGGATTTTAGGGTTGGCGGCGACCCGGCGCAGCTCGGTGGACTTGCCGCAGCCGCGGTGGCCGGACAGAAAATACTTGGGCGGCTCGTGATACGGGCGTGTCAGCCCTCGCTCCAGCGGAGCAATCGGGTTGCCCGGCCGGTCGACGTAGAACGGATTGGGCCGGCCATCCGGCATCACGTCGAGCGGCAGATTCAGATCGAAGTTCAGCCAGGCATCGTCGAGGTTGCCTGCGATGACGTACTTATATTTCTCCGGCATGGGCGGACTCCCCGGTTGGCAGTGCGTGAATTGTACTACCGTTTGACGCACGCCGCACTATTTGACCTCCCCAAACTCCGTGTACTCTGGCTTATTTGCCCGGCCGTCGCCCACATCGATAAACCGGAAACTCTCCAGCGCCAGCGCGGGCACGCGATGCACGCCGCCGGCCCAGCCGGACAGCGTGCGCAGCTCGTTCCCCACGCCGCGCACGCGCCCGAGCGCGGGAACCAGCTCTTGATCGAAGCGCATGTCCGTCACGGGATACGCCAGCTCTCCGCGCTCGATCCACCACACGCCGTCACGCGTCGTGCCCGTCACGCCGCAGTCGTGCGTCGTCGTCAGGTTGACGTACCAAAAGCGCGTGACGTACAGGCCGCAGTGGATCGAGCGGATCATCTCCTGCACGGTCACGTCGCCGGGCGCTATGTGAAGATTTTCGGGCAGGGGACCGTCCCAGTCGTCGTCGAAAGGCTGGGCGTGACCGGTCGACACCTGTTCCCGTTCGCGCGCCGCCGTCAGGCGATCGTACACCGGCGAAGTCGGCACTCCGTCGACGACGATCGGCACGCGGCGCTTGGGCATGCCCTCGGCGTCGAACGCCTGAGGAATCCCGTCGAGGTCGAACGCGTCGTCGACGATAGACACCTTCGGCGAGAGACAGCGGCGACCGATCCGTCCATTCATCCAACTGCGCTCTTCCTGGACGGCGAGCGCGCCCATGCCCGCCTCGGCCAGCGCGTCGAGCAGGTTCGCGACAGCGTACGGCTCGAGGACGACAGGATATTCGCCGGGCGGCGCATGGCGCGGCTGCCGGTCGGCCAGCGTATGCTCGATCGCCTGTCGCTTGAGCGCCTCGAAGTCGATCTGCGACAATCTCCAGCCGGTCGCGTTGGCGTACGCCGACGCCGATTCCTGCGGCCGCTCGACGAGGAACGTCAGATCGACTTGAGTACTCGGGGCATAAGCGAACAGTCCCTTCGAGTTCATCACGGCGTACTCCGACCAGCCGGTGCTGAACGCGCCGGAAGCCGTCAGGTTGAGCGCGCGCGCGTCGCCGCAAATGTCCGCCACGGCGCGCGCCCGCCCTTCGGGCGTCATTCCCGCCACGGCCTCGTCGAACGCCTGCACTTCGGGCAGAGGCTGCGGCTCCGGAAGGCCGGGCCAGTCGGGGTTCTCCGGCGCGTGACGTGCCAGGGCGCAGGCGCGCTTGACCGTCCGATAAACCCCGGCTCGGGATAGGTCGTTCGTCGACGCCGCGCCCACGCGCCGGCGGAAGACGGCGCGCACTTCGAGCAGGGCATCCGTCTCCGCCACGTTCTGGTGGATCGCGTTGCGAGCGAATCGCGTCAACGACAAATCCGAAGCTTCGATAACGGCTTCGGTTTCATCGGCCTCCGAGAGATAGACGGCATACTTCAGCAGGTCCTCAATTTCGGCGCGGCCCAACATGCCCGGCCGGCGACCATTTAATGGCACTCTTGACATAGAGCACGCTCTCGTCATCAGACTTCGGAAGTCTTAAGTAGACTTCCGAAGTCTCAGTAGATCCGAATTTCCGTGTATGAGCCGCGTGACGGCGTGAAAAGTAGCGGGGCTTGCCCCATTCCTGTAAGATTGGAGGTGCTCAGCCACAATCTCAGGAGGACAAGCCCATGTCGAAGGATACCCTG
>DATEUJ010000112.1:0-10462 GCA_035283185.1 Anaerolineae bacterium | reverse complement strand
GTCAGCGTCGACTTCATCCCCGCCACGATCGAGCTGGGCGCGAACGACTTCGCGATGCTCGGCGGCGCCGCCGCGCCCACCGTCAACACCGCCGTCGCCGTGTTCCCCGTCCCGCCGTTCGCCGACACGACCGCGCCGCTCGCGTTTGTGTACGTCCCTCCCACCGGCGCCGTCACGTCCACCGCGACCGTGCATATCTGGCCGCCTGCAATCGTTCCGTTCGAGAACGTGATCGATCCGCTGCCCGCCTCCGGAGTAAATGCTGGCAGCCCGCACCCCACCGAGATGCTCGGGTTGGGCGGATTGACAACCACCATTGCCCCTGGCGTCGCCGGGAACACGTCGGTAAACGTCACGCCAGTGAGCGTGATCCCCAGGTTCGGATTCACGATCGTGAAGGTGAGCTTCACTACCCCGCCCGCAGGGATCGAAGTCAGCGAAAACGACTTGGCGATGCTCGGCGGCGCGACAGCGCCCACGACCAGGATAGCCGAGGCAGAGTCGCCCGTGCCACCTTCGATGGCGGTCACGCGCCCGGTTGCGTTGTAGTACGTACCCCCGGCGGGCACTGTCACGTCCACGGCGACTGTGCACGTCCCGCCACCCGCAAGCGTGCCGTTCACGAAAGTAATTGCTCCACTGCCTGCATCGGCCACGAACGACGGAGATCCACAACCCGTCGAAACGATCGCGTTCGACGGGTTTGCTACCACGAGCGCCCCAGGCGTCGTCGGAAGCGTATCGGTGAATGCCACTCCCGTCAGCGCTACCGTCGCATTCGGGTTGGTGAGAGTGAACGTCAAGGTCGAGTTCAGTCCGGTCACGTTCGAGAAGGCTTTGTCGATACTTGGCGGCGCCGGCGTCGATGGAGCGGGGGGCGAAAAGATAAGCGCCGCCGCGCCCACTACCAGGCCCGCGAACATGACGAGCAAAACGAGCGAGACGATCCACGCCGGTATCAAACCGGCGCTGATAACTTCGCCGGTGTGCGTCTGAGCCTGGCCGCTCTGCGCCACGATTCGCGCCAAGAAGCCGTGCGCCCGAGCGCTCCCGAACAGGCGCCGCCGGCGCAGGCCCGCTATGAATTCCGCCGTAACCCCCTGCCCTTCCGGCACCGTCAGCGACAACTCGGCAGGCTCGAAGGCGAGCTTGCCCTCCGGATCGAAGCAAGCCAGGCGGAAATTCTCCGGCGTGTTGCCATGATTGTGCACGACGACTCGCGCCGTCTCCCCCGCGCGCACCCGCTGCGGCCTGAGATCGCTGCTGAACTCCGAATACACGACGATGTTCAGCGTCACTCTCTCTTCGACGACCTCGTCAGGGGCGTTCTGGCTGGCAACTCGAACTGTGAGGGCGCGCCGTCCGGCACGGCTTTGCGGCGAGCGAGGTGGCCGGATGCTCAGTTTCACTTCTGCTTGCGCGCCGGATGCAAGCTCCACGGCCGGCAGAGGCTCGGGAATCCAATTGGCCGGCACGCCGGTGAGCGACAGCGTGAAGTGATCGTCGGTCGCGCCCCGGTTGAATACGATCAACGACAGTGCGACACTGTTTCCCGGCACGACCGTGAGCTGAGCAGGCTCGACGAAAAGGCCGACGCGTTCGCCTGCGCTGAACCGTATCTGGCCCGGTTCGATGGCTGACCCGTCGGCGCGGGTAAAGCCACCTTTGACAGGCGGCTGTTTGAAAGCCAGCTCAGGCTCGATGGTCGCGGGCGTCTGAGATCCCGGCAATTCCTCCCCGCCCGGCTGCAACTGTGTCAGCAGGCTGACGGCCCACGCCTGTGTCTCAGGCCTGGCGTCGATCTCCACTGCGGCCGGCAGCGTCTGGGCCAGCGCCTGAGCCATCTCCCCGGCGGTGGCGAAGCGACGGGCCGGATCCTTTTCGAGCGCCTTGACGATGATCTGCTCGATAGACCCCGGCAAGTCCGCGCGGATCGAGCGAGGCGCGGGCGGAGTCTCTTCTGCATGATAACGAGCGGCGTCGGCAGCAGTGCTGATCCGGAAAGGAGGCCGGGCAACTGCCAGTTGGTAGAGAAGAACTCCGGAGGAGTAAACACTGCTGCGCGCATCAGGCGCCTCGCCCTTCACCTGCTCCGGCGAGAGATACGTCAGCTCACTCGGAGAGAAGTCCTCAAGCGACGGAACCTCGCCTGGACGCAGCTCCGCCAGCCCCAGGTCGGCAAGCACCGGTTGGTAGCCCAGATCGTCGCCCGGCTGGAGTTTCAACAGGATGTGGCTCGGCTCGAGGCTGCGATGCGGGACGCCATTCCGGCGCGCGTAATCGAGGGCGAGGCAGACATGGCGGACGAGCTGGACAGCCTCCGATAGCGCTATCCACTTACCGGCTGCGCGCAGGCCCTGGAGCGCCGCGCTCAGGTCACCACCCGGGATGTATTCCGTCACCACGTAGTACAGCGATCGAGCCTGACCGAGGTCGAAAACCTTGATAAGCCCTGAGTGGCGCAGGCCGATTGCCGTGCGCACGGCCAGCGAGAATCGCGCCTCGAAGTCAGGTTGCTCCGCAATGCGCGGATCGACGACCTTGACCGCGACCTCGCGCTGAAACTCGACGTCGTGAGCCTTGTAGGAGAACCCGAGTGCATCCTGGCCCAGCAGGGCCAGGATCTGATACCGGCCCAAGGAGAGGCCGATGAGTGGCTCCGGCACGTTGTCGCTCGTCATGTCTGGTGTCATCCGCTTTCGCCTATTTTAGCGCATGACGACCGCAATCCCAAATCCTGAGCCTGTTTTCCGCACCCCATCAAATCCACAGGTTGGGACGGCAGTTGAACTGCCGTCCCCGGCCGCCGCAGTTCAACTGCGGCAGGAACTGCGGAAAATAGGCTGAGCGACGTTCATAACACGGACGCGGGAACCGTCTGGGGCATGGTTCCCGCGTCATCATCGTCTCCCGGCGATTCCTCAATCACCTCGATCCCCAGCTCGGCTCGGAGGATTCGAACGGCTTCGTCAAAAGCTGACCGATCGCCGGGCAGGACCTCGGCGGCGAACTCGACGCGCCGTATCCACTCGCGCCAGCCCTCAAACACCTGCGTCGTCTCGCCGACCAGATAAACGCGAGCCGGCCGGTCGAACCCCGACCCCAGTCGAGCGAGAAAGGCTTCGAGCGTCGCGCGGCGGATGACCGATTGAGGCATGGCTTGAACATCCAGTGGAACTGAGGGAACCCCCGCAGACAGCAGGCGAGGGCAGGCTCAGGGAACTCAGGGAACTCGGTCGCAGGCGTTCGGCGGCAGACGCTTGAACCTCCAACGACAGAACGCTGTCCGAGGGAACGATAGCATCGACCGGACACACAGCCAGGCAGTCCTCAAAGTCGCAGCAGAGCTCCTGGTCGATCACGTAGACCGGATCGGCGACCGAGATAGCATCGATCGGGCATGTCGGCAAGCACAGGCCGCAGGCGGTGCAGTTGGCAGTGATAGTGTAGGCCATGGTGGCGTCAGCGATAAGCGATAAGCATCATTTGTACCGCCGTTTCGGCGTCTTGTCGTGCCAGTCGTAGACCCAGAAGGTGTACGAATATGGGAACATGGTCTGGACGACGTGGAAAGGCTCGTACTCAAACAGCCGCCGCATGGCCCACGAGAAACGATAGCGCGGATGCTCGGGCGTGATGATCTCCACGACGCAATCGACCTGAAAACTGATGAACACCGGCGAGTCGCCCGTCCACAGCACAGAAGCCAGAGGCCGTTCGATCAGGTTGCGGAGCGTCGTGCCCTCGAATATTTCGAGCAATCCCAGCCGCCGCCAGTCGATGTGCTCGGGATGCGCGTACAGCTCGCGGGCTGTGGCGACGCGCAGCGTGCGCGTCTCGTCGACGGCGTGCGGCGGCAGCGCCAGGATCGTCTCGACCGCGCCTTCGACGAGACGCAGGTAGTGATCCAGATACTCGTCTTTCGGCGTGAAGCCGACGCCTTTGTTCGCCAGGTTCGGGAAGGGATTGCCGCCGCCCATCGTCGCGACCACCGGCAAGTGGCCCTGGTTGAAGGCGATGTACTCGTCTTTCTCGATCTTGTCGTAGACATGCTTCTTGTAGTCCAGTTGCCAGCCGATGAACTTCTCTGGAAGCTCCTTAATCGGAAACTCCTGGACGCGCCCATTCTGGCTTAGCCGCGCCACGCCATCGAACACCTGCACCTGCCGTGTCATTGTCGCCGTATCGAACATTGCCATTACTCCCCAATCTCTGATTTCAAGAATTCAGGTCGCATCGCGCCGGCCATGGCTTCCTTCATCAAGTCCGGCGTGATCACGCGCGCCGCTTTGCGTTGAGCATAGGCTTCCAGGCCCTGTTTGACTTTGTCGCGGATGAAAGCGATAGGGATACGATCGAGCCGGGCGCGGGCTTCTGCGCTCCAGACGATCGCTCCGAACTCCAGCGGCCGGCCGGTCGGCTGGTAGGTGCAGGCTGGATCTTCGTGCAAGTAATCTCCGTATGCGGCGTACGCCCGGCAGCGGCAACCGCCGCACAGCTCGTTGAATTCGCAGCGCCCGCAGCGCCCCTTCAGTTCCTTCACATCCCGCAGTTCCTTCAGCACCGTCGATGTTTCCCAGATCTCGCGAAAACTCTGCCCTCGCACGCTGCCCGCGACGACGGTCATATATGGGCACGGCGTGACATCGCCCTCTGGCGTGATGCGGCAGTATTGGGTGCCGGCCATGCAGCCGCCGCTTTCCAGCCCGCCTGCGCCTTTTTCGTAGGCGATGCGCTTGAAATGGGGCGCGCATTTCGCGCGCACCAGCATCGGGCGATACCGATCCTGTGCATCGACCAAGTTCGAGAGTATGGCCTCGGTCTGCTCTGCGGAAAGGTCGTTCATCCTCTGGCCGCGGCCGGTCTGGACGAGAAAGTACAGGTTGAACGACCAGGCGCCCTTGTCGCGGGCGAAGTCGATCAGTCGCGGGATTTCGTCGATGTTCATCGCCATGACGGTCGTCTGCACCAGGACTTCCAAGCCGTGCGCCCGGCAGATATCCAACGCCCGCACCGAGTACTCCCACGCGTTCGGCCCTCCCCGGAAGCTGTTGTGCTTGGCCGGATCGAGCGAGTCGATGCTGATACCGACGCCCCGCACGCCGCACTCGACCATCTTCTGGGCGACGCGGTCGGTGATCAACACGCCGTTCGTGCCCATCACCACCCAGATGCCGTGGCCCGACGCGGCCCGCGCGATGTCGTAGATGTCCTTGCGCAAGAGCGGCTCGCCCCCGGTCAGGATAAGCATCTCTGTTCCCAGCGCTTTCATCTCGTCGAGGAGCTGCAGACACTCATCCGTCGTCAGTTCGTTCTCAGCCGCCTGACCGGCTTCCATATAGCAGTGCGGACAGCGCAGGTTGCACTTCTTCGTCAGGTTCCAGGAGATAAGCGAGGGTCTATACCCGTTGAGGTTCATAGCATTTGCCTGTAGATGAATGGGAACTGAGGGAAATGAGGGAACTTACGGAACGGTTCCTTCGGTCCCTTCAGTTCCTTTAGTTCCTCCAGTTCCTTTTCTAACAGCACGCCACGCCGAAAACCCTGCCCGCGCCGATCGTGCCAGCATGACGACGATCACGACCATCAGCGCCGCGTTGACGAAGGCGACCGGCTTCGGCTCGATCGGCGTCACACTGAAGGGCGCCAGCTCGATATGCAAGCCCCGTCCATCATTGAAATAGGTGAAGGCGCGCCAGGTGTTCGGGATCACGAGCAGCGCCGAAAGCAGCCACCCGCCGCGCCAGATCAGCGCGGCGAAGATCGCGATGAAAACCGCGCCGATGCCCAGCTCGGCAAGCTGCGCTGTCCGGCTGCGCGGCACCAAACCGGCGAGGAAGGTAATCGCGATGACCAGAAGGCCGAGGCCGGCGTAGGTCAGTGCAGCCTGGCGATGGCGTCGCTGCGCGCCCGTCATGCTCACGAGAACCATGCTTGCAGCCGCGTCTCCTCAAACGCGCGCTTCTCTTCGAGATACTGGCGTGACGGCTCAGAAAGCGACACCTGGGGCGCCGGCTCGGTCAGAAATTCGCCCTGCACCATCACCGCCTGGCCGTCCCCGACCTCCAGGAAGCACCCGCCTTCTCCCTTGAACGTGGCGTCTGCCACTTGCCCGGCGAATGTGGCAGCGATCCGCTCTGCAGCGACGGAGCCCATGTCCTCCGCGAAAACGCCCGCCTTCGGCAGCGGCTTGCCGTCCGCCAGAGGGATTTCGACGCAATCGCCGATGGCATACACGCCGGGGATAAGGGTCTCCATCGTGCGCGCGTTCACTCGCACCCAGTTGCCACCGCCGGTTAACTCGCTCTGCGCTAGCGGCGCCGGACAGCGATGCGGCGGCACGCCAAGCAGGAGATCGTAAGGACGCCGGCCGGTCGCAAAAACGATCTCGCCCGCCTCGACGGCCGTCGCCGTGTGGTTGGGTAGAAAAGTGATCCCGTTTTCGGCCAGGCGGCCTTCGATGATCTGGCAACCCGCGGCGCCCAGGATCGGCAGCGACATCGGCTGCGGTGTGAAAACCTCCAGGCTGACCGTCACTCCGCGCGCCCGGAAGAAACCCTTGATCAGCAAAGCCATTTCGTACGGAGCCGGTGGGCACTTGTAGGGCGCGCCGAAGATGCCAATCACCACCCGCCCTCCGCGAAATTCATGCAGGGCCGCGCTTGCGCGAGGAATATCTTGCGGGTCGTAAACGTTGAAAGCGTGATGTGCAAAGCCGGGTATTTTCTCCTGCGCCAGCTCGGCGCCCAACGCCACGATCACGGCGTCGGCATCGACCCGCCGGCCGTCGATCTCCGCCGCGCGAGACGCCGGATCGACCGCGGTAATCGTCCCCTGGACAATCTGTATATTCTGCCGGGCCAGCGCCGCCAGTGGACGCTGCCCGGCTTCCAGCGGAGACTGGCCGATCAGCGCCCACGTCTTGCGGAAGCCGACCATGAAGTGCGCCCGCCGATCGACGAGCATCACCTCGTCTTCCGGCGAGAGCTTTTGCCGCAGACGGCGCGCTGCCGCTATTCCGCCAAAGCCGCCACCCAGGATCAACACCCGTTTCATCTTTACTCCTTTGGCCGATGGCTATTAGCTGATGGCTGATGGCTGATGGCTGATAGCCGATGGCTTTAGACCATCTGCCATCCGCTATCTGCCATCCGCTACACCCCTGTCATCCCTAAAGCCTCGCGGGCCTCGGTCATGACTGCCGGCGTGATCTCGGTGTAGCCCTTTTGTCGGGCGTAGTCGGTGTACAGACGGCGGACCATACCCTGCACAAAGGTCGGCGCTGCGGCGAGGCGCCTGAGCGCCGCATCCGTCCACATCGGTTCGGGGCCAGTTGTGGCCGCTACCGATCCGCCCGCCAGCGCGTCGCGGATTATCGCCATCGGCTCGGGTTGAGCACTGAGCGCCTCGTGCCCGATCGTCACGCCGAGCGAGCGCACCATCTGCGTCTCGCCGGGATTCGTGATCATCGAGATGCTTCGCCCACAGTTCGGACACGTGTAGCGAATTGCCATCGAGCCACCATCTTCTGACGGCGTGTTGTCCACTAACTCCATCGCTCGCCGGCAGTCGTCGCAAACGAATTTCATAGCAAGTGGAACTCCTGGAACTAACGGAACTCAAGGAAATCGGAGTTCCCTCAGCCTGCCCTCGCCTACTGTTTGCGGGGGTTCCCTCGTTTCCTTGTCAGAGCGCCGCTGCGATTGTCAGGATCGCTCGCCCCGCCGCGCTCTCGGCGTGTTCGAGCACGAACGGCCGACCGGCATCGGTCGTGCGCGCCAACTGCGGGTCAAACGGCACACGCCCCAGGTAGGGTACGTCCACCTCTGCGGCGAAGTCCTCTCCCCGTCCATTCGGGAACAACTCGTGTGTGACCTCTCCGTCCGTCAGCCCGGCCATGTTTTCCACCAGGCCCAACAGGCGGGCGCCCGCGTGTCGCGCCGCCGCGATCGCGCGCCGCACGACCAGGTGCGACACTTGCGAGGGAATCGTGACGACGAGCGCGCCGGAGAGATTGGGGACCAGTCGCATCAGCGTCTCGAAGCGATCGGCGCCAGGCGGCATATCGATCAACAGAGTGTCCAATTCGCCCCAATCAGTGTCCGCCAGGAATTCGCGCAGCACATTCGCTTCCAGCGTTCCGCGCCACACGTATGTATCGGCCGCCAGCCCACCCGGATGACCCCACGTGACCGGGGCATCCTCATCGCTCAGGAAGAGATCCATCGACATGACGCGTACGTCGGCGACGCCGATCGCCGGTCGCGCGCCGTTCTCGCCGATCACCACCCGCTGTCCGCGCGCGCCGAGCATCGCCGCTGCCGAAGCGCCGTGGATGTCGGCGTCGAGCACGCCGACCACCCTGCCCTGCATCGCCAACGCCGCCGCCAGGTTTGCCGTCAACGCCGACTTGCCGACGCCGCCCTTGCCGGACATCACGGCAACGACACGTTGGATGTGCGCCAGGCGCGCAGCCACGCGCTCGCGTTGGGCGAGGACTTGGCCGAGAACGTTAGATTCGTCGTGTACGGCGCTATGATTCGTCACGGATGAACTTGACCCATAAGTTTCCATGCTTTGTAGTATAATCCACATTGAAGCCATTTCGACGCTTGGGGTGAAAGCCATGCAACTTGAAGACTACTTCGACTTCCTCGCACCCGATGACATTCGGATAAAAGATCATCGGGTCGGCATTGAGTCGGTGCTTTACGAGTACATTCACCGTGATCAGACTCCTGAAACCATCGCTCGGCGCTTCCCGACGTTGACCCTCGAGCAGATTTACGCCACGATTCTCTACTACTTGCATAACCGCGAGAAAATTGACGCCTATCTGACGGATTGGCTGGAGTATGGTCGCCGGATGCGGGAAGAGCAAGACCGCAATCCTCCGCCGGTGGTGGTACACTTGCGTGCTTTGAAGGCAGAACGCCAAGAAGCATGACCGCTCCATGAGCAACATTCGTTACTTGCTGGATGAGAATGTTGACCCGCTTTTCCGCCGCGAATTACTGAAACGTGAGCCGACGTTGGTAGTTTGGAGCATTGGCTCGCCGATAGAATAGTTTACCTGCCTCTGAGTTGACGCTGGCAGCAGACAACTGATATCGGTCACTCGGTCGAGGCCCATTCTGGCGCCCGGCGCTCCAGACGCAGGTACACCGCACCGCGCGCATCCAGATAAATCGCGTCGGGCGTTTCCACGATCCGCAGCATGACATTCTCGCAAACGGGACAACGCAGGACTGCGCCCGGCGCCTGGGTAAACGCCAGGAGGCCCCCTACGTCGCTCACGTTGCCGCAGGTGGCGCACTCCGTCGGGCTGGCGGTCATCTCCAGTGCAAAAATATCGTGCAGCACACCTGCCACGGCGTTGCCATCCAGCATGATCTCGCGGTTCATATCGCTTTCGGCGCCATTCACTTTGTCATCCTCCTCACGAACTGCCACCCGACGGCCCGAATCGCTCTGTGCGAATCTGGTTCGCCGTCACCCCGATTTGAACCAGACCGTTCGCCGCCGCCTCGACCAGAAGTGTCGGGCCGCAGATAAATGCCTGCGGATTCTTGCCCAGTGGCCGGGTCACTTCGCCCAGCATTTGATGATCAATCCGGCGGGCATAGCCGGTCCAACCCGGCGGCTGGGCACGGGTGAACGTGTGAATGATCTCCAGACCATCGCCGGACGCACTCAGCTTCTCCAGCTCGTCGGGGTAAATGACGTCTTCGGGTGTCCGCGAGCTGTATAACAGCCGCGCCGGAACCATCGAGCCGGCCGCCTGGCGATGGCGAATCATAGCCATGAGCGGCACGACCCCGGAACCGCCCGCGATCAGAAGCAATGGCCCACCCATGCCGGCCTCCCACACGAAATAACCGCCGATCGGCCCGCGCACCTCGATCAGGTCGCCCGGTACCAAGACATCATGCAGGTATGGCGAGACTTCGCCGTCTTCGATTCGCTCGATAGTGAGATCGATTTCGCCTGCGCGCTCCGGCTCCGAGGCAATCGAATAGCTCCGTTGCGCCTGATAGCCGTCTTCCGCGGTCAGCCGCACGTCGTAATGCTGGCCGGCACGGTGCGGCATCCAATTCGGCAGATTCAGCGTGAACGTTTTGACACGGGGCGTCTCCGGCTTGATCGCCTTGACGGTGGCAATCTGCCACTCGATAGGACGTTTCATGATTGGCCCCCCAACAGAAGCAGTGGCTGGCACGCCAGCGAGTAACTGCTCAGCCCACGTCATTGCGAGCGCTTCCTTCGACTACGCTCAGGACAGGTTTTGCGAAGCCGCGAAGCGTCCTGCACAGGCAGCCCTGCTCGCTCATGGCGGCTGAGATTGCTTCGTCGCAAACGGCGCTCCTGCTCAGAAACTTGCGTCTCGTTGAGCTTAGGCAGGTGTTTCGACAATCGTGAATCCGAGTTTAGCCGCTTTCTTTTTGAGATGCGCGACTTCGCG
>DATEUJ010000111.1:0-4612 GCA_035283185.1 Anaerolineae bacterium | reverse complement strand
GGCGGCACCCTCGGAGCTCGTGGCGCCCGCGAGCGTCCGGCAGAGGAACGGGAGGAGAATCTTCAGGTCGAGCACCCGGGTGAGCTCCGCGCTCGCCTGGCGCACGGTGCGCTGGTAGTTCACGTGCGTGCGGTAGACGTAGCGATCGAGAAGGCGCCCCGCCGCATCGCGCGTCACGGGAATCAGCAGGCTCACGCCGACGACCGCCGCAAGCAGCGCGGCGAGATCATCGGCGTCCAGCTGCGCCGAGAGCCGCGGCCACAGCGCCGCGAGGAGCAGCGCGACCGGCAGGAGGGAGACGAGGATAGCGATGGTCAGCGTGAGGCTGCGGTGCACCACCAACCGCAGATCCATGAGGCGATGACGGATGATCGCGTGCGCGATCAACACCACGACGAGCACGCCGAAGTACGGGCCAATCCAGCTATGAGCTGAGCGGCCGGTTAGCAGCGGGACCATGAGATTCAACGCAATCGCTCCAGTGCCCGATAGGAGCATTGCGAATGCGAGATACTGCAGTTGAACGCGCGTTTGGCCACGTGCCGCACGCCATTTCAAGAAGCAGATCAGGAGCGCGATACTCCAAGTAACGACGAAATAAAGAGCGAACACGGGATATAGGGGGCCGGACGTTCTGCTCAGTCCCGTCGGCGTAAGGAGTGGGTCATGAACGACGAATGGAGTTGTTAGGGAAAGGACCGAAAAGAGAACTCCCGTGAATAGAGCACACTTGCCCCAGATCTCTGAAGGCCATCGACTCTCCATCGGATAGACGCGCGCGAAAGCGAGAAACGCTGCAGGAATCAAGCTTGCACTCGCAAACGTAAAGCGGCTCCAGAAATCCAAGAAGAGACCGCTATGAAGTCCGGCTACGCCAAGAACCCACCCTGCGCCGGACAGCGTGAAGGTGGCGAACCATCGATTGATTCGACTGTCTGGTCGAGCGCGCCAGACGAAGACGGCAAGAGCAGACACGATGACGGCAAGGACGACGAGAGAGAAGGAGGTCATGCAGTTCCGGACTCGCGAGAGATCGAAGGGAACTCAAGCTCTGCGACGGTGCCACCGAGGTCGGCCCGCGGAAATAAGTTGAGGCGTGCGCGGTGAAAATCCGCGATCTCACGACAGATCGAGAGACCGAGGCCAGTTCCCGCCGGCTTCGTAGTAAAGAAGGGTTCGAAGATCTTATTTCGAACAGTCGGTTCTATCCCCGCCCCTTCGTCAATCACGCGAACAACGACGCCGCCTCCTCGTATCTGATCTGCCTCGATCGTAACGGTGCCACCATCCGGCATCGCCTCGATGGCATTGCGTAGGAGATTGACGAAGAGCTGCACGAGCTGACTAGGATCTCCCAGAATTCTGTGCAACTCCTCAGGACACTGCAGGCTGATCTTGACTCGCTGATCGTGGGCGGCGGGCGAATGAATCGCAACTATGTCGTTGAGTAGTGGCGGAAGGGCTACCGCGGCAAGCTTTCCACCTTCGCTGGGGGCCATCAAGCGAAGACGATCCGCGAGCCGCACGATTCGGTTTACTTCCATTGGAAGAAGCCGCACCGCAGTGTCCCGATACTCGGGATCATCGAATCGATCCGGCAGCATCGAAATAAAGTTGGAGATTGCAGCGAGAGGATTTCGAATCTCGTGAGCGATGCCAGCATAGAATCTAGCCATGATCGCGAGGTGCTCGACGCGGCGCTGATTTCTCTCGAGGGCCTTAATTGTTGAGAGATCTGTTACGACCGCTAGAGCCCCGGTGACGCGATGCTGGTCATCGTGGAGGACCGCAGTGGATAAGATCGCGTGAATTAGACCGCGAGAACGATGATCGATGGTGAACTCGAGTTCTCGCGGATGCCATGCATCACTGATTGCAAAGCTCAGCGCCCAACCAACGTCGGGCGGCAAGATCTCAAGGAGGGCGCCGCGATTAGTCGCATTCAGACCAAGGAGGTGCCTTGCGGCGGGATTGAAGCTAGTTATTCTTCCTGAAACGTCGATTGCAACAACGGCGGAATCGAGCGATTCGAGCAGGCGCTCCGAATATTCGAACATCTGGATCCGCTGGCGATACAGCAGGGCATTTTCCAGTGCAATCGACGCAAGTTCTGCAAGAGACTCGATAAAGACGAGATCATTGGCGAAATAGGCGTCTCCGCTTCGGCGAGGTCCGAGGAGGATGGCGCCCAGTAGCTGGCCGCGTCGTACAAGAGACACGACTACCTCGACGCCCGTCTTTCGAAGGGCGTCTTCGGCGACGTGAAGAGGCTCGCTGACGCCGGAGGGATTCATCACGAAGACTGACGGACTTAGCTGTGCGGTGAGCAGCGGGGCAATGGCCGTGATGTCGAGAGATATCGGTGAGTCAGGGGTCAGTCGCTCAAGGTCGCCACTATCGAATTCGCGAACAAGCATGACGAAGGATTCCGGTACAAATGCCTCAGTGAGGAGTTGGCGAAGTTCCGTGGACAACTCCGCAGGTTGCATGAGCTTGCCAAGACTGCGTGTTGCGCTACGAAGAGCAGCGGTGTAGTCAATGCGCCCTCGGAAGAGATAGGGGTCAACCACTCGGGTGAACAGTCGTTGGGCGGGACTCGTCAGGAGCGTCAGAATCATGAGGCCGATGATGAGGGCATAGGGATGTACAGGAACAGCCTGAGCGTCCCAGGCTGGGAAGAGGAGCCCCGCTGTCGCGATGACGGCGCCTGAAGCCAGTGCGATGGTCAGAGCGTACGCGAGGCCGCGATTGATGAACAGTCGAAGATCCATCAGGCGATGACGGATGATTGCGTGGCCAACCATTGTAACCAAAAGGAGGCTGAAGTAGGGACCGACCCAGCTATACGTAGAACGCCCTGTCATGGACGGAATCAACAGATTGGCGCTTGTTGCACCTAGCCCGGACAAGATGATTCCGGCGCCGAGGTATTGGAGCTGGGCGCGTGGGATGCCGCGTGAATGTCGCCACTTCGAAATGAAGACACCTATAGCTGCAGCCCACGTAGCCAAGAAGTAGACCGAGAACACCGGATATAAACCGCCAGTCTTTCTTGAAAGGCCGGCCGGGGTCAGGGCGGTATCGTGTACCATCAAAGGAGTCGCGAGTGAGAGAAGGGCAATTGCTGCCCCAACTACCAGTGTCGCGCGGAGAATGAGCGGCGAAGGCCACTCGCTCGGTGTCGGATATGTTCGCATGAATGCCAGAAATGAGGCGGGGATAAAAGTGGCGCTCGCGAACGTGAAGCGAGCCCACGCGTCGAGATGAGTTCCGCCTTGGAGCCCCGCAATTCCGAAGACCCAGCTCGCGACGAAAAGACTAAATGCGGCGAACCATCTGTTGACCGGGCTATCGGGCCGAGCGTTCCAGACAAAAAGCGCTAAAGCTGTAAGAAGAGTGACAAGAGCCAAAAGAGGTAGATGAAACACGGATTACTTGCCTAATCGAGAGCGCCCAAGATCATTGCGACATGCGCGCCACCGAGACTGTGAGCGTGAATCAGGGCAGTTCGGACGCGAGCTGGGCGCGCAACGTTTGGAACGTAGTCGAGGTCACAATGAGGATCGGGTATCTGGTAGTTGATTGTCGGTGGGACGATCTGGTGGCGCAGGGCTAAACACGCTACGACCACCTGCATTGCGCTGCTTGCCGCGAGGGCTTGGCCACACATCGACTTGCTCGAAGATATCGGCATGTTCCATGCGTGGAGGCCGAAGACGCGTTTAATGCCTGCCGTCTCTGCGGCGTCGTAGTCCTGCATGGAGTTGCCATGTGCGCATATGAAATCGATGTCGGTCGGGGCGAGGTCTGCGTTTCGTAACGCGCCGTCAATGGCGCGCGAGACGGCCTCCCCGCTCTCGTCAACTTTCCGGAGATGGGTACCCTCATTAGCGCTCGCAATTCCAAGAATGCGTGCATAGATGGGAGCCCGCCGGGCTCGAGCATCGTTTTCAGATTCGATGGTGACGACGGCTGCGCCCTCGGCGAGAACCAGGCCAGATCTCCAAAGATCAAAGGGGCGACTTGCTTCTTCGGGAGGCCCCTGCCATTTGGAGAGCACTCCGACTGAGTGAAAGACCATCAGTATGAATTCGGACAACGGTGTTTCAGTAGCCCCCGCTAGTACCGCGCTAGCGTTTTCACCGCGAACTTCGTCAGCCGCCCAGCCCACAGCGTCTAGGCCTGCCGCGCACGCGGTGGCGAAAGTTGTCGTTTGTCCGAGGGCCTTGGCGTCAATCGCGACATGGCTGGTGGCGGCGTGAGCCGGGTACTCGAGCGCAGCCCACGGCCAGATTTGATTGCCCTGCGTGAAAGATTGGAAATTCGGCTGTGCAACGTCTATCTGCCCGTTGATAGAGGTGCCGATCGCTACTTTAAGTCGCTCAGCCGACAGTCCTGCTTCGTCGATACCGCTTTCCTGACGCGCCATCTTAGCGGCGGCGACGGCGAACTGACTGAATCTCCCGGCCATTCGCGCAATGCGGCCGGGCATCCAGTCGAGCGGATTGAAGTCCCGCACCTCGCCGACCATGCGGCAGTCCGGCGGGAGTTTCGACGCGTCGAAGAGGGTGGGGCTGCCGATGCCGGAGCGACCCGCCAGGGCCGAGGCCCA
>DATEUJ010000110.1:0-10500 GCA_035283185.1 Anaerolineae bacterium | reverse complement strand
TGACGCACTTCCGAAAGTGCGTCGCACGTCAAAAGCTCGTGCCACTGACCGAAAAGAACACGGACAAATCCCTCAGACGCTGAAAAGTCCGTGTTCGCTTCAGTCCGTGACTTAAAATCCCCTTAAAGTTGGAAGAGCCTTGGGATTCAGGCAATGCCTATACCTGCGTACATCTCGCCCAAAAAGGTGGATGGAATCCTCGCCAGGATACGACTTTCGCGCAGCCCTATCGCGCGGGCGAGTTCGAGGAAGCCTATCTCATCCAGCGGATAGGGAACCGCCGGGTTGCCACGCGCGGTGTTATATTCCACGACGATCAAGCGGCCGCCCGCCTTCAGCAGGGCGGCGGTGTGTTTCAATACCGCCTGCTTGTCCCGGACGAAATGGAGCGCGTTCGCCAGGAGGATGCCGCCGAGCGGCGGGAGTATCAGCGGCTGTGTGAAGTCGGCGTGCATCAGGTGAAGGAGAGCGCCCGGGTAGCTCTCCGCAAAGTGGCGCTGCAGAGAATCGAGCGCGCGGCGATCTCGGTCGACGCCGTAGATTTCCACGCCCGGCTGCGTCAAGGTGTACAGCGCGAATGTGAAAATGCCGTCGCCGCAGCCCAGGTCGGCCCACACGCCGCCCGGGACGGAAATGCCGGGACGGATCAGCGTGCGGGCCTTCTCGATGCGGCGCGCCTCCCGTTCGGCCCAGGTCGTCATGCGCTCGACAGGCCGAGCGCTTCGGCGAACTTCCGGATCGCGGCGACGTGCTCGCCGGGCGTCGAGAATCCGCGCATCATTGTGTTCAGCGAGGCGTGCGTCGCGCCGGCGGCTTCCCAGTCGCGCAGGAGCGTGCGCCACACGTCGGGCTGTCCGTCGCCGTAGGGGATGCGTGCCTCGACGCCAAAATCGGCCCGTGTGCGCCCCGCCTCGGCCAGGCCGCGATCGATCAGCTCGAGAGCCGACTTCGCCTTCTCAGCGCTGGCAGCGCCGGACATCCACCCGTCGCCGAGGCGCGCCACGCGGCGCAGCGCAGGCTCGGCGTAGCCGCCGAACCAGATCGGGATGGGGCGCTGGATCGGCAGCGGCTTAATGCCCGCGTCGGGCAGCGTGTGCCAGCGGCCGGTGAACGTGACGAGCGGCTGCGTCCAGAGCTGCCGCATGAGCGCGATCTGCTCTTCGATGCGCCGCCCGCGCGTATGAAAGTCCTGCCCCAAGGCCGTGTACTCGACTGCGTTCCAACCCAGCCCGACGCCGAGACGCAGTCGCCCGCCGCTGAGCACGTCGAGCGTCGCGGCCTGCTTGGCGACGAGCGCCGTCTGTCGCTGCGGCAGGATGATGACGCCCGGCGTGAACTGAATCGTCCGAGTGATCCCCGCCATGTAAGCGAACAGCACGAACGGCTCGTGAAACGCCGACTCGTGCGTGTAGGGTCCCTGCCAGCCGCCCGGCCGATCCGGATTCGCGCCCAGGACGTGATCGTAGGCGGCGATGTGCGTGAAGCCGAGGCCCTCCGCCGTCTGCGCGTAATCGCGGATCGCGATCGGATCGGCGCCGAACTCGGTCTGCGGATAAATGACGCCGATGTTCATCACTTCGCCCCCTGGGGTTGTCGCTCGGCTCACTGATCACTGGTCACGGGTCACTGATCACTGGCTACTGGTCACCGATCCGCCAATGACCACATCCTCTCCAGCCCGTGGGCTTCGAGAAGCTCTGGGTCGTTCAAGATGCTTTCCGTCGGCCCGTCGGCGACGATCTGGCCGTGATCCATGATCGCCGTGCGCGGGAAAAGCTCGCGCACGAGCAGCAGATCGTGCGTCGAGATGAGCATCGTCTGAGGCAGCTCGCGCAGCAGGCTGATCAGTCCGCGCCGCGCGCGTGGATCGAGGCCGGCGGAAGGCTCGTCTAGCACCAGAATCTCCGGATCCATCGACAGCACCGTCGCGATGGCGACGCGCTTCTTCTCGCCGGCGCTCAGGTGGTGTGACACACGCTCGGCAAAGTCGCCCATGCCCACCGCCGCCAGCGCGCGAGCGACCCGCTCGCGCACTTCCGGTTCCGGCACGCCCATGTGCAGCGGGCCGAATGCGACGTCCTCGAACACAGTCGGCGAAAAGAGCTGGTCGTCTGGGTCCTGGAAGACCAGCCCGACCGCCGCGCGTACCTTCCCCAGGTTGCCGTCCGTGAGCGGCAGTCCGCACACCCTCACGTCCCCCTCGCCCGTCAGAATGCCGTTGAGGTGCAGCATGAGCGTCGATTTGCCCGCGCCGTTGGGGCCGACGAGCGCGACCTTCTCGCCGGGCGCGATCGACAGCGTCACGCCGCGCAGCGCGACGTGCCCATCGGGGTAACTGAACTTGAGATCGGAGACGTCGATCGTGTGATGCATCTCACCTCGCGAACAACAGGCCGGTCGCCAGCACCAGGGCGAGATAGGCGAGCAGCGTGACGAGAATCGTGTAGTCGTCGGCCGACAGGGCCGGCGGCGCGAAGTGGCGAATCTCGCCCGTGTAGCCGCGCGCGACCATCGCATCGTAAATGCGCTCGCTGCGCTCGAATGAGCGCAGCGCCAGGCTGCCCACCATGCCGCCAGCCACACGCCCGCGCCAGGCGATGCCTCCGCCCGACTGATGCCCCTCGACTTCGCCGGATCGCGCGGCGCGGGCGCGCATCAGGCGCGTCGCTTCGTCGGCCAGCACGAAAATGTAGCGGTACATCAGGCCGACGACGGACACCAGCACGCGCGGGACGTGCAGCGCGCGCAGGCCCCACAGCAGATCGGGGAAAGTTGTAGTCGTCACGAGCAGGATTGCCATTTGCACCGAGATCCACGATTTCAGCACGATGCTGACGAAGCGCACGGCGCCTTCGATCGACACGGTCAGCCCTAGAATGGGCAGCGTGACCTGAGGGCCGGGCACGGTAAAGGGCAACGTAATCGCCGCCAGGGCGAAGGGGAGGGCGATGAACGATCGCTTGAGGAGGTAGCCAGGCCCGATTCCCGCCACGACCACTCCCAGCAGCGGGACGATCAGCAGCAGGCCGTAGTGAATCCACTCGCCGGGTGGCAGCAGCGCGGCCGTCAGGATGAAGGCCAGCGTGCACAGGACTTTAATACGTGGGTCGAGCCGGTGAACCAGGCTTGACCCGCTCCGATATTGGTCGGTGAAGTGAACGTGCATCAGGCGGCTATCTTCTTCCGGGCGCCGATGCGGCCGATCACGAAGGCGATCCCGAACACGACGAGCGTGCCAATGCCCACCGCCGCGATCTTGGTCAGGTTCGGGTTTTCAATCAGCGGCATCGAGTAGCCGGGAAGGATTTCGTAAGGCGCGGCCTGCGCCTCGCTGTCGAAGCCCAGGTCGGCGGCAACGCGGTTCAGTCCATCGGGATCGGGTGAAGCCAAAGGCGAGACGAGCGCCAACCCGAGCGCGATCACCAGAGCGAGGAGCACCCAGATCGCGCTGCGGGATCCAGTCGCGGCCCGGCCTGCCCTGAGCAGATCGGGACGGGTGGCATTGATGAAGAGGAGTGCGCCGGCGGTGATCAGCGCTTCGCCGACGCCGATCAACGCGTGCACGCCCAGCATAGCCGGCAGTGCGATGCTCAGCGCCGCAGCGCCGGACAACGCGAGCTGCGCGGCCGTTGCGGCCGCGCCCAACATCACGGACAGCCAGCCGCCGAGCGCGCCGGCGACGATCAGGCTCGTGCGGCCGTCCCCTGTAACCCGCCGCGCGAACTGATACACGCCGTATCCGGTGAAAGCCCCGAGAATGCCCATGTTGACGATGTTCCAGCCAAGCGACAGCAAGCCGCCGTCCTGGAAGAGAATTGCTTGCAGCCCGATCACACTGGTCATGATCAGCATGGCCGCCCACGGGCCGACGACGATCGCGGCGAGCGTCGCGCCGAGCAAGTGCCCCGACGTGCCTCCCGCGACCGGGAAATTCAGCGCCTGCGCCGCGAAGATGAACGCGGCCAGGACGCCCATGAGTGGAATCTGTTTCTCGCCGAGCTGGCCGCGCGTCTTCAGTAGGGCGTATCCGATACAAATAGCGGCGACGATCCAGCCTGCGGCGGCGACCGGCACGCTCAGGAAGCCGTCGGGAATGTGCAGTTGGGGCGGCGATTGAACCGGCAGAAACAACATGGCGAATCCTCCCTCGTCCCATTGGGATCGATTTATGACTCGCGTCCGGCCTCGGCGCGGCGGCAATCTTCGCACAGACCGAACAGGCCCACGTGATCCATATCGACGTAGAAATGATGCTTCTTGTCGATCGACACGACAAGCCCTTCCAGCAGTGTACTGTCCAATTGGACTATCGCTCCACACGAGCGGCAGACGAGATGGTGATGCGGTCTCTCGCCGGCAATCTCGTAATACGTCTGGCCGCCGACGCGCATGGCGACGACTAGGCGCAGCTCGCACAGGAAATCGAGCGTGCGATAGACGGTCGCGCGGTTGATGGCGGGCGCTTTGGCGTGCACACGTCGGTAGATTTCCTCGGGGGTGGTGTGGCCGCCGCCTTCGCAGATCGCGTCGAGGATGACCTGCCGCTGCGGCGTCACCCGGAAGCCGCGTTTCCGCATCAGAGCGGGGTAATCCATAGTGTGGTGTGTCATGCGATGATTCGTTGTTGCAAATAGATGCAATAACATTATATCACATTAGCGGTGAGTGTCAACCAGAATTACGCACGTCGGGGATGTTTGAATTTCGGGAGGGTGGTTTTATGGAGTGAAGATGCCCTGCGGGCCTTATCCGGCGCGCAGAATGTGCGTGACCACGGACGCGCCCGATCCCCCGATATTCTGCGCCATGCCGATTTTCGCGCCGGGTACCTGTGTTTCGCCGGCTCGGCCGGTAAGCTGCAGGTATAGCTCGACGATCTGATACATCCCCGTTGCACCGACCGGATGCCCGCGCGCTTTCAGGCCGCCCATCGTGGCGATTGGGACTTTGCTGCGCGGGCCGATCTGATCGTCCAGCCCAAGCCGCGGCCCCTGACCTGGTTCGGCGAAGCCGGCCGCTTCGAGCGACAGCGCCGCCATAATGCTGAAGGCGTCGTGCAGCTCGAACACGTCGACGTCAGCCGGGCTGAGACCCGCCTGGGCGTAGGCGCGCTCTGCTGATTGCCGCGCGGCGGCCAGCTCGAGCGTGTCGTATCGGTCGTGCAGCGCGATCGAATCGGTGGCGGCCGCCGAAGCGGCGATGGTGACGAGAGGCCCACCGCTCCGATATTTGCCGGCACGTTCGACGGGGACGATGACTGCCGCCGCCGCGCCGTCGCCGGTCGGTGAGACGTCGAGCAGGTTGATCGGGTCGGCGACCATGCGTGCGCGGCTGTGCTGCTTCTCGTCGATTGGATTGCGGAGCCGGGCGTAGGGATTGTGCCGGGCGTTAGCATGTGCGTTGATCGAGAACGGCGCGAAGTCGGCGTGCTTCCAGCCATGCACTTCCATGTAGCGCCGCATGAGCAGCGCATTGATGGCGACGAACGACGTGCCCATCGCGGCCTCGAAGTCCGCATCGGCGGCAGACGCCAGCGCGGCGGTGACTTCGCCGCCGACGGCGTCCGTCATCTTCTCGACGCCGGCCACGACGGCAACGCCGATTTCCCCTGAGGCGACGGCGCTCAATCCCAGCCGCAGCGCCGACGCGCCGGAGCTGCAGGCCGTGTCCACTTTTATGGACTCGGCTACGCCGAGCCTTGCCCGGCCGGCGATCAGCGCGCCGGGCGTCGACTGGCGGCTCACCGTGCCCGACATCATGTTGCCGGCATATAGCGCGTCTGCCCGATCGAGTCCTGCGTCGTTCAGCGCGGCCCGTATCGCCTCACTTGCCAGATCGACCAGCGATTTGTCCCAGTGCTCGGCGACCGGCGTTTGACCGACGCCAATGATGGCTACTTCGCGCATCCCATGTCCTATGGTGCTGAAACTGCACCGGCCTCGAAGACTGTTCACCACGGATTACACGGATGTCACGGATAGCCTAGTCTGAACATCTGTGCGCGGAGCGTCCGTGTCATCCGTGGTTGATCTGTTGGTTCCGGCCGGAACACGCGCTATGGCGTAAACTCGACCGACTGGTAGCCCACGAGCGTCAACAGCCGGCGCAGCTCGGCCCTGGCCTTTTCTCCTGCTTCTGCGAGTATGCCTTGATCGAGCGCCGACTGGTGGAACTGCTCGACCGACTTTCGGCGCGCCTCCGTCTCCAGGTCTCTGGCCGCCTCGAGCAGGATGCCGTCCGTGCGAAAAGCGACGTAGGTGCACGGCTCAGTGCCGCCTTCGATGAGCGAGGCGTCGAAGACCTCGACGGGCGGCAGCGCGATCACGACGTTTGCTCCATTCGTGCGAATGTGGGCTTCGGTGATTTTGCTCAAGTCGATGCCCGCCGTCACTTTGCCGCAGGCCACCAGGACGACTTTCTGCTCCTGCTGGAGCAGCCCGACGGTTTGCCTGGCCTCCGCAACCGTCGAAAGGTAGTAGCTCGTCGATTGCAGCTTCGGCTGCCTGTTGATCACTTCGAGCACGGGCGGCAGGACGATCGTCGTCGGCGTAGGCGGCGGCGGCTGTAACGCCTCGATGAGCGTCCCCGGCGCGCCGAGCAGCGCCTGCACGATCGTCAGACCGCCGATCACGATCACGGCAAAAACGCCGAGCTGCACAGCGCAACCCAGGCTGGAATTCTTAAGCATGCAACTTCACCTCCACGTCAGTCCAACTCACGCTCGTATCCCGTAAACGTACCCTGCGCGTCACGTCGCACGCCGACGACATCGATGATGGCATCAGGGCTGTGCTGAATGCAGTGTACGAATCCATCACGCTCGTAGTCAATAGGCAGATAGGGCCTGTCCGGTGGGATCGCCTGGAAATACTGGGCAGGCGCCAGATGAAGAACGTGGCCCATCGGTCAGCGCAGCCCCTCGAACAAATCGGTCTCGACGCGCCGCCCGCCGTTGATCACGCTGAACGCGCGATAGTAAGTCTGGTGACCGAACACGCCTGGGTCATGGGAGTCAACCCATTGCTTGATATGGCTGTATCCGGGCAACTGCGACCGGTGGCACGCGATCGCCTGCCATACGGTGGGCCAATGCGCCGTGCAATCGATTCGGCTGGTAACCGCCCAATCCGGCCACGCCCCGGGCCGGCGCTCGACGCCGTCAATGGTCATGACCACGTCGCCGAAGACTGCGACGTAGGCGTCGATGAGCGCCTGCGTATCGGCCATGTAGTACAGCTTGGAGACGCGGTGCGGGGGCAAATGGGCCGGATCGACGTAGGCGGGATCAGCAGCCGACACGATCGCGGCGTTGGTGAACTGGCAGATGGCGATGTGATCAGGGTGACCGTACGCTCCAACGGGATCGAACGTAATCACGACGTGCGGCTTCTCGCGCCGGATAGGGCTGACGATCTTGGCAATCGCCTCAGCCGGATTGGCCTGGTCGAGGTCGCCGTCGACGTAATCGAGAAAGTCGACTCGCCGCACGCCGAGCACCTTCGCCGCTGCGAGCAGCTCGGCTTCGCGGATCTTGCCCAGACCCTCTACGCCGGGGTAATCCTTCTCGTCGCCCCACCAGCCGCGCTCGCCGCGCGTGGCGGTGACGACGAAAGTTTCCACCCCTTCGGCGGCGTATTTCGCCAGAATGCCGCCCGTGCCGAGCGACTCGTCGTCAGGATGGGCGAGGACGCACATCAGTCTGAGCGGATCGGTCATATCTTTTTCCCCTGACTATGCGTGAATTGTACCTGATTTGACGAGGGTGAAAAGCGGGGGGCGCCCGTGGGCTTGCCTCACGCGTCTCCGCCCTTGACGCCCCTGAGCTTGCCCGAACATGCCCGAGTGCAGATTCAGGTCCAACAGGTATCCGCGCCCGACGATGCCACTGCGCATCGTGGACGGGTTAGAGAGGTGTTGCTCGCGGCGGGGTTGAGCCTGCCTGCCTCGCCCAGCATTTCGACGGCGGACATTCTCTCAGATGAGCAGCGGGAAGAGCTGGCGCTCCGATTCTCTGCCCCGCGCCCGCTGTCTGATCTGATCATCGAGGAGCGCGAGAGCCGCTGATGGCCGACTACTATGCCGACAGCAGCGTTTTGAGTGGTCCGCGACGAGGTTCGGCGTGGACTTGCGAGAAGTGCATCGACAAGAGGTCGAGCGGCTGTCGGTGTTGGAACTGATCGACGTCGACTCAGAGAGAGTGAGGTTGAGCCATCGAGGGTGCCTGGTCGGGAATCGCGTGTTCGGGGCGTTCTTGCCGGCCTTATAAACTCTCGTAGTCTATCTGCTCTTTCCGCCGCACACGCAAAACGAGAATTCGCTTCGGGTCCTCATCTATCTTGTAGACGATACGCCACTTTCTCGCCAGCCAAATTCGATAGACACTCGGCTTGTCGCGCAACTCCTTGGCGCGGGGGAGGCGAGGGTTTTCACTCAGGCTGCGGAGTAACTTGAGAGCTTGGGCACGCACATTGCCGGATAACGCCTTAATCTCCCTCTGCGCATCCGGCGAAATTTCAACCCGGTAACTCATGCGTGGCCTCAGCCTCAGCAAGCTCGGCCTCAAAAACCTCTAACGTCTTCCAGCCTTCCGGGTTCTTCTCATACTGCTGTATCAGCGTCAGCGCTTCAGCGAGTAGCTGTTCGTCGCCGGCTGGGTCATCCGGTCCTTCATGCTCCCAATAGTCGAGAACTGAGCGATCGGGCGTGCGCAGTAAACGCGTGAGTTCTTCCCGCACCGCTTCGCGCACGACACGACGGATCAGATTTTCGAGATCGGTCAGGTTGATGATAATAGCGGCTTCAGTTGCGGTCGTGCTCATGGCAAACTCTCCTCAGGATTTCACAATGACCATTCTAGCACCACCTAACTGATCTGACAATACTTGGCCGTCGAGCTTTCACGGCGTACCAAAGTCCACTGCTTAGATTCATCGTTACTGCCCCCCTTGGCGAGAGGAACAATGTGCTCGATTTCCAGGCGAGCCATCACCAGATGTTGAGGACTCAAGCAATAACCACAACGATTGCGAGTGGCTGTACGGACACGCTGCTCAGCCTCTGCGGAGATATATGGGCGCGCCATCACCGTCAGTTCAGAGGCGGTCGCAAGCCGCGTTCCACGGCGACCTTAAGGGCCTGCGCTTTGCGCACCAGGCCACGCCGGTAGATGAGCATCAGTTTCTCAAGGCGTTCGTGATCCGCCTGGTTGAGCTGACCTTCTCGGTTGCGGGCCAGCAGATCGCTCAGTTCCTTTTGCTGCTCACCATCCATCTGCAGATCACACAACACAAGAACCTGATCATCGGGCAGGGATTCCACCGGCGGCTCGGCCGCGGCGCGATCAAGCCACTCGACCAACACGTCTTCTACGCGGCGGCGTGTGCGAGCGGCCATCTCTTTGGCGCGCAGTGTCACCTTCTCTGGAAGTTCGAGCGTCACGATTTCACTCATCTTCTTCTCCTTGCTTGAAGACGCTTGAGATATAGCATACACTGCCCCTTCGGTCAAACGTCGCTTTTGGACACCATTTTACACCATCTTACACCTGGGCTTCGGTTGTGGGGGCACTCGCGGTTCGGGGGGCGACGATTATCGAACGTGCGACATCCGCGCGTCTACGTCACCCTGCGGCTGCTGGAAGGAGGCGTGCGGTAGTAAGGCAGCAGCGCTCTGAGCGCGTGCAGGTTATCGCCCTCGACGAGCAGGTTGCTGCGCCAGCCTCGCCGACGGAGAGATCGCCGTTGCAGCGGATGAGGCGATAGGGCACTTGTTGGTCGTGATTGACGACGGCTTCTTTGATGGTTATGCGGCTCTCACCCGATCCGCTAACTCATTCAACTCAGCCGCTACCTCTCGCAGCCGCTTGGCTACGTCAACCGGCTCCGGTGGCGGCTGAGTCACAGCCGCCAGTTCCAACTTGTCCATGAACCAGCCGTTGTTCTTCAGCCCCCAACGCCCGCGAACCTCGACCGTGAGCTCAACGTCACTGTCCGGCGGCGCGAAGTCGAGAGTGAAGTGGGTATACCGCCCAAAGGGCACCTGGTTGCCGTTCAGCCAGCCGGTCTCACACACCTGCCCTCCCGACCTGGCGATGAGCCTGTGTTCACCCGCCAGCATGTCATCCGCGAACACTTTGTTCCGGCCCTCGTATCGCATCACCAGGTCGGGGAAGATGGGCACCGTGAAACGATAGGGCGCCTGGGGCGTCAGGCCCGTCACCGCCTGCATCAACTTCCACCAAATGGGTCGCCACGCCCCGAAGCACTTGAAGCAATAGATGCCATCCAGGAAGAACAGGTCTTTCTCCTGCTCAGGGGCATCCCCTCTGTTCCAGACTACCGTCTCTGGCCGCGCCCATGCATCGTCCTGCCTCTCCAGCTTAGGCTCATCTGAAGGCGCAAACCAGAAAGTCCACTCGTTCGGCATCGCCAGTTCTGGCACGCGATTATGGTAGTAATACCCCTCTTCAAAACTAGGGTTGTTCAGTAGGTTGGCCGGTAT
>DATEUJ010000109.1:0-2695 GCA_035283185.1 Anaerolineae bacterium | reverse complement strand
CGGCGGGGCATGAGTGCCACGAATCTCATTGTCTCGGCGAGATCCTCGGGCTGGATGAACTGCTCGAGCACTTCCGGCGGATACTTCACCTTGCGTCGCGCCATTATGGGTGTGTTGACGTCGTCGGGACACAGGCAGCATGCGCGGATGCCGAATTTCCAGGCTTCCTGCGTCAAGGAGAGGCTCATCCCGAGCATGCCGAACTTCGAGGCGGAGTAGGCGATGCCGGCGACGCCGCTCACGCGCTTGGCGGCGGTCGAGGCGATGTTGATGATGAGCCCGTCTTGCTGATTGCGCATCGTCGGCATCGCCGCCTGCACCATGTTGAACGCCCCGGTGAGGTTGACGGCGAGAATATAGTCCCAGTCCTCGGCGGTAATGTCGTTGAGACGCCGGTTGACGACATTGAGCCCGGCGTTGTTGACGAGAATATCGACGCGCCCCAGGCGCTTCAGCAGTCGTTCGCCGGCCTCACCGACCTTCTTGCGGTCGGCGACGTCCAGCGCCTCGACCACGGCCTTGCCGCCGATGGCTTGGATCTCCGCCGCAACCTCATCAAGCTTGTCGCGCCGGCGGCCAATGAGGGCGACCGCCGCGCCCTCTTGGGCGAACATGAGCGCGCCGGCCTTGCCGATACCCGTGCCCGCGCCCGTCATCCATACGACCTTGCCCGCGAATGCAGTCATCTCGCTCCTCCTGTTAGGTGCCGGCTCCACTACGCGTCGACTGGAAGTCCCTCACTCCGACAGGAGCTTCTTCAGCTCGTCGCGCGACTTCTGGCGCCCTTCGAGCTCCCGGTTGAGCCGGCCGATCTCCTCCTGGAGGCGGGCGACGATGCCGCGGTCGCGCTCGTCGAGGAAGTCAAGGATTCTGAGCTGGCTGTCCACGCTTAGAGGATGGATCGGCTCATGTCCCTCGGACGCCATCTTGCCCCGCAACGGCGAGACCGTCAACGCGCGATCGGAATCAGCCCTTCGACGCGGGAGGCGAAACTGCGGCGGGCGGCCCAAAAGAGTCGGACCCCGGCCCGGCGTGTTCGCTACAATCGGGCCGCAGCCATGGAGCTGGAACGGTCTGTCGGTGAGAGTATAACTGGACACTGAGGGAGGGCCGAATGGCGAGTGCCACCTATCACGAAGCGCTGGAGCTGCTGTCGGGCGAGACGCGCGAAATGCACCGCGCGATCGTCAGCCTGACGGAGGAGCTGGAGGCAATCGACTGGTACCAGCAACGCGTCGACGCGTGTTCCGATCCGCAGTTGAAGGATGTGCTGCTGCACAACAAGAACGAAGAGATCGAGCACGCCTCGATGCTCATGGAGTGGATCCGCCGTCACAATGACCACTTCAGCGCGATGATGCGCCAGTACCTGTTCACTGAGCTGCCGATCACTGGAATCGAGAAAGCCGCAGGGGCAGAGAGTCCTGGCGCCTCAACCACCGAGGGGCTCGGCATCGGCAGCATGAAAAGGAGATGAGCCGTGGACCTGTTGAAACGCAATCATGCGCCGATCACCCCGGAGGCCTGGAAACAAATCGACGACGAAGCCAAGCGCGTGCTCCAGCTCAACCTGGCAGGACGCAAGCTGGTCGATTTCGATGGTCCGCACGGCTGGCAATACTCTGCAGTCAACACGGGCCACCTCACCATCAGGACCGACAGCGGCCTCGGCGTGCCGTGGGGCGTGCGCGGGGTAGTGCCAGTGATCGAGATCCGCGTGCCGTTCGAGCTGCCGATGATGGAGCTCGACAACGCCTCCCGCGGCGCGGTGCTGGATCTTCCAGCGGTGGTCAGTGTCGCGGAGAAAGCGGCGCACGCTGAAGACACCGCGGTTTTCAACGGCTTCAAAGCCGGTGGCATAGAGGGCATCATCCCTTCCAGCCCGCATCCGGCGATTACCATCCCGGACGATTACGCGGACTATCCGTCCATCGTGGTGGACGCTGTCGAGACGCTGCGACGCGGCGGTATCAACGGGCCCTATGCGTTGGCGCTCGGGCCGGGTTGCTACGCGGGATTGGCCCAGGCCGCCGAGGATGGCTACCCGATCCGCGAGCGCGTCGAGCACTTCCTTGACGGGCCGATGGTGCTGGCACCAAAGGTCGACGGCGCAGTGCTGCTCTCGCATCGCGGCGGTGACTTTCAGCTCAGCGTCGGGCAGGATCTGTCCATCGGTTACGCAGGGCACGACAAGGAGAAGGTCTACCTCTACCTGACGGAGTCGTTCGCCTTCCGCGTGCTGGAGCGCGGCGCGGCCGTGTACCTCAAGCCGAAGCGCGGCAAGAAGTAGCGAAGAGGGCACTAGTTGCAGTAACGCTTTTGCCTCATTGCACTGCCGAGGCCATAGTGACCACACTGACCGCGTCGCTTCAATCGTGTCACCTGGCCTACCGGGAGGTGCCCCATGAATCGTCGGTCGTTCCTCATCGCTCTGAGCGGCAGCCTTCGCGCTACGCCGCTCGCCGCGGAGGCGCAGCAGGCGGGGGAGGGCTAGGGCTTGCTCGGCTCTGGCGGTATTGGGAAAGAACTCCCGGCCGGGGCCAACGCCCCTCGGCGCGACTACCAGTGGGTCGTTCTGGTGGCACGAGACCAGAGCAACTTATACACGCACCTCTGCGACGCCCTCCAGAGAGATGCGAAGGTGCAGGTGACCCTGGATCGACGCGACAACGATTCCCGTAATCCGCCGTGGGTC
>DATEUJ010000108.1:0-54344 GCA_035283185.1 Anaerolineae bacterium | reverse complement strand
AGCCGCGCGAGCGGATGTGGCTACACTCCGGCTGCAGGAGTGCGGCGTATTCGGGTGTTGCTTCCGACCGGGAATGCGCGGACGAGAGCGGCCCGTTTTCCCAGCTTAGGGGTTCAGTTTTTAAGGTGCAAAAGTCGAGTCAATAACATGTTTCTACCCAGTGCGCGGTCCGGAATGAATCCCTGTGCGTCGCCCAACCTTCGGATAAGCTGCTCCAGCTTACGCCGGCGTAGTGCACACCGGTTTTCAGACCGCTCCTCCGCCTTGAGACTCGCCTGGCGATGTCATCAAGAACCAACACCACATGACTGCGTGGCCGTCCTGTGTTTAGGTTTGGGTAAGATTCTATGCGCGCTGGGTGTGCTATTTGTCGCGGTCGCGTAGCCAGTTGTTGATTTCCCTTTCCGCTTGTGCTTTGCCGTAGCCATACCGCTGCTGCAGTACACCGGCGAGTTCTTCCGCCTTGCCACTCAGTCGGGCGATGTCATCGTCGGTGAGTTTGCCCCACTGCTGCCTCGCTTGGCCTTTGAGCTCATGCCACTTGCCGTGCAAGATGTCTGTGTTCGCGTGTATGTTAGTCTCTCCTAATTGTGTGTGCCACTCGATTATTGAAGCCTGACTAGGCGGGTGTGTGCGGCTCATTCGCAGAGAGCCACGGGCCTGTTCTGGTCGCTCATTGAAACGGCAGAGCGTGAAACCGAACCGCTTACCGACCCAGCAGGATCAAAACGCCAGCGGCGATAGCCAGGATTGCCAGCAACGTGCCGATTCCTCCGAGGCTGATAAAGGCAGACAACCCCGTCACGATCAGCCAGATCGCCAGCAAGATCATGCCCAGGTTCTGTGTCAGTTTCATGTTGCTCACCTCCTTGTGTGAGAAGTGCGATTCGTAATGCCGCAGGCCGCGGTGTCCCACGGCACGGGTCGACTAGATGATAGCTCCGTCCATGACACCCGCATGGCCGGCAAGCCGAAGTTGTTCTGGTTGATCTTGATCGTGCTGATCACGAGGGCGCATCGACCGGTTGTTCCGTACTACGCTGCGAGCGGGCGGCGGTGGAACAACCGGTCTCGTGAACGGGGTAATCTCTTGATCGCGATAAAGCACAACCCCGTTAGCGCATGCGCAGCCCTCCCCGGCTGAAGAGTCTGACGGCCGCCAGTAGGAGGATGGCGCCCCCCAACGACACCAGCAAAGCCGGCATGCTGAAGTTGGCCTGGTTGATTGTGCTGACACCAAACAGAGGGGTGAGGAACCAACCGGCCACGAACGCGCCCACGACGCCCACAACGATATTGAGCAGGATGCCCTGTTGCGCGTTCGTCCGCATGACGATACTGGCCAGCCAGCCGATGATCCCCCCAACGACGAGATATACGATGATGTTCATTTTGTCCTCTCCTGTGTGAGTGTGTGGCATACACGGGTTGCCCGTGTGTGCAAGTCTATCCGCGCTCTGGTGCCTCTCCTGTCTTGCATAAGGGCATCGGCCAGATAGACACGGGTCATGAGTTCATGCTACAACGAATACGCCCCAGCCACATCCATCGGCCGGGGAGTATTTGACTCCGCCTGTTGGGGGAGATTATTTGGTTTGAAGCCTCTTTGATTGCCATTCAGCGAGCAGCATGTTGTTACTCCTTATGCCTGACGGAGACGTGTGGGCGCAACTCACCCCTCCAGCAACTTCCCGAGGTCATCGGCTGGCACTAGCTCGTTGTCGATCCTCAAGTACATTGTGCCACTGACCGTTACGACGTGGACCTCTTCATCCTTCTGGTACTTATCGCCTGATGCTGGCATGATCGTCACAAATTGGTCGCTGATACTCAGCCCACGCAACACGTTGTCACGCTTCCACCATCCACTGCTGGGGAAATAGAGCGCGCCATCGTGCATGTGAATTTTCAATTCTGTAGCGTACTCCCGATGCGCATCATAGCGGACGCTGGAGATGCCGTAGCTGGACATGTTCTCCCCTTTCTGGGACAGTGATTCAAGGGCTTGGAATGACCGGCGAAAGTCCTGAGGAAATAAGTCAGATAAGCTGCCTTAGCTCTACGCCGGCGCTCCGGGCAGCTTCCTGTTGGGGCAGCGGTTGTGTGAAGCGCGCTGCCCCAACAGCGCCTCTTACGGTGAAGCGACGGACTCTTCTTACATGGGCGGCAACAAGCCCAACTGGCCTAAGAGTGAGGCCATGTCCCAGAATGTCCAAGAGCGAGTGATCTTGCCGTTCTTGATCTGTGACGTAGTGCTACCTATGACTGTTGCCGTCTTACCCGTAGGCGGAATGGTGCCGCCCGAGGGGGTGGTCAGCGGACCGGTATGTGCGCCGCCGCCGGCTTTCCAGTGCGTGACGATGTAATCGCCTTGCGCGATGGTGAGCAGCACCTCAAACTTAGAGCCGGGGAAAGCCGTCAAGAAGTTCTGGCTGTACATCCGATTTTGCTCTCGGTTCATCGGGCCGGGTGCGCCAGGCCCCTCCGCCATGAAGTCATCGGCTTCATAGGGGGCCGTCTTGCTCAGGTCGCCGGCGTTCCAGGCGTCGAAAAAGGCATGTGCGGCCTTGATGTTCTCTTGCTCAGACATGGTTTGTTCTCTCCTAATGTGATGGGTGTGCGCCTCACGGCGAGGCGCACACTAGCGATTGACTCCCGGCGATAGTTGGGTGCAGCTTTACGAATGCGCCCAGGGTAGCCCACACACTCTAGACAGCGTGAGCTTCCATCAGGTCCTTCAGGTTGGCGAGATCGCCTTCAAACTGTCGCTTGCCCATGCTCACGACGAGTGGCTCCGCCAGCTTGAAGAAGCCGCCGATCTCCACCTCAGTCTTGAGGTTGATCCGGGTGCCGCCTTCAACGCGCTCGAAGGTCGTTCGGGCTTCAACCGGGAAAGGCAATTTGCTTTTCAGCGTGTATTTCCGGTTCGGCTCGTACTCGGTGATCTCGGATTCACCTTCGATCCGCCGGCCGAGAAACTGGCTGACTGAGTGCCACGTGGTGCCCACCCCAATCGGGCCGCTCGAGGTTTTCCTATTCTCGAGACTTCCCGACTGCCACTTCGGGTTATTCTCACTGTTGCTCAGAACTGCAAAGACCTCCTCGGTAGGTCGCTTGATCAGGATACTGGATTCGATTTTTGCCATTTCGTTACTCTCCGTCAGATAGAGCATAGGGCGTGAATGACAGCGACATGGTAGCTTCACTGAGTCCATAGACGCCGACCGCAGCTCAACCTCGAACTGCGTTGGATTGGGCTGCATCTGAATCGCACTGCAACCTATGCGCCTTGTCTCGTAGAGGCTACGCCGGTCGGTGACCGTGATGTAGGCGGCCTGTCGCGCCATGCCATTGCCGTCATTGCCCGGCAACGGGGTGACGGTTGTGGCGCTTCAGACGCCATTGTAGTGAGGAAGGGTGCTACATTATTGCCGACACCGTCTGTACGGCATTGAGTAGGGTGCTTGCGTCGTAGGGCTTCTGCAAGAAAGCGGGTAACTCGTGTTCCCCAAAACGCAGCCGTGCCTCTGCAGGGCTGTGACTCGTTGAGACAATCACCTTAACCTGAGGCGCGATTTGCCGCAGCCGGGCGTAAGTCTCTTCGCCGTTCATCACCGGCATGTCCAGGTCGAGCAAGACCAGGGTGATGCTCTGCCGCAGCTGCTGGAAAATCTGCAAGCCCTCGCGTCCATTGGACGCAGTGTACACTTCCATTTCTGTTAGAGCGCCAAGGATATCGATCAGCGCTTCGCGCATGAGACGCTCGTCGTCAATAACGAGAATGGCGCCTTTGGCCGTGGTTGTGGCCGGGGAGCTGCCTCGGCTGTGAATATGGCTAACCATGTCGATTGCATCCGGGTACATGCTGTGATCCTCCTGGACCTTCGGAATCAGTTGCCCCCGTTTACGCCGGCGCTCCCGCCGTGGCTCGCAGGCGTTCAGCCACGCGGTCTGGCGCCTCGCCTATGCTGATAAAGGCATCGACCCCGGCGGAGAGCGCGGCCTGACGAACATCCAGCTGGCCGCTGAGGACGACGACGCGCACAACTGGGCAAGCCACGCGCAGTTCGGCCAGGGCCGCGCCGGCCTCCACAGGGAGCAAGCCCCAATGCACCACCAGCATGTCAGGGTGGGTCGCTGGGGCCTGGGCCAAAGCGGTGGGCCAGTCTTCGGCTTCGCCGACCACCTGCATTTGGAGGTCCAGCAGCAGCAGCCTAAGGGCCGAGCGCACCATGGATTGACCATCGACTAAAAATACGCGGGGCATGAGTTCATGCTACAACGAATACGCCCCGGCCACATCCATCGGCCGGGGAGTCTTTGGCTCCGCCAGTTGGGGGAGATTTAGAGGGGGTTCAGGCGATGAGCCGGTGGCGTACCGCCAGCGCCACGGCTTCCGTGCGGCTGGTGACGCCCAACTTGGAGAGGATATTGCTCACGTGAGATTTGATGGTGGACGGGCTGACGACCAGCCTCTCGGCGATCTCGGTATTGTTCAGGCCTTCGACCAGCAGCGCCAATACGGCGCGCTCGCGCTCCGTCAGGTCGTGGCCTGGCGCCGGCGGCTGGGTGGCGGCGTGGACCAATGCCTGGGCAGCCTCGGGAGACAGGGTGGCGCGGCCGGCGTGCGCCGCGCGGATGGCCTGGGCCAGTTCGTCGGCCGACACGTCCTTGAGCAAATAGCCGATGGCCCCGGCCTGCAGTGCGCTCTGGATCAGCCACTCCTCTTTGAAACTCGTCAGCGCAATCACTTGCACCATTGGAAACTGCCCGCGGATGGCGCGCGTCGCTGTGGCTCCATCCATATCCGGCATGACCATATCCATCAGCACGACGTCGGGCAGAACCTGGGCGCAGAGTTGGATCGCGGCGTCGCCACTGGCCGCCTCGCCCGCCAGTTCAAGGTCGTCGAACACCTTCAAGAAGGTCGCCAGTCCTCGGCGCACCATCGTATGATCGTCGACGAGCATCACGCGAATAGGCTGGGAGGGGGTCATCGGGCCTCCTGTTCTGAGGGTACTGTCCAGCGGAGGGCGATTTCGGTGCCGTGATCCGGCTGGCTGGCGACCGACAGCACTGCGCCGACAGCTTCCGCGCGCTCGCGCATAATGCTCAGGCCATAATGACCGGACGGTGTGTGCTCGGGATCGAATCCGTGGCCGTCGTCGCGGATGTGTAGTTCCACTGCACCAGAATCGTACTGCAAATCTATCGTCACTCGGCTGGCTCCGGCATGCTTGGCGATGTTGCTCAGTCCTTCCTGGCACACGCGGTAGAGCGCCACCTGCACGTCGGCAGGCAAGGCACCTTCTCCCGCCACAGTCACGGCGACCGGGGTGTTCGTCCGGCCGGTGAGCGCGTTTCCCAACTGGCGCAGCAGGTCGCCCAGGTCGGTGTCGGTCAGGGCCGAGGGCCGCAGCTCGGCCAGCAGCATGCGCATTTCGGCCAGCGCGCCGCGCGTCAACCGGCGCAGGTCCTCCAGCGACCGCCGCCCCTCGTCCGGGTCTCGCTCCCACAGGCGCGGCAGGACTTCGGCGATCAGGCCGGCGGAGAAGAGCGACTGGTTGACGGCATCGTGCAGGTTCTGCGCCAGACGCTGGCGTTCCTGCAGCGCGGCGAGCGTTTGTGCCTGTTCGTGCAGTTCCGCATTGACCATGGCGACCGCGGCCTGGTTGGCTATCGTCAAAGCCAGGTCGGCGTGGTGGGCCGTGAAGGTGTCCGGCGCGGTGTGGGCGACGCTCACAACCCCGATAACGCGGCCTTTCACCGCCAGGGGTACCCACATCCACGCTTGCGTCCCCTGCAACAGCACGGCTGCCTGATCGGTCAGGAGCGACCGGAGAAACTGCGCCGCCGGGTTGGCGCTCCACACGTCGGTGATGCGGTTGGGACGCCCGCCGTTGAACAGCGCCGCCAGAGTCTCCAGACCGTCCAGCCGGATGCGGAAGGGCAGGGCCTGTTCCAGCCGCTGCGGCCCGCGCACGGCCAGGGCGACCAGGGCCGAGTCTTCCAGCGCGAAGAGCATGGCATGTGTGTACTCGATAAGTCTCCGCAATTGGTCGAGGATCAAACCCGGCTTGAGTTCCAGGGCGGAAGCCAATGTTTGAGAGATTTCCAATAGGGTGGACTGCTCCCGCGTGCGGGCCGCCACCTGCTGCTGCAGCAGCCGCTCTGCCTGAACCCGCTCGCTGACGTCGCGGAAGACGCCCAGCAGGCACGACCGGTCCTGATAAGTGAACGCCGTCCCGCGCACCTCGACGTAGAACGGTGAGCCGTCCCGGCGCACGTGGACCGCCAGCGCTTCGAACACGCCGCCAGATTGAGCCGCCTGGACATACTCGGTGAACAGGCGATGACTGTCGGGGTGCATGAAGGCGGTCGGATGCAGGCCAATGAAGTCCTCGCGGGCATAGCCGTGCATCGCGCCGGCCGCGGGATTGGCGTCGAGCACCAGGCCGGTCTGCACATCGTTGATGATCAACCCGTCGCTGGCGGCTTCGAAGATGCTCCGATACGGCCGTTCTTTTTCCTCGGCTTGAGACTGAAGGGTCTGGCTGCGGGCGTGCAGCGTGCCCAGCGCGGCCTGAAGGTCTTCTAGCAGGCGCTGTTCCTGAGATCCGGCAGGCCAGCGCTCGAGAGGGATGACGGGAGGCGCGTCTGGAGCGCGAGCCGTTTGGTGGAACAGGCTGGATAACAGCGCATAGAAATCGGGCGAAGGAGGCATAGAGTATAGTATAACTCAGAGCGGCGCGGCTGTCACTCGCCGCCACCGTCGCCGTATCTGCATGCGGGATATGCGCCGGCAGATGATGCACACCTGCGCTGCGCCGCACGCAGTTCTGTAGTTGACGCACACTTCGCGAAGTGCGTCGGCGGCCGGCATGCTTGCACCTGCCCACGGGTTTTAAGCCGGTCTCTGGCTACCGCCTGGCCAATTAACGCACAGAGGCGGTGACCTGTGTCACCGCCTCCGCCATATCCTAAAGGCCGATTTCGGCCTTGACGCTGAAAGCGCCGTGGCACGCTACGAGGGCAGACTGCTTACCGCCGGAACCGGTCCGATCCACCGCCGCCGGAACGTCGCGCGCCGCTTCGCTCTTCGCGCGGCTTCGCCAGGTTCACCGTCAGCGCACGCTCACCCATCTGGTAGGAGTTGAACATGCTGATCGCTTTTTGGGCCTCGACCTGGCTGGTCATCTCGACGAACCCAAAGCCTTTCGAGGTGCCGGTGTCGCGATCTTTGATCACCGCCACGGATACGACCGTGCCGGCCTGCGCGAACAACGTGCGCAGATCGTCGTCGGTCGTCGTGTACGACAGGTTGCCCACATACAGTTTTGCTTCCATTTCCGAGTCTCCTTAGTGACCGGCTGTGCGCCGGAAAGAAAATGCCGCCAGACCGTAAGAGAGTCTGGCGGCAAGCGACACACTCAAATCCAGTTGTACGTGGTTCTATTATACCACAGATCGTGATTTTGTTTCCGCACGCAGACTATCAGCTATCAGCCGCAAGGCAATCACATGCCACCCGTGGCCCAACGTCGGCAGCCTCAAGGCGCTGCACTCACCTCCCACTGCACCCCATCGAAGATCAACTCGGCGGAGCGAATCTCCACGTTGACAAACGCGATGCGTTCGACCAACCTCTCCGGCTTAACCGGCGATCGCGTGACCACAATGGCCGGCTGATTCGATTTGATCCACACGACGGTTTCGTCTGTCACCTCAGCCAGTACTATCACGTCTACGTGCGAATCGCCGTTCGGTGTGCCGATGCTGATGGATGTCGCGCCCGTCTCGATCTTCACCCAGCCGCCTTTGTCCAGCGTCAACGCGATGCCGTCCGCTACACCGAGCCCCGATCCCGGCTCGATCACATTGATGTTCTTCGCCGCGATCATGTCCAGCCACTCGCGCCCGGCGCGCGTATCTCCGATGTCAACCGACAGAATCGCTCCGACGTAATACCGATCCACCACCGCCAACAATCCATTCATCGATTTTGCGTCGTCGCTTGTCACAACCACGACGTCGATGTCCCGATCCCAGAACGGCATCCGGCTGCCCAGTGCAGCCAGCAGCGCCGACGGGCTGTTCGATCCGCCGATCAGGATTTGCCTGCCCGACGGCGTCTGCACGAACACCGGCATGCCGTCGACGCTCAGCGCGTGAACGTGCAGCTTGCCGTCCGGCCGCCACGACAGCGCCAGCACGGCCAGCAGTACGATGACGCCGATGGCAGGCAAGGCCAATCGAGGCGAGAGCAACTTTGCCATACGCTGTTTCACCTCCGCGCGTTGCTCAGCATTGCGTGAAACGTAAAACGTAAGGACGGCGAGCACGGCGACGTAGGCCACACCCCACACCGGATCGACGTAGCCCAACTCGATCGACACGCCAGGCACTTGAGCGAACAGGTGAATGACCTGAAGTGTCCACGCCAGGAACAGCCACGCCGCCCAGCCGACCATCTGACCAAGTGGCAAAGCGACCATCCCGACCAGCAGCGCCAGCCCGCCGAAGAGCATCACGCCCGGCTGTGCGGGCAGCACGAGCGCGTTGACCGGCAGCGATAACGGCGACAACTGCCGAAAGGTCACGATCAGGACGGGCAACGTGGTGATGGTGGCGGCGAATGTGACGATGACGGCGTCGCTCAACAGGCCGGCGGTCTTCTTCGCGCGCTCCGGGCCAGCCCAGCGCGCCAGACCGCGCTCGGCGGCATTTTGCAGCGGGCGCGTGTACAGCACCAATCCGAGTGTCGCGGCGAAGCTCAGTTGGAAGCCGACGTCGCCCAGCGTGAATGGATCAAGCAGCGTCATCACCATTGCCGCGATGAACAACGAGTTGAGCGCGGCAGTCTGCCGGCCGAGGTACACCGCCCACAGCGTCAGCGCGCCCATGATCGCCGCGCGCACGACGGACGCGCTGGCGCCGACGAAAACGGTGTACGCGACGATCAGCATCAGCAGGACGGGAAAGGCGCGCCGACGCCCGAACAACCGCACTGCCGGCACGGACGCCAGCGCGATCAAAACGGCGAAGTTGTATCCGCTGATGGCGATGATGTGACTCGTGCCCGTCGCGCGGAAGTCGTCCTTCACGTCTTGCGGAATGCCCGACTCATCGCCGAGCAGGATGCCGGTCAGCAGCGCCGCCTGTGGCTCGGGCAGTATCGCGGCAATCGTCTCTCTCGCGCGACCTTTCAGGTCATAAAGCGCTGCGAGGATTGGGCTGCCTTGATCGCGCGCCAGGCGCTCGACGCGCGGCTGGTCGACGACCGAGTACACGCCCTTGCCGGCGAGATAATCCTTGTAGTTGAACGTGGCGAATTCGGGAGGCGTTTGAAGGTGGCCGGTCACTTCGAGGCGATCGCCGTAACGGTAGTCGCCGAGCGGATCGGCGCGTACGAGAACCAGGCCCTCTACGGCAAACGGATCGGCGTCAGGCCATGCGAGCGTTTCCGCGCGCAGGCGCAGGTTGACGTACGTGTCACGCCGGTCGGGATAATCGTCGACGACGCCGGCGAGCGTCACGAGGCTGCCGTCGTTGTATGTGGCGACATCATGCTCGTCGAGGGAAGGCCGAGCCGATGCGGCGCGCAGCCCGCCGACGAGCATAACGAGCAGCGCGATCCAGGCGAGGCGAGCGCGCGGATCGTCGCGCCACAGGATCAAGCCGGCGAGCGGGACGACGAGTGCGATGAGAAAGAAATGCGACGGAAGTGCGAATGCCAATGCTGCCCAGATGCCAATCAACCAGCCGATGCCGATCGGAACGAGAGGCATGTGAATGTAGAATGTCGAATGCAGAATGTAGAATGTGGCGGACGAGATTCTTCGCTGCCCCTTCGACCCCGCTTCCCGCTCCCTTCGGTCGGGGACTTCGCAGGGCAAGGCTCAGAACGACAGCTCGCTATTCTTGACAGCCCCTTATGATTCCTCGCACTGACCGCTGACCTTCCGACCGCCGGGTGTGTCACCCGGCGGGAGCAGAAGCCATCGGCTATCAGCCATCGGCTATCAGCTATCCGCCATCCGCTAATACGCCCCATCCCCCGACAGCACCTTCGGCACCGTGCGCAGCATGATCTTCACGTCCAGCAGCGGCGACCAGTTCTCGATGTAGTAGATGTCCAGCAGCACCATCTCGTCGAAGCTCAGGCTGCTGCGGCCGGACACCTGCCACAAGCCAGTCATCCCCGGCCGCGCCAGGAGCCGCTGCTTGTGCCACGGCTTGTACTGATCGACCTCGGAGGGCAGCGGCGGGCGCGGCCCGACCAGGCTCATCTCGCCGCGCAGCACGTTGATCAGTTGCGGCAGCTCGTCGAAGCTGGTACGGCGCAGGAAGCGCCCGACGCGCGTGCGGCGCGGATCGTCTCTGATCTTAAACAGCGGCCCGCTCGCTTCGTTGCGCTCGAGCAGTTGCGGCACTTCCCCTTCCGCCCCGGAATGCATCGAGCGAAACTTGTAGACCTGGAACGGCTGGCCGTTCATGCCGAGACGCGCCTGCCTGAATAGCGCCGGCCCGGGCGAATCGAGCTTGATGGCGACGGCGATGAGGGTCATCAGCGGCAATGACAGCAGCGTCAGCGGGATGCCCAGCACGAGATCGACGATACGCTTGAGCAACGCGCTTACCCCGCTGAGCGACGGCACGCGCGTGCCGATCAGCGGAATGCCGTCCAGGTCGTTCACGTCGACGCTCGTCAGGCTGAGCTGGAACAGGTCGGGCACGATGCGCGGGCGCATGCCTCGCGCCTCGCACACCTGCACCAGGCGCAGGATACGCTGGTGATCGGACCAGGGCAGGGTGATAATGACCTCGTCGACCGTCTCCTGATCCAGGACAGTCGGCACGTTGCCGATCGGCCCCAGCGCGCGGATCGCGCCGATGTCGGTCTGGCTGCGCTCCGGATGGTCGTCGACGAAGCCGACGACCCGAAATCCCAGCTCCGGGCGCGCGATGATCGTGCGCAGCACAGTGCGGCCGACTTCGCCGGCGCCGACGATCAGCACGCGCGCCACGCCCGCGCCCCTCCGCCGCAGGCGCGCCAGCGCCAGCCCCCACGCGGCGCGACTGATGCCCAGGACGATCACGACAAGCACGGCATTGTACACGATCAGCAGGCGCGAGAACAACAGGAGCGCGTCGAGAAATGTGGCGACGATCACGATCAGCACGGCGATAGCCGCGCCCTGCACGATCGGCCCCATCATGCCGAGCCAGGTCGTGTTGCGGCGCAGGTCGTACGCGCCGCCCAGCCAGAACAGCGCCAGTTGCACGACGGTCAGGCCCGCCGTCAACGGGACATAATCGATCAGCGGCGTCTGGTACGTTTCGCCGACAGGGCGAAACACCTGAAGCTCGATGCGGAGGATGTAGGCGGACAGGAACGCCAGGTTCACCAGCGTCGCATCGCCGAGAACCATAGCCATCATGATCCAGCGCGGATACCGGCGCGGCATCACTTCCATCCTCCGGGCGAAAGACGATGTGCTTCCATAATCAAGTCAGTTCCCTCAGTTCCTTCAGTTCCCTCGCAAGGAACTCAAGGAACCTGAGGATTCACGTTCCCCAACGCTCGCCGATACGACTCGACTGTCGCGCGCGCCGTCGCCTCCCACGTGAACCGCCGCGCTCGCTCGACGCCGCGCCGCGACAGATCGCCGCGCAGGGATTCGTCGCGCCACACGCGGCGCATCGCCTGCGCCAGCCCCTGCACGTCATCCGGCGCGACGAGGATTCCGGCGTCGCCCACCACTTCCGGCAGAGACGCCGCGCTCGATGCGATGACTGGCGCGCCGCACGCCATCGCCTCCAGCGGCGGCATGCCGAAGCCCTCGTACAGCGAAGGATACACGAACGCCGTCGCCGCGTTGTACCACAGCGGCAGGTCTTCCGCAGGCGCGTAACCGGCGAACATCACGCGCTGCTCCAGACCGCGCGATTTCACCCTGGCAAACAGATCGTCGACCATCCAGCCTTTTCCGCCAACAATCTCCAATCTCCAACCCCGCTCCGCTTCGCTTCGGGGACTGGCGTCTCTAATCTCCAATTCCCCACACGCGTCAATCAACCGGTCCAAATTCTTGCGCGGCTCCAGCGTGCCGAGGTACAGGAAGAACCTTTCGGGAAGATCGTGTTTGCGCTTAAACGCCTCGACCTCTTCGCGCGGCATGGGCCGGAATCGGGCGTCCACGCCTGGATAGGCGACGTCGATGTGATCGAGCGGCACGCCGTACAGGCGATGCACGTCGCGCCTCGTGTGCTCAGAGATGGCGATGACGCGCCGCGCGCGCCTCACCGAGCGGCGCGTGAAGATGCGCAGATAGGTCTGGTTCGGGCCGCGAAAGAAGTCCGGAAATATGGCGAAACTCAAATCATACACTGTGACGACGGCTGGACAACTCGACGCGAGCGGCGCGACGAACGCCGCCGCGTGCAGCACATCGGGCCGGTCGCGGCGCAGCGCCAACGGCTGCGCGAGCTGCTCCCACAGGATACGCATCAGGGGCTTCGCCGTCGGCAGCCACGCCGCGCGAATCCGCGCGTCGACGGGCGGCTGCGCATTCGTGTAAACCGTGTAACGCACGCCCGGATCGATGTGCGGCAGATGTGCGAGCAAGTTGGCGATGTATGTGTGGATGCCAGCGCTGCGATATCCCGCCGCCCCGCGCGAAGCGAGCAAGTGCGCGCTGATCGCGACGTGGAGCCGCGTGTCGTGCATGGCTGGATTATACCAAAACGTGATGCGTGATGCGTGATACGTGACACGTGACACGCAACACGCGACACGTAACACGTGATACGTGATCAGGTCGTGCCGGCCAGGACAAAGCGATACACGGCGGCGGTGGCCTGTGCGATTTGCCTCTGGGTGTAATGCTGCAGCACGCGCGCGCGGCCGCGCACGGCCAGATCGCGCCTCAAATCGGGATCGCACATGAGCCGCTCGAGCTGCGCACGCAGCGCGCCGGCCTCGCCTTCGGGGAAGAGCAGCCCTGCGTCGCCGACGACGTTCGGTATCTCGCCACAGGTCGATCCGATGACCGGCACGCCGCAGGCCATCGCCTCGATCAGCGTCCGGCCGAACTGCTCCTTCCAGCTCGGCTTCGAGCGCGAAGGCAGGACGAGCGCGTCAAACGTCGAGTAGATGGCCGGCAGTTGCGCCGAGGGCAGCCAGGGCCGAAACGTCACCCGTTCGCGCAGGCGCCCGGCGTGTCGATCGACCCGCGCGGCGAGCGCATTGCGCACAGGCCCGCTCCCAACAATCTCCAATCTCCAATTACCATTCAATCCTGACACGGCGTCGATCAACAAGTCAACCCCTTTTTCCTCGACCAGTCGCCCGACGTAGCCGATGGTGAAGGCATGGGAAGTGACCGGCACTGTCGAAGTGCCGGCCACTTCTCCCACCCGCCCCACTCGCTTATCCGGTGAGAAGATGTCCGGATCGACGCCGAACTGCGGGATGACCTCGATCGGACCTCGGAAGCCCTTGGCGCGCCACACCTGCGCGCCGTCGCGATTCCCGGCGATGCAGGCGTCGGCGTGGCGCAGCACGGTGCGCTCGAGCCAGTTGAAGGGGAAGGGATAGCGCCGGTTGAGGTTCTGCCAGGCGAAGAAGACGGTCTTGGCGTTCAGCCGCCGCGCGATGCGCAGGATGTGATACGTGGCGAAGTTGTACGGCTCTTCGTCGACGTGAATCAGATCGGGGCGCAGCGATTCGAGCCGGCGGGCGATGCGCGGGAAGAAGTAGAGGTGATAGCTGCCGTCGAAGGCGATCGGCTCGACGAGCAACGGGTAGCCGTCGACGTGCTCGCGCTCGAGCGCCATCGTCCCGCGCTCGTCGCGCCACGCGGGGGGCACGACGACGGCGAGGTCGACGTCCGGCAGCGCGGCCAGCTCTTCGAGCTTGCGTTGATATGCGCCGACCAGGCAGGCTTTGGAGACGAGCGCGATGCGCATGAGATCCCTTCGTGCGGTGCGGGGCTATTGTAACAGATGCGCGAACGGACCCACGGTGAGTCGCGCAGAGGGCGTCCGAAGGCTCACCACCAAGACACGAAGACACCAAGAGGCATGGTGCAATTTCAGAAGACGTCTTGTTGGGCTTGACTCCGGTCGATTCCGATGTACACTGTCAGACAGACCTCCGCCCGCGACCCATCCACTATGCTCGTGCAGCTTGGACACGGTAGACGGCCTGGGGCGCGGATTAGTCAAAGCTATGTCTTCCAGGATTGGGAGCCAGTCACCGACGCACAAGTCGCCACCAACCGGCGAGCCGATGACGGTCGACGAACAGACGATGAGGCGCGTGGCAGCTCTGTTCGTCGCAGGCGTCACCGTCGTCACGACGCGCCATGCCGAAGGACTGCACGGCATTACCGTCAGCGCCTTTCTGGCGGCCTCGTGGGATCCGCCTCTCGCCCTGGTCTCGCTCGAGAGCGTGAACCAGAGCTGTGACTTCATCAAAGAGAGCAGAACCTTCGCCGTGAGCTTCCTGAGCGATGGGCAGGAGTTCCTGGCCGAACGGTTCGCCGGCCGCGCGCCGCTGGTCAACCGGCGCTTCGACGGCGTGCCGCATCGCTTCGCGGTGACCGGGGCGCCGATCCTCGAAGGTGCGCTGGGCTGGCTGGATTGCCGTGCCGAGCAGATCGTCGAGGTAGGCGACCATACGCTGTTCATTGGGCGCGTCGTGGCGCTCGGCGAAGGCGCGCCGGGCAACGCGTTGGCGTATTATGCGCATCGCTACCGGACGGTCGAGCCGTGAACGGCGTGCGCCGCTGACGGGACAGGCGTTCGGAGACGGACTACATCGAAAGACCGCCTCGCAAATCGGTCTCGAGGCGGTTGGCCGCGCTCACAGGCTCGCCTATACTGTGACCGAATTGATCATCACATGAGGAGGCGATGGTGGAAAAGCGACTTTATCGCAGCCGAACCGACCGGATGCTTGGGGGTGTATGTAGCGGTCTGGGCGCCTACTTTGGGGTCGATCCATCCCTGGTCAGGCTGGTCTTCGTGCTTCTATTCATCTTCGGCGGATCGGGCTTCCTGCTCTATCTGATACTGTGGATCGTCCTGCCGGAGGAGGGCCGGGCGTACGCTTCATCTGAGGAGACGACCCGCGCGAACGTTCAGGAGATCGCCGAGCGCGGCAAGCAATTGGGCGAAGACGTGAAGGCGGCGTTCGGAGGCGCGCACGAGAGCGGCGCTGCGCCGGCAAGCCCATTCCCGCCGGACGCGAGACCGGCGCAGGCCTCGAACGAGGGGGCCAGGATCTTCGGGTTGATCTTGATCGGGATCGGCGTCATATTCCTGCTGGGCAATCTGCTGCCGGCCTTCTCGTTCTCTTCATGGTGGCCGCTCGCCCTGGTCGTCGTCGGCGTGGCGCTGCTGGTCAGCCGTCTGCGCAAGTGACGTGTGTGCACGCAAAACATGTCAGGCTGGACGTAGGGCGGCTTTCCATAAGCCGCCGATTTGCGGCGCGTATGGAAACGCACTACGTTTGATGAAGTCTTCGCGAGGACGTAGGGCGGCTTTCCATAGCCGCCGATTTGCGGCGCGTATAGAAACGCGCCCTACGTTTGGTGACGCCTTTCGCGAGCACACAATGAGTGGCGTAGTTGCGCGCGGCGTTTTGGCATGCTAAACTCCGGCCAGGAGTGAGGCATGGCGAAGCGCCGCGTGAAGTACGAGGTCGAGTGGAACTCGGAGCGAATCAGGGCCTTGCGCCAGCATCTGGGGATGACCCAGCAGCGGATGGCGGACGAGCTGGGCACGCGACAGCAGACGATCAGCGAGTGGGAGCTTGGCGTGTACACTCCCCGCCGATCGACCCAGAAGTACCTGACGCTCATCGCCGAGCGCGCCCGATTCACATACACGACGAAGCCGCAGAAGTGAAGGCGGAGGACAAATGGGAGCTTCGGCCAAAATTGGGCCTTGACAAATACACGGTATCGTGTTAAACTATACGGCGCACGCAGCAGACGGCTGCGATTATTTTACCTTAGCGATACACGCTAACGTGTAGGGGAGGCGACGATGGGAACGTATTCGTTGGACGAGCTAGTGCGCCGGTGGTTCACGCACGAGATCACGACCGAGCAGGCGGTCGGGCAGTTGATGCAGATCGTTCAGGAGATCGAGCGGCGGGTGAAAGAGCTCGAAAGCAAGAGCCGGTACGGCGGCGTGCCGGTGGGCAAGCCGAGGGGGTGAGAGTAGGAGGCATCTCTCGTAGATCCCCGTAGCACAGCGGAGGGGACAGATGCCGATCCAGATGCCGATCAGCGCTGCAGGCGCGCCTGCAATCCCGAATAACGCTCGGCGACTTTGTTGTTCTTGACCGCCATTGCCAGCGCGCGGCGGCTGCCGACGACTACGCACAGCCGCCTGGCGCGGGTGACGGCCGTATACAGCAGGTTGCGCTGCAGCATGAGGTAGTGCTGGGTGAGCATCGTGATCACGACGGCGGGGTATTCGCTGCCTTGCGCCTTGTGTACCGACACGGCGTACGCCAGCACAAGCTCGTCGGCTTCGGCCCAGTCGTAATCGATCGAGCGGTCGTCGATCGTCACACGCAGCAGTTGATTCTCGACGTCGATGCCGGTTACGCGTCCGATGTCGCCGTTGTACACGTCTTTGTCGTAGTTGTTGCGCGTCTGCATCACGCGGTCGCCGGCGCGGAACAGCGTGCCGCTCAGGCGTCTCTCCGGCTTGTTGGGCGACGGGGGGTTGAGCGCCTGCTGCAGGCTGGCGTTCAGCGCGTTGACGCCCGCCGCGCCTCGATACATCGGCGCGAGCACCTGGATGTCCGAGGGGTCGATGCCGAACCTGGCCGGGATGCGCTTCGTCACCACGTCGATCGCCATCGTCGCCGCTTCGTCGGGGTCCTCCTTGACGAAGTGGAAGAAATCGCGCGCGTCCTTCGGCGTGATCGGCATCTGCCCGTTGTTGATGCGATGCGCGTTGGCGATGATCAGCGATTCCTGCGCCTGGCGGAAGATCACGTCCAGGCGGACGACGGCGGCGCGGCCCGACCCGATCACGTCGCGCAGCACGTCGCCCGCGCCGACGCTCGGCAATTGATCGACGTCGCCCACCAGAAGCACGTGCGCGCCGGGCGGCACCGCTTTCAGCAAGTTATTCATCAGCAGCAAGTCGATCATGCTGGCTTCGTCGACGATCAGCATGTCGACGTCGAGCGGGTGCTGCTCGCCGCGCTTGAACCCCTCGACGGGCGCGAACTCCAACAGGCGGTGAATCGTCTTCGCCGGGCGGTCCGTCGCTTGGCTCAGACGCTTGGCGGCGCGGCCCGTCGGCGAGGCGAGCGCGTAGCGCTTGCCGTAGCGCTCCAGCAGCGTGATGATCGCGCGCACGGTGGTCGTCTTCCCGGTGCCGGGGCCGCCCGTCAAAACGGTGACCTTGCCGTGTGGCGACAATGCCGTCCGCACCGCCTCACGCTGCTTCTCAGACAGGCGTGTCGTGGCCTGCTTTCCGGCGACGGCGTCGAGGCCGCCGAACACGCGCGGCCAATCCAGGCCGGCTAACTCGTTCAGCCGCGATGCCGCCGATTCGACCAGCGCCGTCAGGCGTCGCGCAACGCCGACTTCGCTATGATAAAATGGCGTCAGGTAGATCGCAGGCTCTTCCTTGAGCGCCTGTATGCTCCGAGCCTCGGGCGACGGCGCCGGTGGGCGTTCGCCGACGATCGGATACTCGTCCGCCTGCCTCTTGGCGACCGCCAGATCGTCTCCGTCTAGCTCGGGCTGGCGTTCGTGTCTACGGCGCGGCCCGCCGCCGATGGGATAGACCACCTCGCGCTTGATCTGGTCGGCTTCCTCCAGCGGTCCCAGTACAGCTTCGACCTGCACGGGCTGGACTTCCAGCAAAGCTGACGCTTCATGCACCAGCGCCGACTGAGGCAAGAACACGTGTCCCTGGTCGGCAGACTGACTGAGGGTGTACGTGACGCCGGCGGCGACGCGCGACGGCGCGTCGGGCGGCAGGCCGAGCTGGCGCGCGATCTTGTCGGCGGTCCTGAAGCCGACGCCGTAGATGTCGGTCGCCAGTTGATAAGGGTTGCTTTGCACCAGGTCGATCGCCGCGTCGCCGTACTGTTTGAAGATCTTGACGGCCAGGCCGGTCGTCACGCCGTGGGACTGCAGGAAGAGCATCACTTGCTTGATGACCTTCTGGTCTTCCCATGCCGTGGCGATCGACTCGGCGCGCTTCGGCCCGACGCCCAGCACCTCCCGTATGCGCTCTGGCCGATGATCGAGCACGTCAAGCGTGTCGAGGCCGAATTTCTTGACGATGCGCGCCGCCGTCACCGGCCCGACGCCCTTAATCAAGCCCGAGCCGAGATACTTCCTGATGCCCTCGACGGTCGCCGGCCGAAGCTGCTCGCAGGAGTCGGCCTTGAACTGCCGGCCGTGGTCGCGGTGCGTCGTCCACTGGCCGCGCAATCTCAGCGACTCGCCGGGAGTGACCTCGGGCAGGTTGCCGACGACCGTGACAAGCCCCTGGTCGGCCATGAGCGGTCCGGCGCGCCCGTGCGGCTTGAGGCGCAGCACCGTGTAGCCGTTTTCGTCGTTGTAATATGTGATCCGTTCGACGATGCCTTCGAGCGTATCCATCGCGGACAATCATAGCACGGGCGCGCGGGGATTCAAAGAGCGACGCCCAGACTTCGCAGAGCGCTCAAATCGTGCCAAACACTGTCAAGCCCATTTTCGCCAAGACTCCCACGCTTGCGCAGGTTTCACCACCTTCGCAAAGGTTTAACTCTAACCGATTATCTGTTGCCACGACGTCGAATCCGGCTTACACTGGTTGCGAACGGCGAGATCGCGTAAAATGGCGTGCGCGCGCCTTGCGGCGAGCCGACGGATGCCTTCGGCGCTAAGGCGCAGCCAAAAGACCAGGCAGCAACGGGATACCGTCACATGTTCACGTTAAGCGAGTTGTAATGCAGCCGTCCGAACTTATTCCTAATGATGCTGACGAATCCGTCACGGTCGAGAGCGCCGAGCGCTACCGGGCTTTCTTCGAGACGTCCAGCGATGCCTTGTTCGTCGAGGACGCAGCCGGCCGGATTCTGGATGTCAATGCGCGCGCCTGCGAGCTGCTCGGCTACACCCGCGATGAGTTCCAACGCATGTCGGCAGCCGATCTGCTGCCTTTCGACACGCCGCATGACCCGACCGACGCAGAAGCCCTTCAGACTCAGGTGCGTTTTCGTCTGGAGACGGTCAATCGTCACAAAGATGGGCGTCTGATACCCGTCGAGGTTGTCGGACACCGTACCTCACTGGGTGGTCAGGAGCTGTGGCTCGTCAGCGTGCGCGACATCAGTGACCAGAAACGGCTGAAGCGCGCCTTGGCCGGACGCAGCGCTCAACTGGCGCGCCTCAATCGCCTGTCGAAGGTGCTGTCGAAGTCGCTCGACGGCGCCTGGATCGCCCAGACGGCGGTAAACCGGATCCGGGCACTCGCCGATCTGGATGCGGCTGCGATTGCCGTCGTAGACGACCTGCGCGATGCGCCGACGCCCATCTATTACTCCTCGGGCATATCGGATGCCTTCAAGGCGCGTTTCGTCGCACACACGCGTACTGCCGATAGACTGATCCGGCAGGTGGCTACCCTCGGCTTCCCGCTCATTATCGACGACGTGCGAAACGATACGAACCTGCCGTCGCGCATACGGCGACTGGTCGCCGCCGAGGGTGTGCGCACGCTCGTCTTGCTTCCCATCGTCGTCGGCGGAAAGGTGCGCGGCGTGCTGGCCACCGCTTACCCGCGCGTCACGGAGGTGGACGAAGCTATCCTTCACTTACTGGAAATGGCGGTTGGGCACGTGGGGCACGCGCTGGCGAACGCCTGGCTGTTTCGGCGTGAACAGCAGCGCGCAGCGCAACAGCAGACGCTGGTCGACATTTTGAGCCTTGCGATTCAATCGATGCGCACGGAGGACTTGCTGCCGGCTCTGGCCGAGCACGCCGGCCGCCTGCTCGACGCCGACGGCGCGTTCATCACGCGGTGGGACGAGGTCGCACATGCCACGGTGCATCTCGCTGCCTATGGTCGCTATCGCGACTTGTACCCCTCGCTGCCACCTACGCCCGCAGACCAACCGACTCTCACGCAGGCGGTGCTGGAAGCCGAACGCCCGATTGGCGTGCACGATGTGCACCACACGCCTCTCCTGCGCCGGAGCTTCGCCGAGAAGTTCTCGACGCGTTCGCTGCTCGGTCTGCCGCTAATCGCCCATGACCGCCGCCTTGGCGCGCTCCTGATCGCATCGGATACACCGCGCCGATTCGCGCAGGCCGAGATCGAGCTTGCTCAGAGCGCGGCCCACCTCGTCGCGCTGGCGATCGACAATGCGCGGCTGCACGACGAATTGCGCCAGCAGGCGCACAGCCTGTCCGAAGAGGTGGCCCTGCGCACGCAGGAGCTGCGCAACGCCAACGAGCAACTGCGATCGCTCGATCGGCTCAAGAGCCAGTTGATCGAGCAGATCGGGCATCAGTTCCGCACGCCGGTGGCGAACATCGGCACGCACCTGCGCCTGCTGGAATCTGGCAGGCCGGAAAAGCACGATCACTACATGGCCATATTGAACGATCAGACGGAGGCGCTGAAGCGCTTGATCGAAACGGTCACCGCGTTCGCCGAAGTCGACCTGGCGCCTGACGCGCGCCCATTCGAGCCATGGCCGATTGCGAACGTCGTCGATCCTCTGGCGACACGCTACCGTCTGGACGCGGCTGCCAAGTCGATCCAGTTCGACGTCGTCGTGGGCGGCGCCGAACTGCGCGTGCGAGCCAACCCGCAGCGCATCGGCACGGCGCTGAACGAAATCCTATCCAATGCGTTCGACTACACGGATGAAGGCGGGCGTGTCACGCTGGCGGTCGAGCACGTTGACGAGGGAGGACGCGGCTGGGTGCGCATTTCGGTGATCGACACCGGCGTCGGCATTCCTGCCGACGAATTGCCGCGCGTGTTCGACCAGTTCTTCCGGGGTCGCCAGCGATTGCTGCAGGTGCGCGGCGTCGGCATCGGCTTGAGCCTGGTGCAGGCTATCGTTCAGACGGAAGGGGGACGTGTGACCGCCGAGAGCGGCGGTGTGGGGCAGGGCAGCACTTTCAGGCTGTGGCTGCCGGCAGTCGACTGATCGGTAATTGGTAATTAGTGATTAGTGATCAGTAATCAGTGACCAGTAATCAGTGACCAGTAATCAGTGACCAGCAATTACCAATTACCAATTACCGATCACTGATCACCGATTACTGATTACTGATTACTGACTCCCGCAACAGCGCCCCCGCTTCGTCGTACGCGACTGTGTAGGTGTAATCCGGCGGGCCGTCACACGTGGCGAGGCGGCGCGCTTCCTTTGCGTGCTCCACTGCCGTAGCCCTGTCCCCATCCTTCAGCGCCGTCTGCGCCAGGAACAGGTGCACGCCCGCGCCTTGCAGCACGTAGTCGCTGCGTTCGGCGATGAGCAGCGCTTCCTCTGCCAGCCGCAGCGCTTCTTCACGCTCGTTCTGGTCGGCGCGCAGCCGCGCCAGATCGAGCAGGATGTCGGCTTCGAATTCAACCAGGTTGATGTTCCGGCAGCGCGTCAGCGCTTCGCTCAGGTGACGCTCGGCTTCGGCCAGGTCGCCATTGAGTCGATGGGCCGCGCCCAGCAGCCAGTAGGCTTGCACGTAGTCGCGCTCACCAGGATAAGATGTAAGTGCGGTCTCATCCGCGAGTTCGAGCGCGCGGCGGGCGGCGGAAAGGGCCGCATTGAAGACTTCCGAAGTCTCGGAGACTTCGGAAGTCTTGTCGCGCGAGATGAGTAGCGCGCGCAGGGCGCGATAGGCCCAGTTGACTCCCTGCCCTTGAACGTTCTTCCGCTTCTCAAACTTTGAGCGTCCAGCCGCCAGCTCGCTCGCAGACTCCTCCCACACGCCGCGATAGGCCAGCAGCCGCCCCAACTCCTGATGCCCGATTGCCTCACGGAACTCGTCCTCGATCTCGCGGCACAGGTCGATGCGATGGCGCAGGTTGGCCTCGGCGGCTTTGAGTGCGCCGATGATCATCTGTTGCGTCGCCACATTCCCGAGGCCGGTGGCGAGATTCTTCTTATCGCCCGCTTTCTCGGAGATTGCATTGTGTTGCTCAAACAGCGGCACGGCGCGGCGCGGCTGGCCGTTGAGCGAGTAGGAGTTCGCCAGTGAGTTCAGCGTCCACGCCTGATCGCTTTCGTCCTTCAGGCGCGGCGGGCGGTCTTCGCCGTCGGGGAAGAGCGCGCGCAGCAGTTCGGTCTGCAACTGATATGCGCCGAACTGAAAGTAGACGGCACTGCTGATTCGGTCGTGGAACAGAGTCCGAGCCTCATCATACTGCCCAGCGCGGACGGTGTGATGATACAACTCAATCACGGGCATCAGGTCGTCCAGCGTTTGCACTTTGCCCGGCGCCGGCACGGCGGCGAAGTAATCGCGCAGTTGGGTGTGCGCGGCGCTGCGGTCACTCGCGGTCAGGCGGTCGTAGGCGTAGCGCCGGACGATGGGGTGCAGGTCGAAGCGGTTGGTCTTTTCGTCGCGGTGGAGCAGGCCACGGGCGAGGAGATCGCGCAGGTCGGCTTCAAAGACCTGTGAGGTTTCCGAAACCTCACAGGTCTTCTGCAACGCCTCGTAACTCACCGCGCCGCGAAAACACGCGATGCGGCTGAGGAAATTCTGGCGCGCGGGCGTCAGGCTGGCGTAGGCATGTTCCAGCACGTGATGCTGGCGCTGCACCAGGTCGCCGCTCACGTCGAGCCGTTTGGCGGCGGCGATGTCGCCGGGCTGCTGCAGGTCGCCGACGATCAGGCCGGCCAGCAGGCGCAGGCTCAGCGGGTGATAGCCGTACGGCGCGCAGGCGGCTTCGATCTCGGCGCGGCTCCCGCGCACGCCTTGCGCGCGGAAGAAGGCGACGGCATCGGCGGGCTGCATTTGCTTCAGCTCTTCTTCGCGGCAGCCTCCCAGCATCATGCCGCCGCGCACTTCGAGGATGCGCGGTCGCAGCCGCGTCGTCATCAGCACTTTGCTGCGTAAATTGGGCAGCGCGGCGAGACTCCGCAGGAAGTGCTCGGCGAAGGGGCTGACGCAATCAGCCCCCTCCCCTGCGGAGCGGGGGACACCCTCCGCTTCGCTTCGGGTGGGCTTCGCACGGGCCGGGGAGGGGGCCTCGTCGCCTTGATACGCCGCGTTCATGCCGCTGAAAGCGCGCAGTTGCCGCTCGAAGCCGTCGAGGATCAAGAGCGTGCCGGGCCGCTGCAGCGCTTTCAGCAGTTCATCGACTTGCTGGCGCGGACCAAGAGAGGCGACGTGCGACGCACCTCCCAGGTGCGTCGCACGTTCACCCGCAAGATACTCCAGCGTCTCGCGCAGGAAGCTCTCGAAACTGGCGTCGCCTTCGTAGAAGCTCCACCACACGGCGCGCGGCCACTGCTTGGCGTCGACGTCGTGCATCAGCCAGTGCCAGGCCAGCGCGCTCTTACCGAAGCCGCCCAGCGCCCTAATTACCAATAACGAATTCCCAATGTCCTTATCTAGCCAGTCGGCCAGCATCGCCCGCTCGTCGGCGCGGCCGGTGAAGTTTGGCGGCATGCCGTAAGGGTGCGCCAGATGCCAGGTTGCCGGTGTTTCCTTCGCAGGCGCTTCCTGGATCGGCGGCGCGCCGAGCGCGGTCAGCAGAATCGTCCAGGCGATGTTCCAGTCGTCCGGATCGACGAAGTTCACGTAGGTCAGCATGCGCAGGCGTATCGGCAAGTCGTACCTGGCTTTGAGCAGCGGGATCAGGCGGAGGTTTTGATTCGACGGTTCGAGCGTCTGCAGCAGCAAGTTCTCGAACTCCGTCCACTGGCTCGCCAGATAGTCGGGCGTGAGGATCAACAGCGTCTTGCGGCTGGTCAAGATCGCGCGCTCGATCTCCTTGATGCTCGGCGCGCCGGGCCGAAAGTCGCGGAAGTCGACGATGACGCGCAGGCCGCGCTGTTCGAGCGCGCGCAGTAGATCGCCCCGCACCCAGTCCTTGTCTTGGGAGCTGTACGAGATGAAGACGTCGTACTCGAACTGATCGCCGGATTGAGGGGGCGTGGTCTGCCAGCCGGAGGGTGGTGGCGGCGGCGCAGATGAGCCGCCTGAGACGGTCTTATCGCGGCCGGTCACATCGCCGTAGATATTGACGGTATTCGCGTGAATCTCGACGCCGCCGGATCGATTGTTCGTTGTGGACTGCTCGGAGGATTCTTCGGGCACTGGAGTCCTCCAATGAGATAAAGATGCGCGGATTGTAACTGCTCAGCCGTTGCGCTCGCACCGTGCGGTGTCATTCCCGCACGCTTTAGGCGGGAATCCAGTAACCTGCCAGCCTGGATGCCCGACAAAAGCATTCGGGCATGACGGCTGAGCAGTTACCGCGGATTATAGCATCACGCGGCGCGCACCGCCTCGGCCACGCCCGCCTGATCCAACTGCCGCTGCTCGCCGGTCGCCAGGTTCTTCACCGTCGCCTTGCCCGCCGCCGCTTCGTCCGGCCCGACGATCACGGCGAACGGGATGCCGAAGGTATCGGCGTATTTGAGCTGCCGGTCGAGCCTGGCCGCTTCGGGATACAGCTCGGCGTTGATACCGGCCGAGCGTAAAGCGGCGGCGATGCGCGCCGAAGTTCCCATCAGTTCCGATGAGAACACGGTCACCAGGGCACGCGTCGGCGAGGAGCGCAGTTGGGGCTTGAGGCCGTACTGCTCCAGCAGCAGCCCGATCACCACGTCCCCCATCGCGAAGCCGACCCCGCCCAGGGGATCGCCGCCCACGTCGGCGACGAGGTTGTCGTAGCGACCGCCGCCGAGGATGGCGCGAAACTCGCCGCTGCGATCCCACGCCTCGAACACCGTGCCGGTGTAATACGCCAGGCCGCGAATGATCGACGCGTCGAACTCGACGTACTCGCTCGCGCCGAGGTCTTTCATCGCGGCGAAGAACGTCGTCAGGTCGCTCGACTGCTTCCACAGGTCGCGGTCGCTGAGCACATCGCGCAGCCGTTCGATCTGCGCCATGCTCAGCCCGACCGTCTCTCGGCCGTAGGCCGCCCACTCGTCCGGCGACAGCTTGTCCAGCTTGTCGATCAGGCGGTACACGCCGTCCTTCTTATCCGGCTCGATGCCGAGCGTCTTGAGCTGCTCTTCCATCAGGCCGCGATTGTTCACCTTGATCGCGATGTGTTGAGGCGTGAGGCCGACCGAGCGGAAGAACTCGGCCAGGACGGTGACGATCTCGGCATCGGCGTACGCGGACGCGGAAGGCGCGCCGATCAGGTCGATATTCCACTGGAAGAACTCGCGTGTCCGCCCTTTCTGCGGGCGCTCGTAGCGCCAGAACGGGCCGAACGACCACCAGCGGATCGGCTTGGGTAGCTCGCGCTGCTTTTGCGCGACCATGCGCGCCAGGCTGGGCGTCAGCTCGGGGCGCAGCGTGATCGGGTCACCGCCGCGGTCGGTGAAGACGTAGGACTGCTCCTTGACCAGCTCATCGCCGGATTTCGCGGCGTACAGGTCGAGCATTTCGAGGATCGGCGCTTCGTACTCCTGGTAGCCGAACCGTTGCGAGACATCCTTCATCTTGCCATATAGCCAGTTGCGGAAGGCCATCTGCTCCGGATAGAAGTCGCGGGTGCCCTTCACGGGGCGGATAATCTGTTTCATGGCGTCTTCTCCAAACGCGGAACTCAGGGAACTGAGGGAACTATGGGAAAAAGAAAAGGCGCGGCTCGCTGCGCGTGGGCCACGCCTTTAATGGACGGAATGAGCTTCGATCAGACGCAACCCAAACGGTAACAGCCCACGTGACGGTGGGCATGATGCGCGGGATGGTGAGTATGGGTGAGCATCTGCGGTTTCATCGTGGCGGCATTATATCACGCGAAGAAAGGTTGTCAATCCGACCCACCTACTTTGAAGACTCAACCGCGCGCCGCAGGGCCTGGGCCACCTGATCCGGCCCTACGATCTCCGCCACCGCTCGCAGCACGTCCGGCTGGTCTTCCCACAGCCACGCCACCCGCAGCCAGAAGCCGGACAACGCCCTTGAGCGATAAATGCCTTCAGCGTCCGGTGGAATGGGCTGGTACTGGCCGCTGCCGTCCAACTGGTAGAACTGGGCGCGCCGCCGCTCGGGACGGTTGTCGATGATCCAGTACTCCGGCACGCCGGCGGCCTCGTATTCGTCAAACTTGTCCACACGATCCCGCTGAATGCTGTCGTCGGACACGACTTCGATAATCAGATCGGGAGCCCCCACGATCCGCTCTGGTGTAACGCGATCGAGGTGTTCCTTGGCGAGGAAAATCAAGTCAGGTTCACGGGACACGTCGGCGCTTAGTTTGACCTCAAAGGGGGCCAGATACAGGCGTCCCCGGTCAAAGATGTGCACGAACAGACCGATGATATGATGCAAGAACGCGACCAGCCTTTGATGCGGATCTTTGGGCGGCATGTGCACAATCACCTCTCCATTCACCCATTCGGCGTGAACGTCCTCACCGGCCCACGCCAGGAATTCCTCGTAGGTCATCCGCAATGTTCCGGCTTGTGCCTCAGTGGTTTTAGTCAATGGCTGCGTTGCCATTCTGTCTACTCCCCCATTCACTAAAGCCCAATCTAATCGGCTCCTTGTCACAATCGATTATAGCACTGGGTCGAAAACTACATCTGCCCTTCGTTGTCATCGATCGGATGCTCGATCTTTCCGGCGAGAAAATCCTCGGGATTGCTCCAGAATGCGCGCAGGCAGCCGCGCGTGCAGAAGGTGTAGGTTTGGCCGTTGTATTCGGCTTCGATGGCAGGCGCGTCCGGCTCAAGCAGACCGCCGCACACAGTTTGGCGAGGTTGTGAATCATACGCCGGCATCGGGCGACTCCTCGATGATCTCCATTTTGAAATCTGATGCCTGCTCTCGCAGTGCCAGGCGCGGACTATACACGTGCACGACCTGCTCTACTTGGATACCAGGGACGATCACATAAACCCTGGTGTTGTCAGGCAACTGGATGTTATCGAGCAGTCGAATCCGGTTATGTTCGACAATCCCCTCAAGTGTGACGACGCTCATGATGCAGCTTCCCTCTTGGTGAGCCGAAATTCGGCCAGCGCGGTCTGTAAGGGTATTATAGCCGAAAGCTGAACCTGGTGGAATCTATGCGCCCGATGCCGTATGGAACACGGTGGTACAATAACTCTACCGTGTGATGTGTCAACCCCGAGGATTCAAATGCCCTTTAGCGATTTTGCCAACCCTTTTAAGAACCCCGCCGACGTGCCGGAAGAGTATCGCCAACATCCGCGTCTGCAAAGACTGTTTCAGCCGGATGGGTCCTTCACCCGTCCGCTGGAAGACCCGGTGAGCCTGTGGGCCATCGATGTTCTGCACCGCGAGTACAACGTGCCGCTGGAGGGTGTGCACGCAAAGGTTGTCAGGCAATCAGCCGCCCCTTCGACTCCGCAGCGCGCATCCTAAGCGAAACGCAGTGGAGTCGAAGGACGCGCGCTGTCCCGCTCAGGGTGCGGCTGATTTGAAGGCTCAACCGCGCGCCACAGGGCTTGGGCCAGGGGCTCGGAGCCGGCCTCAATCACGATATGTTTCGGCCTTTGCCAGTAACGGCGTTCTCCTGGCAGGCCAACCCGTGACCGAGCCAACTTGAGGCCAATGAGGAAGAGGCTCGCCGGCTACCCGGCGAGCCTCTTCAATGTTGTTGAATGTTGTCTTACTTCAATATGACCGGCAGGTAGACACCGTGGCCCACGAAGATCGAAACGGACGCGCTGATCGTCTGGCCGTGGCTGTCCATCACGGTGAGCGTGATGACGTGCGCGCCTGGAGACAGCGACGTCAGTCCCAGCGACGGGCCGTTGCCCAGACTGCCGTCGCGGCTGCTCGACCAGTGCAGCGCCGAATCGGGCAGGCCGCCGTCTTCGAGGTCGGTCCCCGTGCCCTGCAGCACCAGCAGGTTGCCGGGCGCGATGATCTGCCCACTGACCGGGTTGGTGATCAGCGCGTAGGGCGCCTTATCCGGCACGACGATAGGGGCATCGGTCTCGTCGTAGCCGATGTTGACGCCGTCGGTCGCCACGACGCGGATGCGTGCGTCGCTCCCGCCGGCCAACGAGTCGGCGTCGACGGCGAAGGATTGATTGGTGAGGCCCTCGGCGAGCAGCTCCCAGCTCGCGCCGGCGTCGTGGCTGTACAGCACGGAGTAGGTGAGCGGGTCGCCATCCAGATCGCTCGCCGTCCACGCGACCGTTTGCGTCCCGGTTGTCCACGTGACGACCTGGGTCGGGCTGGTGATGGTGACGTTCGGCGCGTTCGCGCTGACGGCGCGCGAATCGAGCACCTGGTTGTTGTAAAGCAGCACGACCGAAGTTGCGCCGTCCGCCCACGGCATGACGAACGAGACGTCCGCCTGCGTGGTGGGCGTGATGCCGGTGGTGGGCGGGTCGCTGTTGGGACCGCCGTGCGCGCTGTACTCGCTCTCGAAGCTGACGAAGAAAGTCTGGCTGATCAGCGCAGTCGCGCCACTGCGCAGCTCGACGGCATAGTCGCCGGCGGGCAGCGGGTACGCCAGGCCGCCGCTCACGCGGTGCAGGCTGCCGAGGGTGCCGCTCACCGGGCTGACGACGTCGGGGTTGAAGAGGGTCGCGTCGACGACGAGCGATTCGCTGCTCGAGGTGACGTTGAAGGCGTAGGGACGCGCCGCCTGCGCGCCGCTCGCCGCCAGGAGCGACGGCGCGTCAAGCTCGCTGCTCATGCGATTCCAGGTGAAGGGCGAGATCCAGCCCTGCTTGGAGCCGCCTGACGGACAGTAGCTCATCAGATCGTGCGTGGTGGCCGGATCGTATATCTTGCCACTAATCGGGTTGAAGCCGAACTCTTGGATGCTCGACGTGCTGTACGGAAAGTCCGACGAGCTGTCATCGGAGCCGCAGTCGTCCGCGCCGGTGTCGGTGTGCTTGAGGTCGTAGTCGTGCGTCAGCTCGTGGCCGAAGATGAGCGCGCCCGCGCCGGGATTGTCTGTGCTGGCGCCGGGCGCATCGGAGCCGATGCCGACGACGCCCAACCCGCCCGCGTGCGGATACACAGGCATGTCGGCGTGGCCGCCGCCAAAGCCGCTGCTCGGCGCCCAGCCGTAGACATGATCGGCGCCGGTGAATGCGCCGGCGCCAAACAGCCAGCTCAGCGCGTTCTCCAGCACCCATTGAAAATTCAGACTTGAGATCAGCGCGTGCTGGCCGTCGCCACTGCCCAGCGACGTCGTCCAGTCTAGGTAGCCGCTCGCGATAGAGTAGCTGATGCCGTTGTTGCGGACGGGCAGCATTTGCTCCCACCAGTCGGCCGCGCCGCCATTCACCGCCCAACCGCCCGCATACTGCGTGCCGCTGTAGCCGGCCGGATGATAGCGCAGCCGCCGGCCTACGATCTGGAGCGTGTCGCGCTTGCGGAAGACACGCGTGATGTAGCCGCTGGCGGGATAGCGGTTGTTGCCGTCGTTCGTTTCGGCAACCGTGTTGTCCTCGTCGACGATGGCGTAGAAGTCGACGGTCACGTCATTGCTGAAGTTGACGTTGAAGTAGACATCGGCGCTGTCATCGTTGGCCTGGTTGATGCTGCCGGTTGCCTTGCCGGTGACGTTCGCCGTGTACCACACACCGTTGGCGCGAATGTGCAGGCGTACCGGCACACTGCTGAGGCTCGAAAATGCGCCGCCTGTGAGCTTGAGGTAGATGCGCGCCGTGGCATCTTTCTTGGCGACGAGGGGCAGCGAGTTGTCCGGGCAACTGGCCAGCCCCTGCGCCGTGTTGAAACACTGGATGCCCTGGGTGATCTCGATGCCGTGGATCGACAGGTCGCCGACAGGCAGGATGATCGGCGCGATGATTACGGGCGGAACGTATGGGTACACCGGGATCACCGGCGTCGGCGTAGCCGTCGGGCCACTCGTCGGCGTCGGCGAAGGGATCGGCGTCCACGTCGGCATGGGTGTGCGCGTCGGGGCCGGGCCCGGGCCGCCGGGCGCGGGCGAGAAGTACAGATCGTCGATCGATTCGGACAGAGACGTGTTGCCGTAGTCCAGCGAAATGCGGACGATCCGTCCGGTCGGATCGTACACGCCGATGAATTCCGTGTGCGGCTCGGGCACCGGCGTGTTGCGCACCTGGCAGATGATCTGGTCGAACGCATCGTAGGCCGTCAGCATCGCCGTCGGCGAAATCGTCTCGCCGTTGCCGATGGTGAAGCCTACGTGCGTCTTGGGCGCGCTGAACGAGATGTTCATCGGCACGCCGGCGCTGGTGCTGGGGAAGACGGCGTTGTTGATGGCGACGTTCGGCCTCGACCGGGCTTTGGCCGGTTCGTTGCCGTAGATAGTCGCCTGGGTGATGTCGCTATCCTCGAAGGTCACGCCATAGCCGGCCTGATAATATGCGCCGATGATCTGATTATTCGGCAAGTCGTCAAAGTTGATCAGCGCCGGCGACGGAATGTTGAACGGATCGACCAGCTCCTGGCACGCCGGCAATTGGCTGGTCGGCGTGGGCGTGTTGTTCGCCTTTGCGTCGCACGGCCGGCCGAGCAGAATGTTGACGAAGAGGTCCTGGCCGGCTGCCGTCATCGTCGTCGGCGAGTTGTAGAAGCCCCACAGCACGTAGCAGTTGGTCCGGGCGCTCTCCGAGATGATCGGGTAATGAACGGCGTCGTCCACCTGCCGGCCGATGCGGATGACGTTCGACAGCAGCGTCGGGTTGTAGACAGCCTGATAAGGGGACGACTGCGTGTACAGCTTGACGACGTTACTGCCCGGTATCGAGATAGGAATAGGCGTCGACCATAGCAGATTCGTCGGATCGACGACGTAGATGCCGTCACCCGATGCGCCCCAGCTCTGCCCCCAGTCGATAAAGATGTTGATGTCGTCGAAGAAGGAGCTGCCGCCCTCGCCGACGCCGACGATCGGCTTGCCCGCGCCGTCGACGTTCGCGATCGCGCCGGGCGCGTCCCAGTTGCCTGCCGTGCCGGTATCGTTGCCGACGATGATGACTTCATCCGGCGAGAAGTCATACGAGGCAGCGCTGCCAAGCGGAACCAGATCGACGGTGAAGCCCCGGCTGGTGAGCATCGCGTCGAAGCTGTCCCGGCTGGCCGTGTCGGTGTCGTAGATGTAGGCTACGCGCGGCGGCGTAGTCGGGCCTGCTGCTGCGGCGCCCCAAACAACGGCTAGAGTTACGGCGAGAAGGAGAACGACGACGAGGAATGCAGGCGTGCGGGTCGAGAACATGGTAGCCTCCCCTGGCTAAAGTGGCTGCGATGCGTCGATGCTACGACAGCAGTGTCTGCCGAAGCCCCTCGCGTTGAGACGCTGGCCCCAGGCATTTCGGCCACTGCGTGGTTACTCGCTAAGAGACTGTCTTAAAACCCCGTGGTTGACTGTCTTAAATCCCGTGGTTGGCGCATCCCCATGCGTCAACCACAAGCAAGTATAAACGCAGCGAGCCGAATGTCAAATGCCAGTTCCCTGCAAAATCTGTCCACGTTTCACCATCCCCATCACCTCCCGCACTTCGGGCGCCAATAGCCGATCCTTCTCGAGGAAACTCACCTCGCGCCGAATCCTTTCCCAGGCCGCCCGCGTTCCTCGGCCAAGTCGCGCATTCGGATCGGCCCGCATCCGCAGGTCGAGCGCCTGCGCTGCCGCCAGCATCTCCAGAGCGATCACGTGCTGCGCGTTATCGATGATCTCTGCGCAGCGGCGGGCCGCGTTCATCGCCATCGGGTTGAAATCCTCTTGACTGGCTGAGGTCGGAATCGAGTCCACCGCGTCGGGATGCGCCAGCGTCTTGTTGTCGGACACGAGCGCGGCCGCCGTGTACTGCGCCATCATAAAGCCGCTGTTCAGGCCGCCGTGCTCGACGAGCATGGCGGGCAGGCCGTCGCTCAGCTTTTCGTCGGTTAGGCGGAACAGGCGGCGCTCGCTCATGCTGGCCACCTCGGATACGGCGATCTTGAGATAATCCATCGCCAGCGCGATCGGCTCGCCGTGGAAGTTCGCGCCGGACAGCGCCTTGTCGTCCGACGGCAGGTCGAGGAAGATCAGGGGGTTGTCGGTCGCCGCGTTGATTTCGCGCTCGACGATGCCGCGCACGAAGCCGAGGGTCTCTTTGATGGGACCGAGCACCTGCGGGATGGCGCGCAGCGAGTAGGCATCTTGGACGCGGCCGGTCGAATCGACGAGCGTGCTGCCCGCGATCAGTTCGCGCAGGCGCGCGGCGATCTCGATCTGCCCGGACTGCCGGCGCACCCGGTGCAGCCGTTCGTCGAGCGCGCGCGACACGCCGCGCAGCGCCTCGAACGACATCGCCGCGGCGACGAGCGCGTTATCCAGCAAGCCCCCGGCGTCGTGGACGGCGAGTGCGGCCAGGGCGGCGCTGAACGTCGCGCCATTGTTGAGCGCGAGTCCTTCCTTCGCGCCCAGGATCAAGCGCGGGATGCCGGCGCGCCGCATCGCCGCTTTGCCCGTCATGCGGCGCCCCTCAAAAAAGGCTTCGCCGCTGTCCTCGTCGCGGTCAGCGGCGTCGGTCGTCAGCACGAGCGCCATGTGCGACAGCAGCGCCAGATCGCCGCTCGCGCCGAGCGATCCCTTCTCCGGCACGACCGGCGTGACCCGCCTGTTGAGCATCGCGACCAGCGTATCGATGATCTCCGGCCGCACGCCCGAATGGCCGATGGCCAGTGTGTTGGCGCGGATCAGCATCGCGGCGCGGACGACGTCTTCGGGCAGCGGATCGCCGACGCCCACGGCGTGGCTGAGGATCAGGTTGCGTGACAGGCGTTCCGTGTCTTCGCGCGCGACCTGGCGGCTGGCAAATACGCCGAAGCCGGTGTTGACGCCGTATACCGTCGGCGATCCTTCGGCCACGACGCGATCGACCCAGGCGCGCGACTGCGCGACGCGTGAGCGGGCCTCGTCGCTCAGCGCGACCGGTTGCGCGTCTCGCGCAACTTTCACGACGTTTTCAATTGTGAGCGATGCGCCGTCGATGGCCAGGGTCGTATTGGACATGAGGCTGCCCACCTATTCCGCCAGTTGACCGGCACTTTCAAAGCGCCGGTCAACTTTGTCGCCTATGACCAGAAGGACGTTGGTGCTGCCAACCTCTGCGTGGTCGGTGCGCACGATCCAACCCGCCTGCTCGAAGGCCGATTCGTCGCCGTGCGGCATCGGCTCGCTCTGGCCGGTGACCTCATACAAAGCTTCGATCGACTTCGACAGCAGCCCGCGCCCACCCAGGCTGGCGGCGGCGACAATGACCAGCCGGCCCGCTCGATCGGTCACCCGCGCTATGTCGCGCAGCGTGCGTGGATCGAGAATGAAATTCGTCGGAAAGGTTGCCACGGCCGCGTCGAAGGCGCCCGATCGGAACGGCAGCGCCTCTGCGCGGCAGCGCACGAGCGGCGCGTCGATGCCTGCGCGGCGCAGCCGGCGCGCGGCCTGCCGGCTCATGCGCGGCGACAGGTCGATGCCGACCGGCTCGTAGCCCGCCTGCTTCAAGGCGGCCAACAGATGGCCAGGGCCGTGCGCCAGCTCCAGTATCCGCCTGCCGCACAGATGCCTGATCGACGTGCGGCCCCAAGCCTTCCAGTTGCCGAGCGACACGCACCCGGCGACGAAATCGTACGTGAAAGCGAGTTCGTTGTAAAGCAGACGAAAGCCGAAGCGCAGGAGACGCTTCCACGCCTGATTACGCATTACGTTTTACGCAATAGATGCATACGTCGTTAGCTCGATGCCGAGATCGGCGATGCGCTGCCGCACGCGCGGATCGGTCAGCACGGCGATTTCGTCTTCGCGCTTGGCGCTGTAAGCAGATTCGGCGGCGAGCGTTTCGTCGCTGTAGCCGGGGTGAGTCATCAGCTCCCTGATCCCATCCGGCAGCCGGTCGAGCAGGCTCAGCAGATACTCGACCGATACGTGATCGCCGTAGAAGCCAGCGATGAAGTGATCCGGCGCGCGCACGGGCCTCTCTGCCAGACGCGCCCAGTTGGCCTGCGCGACGGCTTTCACCGTCGCCTCTGGGATCGCCGAGGCCATGCCGGGCATGAGCGCCGGGTCGGCCAGGCCGGCTTCGGCGCGAGGGAAAGGGATGCGCATGGGCAGGCTCAGCTCTAACGCCAGGTTGTGATACACGGCGAACAGATGCGGGTGGACGTGCGCGAAGTGGTGACAGTCGACGTGGTCCGGCCGGCGGCCGACGCTGTGCTCGAACGCGCTGACCTGGGCTTTGAATTCGGACAGCAGCTCGTCGGGATCGAGGCGCTCTGGCTCCTCGAGTATGGACTCCTGCGCGAGAAAGCGGCCATGCTCGTCGATGAGCGTCGACGCCCATTCTGGAGGCAGCAGAGGCCGCCCCAGCGTGAACACGAGGTGCACGCCCAGCCCGAGGTTGGGCGCTTCGGCCAGCGCGCGGTGGAGGTCGTGCGCCGCGCCGGGTATGTTCATCATCGCCGTCGCGCTGGTGACGATGCCGTCGCGGTGCGCCTTCAAGATGCCTTCGCTGACACGGTGCGTCCGGCCAAAGTCGTCTGCGTTGACGATGAGTTTCTTGGTCATGTTGTGCCTCTTGCTTATCGCCTATCGCGTATCGCCTATCGCGTATCGCCTATCGCGTATCGCCTATCGCGTATCGCCTATCGCGTATCGCTTATCGCCTGTCGCGCAATCCGGCGTGCAGTCGCCTGCTGGAGTTTGGCAAATCGCCGGACTCGAGGCTTTAGCCGGACACCTCGGGCGGTCAACACCGGCCTCGACTCCAACCCAAGATGTGGCGCTTGCCAAAGTCCAGGCGCCTGTTATGACCCGAAGCGCCCGCATCCGCTTATCCGCTCGCCACCTGCCCTCGACCCGAAGGGTCGGGGGTCGCGCGAAGCGCGGGGGTTGACTATCCGCTGCAGGACATGCGGCTTGTCGGTCATGATCGCGTCGACGCCCGCGGCGATCACCCTGCGCATGTCGGCTTCTTCGTTCACCGTCCACGTATGGACTTTCTGCCCGCGCCTGTGAAATCTCCGAACGGATGCCGCATCGACCAGTGAGAAGTGCGGATGCCGCGCTTCGAGGCCGGGGACGATGCGCGCGAGCCAGGCGCGGCGCAAGAAGACGGCGCCTCCGGCCGGGTAGAGCAGCCCACACACCAGGTGCGGCGCGGCGCGCTTCACCTGGCGGAGCGACAAGGGGCTGAACGAAGAAATCAGTACACGATGGACGAGGCCGTTGCGATTGACGAATTCCACGACCCGCTCTTCCAATCCGTCGCGGCGGCTGGTGTAGTTCGTCAGCTCGATGTTGACGATTAGGCGATCGCCGACGGCATCTATGACCTCATCGAGGATTGGGACACGCTCGCCGGCGAATTTCGAACAGAACTTCGACCCGGCGTCAAGAGACTTGAGCTGGCCGAGCGTGAGATCGGACACACGTCCCGACCCGTTCGTCGTCCGGTCGACGGTCGCGTCGTGCATGATGACGATCGCGCCGTCGCGGCTGAGCTTGGCGTCGATCTCGAGGCCGTCGACGCCCATCTCGGCGGCGAGCCGAAACGCGGCGAGTGTGTTTTCCGGCGCGTAGGCCGACGCGCCCCGGTGGGCGAGATTGAGAGGACGATCTCTTTCGGCCAGAAACGCATTCATCGCGCAGCATGAACCACGAAGGCACGGCGACACGAAGATGAGTCGCGTCTGTGCGCCTTCGCAAGCATGGGCATTTCCGGCTAGATTTCGACAAAATACGCCTCGCAGGCACGGTCGATCAGGTCCTTGCTCAACACGGGCTGCGCGTTCATGTAGCGCGCGATGTCGACCAGTTGATCGATCAGGTCGCGAGGGTGGACGGCGCGCATCTTGCGGCGCGGCTTGATGTACCACTCCTGCAGCAGGTATGCCAGCGCGCGATCGTCGTACGGCACACTCTTGTGCTGGCAGACGCGCTTGAAAATTTCGCGGTATTCTTCGAACGAGGGATCGCCGATCTCGATCTTGTGACGGATGCGGCGCAGGAACGCCTCGTCGACCAGGTCCTTTGGCGCCAGGTTGGTCGAGAACACGATCAGCACGTCGAACGGAATCTCGATCTTGCGGCCGGTGTGCAGCGTCAGGTAGTCGACGCGCTTTTCCAGCGGCAGGATCCAGCGGTTGAGCAGGTCGCGCGGGCGCACTTGCTGGCGGCCGAAGTCGTCGATCAGGAACAAGCCGCCGTTGGCCTTCATCTGGAACGGCGCCTCGTAATACTTGTTGACCTCGTCCCATACCAGGTCGAGTGTCTCCAGCGTCAGCTCGCCGCCGGTGATGATGACCGGACGGCGAATGTGCGCCCAGCGCGGGTCAATGCTGCGGCCGCGCGACTGCCCGTTGCCTTCGCCGGCGCGCTGGTGGTTAACGCTGTCGAAGACTTTGATGACCTGTCCATCGACCTCGACGGCATGGGGCACGTAGATGTTCTCCGCGAGGATCAGGCGGCCGACTGATTCGGCAATCGCCGTCTTGCCGTTGCCGGGCGGGCCGTACAGAAAGATCGACCGGGCGGAATTGACCGCCGGGCCGATCTGGCCGAAGGTGCGCTCGTTGATCACCAGGTGGGCCAGACCCTGGCGCATCGCGCGCTGGTGAACCGTGAAGTCCTTCAACGACTGGCGGTGCATGGCCTTCTGGTAGGCGTCGAGCGTGACCGGCGCTGCTCCCACGTAGTGGCTGCGGTCGAGCGCTTCGTGGGCCTTCTCGCGTCCCTTCAGTGTGATGGCGTACTGATAGGCTTGCTCCCCGAATCCGCCCTGACCTTTCACTTCCGTCAATTGCTCGCGTTTCAGAAACTCCAGGACCTGGTCGACGATCCCGCCGAACGGCAAGCGAATCCGCTCGGCGATCTGCGAGCCTGAGAGATATCCTTCGAAGTACAAGACCTTCAGGACGAGATCGGAGAGGAAGCCTATGTTGAGGCCGGACTCAGCGATCGATCGGGGCATGGGAGGCTCGTACGACAGCGGCGTGACGGTTGGGGCGGGGGCGGGTTGGGGCTGCGCTTTCAATTCGTTTACCTCGCTTCGGGTTGGCCGGGGTGAAACGACATAATCGGCGGTGGCATGGCCCTGGTGAATGCGGTTCTTGCGAAGACTGTTGCGATTATACCATAAGGTAGGGGGCATTTGACCGTTACGAACTCGTTGACAACGCATTTAACTTGCGGTAAACTATCGGTACAAATGTTCTGTTCGTGGGCGTCCATACCCTACCTAAGAGGAGGTCACACATGTATCATCACATTCTGATCGTCGGCAACTTGGGACGCGACCCTGAGATGCGCTATACTCCCAGCGGTGCCCCGGTTACCAACTTCAACATGGCGACAAGCCGTAAGTATACCGGCAGCGATGGACAGCAGGTCAAGGAAACCGCATGGTTTCGGGTGAGTGTATTCGGCAAACAGGCCGAAGCCTGCGCGCAGTACCTTAAGAAAGGCAGCGCCTGCCTGGTAGAGGGACGCATGAACCCCGATCTGCAGACGGGCGGCCCACGCATGTGGACGCGCCAGGACGGGACGACCGGTGCATCTTTCGAGGTGGTCGCCAACACCGTTCGATTCCTGAGCGCCCGAGGCGAGGGCGCGGCTCCCTCGACGGAAAGCGTCGACGAGGCGCCTGCCGGCAGCGAAGAGGAAATTCCTTTCTAAGAACCTATCCGAAAATCCCGTAGCTGGCGCATCCCCATGCGCCAGCCAGCGGCATGGCGCGCAGCGTGCCGCCCTACGGATTTCGGATAGGCTCTAAGCCGCTCTCGCCGACAACATGCCAGCGAATCGTATCAGCCGTCTTTGCCACCCGCAGGGGGCGACGGCTGGTTGTGTTTGAGGTGGAGGTACGCCATGACGCAGCCGCAGCCCGGCCAGCCGATGCAGATCAACATCGAGGTGCCGGCCGATCTCGATCCGGTCTACTCCAATTTCGCGATGATTACCTACTCGCCGTCCGAGGTCATCGTCGACTTCGCTCGAATCCTGCCGAATACGCCGAAGTCCAAAGTGCATGCGCGCATCTTGATGACGCCGCTGCATGCCAAGCTTCTGCACAACGCGCTGGCCGACAGCCTGCGTAAGTACGAAGCGCAGTTCGGCGAAATCAAAGTTCCGGCGGGCGGAACCAATTTGGCGCAGCAGTTCTTCCGTCAAGCCCGGCCGCCGGAATAATGAGCGAATCAGGAAGGTGAGCGTGGACAATCTGGATCCGATTATCGAAAGCATCCGCGCGACGCTGAATGCGAAGAACGCCGCGCGGGACGCGACGCTCGCCCGCTCGCGCGAGCTGATCCGGCTGTGCGCCTTGTCGATCCGAGCGACGCATCGCAAGGAGTTTGACGAGGCCGAGCGACTGCTCGACGAAGCGCGCGCCTCAGCCGCTCACATGAAGGCGGCGATTGCCGACCATCCCGACCTGTACCACACCGGTTACACGCAGGACGCGCTCAAGGAAGTGGTCGAAGCGGCGGCGCTGTTCGCGATCGTGCGCGGCCAGTCGCTGCCGACGCCGCAGGAGGTGGGCGTCGAGGCGGCCGCCTATTTGAACGGGCTTGCCGAAGCGGCCAGCGAGCTGCGCCGTCACGCGCTCGACGTGATTCGCCAGGATCGCACGGCGGAAGCCGAGAGGCTGCTGACCGCGATGAACGAGATTTACGACGAGCTGGTGACGATGGATTTCCCGGATGCGATCACAGGCGGCCTGCGCCGCACCACCGATGTGCTGCGCGGCGTCCTCGAGCGCACGCGCGGCGACCTGACGACGACGCTGCAACAGGAGAAGCTCAAGACGGCGCTGGAGGAGTTTGAGGCCAGGGTCGATCGATGGAGGGTGGGTGACGAACCGCATTATCCGCGCCAGTGAGATTGGACAATACATGTTCTGCGCGAAAGCCTGGTGGCTGGGCGCGATCGAGGGCGTAGAGCCGGCGAATGTCCGTGAGCTTGAAGCCGGGACGTGGGCGCACACGCGACACGGCCGGACGGTGGCGTTCGCCGGCTTTCTGCGACGCGCCGCGATCGGGCTGTTCCTGATCGGCGTTGTCCTGGCGACGGCCTGGTTCTCCGGAGCGACGGGTTGATCGGGTTTCTGGCAGTCCTGTTTCTCATCGCCGGCCTGGTCGCCCTCGTGCTGAGCCGGGCGGCGCGGGACGAATCCGGGTTGCCGCGCGGCGAAGTGATTTACAGCGACATGCGGGCCTGGGGACCGGTCGAGAAGCCGCTGTTTTCGTCTGTGTATCGGATCGCCGGCAAGCCCGATTATCTGGTGAAAGACGGTCGAGCGATCGTGCCGGTCGAAGTGAAGTCGTCGCGCATGCCGCCGAACGGACCGCGCGCGAGTCACCTGATGCAACTGGCCGCGTATTGCCTGCTCGTCGAGGAGACACACGGGCGGCGGCCGCCGTACGGTATCATCCAGTACGCCGACGAGACGCTCTCGATCGAGCACACCGACCGCCTGCGCTCGTCCCTGCTCGACGTGCTCGACGAAATGCGTCTGGCTTCGAGCGAGAACGGGGCGCACCGATCGCACTCGGATCCCCGCCGCTGCGCCAACTGCGGTTACCGCCACGCGTGCGACGAGCGCCTGGCTTGAATCGGGTTATAATGCCGGTCAATACGATTCAGGATATTGCCACCGTGACTCCGGTGAATACCCCGGCGCGCTGCGCCCCGCCCAGGCGGGTGGTGGTGGCGCACACGCCGCAGATCAGCGTATCGTCCAAGCTCGCCGGGCAGATTGCCGAGCAGTTGGCCCAGTGGAAGGCTCAGGCGCAGTTGGCCTCGCTCGAAGACGAAGATATCGACGCGCGGCTGGACGGCGTCGACATGGTCATCGCGCTGGGCGGCGACGGGACGATGCTTCGCGCCGGCTGTCTGACCGCGCCGCGCAACATCCCCGTGCTGGGCGTGAACCTGGGACGATTGGGGTTCCTGGTCGAAGTGCAGCCCAGCGAATGGCCGGCCGTGCTCGCGCGGGTGATGGCAGGCGATTACTGGCTGGAAGAGCGCCTGATGCTGCACGCCGACGTCGAGCGTGACGGCGAGGTGCTGCAATCGCTGGAAGTGCTCAACGAGGTGTTCGTCGGGCGCGGCGGGACGGGCCGGCCGGTGCGCATCGAGGTGTGCATCGACGGCGGGCTGCTGGCGAATTACCTGGCCGACGGCTTGATCGTCGCCACGCCAACCGGCAGCACGGCGTACGCGCTGGCAGCCGGCGGGCCGATCCTCCCGCCGGAGCTGAAAAACATCTTGCTCGTGGCCGTTGCGCCCCACTTGGTCATCGACCGGCCGGTCGTGCTGCACGAAGGGACGACGGTAGACCTGCGCGTGGCGACGACGCGCCCGGCCATGCTCAGCGCCGACGGGCGCGACCCGATGCCGCTGGCCAACGGCGATCTCGTCCGTGTGCAGTCCAGCCCGTACGTGTGCCGCTTTGTGCGCGTGCAGCCGAAGTCCTATTTCTATCGAACGTTGATGGCGCGCATGGCGCAAAACCCGGCTGCCGACCTGGAGAAGAATCCGAACCAGTAGCATTGAGTTTGTCCGGAAAGAGTGACATGTCAGAGCAAGCGACTTCGAGCGCCGGCGAAACACTGTACTGTTACTACCATCCCAACACGCCAACGACGCTGCGCTGCAACCGCTGCAACAAGCCGATCTGCTCCAAAGACGCCGTGCGCACGGCCGTCGGCTATCGCTGCAAGACGTGCGTCCGCCAACAACAGGATGTGTTCTTCAATGCGACCCAGGCAGACTACGTGATCGCCGCGATCGCGGCGCTGCCGATCGGCTATCTCGCGCAGCGCTTCGTGCCGCGGCTCGGCTTCTTTGTCATATTCCTCGGACCCGTGATCGGCGGCCTGATCGGCGAGGTGATCTGGCGCGTGACAGGGCGGCGGCGCGGGCGCTATATCTGGGCCGTTGCGCTGGCGAGCCTGGCCCTCGGCGCGCTCGCCGTACTGTGGCCTCAACTCCTCGCGTTCGGCGGCCAGGCGTTCACGGGCCTCCTCTGGGATGCCGTGTTCTTCGTACTCATGGCCGGCGCAGTTCTGGCGCGGCTGCGCCTGTGGCGATAAGAGATTGCCCATGCTGGCCGAACTCCTGATTACCGATTTCGCGATCATCGACGAGCTGCGCCTGAAGCTCGCTCTCGGGTTCAACGTGCTGACCGGCGAGACCGGCGCGGGCAAGTCGATCATCATCGACGCGGTCGGCGCGCTGCTCGGCGGGCGCGTCGAAACGCAAATGGTGCGGGCGGGCGCGGCGCGCGCCGCGATCGAGGGAATGTTTTACCTGGACGATGGGACGCGCGCGGCCATCGACCCCATCCTCAAGGAAAACGACCTGGTCGACGACGAGGAGCCGGACATGCTCCTGCTCTCGCGCGAGATTCGCGCCAACGGCCGCTCGACGAGCCGCGTCAACGGGCGGGTGGTCACGACCGCTATCCTCAAATCGATCGGCGAGGTTCTCGTCGACATCCACGGCCAGAGCGAGCACCTGTCGCTGCTGCGTCCCAAAGAGCACGTGAATCTCCTGGATCGATATGCCGAGACGTGGGAGGCGCGGCAGCGGCTCGCGTCGGCTGTGGCGCAGTGGCGCGGCGTGCGGAAGGAGCTCGACACCTTGCTGCGCAGCGAAGCCGAGCTGGCGCGCCGGGCCGACCTGCTCAAGTTCCAGGTGGAAGAGATCGGCGACGCGCGCTTGAAGGAAGGAGAAGAGGAAGCGCTGACCGCCGAGCGCAATCGGCAGGCGAACGCCGAGACGCTCACCTCGCTGGCCGACGAAGCGTACGCCGCGCTGTACGAAGGCGCGGGCGAGACGCCGGCCGCGCTCGACGCGCTGGCGCAGGCGCGGAAAGCGATCGCCGGGTTGGCGAAGATCGATCCGGGCCTGGCCAGACATTCGGAGACGATCGAGTCGGTCAACGCGCAGATCGACGACCTGGCGCGCGAGATCAGCGACTACCGCGATCGCATCGAGTATTCCCCCAAGCGCCTGGAGCACGTCGAGGAGCGGCTCGACCTGATCAAGCGCCTGAAGCGCAAGTACGCGCCGAATGGCTCGATTGCCGACGTGCTGGCGTTTGCCGAGAAAGCCGCCGAGGAGCTGGACGCGATCGAGCATTCCGGAGAGCGCGTGGAGGAACTGCGGGGTGAGGAAGAGCGCCTGCTGCGCGAGATCGGGCTGCTGGGCAAGCACTTGTCGGAGGCGCGGCATGCAGCGGCGGAAAGACTGTCGGCGGGCATCGAAGCCGAGCTGAACGACCTGCGCATGTCCGGCGCGCGCTTCGCCGTCGATATGAAGTGGGATGCGGCGGAGGAGGGCGCGTTCGTCGACGAGGGCCGCTTCGCGTTCGACGCGACGGGGCTGGACAAGATCGAGTTTCTCATTGCGCCGAATATCGGCGAAGGATTGAAGCCGCTGGCGAAGATCGCGTCGGGCGGTGAGACGTCCCGGCTGATGCTCGCGCTCAAGAACGTGTTGTCGCGCGCCGACCAGACGCCGACGCTGATCTTCGACGAGATCGATCAGGGCATCGGCGGGCGCGTCGGCGTGACGGTCGGCCAGAAGCTGTGGGGACTGAGCGGCACTCATCAGGTGGTGTGCATCACGCACCTGCCGCAGTTAGCCGGCTACGGCGACGCGCACTTCAAGGTCGAGAAGATCGTCGACGGCGAGCGCACCGTCACGCGCGCCAGCCCGCTCGACGGCGAGGCGCGCGTCGAAGAACTGGCGCAGATGCTCGGCGCGAGCGGCGAAGGCGCCACGCTCAGCGCGCAGGAGATCCTGGCTGGCGTGGCCGAAGTGAAATCTGGAGCGCCGATATGAGCCGGCGTTTCTGTTTGAGGTATGTGGTCAATCAAAAAGGCAAACCGGCTGCCGCGCAAATTGACATCGAAGTGTGGGAATCTCTCCTGGATTGGCTTGAGGACTTAGACGATCGGGCGCTGGTAAAGGTGGTTTTGCCGCGCCTGCGCATGGGACCGGAGAAGGCGGGCGCTTTACTTTGGGATGAGGTGAAAGCCGAATGGGAGGTACCCGGTTCTGAGCTCGCTAGATGACGCGCCGTACATTGTTGCAACAAAAGCTAAAGACCCTATTCTGATTTGTGAGGCGCTCGAGCCGCAGGAGATGGCCGGCCGCGTCGAGTTCTTATAGGGTGTGATGAGGACATGTGCTCAACGCACAGTGTATCCTCTCGGGCGCGACTGAAGTGGACACGAAGGTGGCGATGTAACACGTCGGCGCGGAGAGTGACGATGAACGAATACAATTTCCCCGTGATCATCGAATATGATGCCGAAGAGGACGTCTACCTTGCCGACTGTCCGGTATTGCCGGGCTGTTACACGGACGGTAAGACGCGCGAGGAAGCAGTGGCGAACATTCGCGACGCGATCAAGCTGGTGCTTCAGTCGCGTCTAGCCGTGGGCGACCCGATTCCGAGTTTCGAAATCGTGCGGGTCGCTGCTTGATGAGCTATAAGCTATCGCCCGCAAAGCCGCGTGATGTGATCCGTGTGTTGGAGCACATTGGATTCCAGCAGATCCGCCAGTCGGGCAGCCATGCCACGTTTCGACATCCTGATGGACGCTGGACGATCGTTGCGATTCATCCGAGTAAAATGATTCCAACTGGAACCCTGCGGAAAATCATTCGCGACGCAGGCTTAACAGTTGAAGAATTCCAGGTGATGCAGCGTGAATGACTTACGCTGCAGTGGGGAAAGGGAGTTATTCCGTGATCCGTCGCATCGATTGGCTCGAACGCGAATTCTCGTTCGACTTTCCGCCGGGCATGTATCCGATCATCGTGGAGCGTTTGAGGGGTGCTCCGTCTCGCCTGGAAGACCGGGTCCGATCGCTGCCGCGCGAGATTCTGACCCGGCGTGATGGCGACGACTGGTCTATCCAGGAAAACGCCGGTCATTTGTTCGACCTGGAGGCGCTGGGCATGGGCCGGCTCGACGACTTCGAAGCGGGGCGGGAAGTGCTGCAGCCCGCCGATATGCAAAACCGAAAGACCTACGAAGCGGATCACAACACGAAAGCCATCGAAGACATCCTTGCGTCGTTTCGCGCGGCGCGCGCGGAGTTCGTGCGGCGTCTGGAGGCGTTCGATGAAGCTTTCGTCACGCGAACGGCCATCCATCCGCGCCTGGAGAAAGCGATGCGCGTCGTGGACCTGGCCTATTTCGCCGCCGAGCACGACGATTATCACCTGGCGGTGATGGCCGAGTTGATTCGCAAGTTCTCCGAACTGAATGACCTTGAAGATTGAGGTGGCACGATGTGCCGAAGCATTAAAACGTTGCGCCGCCCTGATGGGCGGCCGACCGATGAAGAACTGCGTGGCGCCGCGCTGCAATTCGTGCGCAAGGTGAGCGGCTATCGCAAACCGTCGCGCGCAAATCAGGCGGCGTTTGATAAGGCCGTTGCCGAGATCGCGGCCTCGACGCAGGCGCTGCTCGACGCGCTCGTCACCCGGTGAAACGGCCGATGTCCCGCATGCTGGACTATCTGCATACGATGCTGCGCGGTGAGACGCCGCATCCTCCCGTCGCCATGCTCATTGGCTTCAGGCTCGTGTCCATCGAATCGGGACAGGCGACGGTCGAGTTCGAGGCCGGCGAGCGCCATACCAATCCGATGGGGATGCTGCACGGCGGCGTGCTGTGCGACATCGCCGACGCGGCGATGGGCATGGCCTATGCGTCCACGCTCGACGAGGGCGAGACGTTCACGACGCTTGAGCTGAAGATCAACTTCCTGAGGCCGGTGCAGAACGCCCGGCTGCGCGCCTCGAGCCGGGTCGTCAAACGCGGCCAGACGATCGGCCTGGTCGAATGCGACGTGACCGACGAGCAGCAGCAGTTGGTTGCCCGCGCCAGCAGCACGTGCATGATCTTAAGAGGTCAGCAGGCCGAGAGACGATAGATACCCAGTAATGATCATCGTCCTGATGGGCGTAGCGGGATCGGGCAAGACGACTGTTGGCCGCCTGCTGTCCGCCGATCTCGGATGGCCGTTCTTCGACGGGGACAACTTTCATCCACTGGCCAACGTCGAAAAGATGCGGCGCGGTATCCCCCTGACCGACGCCGATCGCATATCCTGGCTCGACGCGCTCAACCGCCTGATAGGGGACGTCACAGGCGAAGGCCGGAACGCCGTGATCGCCTGCTCGGCGCTCAAGCAGGCGTATCGCGAGCGCTTGAAAGCGCGCGCGGCAGACGTGCGCTTCGTCCATTTGCGGGGCGATGCGTCGCTCATGCAGCGCCGGCTCGAAGCGCGCCCCGATCATTTTATGAAAGCCGGCATGCTCGCCAGCCAGTTCGATGCCCTGGAAGAGCCGGCGGACGCGCTGATCGTCGATGCGGCTGAGGTACCGAAGGCTATCGTCGCCCGGATTCGGCGCGCATTCGGGCTGCACCTGCCGCCGTCCTCTTACCCCGATACCGCACCGGAGGCCGGTCAGTGATACGCGGATTCACAACTGGCGGGTCGGGAGAGGGCTGAAATCGGCCCGATAACGCCAGGCGCGATCCTCGGCATAAAATCCTCACACTGGGCCTCATTTTTCGCCAATGCGGTGATATAATAGTATGGAACTGGGTTCCAAGGGAGGTGCATTATGGCAACCCAAACTATCATGTTGGGCGAGATCCTCGATCGTCTGACCGTCGAAGGCGAGCTGTACGAGAAACTGGAAAACAACGCGGTGCGGTGCTACGCCTGCGGTCATCGCTGCCTGATCAAAGACGGCCGGGAAGGCATCTGCCGCGTCCGCTTCAACCAGGGCGGCACGCTGTACGTGCCGCACGGCTACGTCGGCGCGCTGCAGGTCGATCCGACGGAGAAGAAGCCCTTCTTCCATATTCTGCCAGGTTCGGATACGCTCACCTTCGGGATGCTCGGTTGCGATCTTCACTGCTCCTATTGCCAAAACTGGCTCACATCACAAGCTCTGCGTGACAAGGACGCCGGCGTCACGCCGCAGCGTGTGACGCCTCAAGAGCTTGTCAATATCGGCAGGCGCCACGGCGCGAAGCTGTTCGGATCGTCGTACAACGAGCCGCTCATCACGAGCGAGTGGGCCGTCGACGTGTTCAAGACGGCGATACAGGCCGGTTATCGCTGCGTGTACATCTCGAACGGCAACGCCACGCCCGAGGTGCTCGACTACATCCGACCTTACGTCGTCGGCTACAAGATCGACCTGAAGACGATGAACGACAAGAACTATCGCAGGCTCGGCGCGGAGCTGCCCAAGGTTCTCAAGGGGATCGAGATGGTGCATGAGCGCGGCTTCTGGCTGGAGATCGTCACCCTGACTATTCCCGGCTTCAACGACAGCAACGAAGAGCTGTGGGACGCAGCGCGCTTCATTGCCTCGATCTCGCCCGACATCCCGTGGCACGTGACAGCCTTCCACAAAGACTACAAGATGACCGATCCGGACAATACGGACGCGAAAACTCTGATTCGCGCGGCGGAGATCGGTCAGGAAGCAGGCCTGCGCTACGTCTATGCCGGGAATCTGCCTGGGCAGGTCGGCACGTACGAGAACACCTATTGTCCGAACTGCCGCGAGCTGTTGATCGCGCGCTGGGGTTATCAAATCCTCAAGGACGTGCTGAGCGGATCGGGACGCTGTCCCAAGTGCGGCACGCCGATCCCGGGTATCTGGAGCTAGCCGGCCGTGGCGGATAAGCGCGTCAAGCTCATCGTGACGTATGACATCTACGACGACGATTCGCAGACGTACTACCAGTACATGATCGGCGAGTTCTTGCCCAAGGCGCAATCGATGGGCCTGGTGCTGCTCGACGCGCTGCACACAGTGTATGGGGATTACCCGGCGCGGCTGCTCAGTTTCGCCGCGCGTGACCGGGCGACGCTCGAAGCGATCCTCGGCCGCGCCGACTGGCGGCAGTTGGAAGACAAGCTGAAGACGTACGTGACGGATTATCAGCGCAAGGTCGTGCCGTATCGCGATCGGTTCCAGTTCTAAACGGCGGCTCCCGTGCGCGTGTGTCTGGATGTGTCTGCCGCCGTGCATCGACGCGCCGGGCTGGGGCGCTACGCGCACGAGCTGGTCGCCGCGCTCGTCGAGCAGGCGGCGCACGAGTACGTCGCTTTCTATCATCAGCGCGGCGAAGCGCACCTCATGCCCCCCATCGATAGACTTCCCCGCCTTACGACGTCGCTGAGCGTGCGGCCGTGGCGGCTGCGCACGGCGCTGGCTTACTTCACCGGTCGGGGCATGGACGGCATGTTCCCCGGTATCGACGTGTTTCATGCTGCCGAGCATTTGCTGCCGCGCCTGCGCCGCATCCGATCCGTCTTCACGCTGCACGACCTGATCTTCCAGTTCGACCCAGGCTCGCACAAGCCGCTCAACATCGCCTTCCTCAAGACGATGATACCGCGCTTCTTGCGCCGCGCCGATGCAATCATTGCCGTGTCGGAATGCACGAAACGCGACGCCGTCCGAGTCTACCATGTGCCGCCCCAGAAGATTCGCGTGATCTACGAAGGCGTCGATCCACGCTTCAGGCCGCTCGATGACCCGGACCAACGCCGTGCCGTGCAGCGAAAGTACAATCTGCCTGATCGATTCGTTTTGCACGTCGGCACGATCGAGCCGCGCAAGAATCTCCCCCTTCTGTTCGACGCCTTATCGGCGCCGGCGATGGAAGACGTGCGTCTGGTCGTCGCCGGTAAGACGGGCTGGTTGACGGAGCCAATCTTCGCGCAACTGAACGAATCCGGTGCGAGACATCGAGTCCTGTTCATCGGTTATGCGCCCGACGAGGATCTGCCCGCTCTGATTTCCACGGCATCCTTGCTCGTGATGCCGTCGCGATACGAGGGATTCGGCCTGCCCATTCTGGAAGCGATGGCGTGCGGCACGCCGGCCGTCGCGTCGAACACGTCGAGTCTGCCGGAAGTCGGCGGCGACGCCGCGCTGTACGCCTCGCCGGACGATCCGGCGGCCTGGGCGGAGTTGATCGGTCGAGTGATGGATGATCCCGCACTGCGCAGGTCGATGCGCGAGAAGGGCCTTCGGCAGGCAGCCAAATTTCGCTGGGATACCGCCGCGCGGGAGACGACCGAGGTCTACGTGCTGGCTGCGCACCGTGAGCCGGTCGGGTAGCGAGACTTCGGAAGTCTTCAGGAGCAATCCCACCTGCCGGGTCCCGCCTTGAGACTTCCGAAGTCTCCAGCCGGTGTTCGGCGAAGGTCTCCAGACCGAGCCGCGAGCCACGACGGGACGCAGCGAGACTTCGGAAGTCTTCAGGAGCAATCTCGCCTGCCGGGTCACGCCTTGAGACTTCCGAAGTCTCCACCCGGCGTTCGGCGAAGGTCCCCTAACCGAACCGCTGTGGGAGCGGCCAGGAGACCGCCACCCAACTAAGGATGATGCCATGGACAGAATCCGCTTCCTCGACACGCTTCTAACCGAACGCACAGAGTGGGATCGGGTGCTGTCGCAGATCGACGAAGCGCGCATGACCGCGCCGGGCGTCGCCGGCGAGTGGTCGGCGAAAGATGTCGTCGCCCACGTGACGTGGTTCGAGCGCGAAATGGTTGGCGTGCTGGCCACGCATGCGCTGATCGGCTCCGATCTCTGGGACCTGCCTCAGAATGAGCGCAACCGGGTGTTGTTCGAGCAAAACCGGCAGCGGCCCCTGGGCGATGTCCTCGTGGAAGCTCGGCAGGTGTTCGACCAGCTTTTAGCCGCCATGCATTCGCTCTCCGACGAAGACCTTGTCGATTCGGGCCGGTTTCGCGACATGCCCGCCGATTGGGTGCCCTGGCAGATCCTCGCCGGCAACACGTACGAGCACTACCGAGATCATTTGCCCGGGCTGCGTGCCTGGCTCGAGGAATCGTAAGCGTTCAGATGGGCGCTGTTCTAACCACGAAGACACAAAGACACGAAGGTTGTTGAAGGGTGCCTCCACCTGACCGCTGGTGTTCCAGGGGCACACGGCATCCTGGTTGGGCCTGTGTTGATATTCTTTGTGCCTTCGTGTCTTCGTGGTAAAGATTGAGCCAGGGCCTGAACGGTTACCAGGCGGTGACAACCTACCCGCTGTATCTCGAATCCGGCCCGAAGAAACGGAAGACGATGGTGCACGTCCTCGACCTGCTCGGCTGCGTGGCGAAAGGGCCGACGACCGAGGAGGCTCTGACGGCTGCGCCCGAGGCGATTCGCGCCCGCCTGCGCTTTCTCAAGCGTCATGGCGAGCCGGTCGATCCCCAAGCGGAGTTCACGACAAGGATCGTCGAGCACGTCACCGAGGGGCAATGGCTTGGCAACGGCGATCCCGCGCTCGTCTTTCAGCCGGATCTGAAGCCGCTCACGCCGAAGGATGCGGAGAAATTCCTTTACTGGCTCGAGTGGTCGCGCACAGAAGTGATCGAGCTTGTCGGTGGACTTACGCCGAAGCAGCTCGAAGCGGAGCCGAGGACGACAGGCCGGTCGATCCGCGCCATGCTCGAGCATGTGCTCGAATCGGAGCATTTTTATCTGTGCTCGGCGTTCGGCCGGATCGAGGGACTGCCCGCGCCCGGCGCCATCATCCAGAAGCGCGAGGGCGATCTGCTGCCGTGGATGGGTCGGGTGCGGAAGGTCGAGGTCGAGCGGATCTGGTCGCTCACGCCCGCCGAACGGTCGCAGGTCGTCGAGCACTGGAAACAGACGTGGACGGCGCGCAAGGCGCTGCGCCGCATGCTCGAGCACGAATGGGAGCATCTGCTTGAACTTTGCGAACGCTTCGGAAGTAGTGTCTAGAAGGTTCAAACGGGGGGATGGGGGATGACAGAGCATGTCGTTCCTGGTATTCTGGACGATGCAAGTCGGGGGCAATCCACAGTGCGGTCGAATAAAGTATCCCAGCCCGTTGCCAACGTCGGGCCGTTGAAGTTGCCGGGCTTCAAGTCGCACGGCGCGCGGCAGGTTGAGGCCGGCGCGCTGCGCAATGTGCTGGCTTATGTGGGTGTGACTGCGCCGCACACGGGTGAGCCGTTCAGTGAGGAACTACTGTTCGGCCTCGGCGGTGGCATCGGCCTGGGCTACTTTGTTTACCAGATGCCCTCCTTCGCTTCGCTGTTCTTGGCCACGCGTATCACGACAGAAGAGTCGGCCCGGCCTGGCTTCGTGCTGTCGATGTGTGAGCGCCTCGGCGTGAAGGTCGACCTGCAACATTCGTCCAATGCAGCGGTTGCCGAAAAGAAGCTCAAAGAGGCGCTGGCGCAGGGCCAGCCGGTTATGGTATGGATCGATCCGAGCCACTTGCCGTATTACGGCCGCTGGTTGTACGCGTATCACACGCTAGTGGTGTATGGGATCGAGGATGACCGAGACGAGGTCTACGTCGCCGATCGGCCCAAGAAACCTTTGGTACTCACGCGCGCCGAGCTGAGTGCGGCGCGGCAAGGCGAGGGGGCTAGCAAGTTTCGGGCGCTGCCCCTCGTCGCCCCAAAGCCGATCACGAAAGCCGGCCTCCAGCGAGCGGTGAAACAGGGGATACACGACTGCTGCGATCAGATGCTGAACGGTTTTGGCCCGGCGAACTTCCGATCGAACTTCGGATTGAGTGCGCTGCAGAAGTGGGCAGACCTGCTGACCGATGAGAAGGACAAGCGCGGCTGGCCGAGATACTTCCCGGCGGGAGCGCACCTGTATCGGGCGCTGCTGGCCGTCTTCGAGCAGATCGAGAATCGCGGCGGCGGCAGTGCGTTCCGCCCGATGTACGCCGACTTTCTGGTGGAAGCCGGCGTCATTCTCCAGAAGTCGCTCGACGAGGCGGCCGACCGGTTTCGAGGGTCTGCCCGGCTGTGGGGCAAGTTGAGCGACGCCGTGCTACCCAACTCGGTTTCAAATTTCAAGGAAGCGAAACAACTCGCCACCAAGCGAAGAACGCTTTTTGAGAAGAAAGGTGCGGCGGCGCTGGATGAGATCCGGGCGATCGATATGCGCCTGTCCGAAATAGCGAGCCAGGCCGGCGAGTCGTTCCCGCTCGGTAACGCCGAGGTTCGCGATCTGCTGGCCGGCCTGCGCGAGCGTGTGCTGGCGATTCATGCTGCGGAAGAAAAAGCGGTTGCTGCGCTGCGCGCGGCTGTGCACTGAGCTTTTTCTTCCACGAATTCACACGAATCTTCACGAAGGAATGTTCAACTTCGTGTCGCTTCGTGTGGCTTCGTGGACAACTCTGAAGCGCGGCTGAGCAGTTACGAGGTTCACACATAATCGAGGAGGTCACTCATGTTCAAGCAGCCGAATATCACGTTCTACCACGTTACCGATTGGCAGCGCGCCAAGAAGTTCTACGGTGAGACACTGGGTCTTCCCGTGGCGGCTTTCATCACCGACGAAGTCGGCTGGATGGAGTTCGGCGAGAAGAACGGCGCGCGTCTCGCCATCAACCTGTGGCGCGGTCCCGAGCCGGTTCCGCCAAAGGAGGGCGGCGCGATGGTCGTCTTCGAGGTGGAAGACGCCTTCAAAGCCGTCGAGGAGCTTCGCAGGCGGGGCGTTAGGTGCGACGATGTTGAGGTCGTCCCCGGCATGGTCGCGTTCGCCACGTTTTACGACCCGGAAGGCAACCAGTTGCAGGTCGCCGGCCCGCCGCCACCGGCGAAGTAGTCTCAGACACGGAGTAGCGACTTTAGTCGCTGGTTCGTTCGGACGACTAAAGTCGTCACTACGAAATCCGAATCGACCGCGCCGTGCGCGGAGTTGCACACTATCAACCAGGGGAGGATGAACTATGTCCGTGCTCAAAGGACTCAGCGTCGTATCGTTCGAAGTCACCGATTGGGAAGGCGCCAAGAAGTTCTACGGTGAAACGCTTGGCCTGCCCGTGCATTTGGACACGGGCAAGGAGGTGGGCTGGTGCGAGTTTGGCGAACACGGCAAGACCACGCTCGCCATCAGCCTGTGGCGGGATGCTGCGCCGCCGCCGCGAACAGGCGGCGCGACGCCCGTCTTCGCCGTCGACGACTGCGCCAAGGCCGTCGGGGAGCTGCGCAAGCGCGGCGTCAAGTGCGAGGACCCGACGACGATCCCGGGCATGGTGTCGTTCGCCAACGTCTTCGATCCCGAGGGCAACCGCTTTCAGATCGCCCAGTCATTGGCCGGCTGACGCCGGCCTCCGTACCGGCGATGATTTCTGTGTTACAATTGCCACCCGGACGCGACGCACCGGTTCGTGCGCCGCGTTGTCGTGGGAGACGACCGGGTGCCGTTTGCCAGATTGTTCATCGCATTCGCCTTGGGCGCGGGTCTGCTGACCGCGCCCCTTTCGTCCGCCTCGCCGGCGCAGGTGATTCCAGATCGGCGCTTCGGCGTGGTGGAGACGCATGGCGATCCTGGCTCTGCTACCGCCATTGGCGCAGGCTGGACGCGCGTCCGCTTCCCCTGGTCCGACCTGCAGCCCAACAACGACGGCGAGTGGAACGACGCCTTTTTCACCGACGACATGCTTGCCGCCGAGCTGGTCGCCGGGCGCGAAGTCGTCGGCCTGATCGTCAACACTCCACACTGGGCGCTCAACGATCAAGCCGTGCCCGGCGTGCCGCGCGGCCTGTACCTGCCTGAAAGCGATCCGGGCAACGTGTGGGCGACGTTCGTCCGCCAGATCGTCTCGCGCTACGCCGGCCCGCTCCGCGTCGATCGCTGGATCATCTGGAACGAGCCGGATATTTGGGACCCGGCGTACCCGGGCCGCACCTGGGGCGGGACGGTCCAGGAATTCTTCCAGTTGCAGCGCGTCGCGTACAACGTCGCCAAGCAGACGAACCCCAATGCCCAGGTCCATCTCAGCGCATTCACTTATTTCTGGGACGCGAATTACGGCCGCACGCCGTTCTTCTCGCTGTTGATGGACGAAATCCAGAAAGACCCGCAGTCGCCCTCGCACAACTATTACTTCGACGTCGCTTCCGCGAACCTGTACTTCAACGTCGATAATATTTACGATTTGATCGTCTGGCATCATAACCAGATGCAGGCGCGCGGCTTCGACAAGCCGATCTGGCTGATCGAGACAAACGCGCCGCCGTCGTCCGATCCGAGCTGGCCGGTCGCCAACCCGGCCTTCCCGATCTCGCTCGACGAGCAGGCAGCGTTCGTGCCCCAGGCCTTCGCGATGGCGCTCGCCGCCGGCGCGACTCGCGTCGCTGTGTACAAGCTGATCGATACGCCCGGCGATCGAGCGGCCAACCCCGAGCCGTTCGGATTGGTGCGAGAGGACGGATCGCGCCGGCCGGCGTTCGCGGCCTATCAGATCGCCGCTAACGCCTTCGCAGGGTTCACCGGCGCGTCGCTCGACGTGCGAGACGAGCGCTACACGCAGGTCACCATTCAGCGCGGTGACGCCACCGCGACCGTGTTGTGGGCGCGCTCGCCGTCGCCGGTGCAGGCGCAGGTCCCCGCGCACGCGCCGCAAGCGATTCTCGCCGATGCCTTCGGCGGCCGGCGTGCGATTGCGCCGCGTGATGGCGTGTACGTCGTCGACCTGCCGGGCTGCACTCAGCCACGATGTGCGATCGGCGGCGCGCCGCAGATTCTTATCGAAGGCGCTGCTGTTTCACTGGTATCCCCTGCGCCCGGCCAATCGACCGGCCAGCCCACCGTCCTACCAACCGGCGCACCGACCGGCGCACCGACCAGTACGCCCACACAACAGTCGGCGGCCACGTCATCGCCGACCGGTACGTCTACCCGTACTCCATCGCCGACGCTCACGCCCACGGCCTTCGCCACGCCGCCCTCGACATTCGCGTCGGCGTCATCTTCTGATCCCGTTCAGGTGTCTGACCCAACCTTATCCCCGGCGACCGCCTCCGGGCCGGATGCGCTGCTCATTGCGATTGGCATCGTGTTCGGCGTTCTGATAGCCGCGTACGCGCTCGCCCGCCTCGGCCCGTCACCATCACAAGACTGATTCTGACAGTGCGAGTTCATTTTGTACCTTGACCGTGCCGGAATACCTGCCAATCCGTGTAATCCGCCTGCCCTCGCCTGCTGAGTGATCTCGGAAAGTCGGGGACCCGAGGCCGGGACGGGCGGGTGAAGCGGAGGCGCGTGGCAAGCTGGATGAGCTGGGCGGCTGCGGACGACGAAAAGCGGCTGACGGGCGGTCGGTGAGGGCTGTCAGTCGGCTTCGA
>DATEUJ010000107.1:0-13855 GCA_035283185.1 Anaerolineae bacterium | reverse complement strand
GGGGACAGAGGGGGGGCGCGCAGCACCGGCTCCACGCTGCGCGTCGCGTCGGCATACCTTGCGCGCGCGAAGATCACGTCGATCTCGGCCAGCGCCTCGACCGTGCGCGCGATGGGCGCCGCTTCCGCCCCGACGATCTGCGACAGGTCGTGCAGCACCTTTTGGACCTCGCGCTCTTCCTTCAATTGGAGCTCGCGCCACTCGTTGTTCAGCTCGACGGTGGCCAGCGGCTCGATGAACAGTGTCGCGCCCGAAGCCGACTGGTCGTGCACGATGCCCGGTATGCGCCCCTTGAACTCGGCCTTGATCGGGATGACGTACCGGCCGCCGCGCTGGGTGAGGATCGCCTCTTGCAAGTACGGCCCGTTGCGTGGATGGGTCAGGATGCGCTGGAGTTTTTCCTGAAGGTTGCCGAACGCCCCGCGCAGGTCGCGCCGGACGGCGGCAAGCGCCGGGCTGGCGTGGTCGACCACTTCGGCGCGATCGGCGTCGATGCAGCGCCCGATCTCGTTGATCAGGCCGGGCAAATCGGCGATGCGCCCGGCAACGGCGGCCAGGTTAGGAAAGGGATTGTCCAGGCGGGTCAGCGTGCGGCGCATCTCGCGCGCGGCGATCAGCGTGCTGCGCACGTCCAGCAGCTCTTGCGGGAGCAGCGTGCCGTTGCGGGCCGCTGCTTCGATCAGGGGGCGCACGTCGTGAACGCCGCCCAGGTTAAGGTCGGCCTTGCTCGCCATGAGGCGACGCGCCTCGCTCGTCTCGCGCTGCCGGCGTGCGACGCCGTCCGAGTCGGGCGAGGGCGCCAGCGCGAGCGCCCGTTCGTGGCCTGCCGAGAAGGATGTGTATTTCGCCAGGCGCGCCAGCACCTTGGGCAGCTCGAGCGTGGTCCAGTGTTTCGCGTTCACGGTCTCACGATGCAAGTACTCAGGCAGACCCTTGCGAAGGTTTCAAATGCGCCGGTCGGCGTGCGTGCCAGACGGGCGCCAGCGCTTCTGACGGCGAACTCACTCTAAACCTTCGCAAGGGTGAGCAGTTACCCACGATAGATTGAAATGCGGCTATGCCGGCCGGCACGCCGCATGAGCCTGTGCGTTGTATGCACGGCGCGTATCAATTGGCGGCGAAGAAGGCGAGCGGCTGTGGAAGCCCCGACGGGAATAGAAACCGCATCAGGTTCAAAGGGATTTCAAAGAAATCCTGCAAGAATGCGACGAGATTCGAAGTCGAATACCAGTCTCCGATGAAGCCGGCGCCCGTCGTCCCGTACACGGCGTAGCTGACGAAGCCGGCCAGCATGACGATGAGCGACAACCCCAGCAGCGCCCAGGGAATGGCGAACACGAAGCCCAGCGCGTTGTCCGCGACACCTAGCATGGCGATGCGTGTATTGGGAAACGTGCGGCGCAGCAGCACTTCGAGCAGCGCGTAAAGGCCCGCCAGGAGAGCGGCGAACACGGCGCCGATCGGCGTATCCGCTTGACTCCCCGACCGGGCGACGAAAATGCCGACCAGCGGTGGAGCCGTCAGCGCCGCGAAGGCCATCGCCAGCAGCAGTGTGATCGTGCTCAGAATCATGCGAATGAAGCCGCGCCGCAGCCCGATCAGCAGTCCGCTTACCCCTCCCAGCAGCAACAGGAAGTCGAGAATGAAATTGACGATCATGACCCGGCCTCGCGCCGAATTCGGACCGCGTGCGCCCGGTGCGCGAGACCGAGTATAGCATATCCATCGCCGTCCGCAAACGGGTGTTCGCGCGCAGGTCAAAACGATTGTTTCATCTGAAATTGTTTGACATTTCATCTCGCGCGTGATACACTTTGCATGGACTTATTTGCAGTGCACTCATCCGGCAATTGTCCGTTGCTCTCACACCGAGCGGTCAGGTTCAAGTGCGCCATCATTCTTCATCCGTCGCCTAGCCGGCTTCGTGGTGGTACGACATTGCCATAATCGGGCTTGACCGCCCCGTGCGAGCGCTGGCTGCCCCATTGCAGGTGAGTGCACCGTGAGGTGTGCTCGCCGTTTTTGTTTTGGCGGCGCGCAGTGGCTGCGAGGGGGCCGGAATGACAAGCGAATTCGTCGCCCGCATCACGGGCATGATCGTATTCAGCATCGTCGGGCTGCAAGCTGGCGCCGTCATCGTCGACCTGGCCAGCGTGGCGCCGGAGCTGCGCCCGCCGTACGTGTTGGTGTTCACCCTGGTCGGCGCGCTGGCCGGCGCCATCCTCACGCCATGGATCACCACGCGGCCGCTCAAGGTGCTGCGAAAGCGCATCCGGCAGGTACCTGCTTCCCAGATCGTGGCCGCCGTGATCGGGCTGATCGTCGGCCTGCTCATCGCCGTGCTCCTGGCGTTTCCCCTGTCGTTTCTGCCCTCGCCCTTCCGCGAAGTGCTGCCGATCGTCGTCGCCGTCGGCTTCGGCTGGCTGGGCATGTACACGATGATCGCCCGCCAACACGACATCGCCGTCTTGCTCGGCGGTCGCCTGTCGCTGCGCGAGTCGAAAGAGGCCAGCCCGGCTCACGCCGAGCGGTACATGCTGCTCGACACGTCGGTGATCATCGACGGCCGCATCGCCGACATCAGCCAGACGGGGTTCCTGTCCGATACAATCCTCGTGCCGCGCTTCGTCCTGAACGAGCTGCAGCACATCGCCGACTCGTCCGACTCGCTGAGACGCAATCGGGGCCGGCGAGGATTGGACATCCTCAACAAGCTGCAGAAGGACTCCCGCGCGCCGATCCGCATCACGGATATGGACGTGGAGGACGTGCGCGAGGTCGACGATAAGCTGATCCTCCTGGCCAAGCGCCTGAAGTGCCCCATCCTGACCAACGACTTCAACCTGAACCGCGTAGCCGAGCTGCAGGGCGTGCGCGTGCTGAACATCAACGAGCTGGCCAACGCGGTGAAGACAGTCTTCCTGCCCGGCGAGGGCATGCAAGTGCATGTCATTCAGGAAGGCAAGGAGATCGGCCAGGGCGTCGGCTATCTCGACGACGGCACGATGGTCGTCGTCGAGGACGGCCGCCGCCATATGAACGCAACGATCCCGGTCGTCGTCACCAAAGTCCTGCAGACGGCTGCCGGCCGGATGATCTTCGCGCGGCCGGATACCGGTTAGAGGTTAGAGGTTGGAGATTGGAGATTGGACGACGCCCTCCAACTTCTAACCTCCAACTTCAAACTTCCAAGCCCCAACTTCCAGCCTCTCAATCTGCGAAGGAACCGAGCCAATGCCCATCCAGATCTACAACGTCCTCACGCGCAAGAAAGAGGAATTCGTCCCGCTCAATCCTAACCTGGTGACGATGTACGTGTGCGGGCCGACGGTATACGATCACGCCCACATCGGCCACGCCAAGACCTACATCTCGTTCGACGTGATCGTGCGCTACCTGCGCTTCCGGGGCCATCGTGTGCGCTACGTGCAGAACATCACCGACGTCGGCCACATCCTCGACACCGGTGAGGATCGCATCCTCAAGGGCGCGCGCCGCGATCGCGTCGAGCCGATGGAGCTGGTGGAGACGTACACCCGATCGTACTTCGAGGACATGGACGCGCTGGGCGTCGCGCGGCCCGACATCTCGCCGCGCGCCAGCGCGCACATCCCCGAGCAAATCGAGATGATCCGGAAGTTGATCGAGAAAGGCCATGCGTACGAAGTGGACGGCTCAGTGTATTTCTCCGTCCCGTCGTTCCCCGAGTATGGCAAGCTCTCCGGACGGCGCATCGAAGAGGAAGAGGAAGGCGCGCGTGCTGGAACGCCCTTTAGGGTGGCTGTGCGTGAGGAAAAGCGCCACCCCGCCGACTTCGCATTGTGGAAGAAGGCCGAGCCGGAGCACATCCTGCACTGGCCGAGCCCGTGGGGCTGGGGTTATCCCGGCTGGCACATCGAATGCTCGGCCATGTCGACCAAGTACCTCGGCGGCCCGTTCGACCTTCACGGCGGCGGCATCGACAACATTTTCCCGCACAACGAGTGCGAGATCGCGCAGTGGGAAGCGGCGACGAGCGAGCCGTTCGCCCGCTACTGGATACTCACCGGATCGCTCACGCTCGACGGCGTGAAGATGAGCAAATCGCTGGGCAACGTGCTGACGATCAAGGACGCGCTCAAGCGCTACAGCCCGCAGGCGATCCGCTTCTTCATCTTGAGCAGCCACTATTCCAACCCGATCGACTTCAGCGACGAGGCGGTGGAAGCCGCCACGCGAGGCGTCGAGCGACTATTAGGCCCCGTCCGCCAGGTGCGCGACCGGCTGCGCACGGTCAGCGAGTCAGCAGACGCGATCGAGTTCGTGAAAGTGCTCGACGAGCACCGCGCCGCTTTCGTCGCAGCGATGGACGAGGACTTCAACGCGCCGGCCGCGCTCGGCGTGATGAGCAAGCTGACCACCGACGTGAACACGCTGCTCAACAGCGGCGATCCGATCGGTCGAGCGACGCTCGAAGCGATCGACAAGACTTACCGCGATCTGGGCCATGACGTCCTGGGCGTCGTGCCGGATGCGTTCAAATCCGAGGTGAACATGGATGTGCTCGACGGCCTGGTGCAAATGCTGATCGACATGCGCGCCGAAGAGCGCAAAAACAAGGACTTCACTCGCGCCGACGCGATCCGCAGCCGGCTCGCCGAGGCCGGCATCGCGCTCGAAGATGGGCGTGACGGCACGACGTGGCGGCTAACGAAATGATGAGGGATGAAGGCGGAACGCTTCGCGTGAAGACTTCATCCTTCATCCCTCATCCCTTATCCCTTGCTTTATGCGCGAATTGATCTACGGCCGCAACGCCGTGCACGAAGTGCTGCGCGCGAATCGGCGAGAGGTGTATCAGATCCTCGTCGCCGAAGGGGCGCAGGAGAGGGGCGTGCTGGCCGAAGTGCTCGCCCTCGCCGCGCAGCGCAACCTCCCGATACAGCGCGTTCCCCGTTCGCGGCTCGATTACGTCAGCGACGCGCACCAGGGCGTCGCAGTCGAAACTGGGCCGTATCCCTACGTCAACCCGGAGGACATTCTCGACCTCGCCGCCGAGCGAGGCGAGCCGCCGCTCGTCCTCGTCCTCGACGTTATCCAGAATCCGCAAAATCTCGGCACGCTGTTTCGCACGGCCGAAGCGATGGGCGTCCACGGCGCCATCCTTCCCCAGCGGCGCGGCGTCGAAGTGACGCTCGCCGTCGTCAGCGCCTCGTCCGGCGCGAGCGAGCACATGCGCATTGCGCGCGTGGTCAATCTGGTCCGTACGATGGAAGAACTCAAGGAGCTTGGGGTATGGATCGCCGGGCTGGAGCACAAAGACGAGCGCGCCATCGACTTCTGGTCGGCCGACTTGCGCGGCGCGCTGGCGCTCGTCGTCGGCAACGAAGCCGAAGGCATGCGCCGCCTGGTGCGCCAGACGTGCGACTATCTGCTGCGCATCCCGATGCGCGGGCACATCGAATCGCTCAACGCGGCGATTGCCGGATCGATCGTCCTCTACGAGGTGCTCCGGCAGCGGCGGGCGAACTCCAGACTTCCGAAGTCTTGGAGACTTCGGAAGTCTGATGAACGGGAGGATTCTCCATGAAAACGGCGCGTCAATCGAGTCGGCGCACGCTGCTGAGATTCTTCGTGATGGCGGCAGCCATCTTCTCGCTGTGGATTGCCGGCTTGGCTGCCTTGTGGCTCGTCGTGCGCATGGTGGGAGTAGCGCCCGAGTTTTGGATCATGGCCCAGGGGCTGACGACCATGGCGACGATGACGGCCATCCTTTCCGGCAGCATTATCGGCTACCGGCAACTGACCCTGGCAACCAGCAGCCGGCACATGGCAGTGGCCGACCGGCTGTTTGCGGAGCTGAATTCGTCCGAAAACATCGAGGCCCGGCGGTGGATCTTCCAGAACCTGCCGGCCGATCCCGTTGAGGGCAGCCGCTCGCTGACGCCGGAGGGCCGGTCGGCGGTGAAGCTCGTGCTCAACTCGCTGGATAGGGTGGCGTTCCTCACCCAGGCCGGCTGGATCCCGGAAGAGATGATCATGCCGTGGATGAATCCGATGGTGGTGAAGGCCTGGGCCAGGCTCGGGCCATACGTCGACTACGAGAGCCGGCGGCGCAACGAGCCTGACTATTACGCGGAGGTGCGCGTGCTGGCCGAGCACTGTCGCATCTGGCGGGCGAGGAACCTGCTGGAGGCGGAGATCACCTGGACAGACAATGCGCTGTGAAGCGCAAGCAGCCCTTTCAAATCGCTGCGTAGGGCGCGTTTCCATACGCGCCGCAAATTGGCGGCTCGCTTCGCGGAAAGCCGCCCGACGTCCGGTCTGACATCTTTTGCGTGCACGCGGTGCGCGACAAGGCGTTGACCCGCCCGATCAAGAATGGTATGATCGGTGCGCAGGGAGGAGGTGCGGATGACCACCTACCAGATTACGCTTGAAATCGAGCAATTATGAGGAAGGCCCTTATCTGGGCACCAGCCCGGACTTGCCTGGCTTGATCGTAGAGGCTGACTCACCCGAAGAATTGATCGCGATTGCGCCAGACATCGCTCGTGACTTGATTGAAGTGATGCTGGAAACCGGCCAACCGCTGCCGCCTCGACTGTTATCCCCAATCACCCTGGCGACATCCCGAAAGGTACACTGAGCGCAATTTTGAAGCAGCTTGGAATTAACCGCGACGAGTTTGACTCGGTGAGATAGCGCAGGCACATCGCCAGGCGGCCCGTCCGCACAATTGATCAGGCTGTGCTATAATCCCGCCCAAACCGCGCGCCAACGGGATCGTTCGCACCATGGTGAGCGTTGATCCGAAAAGCATCGTCATTAAGGGCATACGCGACGGCCTGTCGGTGACGCTTCCTGACGGGGGCACGTGGCCCGAAGCGCTGGCTGCGCTCGAGGCGCGGCTGACGCAGGCCCCGGCGTTTTTCAAAGGCGGGCGCGTGGCGCTGATGGTTGGGGCGCGCGCCCTGACCGAAGACGACATGCGCCAGGCGCGCGATCTGCTCGTCCGCCACGACGTGACGCTGTGGGCCATCGTCGGCGAAGACGCAGAGACTCAGCGGATCGCGTCGAGCCTGGGGCTGGATGTCCCGCCGCCAAGTTCGGCGCGGGTCTCTGACCTCGCCGCTCCGCCGGCTGAGTCGCGGACGTGGGACGTCGCCGTCGAAGGCGAGCGCGAGCTGGTCGCAATGCCGCTCGACGAATGGCCGGACGCCGGCCTGATCGTTCGGCGCACGCTGCGCTCGGGGCAGTCGCTCCGCCATCCGGGCAGCATCGCCGTGATCGGCGACGTGAATCCTGGCGCGGAGATCATCGCCGGTGGCAATATCGTGGTATGGGGACGGCTGCGCGGCACCGTCCACGCCGGCGCGCTGGGGGACGAGAACGCCGTGGTGTGCGCGCTCGACCTGGCGCCGACTCAGTTGCGCATCGGCGGCCGCATCACGCGCTCGCCCGACGAGCGGCGGCGCAAGCCGCGCCCGGAAACGGCGCGCGTGCGCGACGGGCACATCGTCGCCGAGCCGTGGGGGGTCTAGTTCCTTCAGTTCCCATAGTTCCTTTAGTTCCCTGGTATCCAGAAGGATTTGAAGGAACAGAAGGAACTCAAGGAACTCAAGGAGAGGCACGTATGGCTGCACAGGTGATCACGATAACATCCGGCAAGGGCGGGGTGGGCAAGACGACCACGACCGCCAACATCGGCGTGGCGCTCGCGCTGCTCGGCAAGCGCGTCGTATGCCTGGACGCCGACATCGGCCTGCGCAACCTCGACGTCGTGCTTGGGCTGGAGAACCGCATCGTGTACGACGTGGTCGACGTGATCGAAGGCCGCTGCAAGCTGCGCCAGGCGCTGATCAAGGACAAGCGCCTGTCCGAGCTGCACCTGCTGCCCGCCTCGCAGAAGCGCGACAAGAGCGCGGTGAACTCGGCAGACTTGGTGCGCTTGTGCGAGGAACTCGGCGCCGAGCATGATTTCGTACTCATCGACTCGGCAGCCGGCATCGAGGAAGGCTTCCGCACGGCGCTCGCCCCGGCCAATGGCGTGATCATCGTCACCAACCCCGAAGTCTCGGCGGTGCGCGACGCCGATCGCGTCATCGGCCTGATTGAAGCCGCCGAGAAAGGCCCGGCCAGGCTGATTGTCAACCGGCTCAAGCCGGGGCTGGTGCAGCGCGGCGATATGCTCGACACGGGCGACGTGCTGGAAATCCTGGCTGTCGATCTGCTCGGCGTCGTCCCCGAAGACGAAGCTGTCCTGATCTCGACCAACCGGGGTCTCCCGGCGGCGCTCGACGAGAAATCGCGCGCCGGGCAATCGTTCCGAAACATCGCGCGGCGGTTGCTGGGCGAAGAGGTGCCCTTCGAGACGTTCCGCGAAGCCCCCGGGTTGTTGCAGCGTCTCGGCCGCCTGTTCCAGTCTGATGGGAGGTCGGCATGAATCTGCTCAGCCGCCTGCGCGGGCAAAGGCCGCCGACGAGCCGCGAGATCGCCAAGCAGCGCCTGCAGCTCGTGCTGGTGCACGATCGCAGCCAGATCTCGCCCGGGATGCTCGAAATGCTGAAAGACGAAATCATCGCCGTGATCTCCAAGCACATCGAGATCGACAAGGCCGGCGTGCAGGTCACTTTCTCGCAGAACGATCGGGAGAGCCGCCTGATGGCTGACATTCCGTTAGCTGACGGCCGCCACATGCGGGGACCATCGTGACTGGAGTTCCTTCAGCCTGCCCTCGCCCGCTGTCTGCGGGGGTTCCCTCAGTTCCTTATTTAATCCTCGCGTGAGCACCTTTGAAGGAACTCAAGGCAATGAAGGAACTTAAGGAGGAGTAGTTGGCCGTCGTTCGAGAAGCGCGAGGAAGATCGTCGTACGCGCGTGCCGCCTGGCGCCACTTCGATGGGATGATGCTCATCGCGATCGTCTTGCTGAGCGCGCTCAGCATCTTGATGATCCATAGCGCGACGCTGGGCGCGCCGCCGGGCAGCGACCTGGCCAACGCCGCGCGCAGGCAGGCGCAGTTCGCGCTGCTGGGGCTGGGCGTCTATTTCGGCGTGGCGTCGATCGATTACCGCCTCTGGTCCAACCTCTACCGCGCGCTGTACGCCGTCTCCTTCGCGCTGCTGGCGATCGCCTTGATACTGGGCAGCAGCGAGATCGGCGACGTGCGCCGCTGGATCGACGTGGCGCTGTTCAACATCCAGCCCGCCGAGCTGGCGAAGGTGTTGCTCATCCCGGCGCTGGCAGGCCATCTCGCGGCGCAGAAGGAACGCATCGGCAAAATGAAGACGTTCGCCGGCACGCTGGCGTTGATCGCCGCGCCGGTTGCGCTCATCTTCGCGCAGCCCAACCTGAGCACGGCCATTGTCGTCTGCGTCGTCGGCATGACCATGTTCTACGTCGCGGGCATGAAGGCGCGCCACGCCCTCCTGCTCGCCGCCGTGGTGCTGATCGCGCTGCCCCTGGTCTGGTCGCAGATGGCGGATTACCAGCGCGCGCGCATCGCCACGTTTCTGGATCCGCGCAACAACCCGGACGCCGAGTATAACCTGCTGCAGGCCGAGATCAGTATCGGCAACGGTGGGCTGTTCGGCCAGGGCTACGCGCAGGGCAGCCAGAGCCAGGGACGCTTCCTGAAGGTCCGCCACACCGACTTCATCTTCTCGGTCATCGGCGAGGAGCTTGGCTTCGCCGGCGCGGTGATCTTGCTGGCCTTGATCGGCCTGCTGCTCGTCCGCCTGTTGCGCGCGGCGTCGCTCGCCCGCGACGATTTCGGGCGCATTACGGCGGTCGGCGTCTTCGCCATGCTCCTGTTCCAGTCGGCGATCAACATCGCCATGAATTTGCGGCTGGTGCCGGTGGCCGGCCTGCCTTTGCCGCTGGTGTCGTACGGCGGAAGCTCACTCGTGACGACGCTGATCGCTCTGGGCATCGTGCAGAGCATCGTCATGCGACACAAGAAGATCGAGTTCTAGCTATGAGGTCCCTCTAAAAGAACTGCGCTCCCCGCGCTGATTTTGATTCTAGCAACGTCTAAAGACTTAGCTGCAGCAGTGGTCCGCACTATGGATATCCAGATCGATCCGCACACACTTGAACGGGCCGAAGAACGTGGAACGAATGCAGATTCACTATAATGCCAAGACCGATCTGCTCTACATCCGCCTGGACGATCGGAAGCAGAACACGATGAATAGGCGGGTCTCTGAGGACATTGTTTTGGACATCGGAGACGATGACAGAATTGTGGGCATCGAGATTCTCGACGCATCGCAACACCTGAACCTGGATCGTCTCCTGCCGATCACGTATGACATATCGCCCGAACCGGCGTAGATAAGGCTGGCATACTAATCATCCCATTAGCAGATTACACGACTAACTGACTACACGACCACATGACCAATCCTGTCCGCGTTCGCTTTGCTCCCTCGCCTACCGGCTACTTGCATGTAGGCGGCTTGCGCACCGCGCTGTTCAACTGGCTGTTCGCGCGCAAGCACGGCGGCGTCTTCATCCTGCGCATCGAGGACACCGACCAGAAGCGCTACACACCCGGGGGCGTGCGCGCGATCATGGACGGTCTGCTGTGGCTCGGCTTGCAGTGGGACGAAGGCCCCGACCGCGCCAGCCTGCGCCGCATGCAGACGAACGAGGATTACGAGGGAGCGCCGGACGTCGGCGGGCCGCACAACCCGTACATCCAATCGCTCCGGCTGCCGCGCTACAAAGAAGCCGCCGAGGAGCTGATCGCCCGCGGCGCAGCCTACCGCTGCGACTGCTCGCCGCAGCGCCTGGAACAGGTTCGCAAAGAGCAGATGGCGCGCAAGGAGCCGCCGCGCTACGATCGGCTATGCCAAAACAAAAAGCCGGGCGCAGTCGATCCGAACCGGCCACACGTCGTCCGGCTGGCCGTGCCGCTCGACGGGCAGACGATCCTTCACGACGCGATTCGCGGCCAGATCGTCGTCGAGAATCGCATCCAGGACGATTTCGTGCTGCTCAAGTCCGATGGTTTCCCCACTTACCACCTGGCCGCGATGGTCGACGATCACGACATGCACATCAGTCACGTCCTGCGCGGCGACGAGTGGCTGCCCAGCTTGCCCAAGCACTTCCTGATCTATCAGGCATTCGGCTGGACGCCGCCCGTCTTCGCGCACCTGCCGGTGATCCTCAACCCGACCGGCAAGGGTAAGATGAGCAAGCGCAAGGCGCAGCCCGTGGGCGGCAAGTTCGAAGAGTCGGTTTTCGTATCCGAGTTCCGCGAGGCGGGTTACCTCCCGGAAGCTCTCAGAAACTTCCTGGCGCTCGTCGGCTGGGCGCCCGGCGAGGGTATCGAGCAGGAAATCTTCACGATCGAGGAATTGACCAGCCTGTTCAGCCTAGAGCACGTCAATCCCGCGCCCGCCGCTTTCCCTTACGACAAGCTCGACTGGATGAACGGCGCGTACATCCGCGCGCTGCCGAGCGGCGAGCTCGCCCAGCGCCTCTATCCCTTCTTGCTAGAAGCGGGCGTCGAAGTCGATGTGGACGCGCTGCACAAGATCACACCCGGCATTCAAGAACGTCTGGTGACGTTGAAAGACGCGGTGGAGATGACGGACTTTCTGTTCGGCGACGGTCTCTCGCCCGATCCGGCGCAACTCGCCGGTAAAGGCATGGCGAAGGAAACGACGTTGAATGTGCTGAAGCGAGCCGAGACGATCCTCAGCGCCATCGAGCCGTTTGAAGCCGAGCCGCTGGAGCACGCTTTCCGCGAGGCCGCCGAAGCCGCCGGCATGAAGCCCGGCCTGTTCTTCACGCCGATTCGCGTGGCCGTGACGGGCAAGACCGTATCGCCGCCGCTGTTTGCCTCGATTGCAGCGCTGGGGCGAGAGAAAACGGTCGAGCGGTTGAAGAAGGCCGAGCAGTTGCTGCTTGACGCAGATCCTCGTAGCGGAGCGGAGGGGACGCCCGTGCCTGCCCCCCGCCCAGCGGGGTTGGACGGCTGATCAGATATAATTGGTTTGTCAAACTTCGTTCCAAGGGACCCGGCTATGTCTGTTGTAGAAGCCATCAAGCCGACCGACTTCATCCGCGAGGCCGTCGTGGAGGATTTGAAGTCGGGTCGCTACACCACCGTCCATACGCGCTTTCCGCCGGAACCCAACGGCTACCTGCATATCGGTCACGCCAAGGCCATCTGCATCGACTTCGGCATCGCCGAAGAATATGGTGGCCTGTGCAACTTGCGCTACGACGATACCAACCCGACCAAAGAAGACGTCGAGTACGTCGACGCGATCAAAGAAGACATTCGCTGGCTAGGCTTTACCTGGGACGATCGCGAATTCTACGCCTCCGACTATTTCGATCAGTTGTACGAGATGGCGATCAAGCTGATCGAGAAAGGCAAAGCCTACGTCGACGATCAATCGCCGGAAGAAGTCAGCCAGAATCGCGGCACGCTGACCGAACCGGGCATTGAGAGTCCGTATCGGGAACGATCGGTGGAAGAAAACCTCGACCTGTTCGAGCGCATGCGCCAGGGCGAATTCCCCGACGGCGCGCGCGTGCTGCGCGCCAAGATCGATATGGCCTCCGGCAATATCAACCTGCGCGACCCGGTGATGTATCGCATCCTCCACGAGCCGGCTCACCACCGTACCGGGGACAAGTGGTGCATTTACCCCATGTACGACTTCGCGCACGGCCAGAGCGATTCGATCGAAGGCATCACCCACTCGCTGTGCTCGCTCGAATACGAAGCGCATCGCCCGCTATACGAGTGGTTCCTCAGGGAATTGGAGATCTTCGCGCCGCGCCAGATCGAGTTCGCGCGCCTCAACATGAACTACACCGTGATGAGCAAGCGCAAGCTGCTCCGGCTGGTGCAGGAAGGTGTCGTGCGCGGCTGGGACGATGCGCGCATGCCCACGCTCGGCGGCTTGCGCCGCCGCGGTTACACGCCTGAATCGATCCGCGATTTTGCCAGCCGCATCGGCGTGGCCAAGACCGATAGCGTGGTGGATGTGACGCTGCTGGAACACTGCCTGCGCGAGGATTTGAACAAGCGCGCCCCGCGCCGCATGGGTGCCCTGCGCCCGCTCAAGCTGGTGATCGACAACTATCCGGACGATCGGGTCGAGGAAATGGACGTGGTCAACAACCCGGAAGATCCGGGAGCGGGCACGCGCAAAGTGCCGTTCTCTAAAGTCCTATACATCGAGCAGGAAGATTTCAAGGAAGTGCCGCCGCCAAAGTATTACCGCCTGTTCCCTGGCAACGAAGTGCGCCTGCGCTACGCCTATCTCGTCAAGTGCACGGGCGCGGTCAAGAACGATCAGGGTGAAGTCGTCGAAGTCCACGCCACCTATGATCCGGCCACGCGCGGCGGCGACGCGCCCGACGGTCGCAAGATCAAATCGACACTGCATTGGGTCCCGGCCGCGCACGCCATCCCGGCGGAGGTGCGTCTGTACGACCGCTTGTTCAGCCGCCCCGATCCCGAAGCCGGCGAAGACTTCACGACTTACATCAATCCCCATTCGCTGACCGCGCTCGATCAGTGTCGTGTTGAGGGCAGCCTTGCCGACACGCGCCCCGGCGACCGCTTCCAGTTCGAGCGCCAGGGTTACTTCTGCACCGACCCGGACTCGACGCCGGAGAAGCCGGTCTTCAACCTGGCGGTGGCGTTGAAGGATACCTGGGCGAAGATCGAGCAGAAGCGGAACTCACAACTCTAACTCCTTATTCACTACCGGACACTTTCTGGCTCAAGCGCGAATGAGATTGGGATAGGCCGATCATGGTTAAGCAGATAATCCAAGAGTCGCAAGCCGAGTTGGAACAGACTCAGATCACAGCGGTGCCGCCGATGAATGAGCGGTTG
>DATEUJ010000106.1:0-5074 GCA_035283185.1 Anaerolineae bacterium | reverse complement strand
GTAACGCTTGGCCAGGTCGGCACGGATGAGCTGAAACAGCTCGTCGTCGTCCAACAGCGTATCGATCTGGGCCAAGACCGGATCCAGGTCTAGAGCCAGGAGTTCGCTGATGTCCAAGAACACCTTGTCAGCTTCGTACTTATCGCGTAACATTCTGGCAAGCCTCCGCGCTGTTTGTCTTTTTTCTCGCGGATAAGTATACCCGCTCACGGCTGCGGAGGCCTCTTTCGCACCAAAAACTAGTTATACCTCTGCTGACCAATACCGTCCCCACTGCGTGAAGTCGGATACCTGACGCATCGCCATAGTTCCGGTCCCCATTACAGGGCCACGTTGCCATCCCGCGCACACGACATTCGCGACGATCACGTAGGCGCAAACGCGACCCATGGCTGACTTGCCCACGGGCACGGTGACTTTCCTGTTCACCGATATCGAAGGCTCGACGCAGCTCTTGCAGCGCCTGCGAGACGAGTACGCTGCCGTACTGGGCGATCATCACAGGATTTTGCGTGCCGCGTTTGAGAAGTGGAACGGGCGCGAGATCGACACGCAGGGAGATGCTTTCTTCGTCGTGTTCGTGCGCGCGTCGGACGCCATCGCCGCGGTTGTCGATGCGCAGCGCGCGCTTGCTGCGCATGCCTGGCCTGAAGGCGTCGTCGTGCGTGTGCGGATGGCCCTGCACACCGGTGAGGCCATTCTGACGGAAAGCGGTTACGTTGGGCTGGATGTGCATCGCGCCGCGCGGATTGGGTCGGCGGGGCACGGCGGGCAGGTGCTTCTCTCGGAAACGACCCAGGCACTGGTGAAATTCGATTTGCCCGACGGGGTGACGCTGCGTGACCTGGGCGAGCATCACTTGAAAGACCTGCGCACGCCCAAGCGCCTGTACCAGTTGGTGATCGCCGGGCTGCCGGCCGACTTTCCGCCGCTCAATATCCTATCGGCTGCGCCCTTGCTTGTGGCCGGCATGACCCTGCACCACCGCTATCGGCTCGAGTCGGAGCTTGGCCGGGGTGGGATGGGAGTCGTCTACCGCGCGCACGACGCGGTGCTCGGGCGGGTGGTCGCCGTCAAGGTGTTGAGCCATGCCAGCCTGGGGAGCCACGCAAGGGCGCGGCTGCTGCACGAAGCCCAGGCTGGCATGGCTCAACCATCCGAACATTGTCTCCGTCTATGACGCCGGCGAAGCCGGCGGCGCACCCTTCGTCGTGATGGAGCTGGTCGAAGGCTCGAGCCTGCGCGACCACCGACCCGACGACATGCATGAGATCCTGGCCATCGCACGCCAGGTCTGCGCCGCGCTCGAACACGCCCATGTGCGAGGGATCATCCACCGCGACATCAAGCCGGAAAACGTCCTAATCTCCAATGACCTATTACCTGTGGTCAAGCTGATGGACTTCGGCCTGGCGCGCTCAGTCGCCTCGCGGCTCACCCCGGAGGGCACGCCCGTCGGCACGGTGTCCTATCTCGCGCCGGAGCAGGCGCTGGGCGAAGCGGTCGATGGTCGAGCCGACCTGTATGCCTTGGGCGTCATGCTGTACGAGCTGACGACGAGTCGCCTGCCATTCACGGCGGACGACCCCATCGCCCTGATTTCGCAGCACCTGCACGCGCCCCTCGTCCCGCCGCGCGCGCACAACGAGGCGATCCCGGCCGCACTCGATGCGCTGATCGTGCGGCTGCTGCGCAAACTTCCGGAAGACCGGCCGGCTTCGGCGAGCGAGGTCATCCAGGCGTTGGAGCGGATCGATTCTGCCGAAGTGGACGCTGCGGGGGCAGGCGAACCGTCGCCCCTCGATCGCATCGTGCGCGGGCGGCTGGTGGGCCGCGAGCGCGAGCTTGCGGAAGCGAATGCACACTGGCGGCGCGCCGCATCGGGCGAGGTGGGCGAAGGCCGGGTATTGCTGATCAGCGGTGAGCCGGGAGTCGGCAAGACGCGCTTTGTGCGCGAACTCGCCACCCGCGTCGGGGTTACAGGCAGCGGGGTGCTGGTTGGCGAATGCTATGCCGAAGGCGGCGCGCCCTACGCGCCCATCGCCCAGATCGTCGAGGCGGCTCTAGACCTGACGGGTCTCGGAGACCCGTCAGGTCTGCCCCGTCTCGTCCTCGCCGATCTCATAACCCTCGCGCCGTCTCTACGTGCGCGCTACGTGGACGTTCCACCCAATCCGCCGCTCGATCCGCAGGCCGAACAGCAGCGCCTGTTTGAAAGCGTCGTAGCGCTGTTCACTTACCTGGCCGAGCGCGCCCCGCTGCTGCTTGTCATCGACGACGCGCACTGGACCGACGGCGGCACGCTGGCGCTGGTGCGGCACATCGCCCGCCGGATGCGCATGCGGCCGGTGATGATCGTCGTGACGTACCGCGAAGTCGAGCTCGACGAAGCGCGCGCGCTGAACGAGGTGCTGCACGACCTCAACCGCGAGCGCCTGGCGACGCGCCTCAAGCTGTCGCGACTCACCCGCGATCAGACGCGCGACTTGCTGGCCACCATGTTCGCAGAAGACATCACGCCGGAATTCCTCGAAGGCATCTATCATGAGACGGAAGGCAACCCGTTCTTCGTCGAAGAAGTGTGCAAGGCGCTCATCGAGAGCGGCAAGCTGACCTTCGCGGACGGGCGCTGGCATCGGCCGAGCATGGCCGAGCTGGAGATTCCGCAGAGTGTGCGGGTGGCGATTCAGTCGCGTGTAGGTAAACTGCCTGAGGCGGCGCAGGAAACGCTGCGGCTGGCGGCGATCATTGGGCGGGAGTTCGACTTTGAGACACTGAAGCAGACCGGCGAACTGGTCGAAGACACGCTGCTCGACGCGCTTGAGCGCGCCGAGCGGGCGCAGCTCATCGGCGAAGTGAAGCGATCGGGCCAGGAGGCGTTCGCCTTCGCCCACGCGCTCATCCCGGCGACGCTGCGCGAGAGCATGAGCGGCCTGCGCCGCCATCGCCTGCACCGCCACGTCGCTTCGGTGATCGAGCGTCTACGGCCGGATGATTTCGAAGCGCTGGGGTATCATTACGGTGAAGCCGGCGACGAGGAACGGGCGCACACTTATACCATCCGCGCCGCCGACCGGGCGCGCAAGGTCTACGCCAACGCCGACGCTATCCGCCTCTACACCCAGGCGCTGGCGTTGATGCCTGCCGACCCCGAAAAGGACGGCGATCGTTTCGATCTGCTCGCCGCGCGTGCGGCGGTGTACGACCTGGTCGCCCGGCGCGAGGCGCAGCGCGCCGACGCGGAGGCGATGCTGGCCCTGGCGGAAAAGCAAAACGACGACGCCCGCCGCTGCGACGCGCTGATCGCGCTGGCAGATTTCTACCTGGCGACCGAGCACTTCCGCGCGCGAGAGCCGGCGGAACGCGCCGCCGAGATCGCGCGGAGGCTGGGCGACGCGGTGCGCGAAGGGCACGCGCTGCGGCGATTAGGTGAGATCGCCACACTCGTTCAGTTTGACTTCCTCCAGAGTCGCACAGTGCTGGAACAAGCGGTGACGCGCTTCCGCCAGGCGGGGCTTCCCGGCGAAACGGCGACCTGTCTACACATGCTCGCGTTAACGCTGGAGCGCCTGGGCGAACTATCCGCTGCGGAGCAGACGGCCCAGGAAGCGATCACTCTGAGTCGGGAGACCGGCGATCGGCAGCAAGAGGCCGCAGGCCTGCGGCGCCTGGGTGTCATATATGGCAGCCAGGATCGATGGGTCGAGTCCCTGCCTGTCGCCCAGGCGGCGCTTGCTCTGCACCGCGAGTTGGGCGACCGGGAAGGCGAAGGCATGACGCTGAATAACTTGGGTGGCGTTCTTGCCTCCCTGGCAAGGCTGGATGAGTCCGAAGCGTGCTTGCGCCAGGCGCTGGACATCGGCGAGGCCATTGATTCGACCCATATCGTTGACGACGCCATTAGTTTCTTGTGTGGGGACCACTTTGACCGCCGAGGAGACTACGAAGCGGAGCTGGCGTTTCTCGAAACGCAATTGGCAAAGGCCCAGTCGACCAACAATCAGTTTCTAATCGCAGAGATCAACTGGTCAAAAGCATTTGTACTGGGCAACCTGGGCCAGTTTGGGACGGCCATCGAATTGTTCGGAGCAGCACTCGCCACCGGCCAGCTCGACGACGCGTCTCAATCACTCGCTCTGTCGCATATGGCCCGCTTGCAGGCTGAACGCGGCGAGTACGTGCAGGCCAGGCTTCACTTGCAGGACGCCCTCGAACGGTGGGTGAAAACCGGGCGTCACATGTCAACATTCGCGCCGCATCGCTACCTGGCATATGCCGCCTGGCTGGAAGGCAGACAGATCGACGACCGCGCGGCGAATCCGGCCTTGCTCCGTGACGGGTTGGACGCTGTCCAGCAGTTTATCGAGACATTCACCACGAAGTGGTTCACAGGGACCTACGCCACGGCGTTCATGATCGCCGCGAGGCTGTACCTGGCATTGGATGAGGCGGACAAAGCGCTGACCCACTCGACGGAGGCCGTGCGGCTGGCGGCCATTAGCCCTTCTCCCCTCTGGCCGGAAAGAATATTCCTGGCGCACGCTCACGCGCTCCGGGCGGCGAGCCGCGAAGCGGAAGCTGACGACTACCTGCGCCGCGCTTATGAGCGCGTGATGCTCGTCGCCGGCAAGATCCAAGACGAAACCCTACGCCGGAGCTGGTTGGAGAACGTGCGCGAGAACCGCGAGATTGTGGCCGAGTGGTCGGCACATTCGGAGGTCGCCTGACCTCATCAAGCCGGGAGACCGCATCGTGGCCGACCGCGCCCACCTCGACGAGGCCAGGCTTGCGGCGGCTTGGGCCAGCGGACGGGCGATGACGCTGGAACGGGCGATTCAGTATGCACTGAAGACCGGTGTCAACGAATAGGACAACGAATCAACGAAATGAACAAAGCTCAATATGGATTTCAAGGAGCTCTGTCAACGAATGCCCGTAACCGTTCAGTTGGTCTATGAACCTACGTAGCCGCCTTGACGACCGGTGTGTCAGGCAGCAGCGACGGGGGCGGGTCACCTCTCGCCGCCGCGGCACACGCTTCGGTGAGATAATCCAAGACGTCGCGGTTCTGTTG
>DATEUJ010000105.1:0-34908 GCA_035283185.1 Anaerolineae bacterium | reverse complement strand
GAGGCTGCCGTACAGGCGTGCCGGGATGCGGGCTACCTGGGCGCGGACATTCTCGGCTCGGGCTTCGATCTGGATGTCGAGGTGCGCAGCGGCGCGGGCGCGTACATCTGCGGCGAGGAGACCGCGCTGTTCGAATCGATCGAGGGCAGGCGAGGCTTCCCGCGCGTCAAGCCGCCGTTCCCGACGACGCACGGGCTGTTCGGAAAGCCGACGGCGATCAATAACGTCGAGACGCTGGCGGCCATCCCGACCGTCGTGACGATGGGCGCGGCCGCGTTTCGGCAGATCGGCACTGAAAGGTCGACCGGGCCGAAGTTGTTCTGCGTGTCCGGCGACGTGAAGCAGCCGGGCTTATATGAAGTGCCTTTCGGCGTGACGATCCGGCGCCTGCTCGACGACCTGGCCGGGGGCGTGACCGGTGGCTCGCTGAAGGCGATTTTGTTCGGCGGCGCGGCCGGCGCGTTCGCGACGGAAAAAGACCTGGACGTGAGGCTGACGTTTGAAGACCTGCGCGCGGCGGGGCTGCCGCTCGGCTCCGGCGTCGTGATGGTATTCAACGAGACGCGCGACATGCGCGACGTGCTGGTGCGCCTGGCGCGGTTCTTCGCCCACGAATCGTGCGGCAAGTGCTATCCCTGTCAACTCGGCACGCAGCGCCAGCTCGAAATCCTGGAGCGGTTCGCAGAGGGGCGCTTGGCAGCCGGCGACCGAGAGCGGCTGTCCGACGTCGGTTGGACGATGACGGACGCGTCGCTGTGCGGGCTGGGCCAGACGGCGGCGACGGCCGTGCTGAGCGCTATGAAACTGTGGCCGGAGATGTTCGGTGACCAGTAATCAGTGACCAGCAATCAGTGGCCAGTGATCAGTGATCAATGTAAATCACTGACCGTAACTGCTCAGCCGTCATGCCCGAATGATTTTGTCGGGCATCCAGGCTGGCAGGTTACTGGATTCCCGCCTAAAGCGTGCGGGAATGACGCCGCACGGTGCGAGCGCAACGGCTGAGCAGTTACCACTGACCACTGATGACCGATCACTGATGACTGATGACTGATTACTGATCACCGACCACTGAGGAGTGTGTATATGTCGGACGGCGTGGTCAAGCTCGCCTACCACGAGTACCGCGACGGCTGGGAGGCGGTCGCAGAGGAAGTCATCGAAGAGGGCTTCGTCTCGATCTTCGTCAATGGCGCCGAGCTGGCGACGGTGATGTCCAGCCCGCGCGAGCAGGATTGGCTGGCGCTGGGGTTCCTCTGCAACGAAGGCATCATCGCGAGCATGGACGACGTGCGGGCTGTGCACGTTTGTCCATCCGGCGCGTGCGTCGACGTGTGGCTGAGGCGAGCCGACTTCGCGCGCCCGGATCGCCTCATTCTCACGTCGGGATGCGGCGGCGGGGTGACGTTCGACGATCTGTCGAAGACGGCCGAGCCGCTCGATTCGTCTCTGACGATCGCGCCCGAGCGATTGTTCGAGTTAATGAACGCCATGCAGCAGCGCGGCAGCCTGTATGCGCGGGCGCGCGGCGTGCATACCTCGGCGCTGTCGGACGGCGAGCGCCTGATCGTCGTCGCGGAGGACGTAGGCCGGCATAACACCATCGACAAGCTGCGCGGCGCATGTCTCGTCGAAGGGATCGATCCGCGCGGCCTGATCCTGCTGTCTACCGGGCGCATCTCGTCGGAGATGATCAACAAGGCGGCGCGCATGGGCTGCCCGATCGTCGCCTCGCGCACGTCGCCGACGTCGATGTCCGTCCGGCTGGCGCGCGAGTGGAACATCACTCTGGCGGGCTACGTGCGGCGCGGATCGATGAACGTGTACACGCATCCAGAGCGGCTGCAGCGTGTGGCTGATTGGATCGATGCAGAGGTGTTAGCCACAGAGACACAGAGACACGGAGAAACATGAACTCAGCCACGGCCGAGACTTCGGAAGTCTTCAAGTGGCATCTTGCCGACGAAATTGCTCGGATTTCAGGCCACCATCGCCTGCGAGAATACGCCTTGAGACTTCCGAAGTCTGAAAATTGCTGAGACTCAGGAGACGGGATGAGCGAAACGGTGACGTTGACGATCGACGGGCAGGCGGTGACCGTGCCGGCCGGGACGACGATCCATAAGGCGGCGCGGCAGATAGGCGTCGAAGTGCCGACGATCTGCTACCACGATCATTGCACGCCGAACGCGCTGTGCCGTGTGTGCGTCGTCGAAGTCGAGGGCGCGCGCGTCCTGGCGCCGGGCTGCATCGCGCAGGTCGCCGAAGGCATGCAGGTGAAGACACACAGCGAGCGCGTCGAGCGCAGCCGGCGCACGATTCTGGAGATGTTGGGGTCGGCGGTGGACTTATCGGAGGCGCCGGAGATCAAGAGATTGGAGCTGGAGTACCGCGCCGACGTCAGCCGCTTCGCCGACGGCGAGCGGCGCGAGTATCCCGTGCTCGACGACAACCCGATGTATATTCGAGACTACGCCAAGTGCATCCTGTGCTGGCGCTGCGTGCAGGTGTGCGCCGAGGATGCGCAGTATACGTTTGCGATCAATTTCGAGGGACGCGGCTTCGATACGCGCATCGGCACCTTCTTTGACAAGCCGATGCCGGAGACGACGTGCGTGTTCTGCGGGCAGTGCGTCGGTGTGTGCCCGACCGGCGCGCTCAAGCCCAAGCGCGAGTGGCTGCTGGAGGAGGGCAGGACGCCGGATGAGATTATGAACTTGACGCGGGCAGAGAGAAGGAAGAGCAGGAAAGAAAGGAAATAAAGGAAATCAGGGAACTTCTCGTGATGATAACGCGCAGCGTCTTGCAAACCAAACTATTGGAATACCTGAACCGACAACTTACACTTACTGAGCTGGTCAATTGGGCGGAGAACGTGATGATGGAAGGAGAGATCGACGAGGCTGACAATGATCTCTTGGTAGACATCATTGCGCGTCTTGGCTTGGCCGATGTCCGCGAGTTTGGCTTGTCCTGGGATGACTGCTATGAGTTCCTTGAGCGGCTCGGATACCGGGTGGAGGTGACTGCTATCCCTGCCTAAGAAAGTGTTTCTAAAATGGCCAATTCTGTCATGCCCGAACGCTTTTGTCGGGCATCCAGAGTGACTGTCGGCGATTAACGTGGGCTGGGCTACTGGATTCCCGCCAAGAGCATGCGGGAATGACAGGCCGCATGACTTTAAGAAACACTCGCTAAGCGGATGAAGCGCTGATGGTCATGTCCCTGCGCTACGCGACACGAGCATAGAAGATGATCGCACCGAAAGGATGAGAGTCTGATCGGATCAGAACTTGCGACGGTCGCCTTCGGATTGGCCTCGGCGGCGTGCTGGGGCACAGGTGATTTCAGTGGCGGTCTGGCGACGAAGCGGACGAATGTCTACGCGGTCATCATCGCGTCGCAGGTCGTTGGCGCTATCCTGCTCGTCATATCGGCGCTTGCTTTCAGAGAACCGATGCCATCCCCCGGTCAACCAGCGTGGGGCGTGCTGGCCGGGCTGGCGGGCGTTGTCGGCTTGATCGGCCTGTACCGCGCGCTGGCGCTTGGACGGATGGGCGTGGCGGCTCCCGTCTCGGCGGTGATCACGGCGATCGTGCCCGTCGTCGTCGGCGCATTTGTCGAGGGCCTGCCGGACATGCCGCAACGGATCGGGTTCGGACTGGCGCTGATCGGAATCTGGCTCGTGTCGCGCACGGAGGGGATGCGAGTTCGTATCGGCGACCTTGGGCTGCCAATCATGGCCGGATTGGGCTTTGGGTTCTTTCTGGTCTTCATCGGCCAGGTGAGCGATGCGGCGGTGCTGTGGCCGCTGGTCGCGGCACGGGTGGCCTCGCTGACGCTCATGATCGTAGTGGCGACATTCAATCGCCGGCCACGGCTGCCGGACATCCAAGCGCTGCCACTCATCGCACTGGCTGGCGCGATGGATGCCGGCGGCAACGCATTCTTCGCGCTCGCGGCGCGGGCGGGCCGGCTGGACGTGGCGGCCGTGCTGGCATCGCTCTACCCGGCGACGACAGTCTGGCTAGCGTGGCTGATTCTAAAGGAGCGCATCGCGCGTCCGCAAGCGTTCGGCATTGTTGTGACGCTTGCAGCCATCGCCCTGATTGTGGCATAAGGCTGTTGACGCATGGGGATGCGTCAACCACGGGGGTTTTAAGTCAACCAGGGATTTTAAGACAGTTTCTGAAGGAGGTTGCCATGATTCAGGCTGACAGAGTTGTTCCCACCACCTGTCCCTACTGCGGAGTGGGCTGTAATCTCGAGCTGCACATCAAGAACGACACCATCTATAGGGTCACGTCGCCCTTCGACAGCGTCGTGAACCAGGGCAACCTGTGCGTCAAAGGGCGCTTTGGCTACGACTTCATCTACAGCCCGGCGCGCGTGACGACGCCGCTCATTCGCCGCACGCTGCAGAAGCCCGGCGAGCGCACCCAGGCGTTCGACCCGTCCGAATGGCGCGAGGTGTCTTGGGACGAAGCACTCGATACCGTCGCCGATCGACTGATTGAGATCTATGAGCGCGACGGCTCGGACGCGATGGCGGTGTACTGCTGCGCCAAGGCGACGAACGAGGACAACTATCTCCTCCAGAAGATGTTTCGCGCGCTGTTCCTCACCAACAACATCGACCACTGCACGCGGCTGTGTCACGCCGGATCGGTAATGGCGCTGCTGAAGGCGATCGGCTCCTCGGCGATGAGCAACACGGCCGCCGAAGTGATCAAGAGTGACGTCTTCATCGTCACCGGCTCCAACACGACGGAGAACCATCCCATTATTGCGCTGCAAATGAAAGCCGCGGTGATGAAACACGGCGCGAAAATGATCGTGATCGACCCGCGCCGTATCGAGCTGTGCGACTTCGCCACGTTGTGGCTGCCGGTCAAGCCGGGGACGAACGTGCCGGTCTTCACCGCAATGGCGCATGTCATCATCAGGGAGGGGCTGGTCAATAACAAGTTCGTCGAAGAGCGCACCGAAGGCTACGAAGAGTTCGCGAAGTCCGTCGAGAAGTTCACGCCGGAGTACGCCGAGGCGATTTCGGGCGTGGATCGCAATCTCATCGTCGAAGCAGCGCGCATGTACGCCACGGCCAAGAACGGCGCGATCTACTGGGGCATGGGTATCTCGCAACTGTCGCATGGGACGGCGAGCGCACTCGGCCTGATCCACCTGGCGCTGCTCACCGGCCACGTCGGGCGTGAGGGCACCGGCCTCAACCCGCTGCGCGGCCAGAACAACGTGCAGGGCGCGTCGGATTCCGGCGCGATGCCATTCCACTATCCGGGCTACATGGAAGTCGATAACGAAGAGAACGCAGCCCGGTGGGAGAAGGCGTGGAACGTCGAGCCAGGCGGCTTGAGCCGGAAGCGCGGGCTGACGACGACCGAGATTCTATCGAACGCGAAGCCGGGCGGCGTGCGCGCGCTGTACATTATGGGCGAGAACCCGATGATGACCGAGCCGAATCTGAACGTCACTCGGCGCCATATGGAGCAACTGGAATTTCTGGTCGCGCAGGATGTGTTCATCAACGAGTCAGGCGCGTTCGCCGACGTGCTCCTGCCGGCGGCTTCCTGGGCCGAGAAGGAAGGCACGTTCACCAACACCGACCGGCGCGTGCAGCGCGTGCGCCAGGCGATCGAGCCGCGCGGGCAGTCCCGCCCGGACTGGCAGATCATCTGCGATCTCGCGAACCGCATCGAGAAGCGACTGGGTCGGCCGAACACGGCGCGCTGGAGCTACGAAGAGCCGGAAGAAGTGTTCCGCGAGATGGCCGGCGTGGCGACGATGCTGAAGGGCGTGACGTACGAGCGCATCGAGAAGGTCGGGTTGCAATATCCCGTGCCTGACGAGACGCATCCCGGCACGCCGTTCCTATTCGCAGAAACTTTCCCGTCCGGGCGGGGTCGTTTCTTCCCATTAGAGTACGTGCCCGTCACCGAGCTGCCCGACGACGAGTACCCCTTCATCCTCACCACCGGCCGCTTGTTGGAGCACTGGCACGGCGGCACGATGACGCGCCATTCGCAGTTGGACGCGTTGTTCCCGGAGGCACTGGTGGATATACACGAGATCGACGCGGCCCGCTGCGGGGTGAAGACCGGCGACGTGGTGCGTGTGTCTTCACGGCGCGGCTCGGTCGTGCTGCGAGTCAACGTCAGCCCGAAGATCAGCCCGGGTGTGGTCTTCATTCCCATGCACTTTGCGGAAGCCGCTGCGAATGTGCTCACGATCGACGCGCTCGATCCGCAGGCCAAGATCCCCGAGTTCAAAGCCTGCGCGGTGAGCATCGGCATCGCGCGTGAGGAGGAGCTGCTGAATCCCGACGCCTGGCAGGTGCGTGGCCGCTATTAGGACGGGCTTGAACTTGCGACGCACCTGACAGGTGCGTCGCAAGTTGTGTTCGCAGCAAAACATAATCCCTGGTTGGGGAATGGCTTGACGTAACCTTGCGCCCCCCAAAGGGTTATCACTATTGATGCGCATCGCAATTGTGGGGACTGGCGGCGTCGGCGGATATTATGGGGGGTTGCTGGCGCGTGCCGGGCACGATGTCGCCTTCATCGCACGGGGTGAGCATCTCCACGCCATCCGCTCGCACGGCCTGGAAATCCGGAGTGTTCACGGCGACTTTGTGGTTCACCCCGCCCGCGCCACCGACAATCCAGCGGAAATCGGCGCGGTGGACTTGACAATTTTGGCAGTTAAGACATATCATATGGATAGTGTGGCGCAGACGATGCGCCCGTTGGTCGGCCCTCAAACTGTCATCTTGCCTTTGCAAAACGGAGTCGAAAGCGCGGCCATGCTCAGCCGCCATTTCGACGGACAGACCATCCTCGGCGGTGCGACGTGGATTGTGGCGTCGATTGTCGAGCCGGGTGTCGTTCGCCAGGAAAGCCAGTTCCGGCGTATCGCGCTGGGCGAGCTGGATGGTCGTTTGACGGAGCGGGTGAAGGCGATCGGAGACGCCCTGGCAGAAGCCGGCGTGACGGTCGAGGTCAGCACGGAAATCGAGAAGGTTCTATGGACGAAGCTGCTATTCATCGCCTCGTTCAGCGGAATCACCAGCGTGACTCGCGCGCCGGCAGGGCCGGTGATGGCATGCGTCGAGTCACGCTTGCTTTTGGAAAGGGCGATGCGCGAGGTAGAGGCGGTGGCGCGCGCCCGCGGCATCCCGCTCGATGCCGATGTGGTCGAGAAAACCATGACCTTCTGCGCGAACCTCGATCCGGCGGCGACATCGTCGATGCAGCGTGATGTGGCAGCGGGGCGGCGTCTGGAGCACGACGCGATCAACGGCGCGGTGGTCCGCCTCGGGCGCGAAGTCGGTGTGCCAGCGCCTGCCCACGAATTTATCTGGACATGCTTGAAAGTCGTGGATTCGATGGTGGGTGGCAGATGGCAGATGGCAGATGGCTGATGGCTGATGGCATATCGCATATGGCGTATCGCCGGTCAACCTCGATCGCATATGCGATGTGCGATAAGCGATACGCGATAGGCGATAGGCGAGGAGGAGAATCATGGAAAGCAAGCCTTTACTGGTAGAGATCGTGGCCTACGCGCCGACGGCCTTTTATCACTGCACGCATTGCGAGGTGGTCTGGCAAGAGACCGGCTTCAGCAAGGGCCTGCATGAGGAGCAGGTCAGGAGCGCGCTGCCGCCCGATCTGCAGCAAGACTATCAAGCCGTGTCGGACTGGGTGCGGCGCCTGTTCCAGATTCACTGCGACCGGGTGATCGTCAAAGTCGTCGACGCGACTTCGCTGGAAGGTTTCTGGAAGTCGCTTCGGCACGGCTTGCGACGTTATCCGGCCGTCATCGTCGAAGGGCGGGTGAAGTTCAGCGGCACGGATTTCGCCGCCGCTGAAGCCGAAATCGCCGACCGATTGAACGCGGTGCCGGCGTAGTTGAGACTGCGCCCATCGACTGCGGGGGGAAAGGAGGTGACACGGGGGAGACCAGGGTCGTTTGCCTCACAACCGTGTGGATTATCCGCTCATCGATCATTCTGGTTGAGGAGGAACACATATGAACACCCTGTTTATCGTCGTCATCGGGGCGGTCGTCATCTACCTGGCCTATAACTTCTACGCCAGGCGCATCGATCGCAACGTCATTCAAGCCAATGCCAGTCGCGCGACGCCGGCCAAGTTGTACATGGACGGCGTGGACTTCATGCCGACCAGCCGCAACGTGCTGTACGGCTATCACTTCAAGTCTATCGCCGCCGCCGGGCCGATCGTCGGCGTCATCACGGCGGCGAACCTGTGGGGCTGGCTGCCAGCGCTGCTGTGGCTGGTGATCGGAGTGTCGTTCATCGGCTGGGCCAGCGACTATTCCGCCATCATGCTGTCGGTGCGCAACGACGGCAACAGCCTGAGCGCCATCGCCCACAAACTGATCGCGCCGCGCACGCGCACGATCATGTTCGTGTTCATCTTCTTCTACCTGCTGCTGGTTGCCGGCGCATTCGTCGGCATTCTGGCCGCGATCCTGGCCGCCCGCGCGGACGTGCCCTTCGGCATCTTCATGCTTGCCGTTATGGGGCTGTTAGCCAGCTACTTGCTGTACACACGGAAGATGAGCCTGACCGTCGTGACGATCATCGTCGTGGCCGTAACCATGGCAGCGATGGTACTCGGGCCGGCTGGCCGGACAGTGGTCGAAGGCAGGACGGTCGAGGGCCCGGTTGGGCAGGCGGTATCCGGCATCAACACCGCGGTCAACGGGCTCACCGGGGGGCAGGTACTCTACACCGTCGTCGACCCGACGAATGCTGACCCGCGCATCCCTGCCCCTGGCGCGGACGGCAAGCGGCCTTCGACGGCTGTCTACAATGCCGACACTGGGCAAATCAGCACGTTGCCGTCCTATCTGTTGTGGGTGCTGTTCCTGTTCGTATTCTCCTACCTGGGCGCCAACCTGCCCATCTGGCGCTTCGCCCAGCCGGTGAACTACATCGGCTTCTGGGTCACGCTCATCACCATTGGTTTGAGTGCCGTGGGCGCGGTCCTTGCGCCGATCACCGGCGCGACGACGACGGATGCAGCCGGAAATGTCGTCCCCATCGCCACGTTCACACTGGAAGCGACCAAGCCCGGCCTGGGCTTCACGCTTGCGGCTGGCCAGGCATGGCAGCCGCTCTGGCCGATGCTGTTCGTCACCATCGCCTGCGGCGCCATCTCCGGCTGGCACGCGCTGTTCGGCTCGGTCGGCACGGCGCGGCAGTTGGAGTACGAGACCGACGGGCTGCCGGTGGGCGGCGGTGCGATGTTCTCCGAGAACACGCTGGCATTGCTCTCGCTCGTGGCCGTGTCGATCGCCGGGGCGGGTGGTGGCGGCGGGCGGTTCGCCGCTGGCGTCGGCAAGCTGCTGTATGCAGGGACATTCGGCGCGATTCCTGAGGCTTTTGGCACGGCGCTCGGCTTCGGCGCGTTCGTCGTCATCGTGCTCACGGTCGTGCAACTGGTCTTCCGCGTGATGCGCGTGACGCTGACGGAGTGGGCCGGCGAGGCGATCCCAGCGGTGAAGAATATGCACGTGTCGAGCCTCATCTCGATGGTGCTGACGCTCGCGTTGGTCATCACCGGCACGTGGGTCTACCTGTGGCAGTTGTTCGGCGCGTCGAACCAGTTGATGGCCGCACTCAGCCTGCTGGTCGTGACGGTGTGGCTGAAGTCGGAGAAGCGCAACCCGGCTTACGCGTTGTGGCCGATGTTGTTCATGTACATCACGACGATCGCTGCGACAGTGGTGACGGCGCGGAACCTGCTGGAGACGATCGCGCTCAAGCAGACGGGCCTGCCGCAGGTCGGCGCCTGGGCGATGATCCTCGTGTCGATCCTGCTGATCGTGGCCGCGCTGTTCATCGGCTACGACGGCTGGAGAGCCTACCAGCGCTACGCGAGAGGCGAACGACCGACCGCCGCTCCTGCGGCGACGGGCAAGTGATCGAACGCAAGCCGGCAAGCTGCCGGGTAGGGGCGAGCGGCTGCTCGCCCCTACTATTGCTGGTTGCCCATATGCTCGGCCAGCGCGCGCAGCGCGTCGAAGAATTGGGCGGCGTCTGCCCGGCGTGGATAGGGCAGCGGCACGTGCAGCTCGAGCTGTGGAAACTCTCGCCGCGACGACAATCGCCAAATGGTCGGCCACACCCGTCGAGCGGCGGCCAGCGCGCCGGGCGCAATCTGGCGGGAGAGCGATCGAGTCGCCGCCGGCGCGCGGAAGTTCGCCTCGTCGAGCGGCTCGCTTTCCCACTGCCGCATCTCGCCCCGGCCCGCCGTCTCGCGCTCACTCCAACTGCCGGGCGACAGCAGGTCGAATTCAAAGCGCGGCGCACTCATGAGCTGGCCGCGCACGATCAGCATGTCGCGGCGACCGCGCAGGCGCGCCAGCAGCCAGAACCACAGCACGTCGCGCGGTTCCATGACCAGCAGCAAATCGACGCGGCGAAAGGGTGACTTGGCCCTGGCGATGCGGAGCTCCACCGCCGACGAACCGAGCCAGCGCAGCGTGGTCTTCTCGCCCAGGCGAGGCAGGCCGCCCTGTATCCAGCGCAGCACGGCGTTACCCCGGCGAATGTTCCAGACCACGCCGATGGCAAACCAACCCAAAATGATGGCTATCAACACGACCAGGATGGTCTGAGAGAGTTGATCCATTTCGCTGCTGGCTTATGGCTGATGGCTTGTCGCAGATGGCCCCACGTTGACCCCGCGCCTGGAAGAGCGCGACGATTATAGAGCCGGATCGCGGAGAATGCCAATGTCCTCATCTCCGGATTCATCCTCTCATAACCCCGGCTGGCGTGCGAAGATACGCGAGTTCCTGTTCGGCATGATGGGCATGGAATTCACGCGCCATGCGCTGGAGATGCGCGCCAGCACGGAGACGCTGTTCATGTTGGCGACGGTCGGCGATATGATCGGCGTGCCGATCTTGCCGCCGTATTACAGCCTGCGCCTGCTGCCCTACGTCGTGCCCCAGATCGCCACCTGGAAGCGGCGCGTGCTGCGCGAGAAAGAATTCACCGACGAGCACGATTATGACTTACATGGATTATAATAGGAGGGTGAAGGTGGAGGGCGGAAACGACATTTCTTCATCCTTCATCCCTCATCCTTCACTTCTGAGGAGCGGCGATGACCGAGCAACCTGTACCCAAGAAGAGTTTTTTTGAAAACCTGAAGGAAGTGCTGTACGGTATGGGCCGGCACGATATGGCCCGCTACGCCATTCGCACGCGCGCCAGCATGGAGCACCTGTTCATCCTGATCACGATGGGCGACCTGCTGGGCATTCCCATCCTGCCGCCGTACTACAGCCTGCGCCTGCTGCCCTACGTCGTGCCCCAGATCGCCACGTGGAAGCGGCGCATGCTGCGCGAGAAGGATATATCCGACGCGATGTTCTAGCCGCGTATCGCCTATCGCCTATCGCCTATCGCGTATCGCGTATCGCGTATCGCCTATCGCCTATCGCCTATCGCGTATCGCCTATCGCCTATCGAATACTGTAGGAGGCCGGAGTGCCGTTTCGATTTGAGGGCTTGGAGATCTGGCACAAGGCGCGGGAGTTCTCAGCGAAAATCTACGAGGTCACGGTGAAGTTTCCCCAGCATGAACTTTACGGCCTTGCCGGTCAAATGAATCGCGCGTCGAATGCCGTCGCTCTGCTTATTGCCGAAGGCGCTGGCCTGGATACCAACGCGCAGTTTAACCACCGGCTCGGTCTGGCGGTCGGAGAAACTTTCGAAGTCGTCTCTGGCTCGTTTCTTGCGCTAGATCGCAAGTACGTCACGGCAGAACAGCAAGCCGCTATCTACGAGTGGGCCGATGCTCTGGCGCGCAAGATCAATGCGTTCCGCAATACCCTTCGATAAGCGATGCGCGATACGCGATATGCGATACGCGATACGCGATATGCGATATGCGATATGCGATATGCCATAAGCCACAGGAGCTTTCATGTCACTCAAAGACACCTTTCTCAACAATCCTGACCGCAGATACGTGATGTTCGGCGGCAAAGGCGGATTGGGCAAGACGACGTTTTCGGCAGCCACCGCCTACTGGCTCGCGTCGCAGGGGCACAAGGTGCTGGTGTTCTCGGTTGATCCGCAGGCCAGCCTGACCGACATCTTCCAGCAGGACATCTTCGGCAAGGGGCCGGTCAAGATCATGGACCACCTGTGGGCGCAGGAGGTCGACGCCGACAGCCATATCAAGGCGTATCAGGGCGAAATTCGACAGAAGATTCTCGACATGTACGGGTTCGACGCCGTGCCGGACGAGATCGAGCAGTACATCCAGGCGGCCAGCGCCGAGCCGGCCATGGAAGAGAGCGCCATCTTCGACGCGGTGGTGGACATCGTCGTCAAGGGCGACTACGACTATTACATCTACGATCTCGTGCCGCTCGGCCACGCCCTGTATTACCTGAGCATGGCGAAAGTGTACGACGAGTGGATCAACCGCATCACCAAGCTGCGCGAGGATATGCGCCAGTACGAGGAGATGGTCGCCCGGCTCAAGTCCCAGAAAGAGACCGAGGAGGACCACATCCTCACCGAGCTGACCTACATCAAGAATCGCATCAACGCCTCCAGCCGCATCCTCACCGATCGCCAGAAGACCGCTTTCTTCTTCGTCGTCGTGCCCGAGCAGATGATCATCCTCGACACGCAGAAAGCGGCCAAGCTCTTCGCCGCGTTCGACGTGCCGATCGCCGGCTACGTGGTGAACCGCGTGGTGCCGCGCGAGCTGCTGGGACAGGACATTCCACCTTACCTCCGGAATCGCATCGAGATGCAGGACAGGTATCTCGCTCGCATCCAGGCCGACTTGGGCGACCAGGTCCGCGCTTACGTGCCGGAGCTGGAGCGCGACGTGACCGGCCTGCCTATGATCGAGAGGCTGGCCGGGATCATGTACGGAAACGGCAAGTCATGAGCCGGAAGCCAATCCGACTGTGCTGATCCAGAATGAAGAGAAGTTGGCTGTAGCAGCCTAATGCATGCCTATGCGCGCATGGCCGAGCAACATCGCCCGGCACAACGTCGAGCCTGATGAGGTCTGGGAAGTATGTCGGGATCCGTTGCATCTGGCCCACCGTGAAGGGCAAAATCGTTATCGCCTATAATGAGCAAGTTGCAAATACCTGAATTTAACACCTACGAGGAGGAAGCGGCGTTCTGGGACAACCTCGACACGTCCGATTTTATGGAGGACGACGGAGAGTGGTTCCGATTCGAAGTGCCAGAAAAGCGTGCGCTTCGCGTTGCCATTCTACCGGAAGTGGCAAACGAACTCGCGCAGCGCGCACGTGCGCAGGGTGTATCGGTCGAGACGTTGGTGAATGCCTGGTTAATCGAGCACATGCACGAACTGGCTAATGCAGGCTGAAAGTCATGCGATTTTCAGCGTGCGCTGGCCGTGACGCTGGGTGACCTTGAGTCAGGACCAAAGGAAAGGGTAGCGATGGGACATATCGAAACCTCCATGCGCGACTACTTCCAGTCGCACCCGAATCTCAAATACGTCTTCTTTGGCGGCAAAGGCGGTGTGGGCAAGACCGTCTCGGCAGGCGTCACCGCGCAGTGGCTCGCCGGGCAGGGCAAGCGCACGCTGCTGGCCTCGACGAACCCGGTGCACAGCCTGTCGAGCTTGCTGGGCCAGGACGTCTTCGGCAAGCACACGCCGGTGACCGGCGTTTCAAACTTGTGGGCTTACGAGATCGACACCAAGGACACCATCGAGCGCAGCAAGGTGGAGATCCGCGAGAAGATTCAGTGGTTCCTCAAGTTCGCCGACATTTCAACGAAGGCGGACGCGTTCGTCGAATCGGCCACCATGAACCCGGCGTTTGAAGAGTCGGCTATGTTCGAGAACATGATCGACCTGATGTTCACAGCCGAGTACGACGCCTACGTCTTCGACACCGCGCCGACGGCGAACGCGCGGCGGCTGCTGGGCATGTCGAAGGTCTATTCGCTGTGGGTTAACAAGATGCTGAAGAGTCGCGAAGAGGCCCGCACACTGCGCGAGATGCTCTCGTTCACGAAGAAGAAAGAGAAAGACCCGCTGATGGAGTACTTGATCGCTTTCCGCGATCGAATGGAGCACGCCCGCGTGCTGTTGACCGATCCGCAGCAGACCGCCTTCTTCTTCATCACGCTGCCTGAGGCGCTGCCGATTGCCGTCATCACCCGCTTCATCGGCTGGTTTCACGAGTTCGGCATCCCGGTCGGCGGCGTGATCGTCAACATGCTGATCGACAAGTCGCAAGTCAAGCCCGACTCGCCCGACTTCGTCCGCAACCGCGTCGCCATGCAGGATCGCTACATGGACGACATCTGGCAGAAGTTCGACGGCATGGTGCGCGCGACCGTGCCGCTGTACGAGACCGAGGTGCGCGGCGCGCCGTCGCTGGCCCGCATGGGCGAGGCGGTGTTCGCGTGATAGGCGACGCGATGGTGGGCTTCCTGTGCCAGATGTGATAAAGGGAACTCAGGGAACTCAGGGAACTTGATGGGCACCTTATCACGCATCACGTATCACGTTTGCTTTCTTCGGCTCTCGTCCATACAGCTCCGCCATCTCCCGCAGCCGATCGCGATGCTCGTCGCCGAGCATGCCCCACGTGAAGCGCCATTTCCAGTTGCCGGCCGGCCGGCCGGGGAAATTCATGCGCGCCTCGCTGCCCAGATCGAGCACGTCTTGCAGCGGCACGACGACCGTGTCGGCGACGGAGCTCATCGCCGTGCGGATGAGGTCCCAGGCAAAGTCCTTACCGCTACGCGCCAGGTAGCGCCGTGCGAAGGACTTCTCTTCGGGTGAAGCAGTGCTGAACCAGCCTCGGCTGGTGTCGTTATCGTGCGTGCCCGTGTACACGACGACGTTTTGGGTGTAGTTGTGTGGCAGGAAGGGGTTGTCGGGGCCGGTGAATGCGAACTGGATGGTCTTCATACCGGGGAACTCGAATTGGTCACGCAGCGCCTCCACCTGCGGCGTGACGACTCCCAGATCCTCGGCGATGATAGGGAGCTTGCCCAGTGCGCGCTCGACAGCGTGGAACAGCGCCGCTCCCGGCCCGGGCACCCAGCGCCCGTTTTCAGCCGTTTTCTCGCCCGCTGAAACCTCCCAGTAGCGCGTGAAGCCGATGAAGTGGTCGAGACGCACAATGTCGACCTGCGCCAGCGCGGCGCGGAAGCGATCGATCCACCAGGCATATCCCTGAGCGGCGAGCGCCTCCCAGCGGTACAGCGGATTACCCCACAACTGGCCCGTTTCGGTGAACATGTCGGGCGGCACGCCGGCCACGACGGTTGGACTGCCGTGCTCGTCGAGGAAGAATAAATCAGGATGCGACCAGACGTCGGCGCTGTCGTACGCCACGAAAATAGGGATGTCGCCGATGATGCGAATGCCGCGTTCGTTCGCGTAGCGTTTGACTGCGCTCCACTGGCGAAAGAATAGAAACTGCTGAATCTTCTGTGACTGGACCGCGCCGGCCAGCCTATCGGCCTGCTTGGCGAGTACGTCCGATTTCCGGGCGGCGACGTATCTCGGCCAGGTGTTCCACATCGCGCCGGCGTGCGCGTCTTTGAGCGCCATGAACAGCGCGAAATCGTCCAGCCAGAATGCTTGCTCGGCGCAGAACGTGTCGAACTCTTCTCTCAGCCTGTCTTTGGCGCCGGCCCGGAATCGCCGCGCCGCCCGCTTCAACAGGCGACGCTTGTAGTCGATCACTTCGCCGAAGTCGACGGCGCCGGATAGAAACGGCGGGACCGAGCGCACGTCATCATCGACCAACAGGCCCTCTTCGAGCAGCTTGTCGGGGCTGATCAATAGCGGGTTTCCTGCAAAGGCTGAAAAGCATTGGTACGGGGAGTCGCCATAACCGGTCGGGCCGAGCGGCAGCACCTGCCACAGGCTTTGTTTCGCGCCGACGAGAAAATCGACGAAGCGATAGGCATCGTCGCCCAGATCGCCAATGCCGTGTCGGCCGGGCAGCGATGTCGGATGCAGCAAAATGCCGCTAGAACGTGGAAATCGCATATCGCTTATCGCCTATCGCTTATCGTCGATCGCAATCGCGATCCCCTTTTCTCCAATCTCCAATCTCCAATCTCTAACCTCCAACTTCTCACCCCTAACTCCCAATGACCGTCGCAAACTCGCTGAGCACCATGGCCGTCGCGCCCCAGACTTTGTGCGGGCCGATTTGAAAGAACGGTATTTCGACATCCATGCCGTGCAGCGTCCATACCTCGCGCCGCACGATGGACGGATCGAGCAGGATGGACAGCGGCGCCTCGATTAGCTCGGCGACCTCGTCGGGCGTCGGCTGGAAGTCGGGGCGATCGGAGAGCGCGGCGACGTAAGGTGTGATCAGGAATCCGCTCGGCGGGATGTACACCGCCGACAGGCGCCCCAGCACCGCCGATGGGTCCACCGCCACCCCGATCTCCTCTCTCGTCTCCCGCAGCGCCGTGTCGAGAAGCGACTCACCCGGCTCCTGTGCGCCGCCCGGCAGTGAGATTTGCCCCTTATGCAGATCCAGATCGTCCCGGCGACGCGTCAAGGGGAAATGCAGCGCACCGCCGCGCGGGTATAGCAGAATCAAAACACCCGCCGGTCGAGCGTCGGCGGGTGGGCCTTTGAGCACCTGCTCGAGGCGATATTGCGCCGCCAGCCGCGCTTGCGCGGCAATGCCCGGTAGTGGACCCCGAAGCGCTTTCCGGACGTGCTCCAACGTGACCGTGGTCGACATTCGCAGGATGAATTCTAAACCACCAGCTTATAGCCGACGCCCGACACCGTTTCGATCTGCGCCAAGCTGCCAGCCAGCTTCTTTCGCAAGTGCGCCACGTGCACGTCGACGGTGCGGGTCTGTCCGGCGAAATCGTAGCCCCAAGCCAGCTCCAGCAGTTTCTCGCGGCTGAGGACGATACCTTTGTTCTCGGCGAGCGTGCGCAGGCACTCGAACTCCTTGGCGCGCAGGTCCACCAGCCGGTCGCCGACATGCACTTCGCGGCGCGCCGGGTCGATCGTCACATCGCCGACGCGGATGGCCTGCCCCGGCGCGCTGGCCCGCTCGGCACGGCGCAGGATGGCCCTGATGCGCGCCACCAGCTCGCGCGGGTTGAAGGGCTTGGTCACGTAGTCGTCCGCGCCCAGTTCCAGCCCGACGATCTTGTCTACGTCGTCGTCGCGCGCGGTGAGCATGACGATGGGCAGATCGCGCTGCTCGCCCGCGCGCACGCGGCGGCACACCTCCCAGCCGTCGACGACGGGCAGCATGAGGTCGAGCACGACCAGCGCCGGCCGGATCGCCGCGATTTTGTCGAGCGCCGCTTGTCCATCGCCCGCCGATTCGACGCGGTAGCCTTCCTGCGCCAGATACAGCCGCGCCAATTCGACGATATTCGCTTCGTCGTCCACGACGAGAATCGTTTCCTTGGGCATATCGCCTATCGCCTATCGCGTATCGCCTATCGCCTATCGCTTATCGCCTACCGCTTATCGCAATCGCGATCCCCTTTTCTCCGATCTCCAATCTCCAATCTCTAATCTCCAACTTCCAACCTCCAATCTCCAATCTCCAACCTCAGCCTTCCGCAATCGCCTCGATCTCGATCAGCGCGTTTCGCGGCAGGGCCGCCACCTGGCACGTACTGCGCGCCGGCGGGTTCGATGGAAAGAACTCGGCGTACACGGCGTTCATCGCCGAGAACTGGCTCAGGTCGGCCATGAACACGGTCGTTTTGACCACGCGATCGAGCGACGTGCCCGCCGCCTCGAGAATGGCTTTGATGTTATGGAGCGCCTGGCGCGTTTGCGCTTCGATGCCTCCTTCGACGATCTGGCCACTGGCCGGATTAAACCCCACCTGGCCGGCCGTGTAGACGAACCCACCCGAACGAATGGCTTGCGAGTACGGCCCGATGGCCTTGGGCGCATGCTCGGTGTGAATCACGCTTCGGGCTTCCTTTTTGCCGGCGGGCTTTTTTGGCCGCCGCGAGGCAGGCTTTTTCGAAGCAGGTTTACGAGTCGCCATGGCTCGCCTCCGCGTTAAGGTGCCGCCGATTCTAATGCGGCATACGAGGACTGTCAACACGCTCTCGCCAACACGTTCCCAACGCACCCCAAACTGCAAAAATCCTCAAAAGCGCGAAAATCGAGGCATCGATCCTGTTCGGATCGATGCCAGATGTAATTGGAGGCAGGCTCTATGGTTGAACTGCTCAATACGCGTGACGTAGCCCGCAGGTATCACGTGACGAGCGCCACCGTGCTGAACTGGATTCGCGCCGGAAAGCTCAAGGCGTACACGACGCCGGGCGGCCATTACCGGGTCGCGCGGGAAGACCTGGAGGCCTTCTCGCACGACTATGGATATTCGCCTGCGGCAGGCATCCCGACCTTCTGTCTTCGGCTGCTGTTCGTCGGCTCGGATGCGCCTCTTTTCGAGCGGCTGCGCGATGCGGTGCGCTTTCGATGGCCGGCGGCGCAGGTCGAGCAAGCGTGCACCGAGTTCGAGATCGGTTGGTGGATGGCGCGCCTGCGCCCGACGCATCTGGTCGTGCATTTAGGCCTGACGTCGCCTGCGCTGATCGAGCACTGCAAGCAGTTGGCCGGCGACGCCGGGCGCGAGCTAGGCCTGGAGGCGCTCCCTGGGTCGCCGGAAGCGGGCTGGAGCGAATGGATCGATCAACTTGGCCCTTCAGCTGCTGCGCAGCGCGCGCCCGGCAGGTGATGGAGGCGCCCCATGACCATGCCGACCATTCTCGTCGTGGAAGACAGCGCGTTGAACCGCAGGCTGGTGGAGACGGTGCTGAAGCCGCACGGTTACCGGGTGATCGCCGCCGAAAACGGGCTGCAAGGCGTGGATCTTGCCTTGCGCGAGAAACCTGACCTGATCCTGATGGACGTAATGATGCCGATGATGAACGGCTACGAAGCCACGCGTCTCATCCGGGACCATGGCGAGATGAGCCGTATCCCGATCATCGCGCTCACCGCCAGCGCGATGCCGCACGAGCGCGATCGGGCGCTGGAAGCCGGCTGCGACGGCTACGTCAGCAAACCGATCGACACACGCGCCTTTCCCGATCAAATCAGACGCTTTCTCAATCAGGCGCACGAATGACCGATCTATGGTTCGATGATTCATCGCAGCCAGACCCGGAAACCACGCTCGAGGACCTGGAGCGCCGGGAACAATCCGCTGTGTTCGCGCAGATGAGCCGTTGGCTGGTCCTTCTGGCCGGGTTGACGGCCGTCCTGTACGCGCCGCTGCTGCTCGTCGCGCCTGACTGGCGCGTTCTGTCGGTCCTGTTAATTTGCCTGGGCTTCCCGGCTTCCGTCGCCATCGTTCGTGCTCGTTTCAAAGCGTTGACGCCCGCCGTGTACACGGTAGCGGGGCTGGTCATATTGGGTATTGCCGGTGTTGCGCCGGCCGTCACCGGACTCAGCGGCGTGCTCCCGGCTGCGGCCGGGCTGGTGCCACCGCTGCTGGTGGGACTTGTCTTGGGACCGCGCCACGTCGTCACTGCATCGATCCTGTCACTCGCCGGCGCGGTGGCCGTCGCCGCACTCGATCAGGCGATTGGCTGGCAACGCCTCAATCTCACGGCGATGCCGGCGCTGCAGTCGGCCGTCACGCTCGTCGTCGCGCTTGCGATCTTGCTCCTCGCCATAGCGGTCTTTCGCCGGCTCGATCGGTCGCTCCGGCTGGCGCACGAGTCGACCTATCAGTTGCGTCTGCTGTACGGCGCGAGCCGTCTTTTCGGCGCAACGCTTGCGCTCGACGAACTGTTGCCCACGATCGCCCGCAACCTGACCCGCCTGCTGGATGCAACCGGCTGTATGATCTTCTTGTGCGATGCGGCTGGCTCAGAACTGGCGCCCGTGGCAGCCCATGAGATTCCCCCGGAACTCCCTCGCCGTCTGGCTGCCGAGTCCGAGCAGCCCTCCGTCCTGCGCGCTATCGTGCAGCAGCGCGCTCCCCTGGCGATCGAGGACGTGCACGCCTCTCCACTCGTCAGCTCATATGCAGCTTCACTCTATCCGGCGCGATCCTTGCTCGGTTTGCCGCTCGTCCATCACGACGCGGTTCTCGGCGCCGTCTTGATCTGCGAGTCGCGCCGGCAGCGCCGTTTTGCCAGGAACGAAATCGCGCTCGCTCAGGGCTTGGCGCACCAGCTCGCCGTCCAAATCGCGAACGCGCAGACGATCGGGCGCGAGCGCCGCCGTGCGGCCGAGCAGGCCGTGCTGAACCGCGTCAGCGCAGCCGTCGCCACGAGTCTCGATCCTGCGGAGGTCTGCCGCCTGATCGTCAGCGAGGTCAGCCAGGCGACCGGTTATCAGCATGTGAGCCTTTACTGGCTCGACGGCCGCACCTTGCGCCTGCAGGCTATGGTCGGCCATGAAGGGGTGATACGCGAGCTGCCCGTCGAGCGAGGACTGTTGGGCAAGAGCGTGCGAATCGGTCAGCCGATCCTGCTTCCAGATGTCCGCCGAGACCCGGACTATATCGCCGCGGTTCCCAACGTGGTCAGCGAAGCCTGCGCGCCGATCCGCTTCGGCGACGAGACGATCGGCGTGATCAACGTCGAGACCTACGCGCCGCGCGTGCTGGACACAGACGATTTGAAGCTGCTCGTCACCATCGCGGCCCAGATCGCCGTGGCCTTGCGCAACGCCCAGCTCTTCGAGCAGACCCGCCGGCGAGTCTTCTACGAGCGGCTCGTGCGCGACATTACAGGCAAGATAAGTGCTTCTATTCACCTCGACGACGTCATGCAGACGGCCGTCACCGAACTCGGCCGGGCACTGGATGCGTCGCGCTGCGTGATCGGTCTGGGGGCCGACCCCGGCCATCTGCCTGTGGCCTACGAATATCACACGCCGGATACGCCTTCGCTGGGGACAGGATACGTCGGTCTGTTGCCGGCGCTCGCTGTCACTCTTAACGAACGCCGAACCGTCGTCAACCTGGAGCGCCGCCAGATCATGGGGCAGCCGGTGCTCTCCAGCCTGATGACGCCGATCTTCATACGTGGGCGCACCGCTGGTATTTTGGCGCTGCACCAGTGCGATCGGCCGCGCCATTGGACGCCCGAGCAGGTCGCGCTGGTCGAGGACGTGGGCGCGCAACTCGGTATTGCTATCGACAACGCCCGGCTTTATCAGGAAGCCACGCAAACCTTGAGTGACTTGGGTTTGCTGCACAGCATCGCCGTCGACGTCGCCTCCGCCCGCTCATTGCCCGAGGCGGTCAACCGGGTGGTCGAGTCCGTCCACAAGGCCATGCAAAACGCTTTCGTCACGCTCTTGCTCGTCGATCCCGAAACGTTCGATTTGATCGTGCAGGCAGAAGAGGGCTATGGAAGACGCGTATCCGATATGCGGATCCCGGCCGGGAAGGGCGTCACCGGCTGGGTCGCGCAGACGGGGCGGCCGGTGCTCATCCCTGACGTCGCCGCCGATCCGCGCTACATCGATCTTTCACACGAAGGCTCGATTCGATCCGAGCTTGCCGTGCCGCTCATCGCCGGCTCAGAAGTGGTCGGCGTCTTGAACCTGGAGAGCGCGCAGCGAGATGCGTTTGACGAGGCCGATCTCCAGATGCTCACCGCGCTGGGCGGCAACCTGGCGACGGTCATCGCCAACCTGCGGCTGCTCGACGAGGTGCGCGCAGCCAACGCGCGCCTGCGCGAGCTGGATCGGCTCAAGTCGCAGTTCGTCGCCAACATGAGCCACGAGCTGCGCACGCCGCTCAACGCAATCATCGGATTCAGCGAGGTGCTGGTCGACGGCCTGGCCGGCGATCTCGCCGCCGAGCAGCGCGAGCTGGTCGCACACATCCATTCCAGCGGCGCCCACCTGCTGGCGATCATCAACGACGTGCTCGACCTGTCGAAGATTCAGGCGGGCAAGATGACGCTCAATTGCCGGCCGATCGAGCTGTCGGGCGTGCTCGACGATGCCCTCGCCGTCGTCGCACCGCTCATGGACAAAAAGCGCCAGGCGCTCGATTGGGAAGTGGAAGCGCGTCTGCCGCTCCTGATGGCCGATGGTTTTCGCCTCAAGCAGGTTCTGCTCAACCTGCTCAGCAACGCGCACAAATTCTCTCCGGAGGGAAGCCGTATCACGATCGCAGCGCGGCGCGACGGCGAGCTCGTTCGCTTCGGCGTCGTCGATCGCGGCGACGGCGTTCGGCCCCAGGACCATGATGTGGTGTTCCAGGAGTTTGCCCAGCTCGACGGCAGCCTGGCGCGACCGCACGAAGGCACCGGCCTGGGACTGCCGATCTCGCGCCGGCTCGTCGAGATGCACGGCGGCCGCATGTGGGTCGAGAGCGAGGGCGCGCCGGGCCAGGGAGCGGCGTTCTACTTCACGATCCCCATCGCGCGAGAGCACGGCGAGCCGCCCGGCATGCCTGCTGCGTCCCCGGCGGCGCGCTCCGCTAGCGGCCGGCTGCGGGCGATGATCGCCACTGCCGATCGGCACTTGTACGACGCGCTCGCCGACCTTCTCCGAGAGGAAGGTTATCAGGCCGTTCAGCACGAAACAGAGCAGGGCATGGCTCAGACGGCCGCCGATCTGCGGCCTGCTTTGATCGTCGTCGACATGACCCTGCCCGACGGGGACGGGTTTGGCGCGCTGCACGCGTTGAGGAGCATGCCCCATACGCGAGACATTCCGATCATCGTCGTTGCCGGAGCGGACGACGTGCCGGTGGAGCTGAGCGGCGCCGGTCTGCGGGTCCTCGCCCGGCCGCCGGGTCGCGCCGCGCTGCGCGCGGCGCTGGGAGAAGTGCAGCCTGCGCCATGCCGGGTCGTGGTCGTCGACAACGATCCGCTCATCAACGAGCTGCTGGAAGCCATGCTGCACCGCCCCGAGTATGACGTCACGAGCGTCGTGAACGGCCTGGATGCGATCGAAATCGTCCGCCGCGAGCAGCCGGATATCGTCGTGCTCGACCTGATGCTCCCCCGCGTTGACGGCTTCGACGTGTTGGAGCAATTGCGCGCCGACCCTGCGACCCATGACGTGCCCGTCATTGTCCTCACGGGAAAGGTATTGAGCGACGGAGAGTGGGAACGGCTCAAGGCGGCGGCTCAGATTGTGATCATGAAGAACGATCTGACGCGCGAGCGCCTGTTCGACGCACTGCGCAGCGTGCAATGCCGCATGCCGGCTGCGGCGCACCCGGCGATTGCAGAGGTAGCCTCGTGATGCAACCTGCGCCGCACGCCAGCTCGCATCAGACAAACGCCGCTTCCGGCCCGGATCGCGTCGCTCTGATCATCGAAGACGATCCGCAGTTCGGCAGATTGCTCGCCTATCACTTGCGGCAGGCCGGTTATAGCCCTGTGCAGTGCGAGCGGGGCCAAGACGCCATCGCCGCGTGCTCGCTACAGCCGGCGCTACTCACGCTCGATATCTTGCTGCCGGACCTGGATGGCTGGAGCGTGCTGCGCGAGATCCGGCGCGCGCCGCTCATGCAGCGGGTACCGGTGCTCGTCATCTCGGTGCTGAGCGAGGAGGAGCTAGGCACGGACTGCGGCCCGACGGCGTTTCTGTACAAGCCGACGCCGAGGCTCGATCTGATCGCTGCGATCACCCGCCTCGCGCCCCGCGCGGCAGCGCCGGCGCGCGTGCTCCTCGTCGACGACGATCCGCTGATGAGCGAGCTACTCAATCTCATGCTGCGGCCGCCGCAGTTCGAGATTCGGACGGCTGCCGGCGCGCGCCACGCCGCCGAGACGCTGGCGTCCGAGACGCCCGACGTCATCCTGCTCGACCTGATCATGCCCGAGGTCAGCGGGTTCGAGTTCTTGCAGGCGCTGCGCGCCGATCCGCGCACGCGCCCCCTGCCGGTGCTGGTGCTGACGGCGAAGCATCTCTCGCCGCAGGAGCAGATCGACCTGAGCCAGGCGGCCCAGGTCGTGATGACCAAGAAGCGCTTTACGCTGCCGCGCATGCTGGACAAGCTGCACCTGCTGGAGCGCGCCATGCCGCTGCTGAATTCCTCGTCGCCGGTGGTGCGCGACGAGGCGCCGCCGGCGCTCGACGTGGACCTCTCGCTGTTCCGCGAAGACTTCCGGAACGAAGCGCGCGCGTGCCTTTCGGCCATGTGGACGTTCGCCGAGACGGAGGACCTGTCCGCCGTCGAGGGGGCCGCCCGCGCGGCGCACACACTGAAAGGCTCGGCGGCGATGATGGGCTATTCCGAGATTGGGGAGCTTGCCGCGCACGCCGAGCGCCTGCTGCTGGACATGCGCGAAGGGAAGATCGGCCTCGATCCGATCCATCTGGATACGCTGCGCGACCTCGCGCAGCGCGTCGGGCAGATCGTTGAGGTTCTGTAATCGGATGGAGCGCGCTGGCGCTTACTTTACAACAGGCTATCGGTCAATACTGCTGATGAACGCATCCAGTATGATCTTCAGGTGAAGAAACGCCTGTCCTCGATTCTCTTCGCGAATAGGCGGGTCATCGGAAGCGTAGTCCGCTTCATCCAGGAGCACTTCCAGGATATAGCCGAGCACTTCAGGCTCGGGATAAGTTTCCAGCATCTTCTTCGTCGCACTGAAAAAGTCGCCTTCGGTATCGGTAGCCAGCAGGTCCAGGAATTCTTCGTTCGCCTGTTCGGCCTGCTTGAGCTGGGTCTGGGCTACTTTGCGGAGGCGTTTCGGACTCTGCTTCATAATCTGCCAGATCACCAGACCCACGTAGAAGGAGAGCTGACCTTCATGTTCGTCGAAAGGCGGTTGATCGCTCATCGCCAGCAAGAAAGCGAGGATAACGGGTTGCTCCACGCTCATCTGCTGAACCAGCTGTCGAGCCTGGTCGTCGGGCATGGCGGTCATGCGCTGCCAAGTTTGAGTAACGGTTTCAGCTAAGATCATGAGGAGCGTTCCTGAGCGGAGCGCAGCGGAGTCGAAGAATCGCAACAAAGCAATCTCAGCTCCGCCCGCAAGAGATTGCTTCGCTGCGCTCGCAGCACCTGCACCCACCGGCAGGTGCGGTATGACGGGGTCGTTACTGCGAAAGATTCTTTCGGGATTACAGGATAACGACTTGGCTGGCCTGCAGTCCCTTGGGGCCGCGCTCGACGTTGAACTCGACCCGCTGGCCTTCGTTCAGCGAGCGATAGCCCTCGGCCTGAATCGCGGAGTGGTGGACAAACACGTCCTCGCCGCCTTCACGCGAGATGAAGCCGTACCCCTTGGTGGCGTTGAACCACTTGACGGTGCCCTGCGTTCGTTCGTTCACAGCTTGTTTCTCCTTCTGAGAATTGGATTTGTTAGGTCAAAGAGGCTCGCCGCCGGAAAAGAAAAATGCCCACCAAGACGAAAGCCTGGCGGACATCTTGGAACCGAACAGGAACTTTCTTCATCCTACAACATAAAGTCTACCACATAAGCGCGTTTCCGTCAACTGGTGTACCCACCCTGCCTGCCGGGTGCATTGCCTCCGTCAGCTGGCGGATGTATTGAAATACGTATAGCTCATGCAGGCGTTGATTTCAGCACGTCAATTAAGCACGCCACCTCGTCCAGCGTATTGTAGTGCGCCGCGCCGACGCGCACCATGCCGCCTGACTTCTCCAAATCCAGCCGCTCCATGATCGCCAGAGCGTAATAGTTGCCGTCCCACACGTAGATGCCTTGACCGGCCAGATACTCCGCTACGGCGCGCGGCGATTTGCCTTCCATCGTGAAAGACACCGTCGGCACGCGCCGGTCGATCTGATTTAAGTCGGTGACGCCCCACACCTTCACGCCGTCGATCGACGACAGCCCTTCGATCAACGCGCGGCTGAGACTCTTCTCGTACTTCATGATCGCCATCATCGCTGCGACCAGCTTCTCCCTCCGGCTCGCACTGTTTGCTGCCAACTGATCACTGATGACTTGCTCTCCAAGCCATTCGAAGTACTTTATAACCCCCAGAGTTCCCGCAATTCCTTCATGATTTTGCGTGCCCGTCTCGAACTTGTCGGGCGGCTGGTCGCCGGCCGGGCGCACTTTGTACGCCGGCAGCCGGTCGAGCAGGTCGTACTTGCCGTACAGCGTGCCGACGTGTGGCCCGAAGAACTTGTAGGCCGAGCAGGCCATCAGGTCGCAGTCGAGATCGGCCACGTCGATCGGGCCGTGCGGCGCGTACTGCACCGCGTCGACGAAGACCAGCGCCCCAACCGCGTGCGCCATTTGAGTGATCGTCTTCACGTCGTTAATTGTTCCCACCGCATTCGAAGCATAGCCGGCGGCTACGACCTTCGTCTGCTCACCGATCGTTGCTTCAACCAGGCCCATGTCGAGCGTGCAGTCGCCGGGATTGATGTCCACCCATCTCACGGCCACGCCGCGCTCCGCCAGCGCCAGCCACGGTGCGATGTTCGCGTCGTGATCGAGGCGCGTCACGACGATCTCGTCGCCCGGCTCTAGCGTTCGCCCGATCGCGCGGCTGACGCCGAACGTCAGCGTCGTCATGTTCGGGCCGAATACGATCTCGTCGGGCGAGGCCGCGCCGAGGAAGTCGGCCATCGCCGCGTGCGCCTCACGCAGGATCGCGTCAGAGCGGATGCTGGTGGCAAATACGCCGCCGTGGTTAGCGTTGTAGTTCAAGTAGTAATCGTTCACAGCGTCGATCACTTCGCGGGCGACCTGCGTTCCGCCGGGGTTGTCGAAGAAGATGGGTGCACGGCCGTTACTGGTCTGTGTGAGCGAAGGGAAATGAGATCGGAGTGCATCAACGTCTAGCGCTGGAGGCATCGTATCTCCTTTGTAAGCGTTCAGAAGGTGTCAACGAACGGGCAACGAATCAGCGTACATCAATTCAGCCGGGTCAGGTTGAGTTTCTTGCGCAGTTCCAAAGGAATGGTCACTTGGCCTTTTTCTTGGACTCGAACGGTGGTCGCTGGCATAGGAAAACCTCCTTAGTCATACAGTCATACCAGGGCTGATGCGAGTTTAGCATCTCGGAGCCTAGTTGTAAAGTCGCCGCTTCATCTCTCCACGTATGCCGCAATCCCTATCGCGCCCGGCCCAGAATACACGGCCAGGACCGGCGGCAGCTCCAGAATGTGGCAGTCGATCGCCGGCCAGGTCGATTGCACCCAGGCCCGCATCGACTCGGCCCGCACGGCGTCGCCCGCGTGCACGATGGCCGCGTGGACGCGCTCGCCCGTCACCCGACCGGCCAGCTCGTCCTTCAGCCGCTCGATGGCGTGCTCGGCGCTGCGCGAAGTGAAGGCGATGTGCGGCGCGCCGTCGACGTGGCGCAAGACCGGCACCGGCCTCACCATCGACCCGATGTACTGCGCGATGTTCGGCACACGGCCCGAGCGCGCCGCAAATTTCAGCGACTCCAGCACGATCCAGAACTCCATGCGCTCGCCGGCTTGCCGCGCGGCAGCGGCGATCGCCCACAGGTCGCCGCCTGCTTTACGCGCCCGCGCCGCCGCCAGCACGACGAGCGCCTGCCCGGCCGACGTCTGCCGCGCGTCGAGCAGCGTGACCGGCAGTTCGGGGATCAGCCGCCGCGCCGAATCGGCGTGCTGGTACGCCGCCGTCCGCTCGCGCGGCGGCAGGATGACCAGCACGGCGTCGGCTCTGCCCAGCAGCGATCGATACAGCGCAGCGTAGTCTTCTTGCGAAGGGGCTTTCGTGTTTGGAAGGTGGCGCCCGTCGCGCAGCAGGCGGAACACCTCGTCGCGCGAGATCTGAATCCCATCGCGCAGCATGCGCCCGCCGGCGAGGATGTAGTAGGGGAGGACGTGCAGATCGTAGCGAGCGATCAGCCCGGCGCTCAACCCGCTGCTGCTGTCGGTGACGATCGCGATGCGCGACATTACTCTCGCTCTGATGGCTCGCCGTGCGCCTTGCGCGACGCGCCTCGCAAAAGAACGTTCTTCAACATCGTCGGGAGGTTGCCCGATGCCTTGTGCATCTCGTCGACAGCGGCGGCGGCGGCAGAGATCGCCAGAACGATCCAGGGCGCGGCCAGCGCCGCCGCGCTCATCCCCGCCGCGATCATCAGGCCGAATGTCAGGATCAGGGCGATTCCGGCGGCGACGGCGACGAGGCGCGTCACGCGCAGGATGGTCAGGCCGATGACGCTGCCGGTGACCATGGCCGCCGGCGCCAGCGCGAGCAGCATGCCGAATCCGGTGGCGACGCCCTTGCCGCCTTTGAATCCCAAGAACGGCGAGGTGATGTGACCCAGCATCGCCGCCACGCCGGTCCCCACGACGGCCCAATCGGAAAGTCCGACCAGTTTAGCCAACAGCGCAGGCAGCGCCCCCTTGAGCAGATCGAGGATCGTGACCAGCCAGCCCCATCCGCGGCCGACGTGCTGCATGACGTTGTGCGCGCCGGGATTCTTCGACCCAACGGCGCGGATATCCACACCCCGCACGCGGGAGACGATAACCGCGTACGGAATCGATCCGGAGATGTAGCCGATTACGAGCAAGGCCAGCAGCGTGGCGTCAATCGACATACGGCAATGATTGTAGCATGGTCGAGCGAGATCGGCGTCTGCGGAAGACCTGCCAGGTCTAAGAGCCTGTTTGTTAAACCGGAATCGTCCCCTGCGAGGGCTGTTTTCCCCTCAGGGTTGGCGCGAATCAACCTTGCGAAGGAAAGACAGCCTTCGCAAGGGGCCTGTCTCCCACTTTGGCGAATTTGCAAACATGCTCTAAGAGCGCTCGCGTCCACGGCGCGCGGGGCGCTGTTGGCGGACGGAGCGATCCGACGACCACGGCGCGTACGGCGCCATCGTGATCGAGGCCAGCGCTAGCAGCACGGTGTCGTAGTTCACGCGCCAGCCGGCGAAGTCGAGCCAGGCCAGATCGCGATCGGGCTTGAGCGGCACGCCGGCTTCGGCCAACACCTCGCAGGCCTCGTCGAATTCCTCGCGGCTGATGCTGATCGGGTCGCCCCGCCTGGGTTGGGGATCGTACGAGACTCGAAAGAAGTCGGCGATGCGGCGCAGCGCGATGTAGCCGGCGCGGATGCACAGATCGGCTTGCGGATCGTGCGGCGCATCGATCGCCGCGTTGACCAGCGACGCTGCGTCGAGCACCGCGCCCGCCGCCGTCACCCACGAATGCTCGGGCTTCGGCGAGCGGAAGAACACCAACGCCGCGAGCGAGGTGTGGCTTTCCTCGACGTCGGCGAACCACGCCTCCCACGTCGTCCAAACTTCGCTCAGGCGATGCAAGCCGTGAATGCGGTTGTAGCGCAGGATCATCTCGACAGCCGACGGCGGCGATCCGGCGCGCACTTCGAGCAGCGTCACCGCCGTCTCACGCCGCGAGAAGGCCGCGTAGATCGTCGGCAGGTACGCAATCAGCAGCGCGATCAGGATCAGTCCGATCATGGCTTCGGCGAAGGCCAGGATCGTCTGCGGCAGACCGTCCGGCGACGCGAAGCCGAGCGTGAGCAGCGACAAGCCGCTGGCGCGCAGCGCGTCGTGCCACGACTCGACGCCGACCGCCCACAACATGCCGAAGAACCCGATCCACACCAGGACCAGCCACGCCGCGAGCAGGAGCAGCAAGCCGATCGGCGCGTAGAGCGCCATGATGCGGTCGCGCTCCTCGTACGTGCGCGCTTTTCGCACGCGTCGATCGAACGTCCGGCGCAGCGACGCGAACACGGCGCGGCCGACGAAGTCGCTCGCGCTGCGCGGGAGGACGAACGTTCGAATCGCCGAGGCCAGCGCGGCAAATACGACGGATGCGCCGAGGAGGAAGACGACGACGCGGAGCACGGTCTGGAGAAGAGTGGGCCAGTGTGTGAGAGTCATCGCGCCGAATTATACCCGCTCAGCCAACGCCGCCCGACAGATTGTGGTAAACTCGCGCGCGCGGCGCGATCCGCAACCTGTTCACGCGCGAGTATCGCATTGTGCGCGCCGTCGACGGCGTGACGTTCGCCATTGAGGCGGGCGAGCTGGTGGGCTACCTCGGCCCGAACGGCGCAGGCAAATCGACGACGATCAAGATGCTCACCGGCATCCTCGTCCCCACGCACGGCGAGGTGATCGTCGACGGGCGCGTGCCGTGGAAGCAGCGCGTCGACCACGCGCGCGGAATCGGCGTCGTGTTCGGCCAGCGCACCAACCTGTGGTGGGACTTAAAACTCCACCCACGTCCCCACGCCAAACTCTTTCGCCTTGCGATAAACGTGCTCGGCTGCGGCGAGGTCTTCGACGGCCAGCCCGACCGACTTGAACAGCGTGATCTCGCCGCCGGATGTCCGGCCCGGTTTCGCGCCGATCAGCACTTCGCCGATCTCGGCTTTGATGTGCTCCGGCCCGATCACGCCCTCGCGCGCCGCCAACAGGTAATCGCCGGCTTCGTTGAGCGTCGACTCGCGCCGGTCGACGAACAGGCTGGCCGCGGCCATCGTCGCCGCGTCGATCTCGCGCGCTGTCGGGGCGCTCGCCCCAATGGCATTGATGTGCGCGCCAGGCGACATCCACTCGCGCTTCAACACCGGCTCGGTGGCCGTCGTCGCCGTGACGACGATGTCCGCGCCTTCGACGGCCCGCTCGACGCTGTCCACCGCGTCGATCGGCGCCAGCACGTGGAATCCCATCTCGGCGGCGAAGGCGCGCGCGCGCTCGAAATCACGGCTCGCGACGCGCACGCGCTTGATGGGGCGGACGGCGGCCATCGCGGCGAGGTGCCAGCGCGCCTGCACGCCGGCGCCGACGATCGCCAGGTCGGTCGCGTCCTGGCGCGCCAGCACATTCGTCGCGACGGCCGACACGGCGGCGGTGCGAATAGCGGTGACGGCGGAGGCGTTCAGCAGCGTGAGCGGCTCGCCCGTCTCGGCGTTGAACAGCATGACCGCGCCCTGGTGCGCGTCCAGCCCCCGGGCCGTGTTGCCGGGAAAGACGCACACCGCCTTCAACCCGAAGGCCGCGCGCTCGCCGGATCGGTACGCGGGCATCAATCCCATCAGCCCGGCGGCATCGGGCGGGCGCATGATCATGCGCAGCGGCTGGTGCGCCTGCCCCTTCGCCAGCGCGATCAGCGCGCCGGCCATGACGTCGACACATTCGTCCATCGGCAGCAACTGTTCGACGTCGGCGTGAGTGAGGATGAGTGTGTTCATCGACAAGCTCCCCTGAACCGGTGAAGTGAGGCGGCGCTGCGCGCAAGCGATTCGCGCGGTTTGCCTTTCGTGCCGAGTAGTGTATCATCTAGCGCACTCTCCTGCAACGCGCCATCCAAGAGCCTATCCGAAAACCGCCGGAGTGCGGACTTCAGTCCGCTTCTGGCAAAGCAGGCTGAAGCCTGCATTCCAGCCAAGGGGGAACCGAGAATGTCTGACAACCCGATCGCCGTGGGGCAGCCCGCGCCCGACCTTTCACTCGCGGCGAGCGTCGGCCTCAGCCCGCTGAGCCTGGCCGATCTGCGCGGCAAGACGGTCGTGCTCGCCTTCTACGTGCTCGACTTTACCGACACCTGAAGGACGGAGCTGGCCTCGTTTCAGAAGAACCTCTCTCGATTCGAGGCGGCGAATGCCCAGGTGCTGGGCATCAGCGTGGACAGCGTGCACTCGCATCGCGCCTTCGCCAGGGAGCTGGGCGGCATCGACTACCCGCTGCTGGCCGATTTCCATCCGAAGGGCGAAGTGACTAAAGCCTTCGGCTTGTGGCGCGACGACAAAGGCTACAGCCGGCGCGCGATCGTCGTCGTCGATCGCGAAGGTGTCGTCCGATACGTCGAAGTGATCGAGAAAGGCCCGCCGGACGTGGAGAAAGTGCTGAACGAGGTGCAGAAGCTCGCTTAAGGCTTAGAGCCAATACTGTTTAGATAAGCTCTCAGCCCGCGCCCTCGCGGTCGGAGAGCCATTAACTAAACTGTATTGGGCTTAGGGAGGATTAACCCATGCTCGCGATTCTATTTTGGTTTCACCTGATCGGCATTTCCATGTGGGTCGGCGCGTCGTTCCTGATGCCGCTGGTGATCGTGCCGAGCGTGCAGGCCGCGATCGACCCACCCGCGCGCCTGAAATTCATGCTCGCGCTGGCCGACCGATTGCTCAGATGGATCCTGCTGTCGATCGCCGTGGTCGTGATCACCGGCATCCTGCAGACCGACCGAGTCTACGGCCTGGCTTACCTGTTGGGCGTCAACGTGTTGGCGATCAAAGTCGTCGTCGCCGTGCTGATGATCCTCAACGGCTTCTTCCTGGGCTACGTGCTTCCGCGCCGTCTGGCGGCGCGGGCGCCCGCGCCTGGCTCGCCTCCTTCGCCGGAGTTTCTGAGAGTTCAGCGCACACAGATTCGGCACGCCTGGATTCAGGCGGGGCTGGGCGTCGTCGTACTGCTCCTCGTGGGGATTCTCACCGCACGCGGCCAATGATGCTGTCGCTTCGCTCGGCGCCCATTCGGCTGATCGCGACGGCGCTTCTGGCCGCCCTGGTCGTCGCCCTTGTGAGTCGCGCGCTGGCGACGGTGCCTTCGCCGGCGCGAGCAGGCGCGCCGCGCTCCCCATCCGATTGCACGATACCGCCGCCGACGCCGGAACCGCTGTGGGTCGATGCGCTGAGCACGTGGCAAGACCGCTGCGCCGATCCGCTCGTCATCGCTCAACAGTCGACGCTGACGCCGACCGCGTATCTTCCCCTCATTCTTCGCAGCGGCGGCCCGACGCTCGCCGGCTGCCAGATGTTCCCGCCGGACAACCCGTGGAACGCCGACATCACGAATTACACAGTGCATCCCAGCTCGACCGAGTTCATCGCGAGCATCAACGGCTGGGGCAACGACGACCTGCACGCCGACTTCGGTTACTTCAACGGCGATTACCGGCTGTACGGCATCCCGTTCACGATCGTCGCCTCGACGCAGCCGAGCGTGCCGATCGCGTTTCACCCGGATGGCTATCCTGACGAGAGCGATCCCGGCCCGTATCCGATCCCGCCCGATGCGCCGATCGAAGGCGGGCCTGATTCGACCGGCGATCGTCACGTGCTGGTGCTGGAGAAAGACAACTGCATTCTGTACGAACTCTATAACGCCAGGTACATCGATCCCGGCTGGGAAGTGTGGTCAAGCGCCAGATTCGATCTCAAGTCGAACGCGCTACGTCCCGACGGCTGGACGTCGGCCGACGCCGCCGGCCTGCCGATCCTGCCCGGGTTGGTGCGCTACGACGAGGTTGCGTCGGGTGCGATTCACCACGCACTTCGATTCACGGTCAAGCGCACGCAGCGCGGCTATATCCATCCGGCGACGCACTTCGCCAGCAGCTACACCGACCCGAACTATCCACCGATGGGGCTGCGACTGCGCCTGAAAGCGAGCTTCGACACATCCGGCTACTACGGACAGGCGCGGGTCATCCTGGAGGCGTTGAAGCGATACGGCATGATCGTCGCCGACAACGGCTCGAGCTGGTTCATCACCGGCGCGTCCGATCCGCGCTGGGATGACACAGACCTCGACCAGCTCAAGACGGTGCCGGGCGCGGCGTTCGAGGCGGTGTATACGGGGGAGATCATCACGAATCCGTAATTCACCCTTGCGAAGGTTGTGAAACCTTCGCAAGCCCTACGCGGCGCGCTTCGCCTGGCGGTCGCGCGGAGAGTTGGCGAAGGAAGACGCGCGGTACGAAGGATAGTCTCGGCGTATTGTCTGATGTGCAATCATTTTCACTTCTTGGTGCGGATCAGGGAAACCTTGCAGCAGACCTCACAGGTTTCAGAAACCTGTGAGGTCTCAACGCCCGGTGAGGCCTTGACACCGCGTCAAGTCTCGCAGCATTTCTCCAACTTCTTCAACGCCTACACCAAAGCCATGAACAAGGCCTACGAGCGCACGGGCAGTTTATTCGAGGAGCGCTTTGGCCGCATTGAAGTCACCACCGACGCTTACTTCACCAATCTGGTTTTCTACATCCACTTCAACCCTCAGAAGCATGGGTTTGTGGATGATTTCCGTGATTGGCCGTGGTCATCGTATCATACCTTGCAGGCAGCGGGTGACACCAAACTCAACCGCGCCGAGGTCTTGGACTGGTTCGGTGGTAAGACACAGTTTGAGGAATTCCATCGCGGTATGGTGGACGAAAAAGCCGTCGCTGCGTTGATTGACGAGGACTTGGTGTAGAAAAACCTCACAGGTCTCGAAAAAGAAGAGGGCCTCTTGCGAGACCCTCTTACGCTCGCCCCTACGGGCGATCCACCTCCGCTTTGTGGATTGACCAGTACAGACCTCACAGGTCTTGAAGACCTGTGAGGTCTAGCGAGGAATATGCGCAGGAGATCGGCTGGACGTTTGTGTCACGCAATGAAGCCGATCGGTGGAACACGGTCAGGCGCAACATCTTCCACTGGAAGGGGATTCAGACCTCACAGGTCTCTGAGACCTGTGAGGTCTTCAATCCCGCGCCTGCTGCGCTTGCTTAAGGATTACATCGTCTTTGCCGAGAAGGACGAAGACCTGTAAAAGAGACGCGGTACGCAAATCATAAATCGCAGAACTGCGGAAGGGTCCTTACAGCACAGTCGAGGCAGTGTATACGGGGCCGATCCTGTTATAGTGAGAACACAGTCGTCGCAGCGGCGAATCGAACGCCGACGGCATGGCGACTCCAGCTCAGCATGGACGCCCGGCTACGAGTCCAGGCGTTTTGCTTTCGCAATCGTGCTATCGAACTTGTTGACCTTTTGCCCTATCGCACATAGAATAGCGGACAAAGAAAATGGGCTCATTGGGAATTGCCGTGACGCCCGCCAGATGTGGGGGCATTAAGTGCGGTAGAATGGCCGGTATCCTCTTGGTCAGGCTGGAAAGGTCAAGGTCATGTCTACCGCGCAGATCACGATCCCATTGGATATTCCGGATG
>DATEUJ010000104.1:0-16566 GCA_035283185.1 Anaerolineae bacterium | reverse complement strand
GTCAATCGCCGGGTCGTACGCAAAGTCCAGAATCTGGAATTTCTGATCCGGGTTCGCTTCCGCCGCCGCCTTCGTCGCGTCGCCCAGCAGGAAGCCGACGGTCACGATCAGGTCGCAGTCCGAGGCCAGAAACTCGTTGATATTCTTCTCGTAATCGGTCTGCTGCTCCGATTCGAGGAAGGTCGCCTCCCAGCCCAGCTCGGCCGCCGTATCCTGCGCGCCCTTCCACGCCGTCTGGTTGAACGACTTGTCGTCCACGCCGCCTGTGTCCGTCACCTGGCAGACTTTACCTGCGGCCGGCGGCGGGGCAGCCGTGGTCGGAGTAGCGGGCAGGGGAGTCGGTGATACCGCTGGCGTCGGGCATGCCGTGAGCAGCAGCGACGCCAACACCAACAATGTGATTGTCATGTACATCTTGCGCATGGAATGCTCTCCTCCTTAGAGAAACATTGGATGTGAGTCAGACGTGACCAACTGAGAATCAACCGGTTTGATTCGCGCGATCACCTCCTCTCGGAGAAGCTCTCTTGTTCATGTCGACGAACGGAAAACCTGCGAGGATACGCTGAGGATTATAGTGCAAAACAGGAGGCGAGGCAAGCGAAGGACACGGATTCTTGACACGGATACACGGACATGCATTATCTGTGTAATCCGCACGAAATTCGCGGACACGGATTCTGAACACGATAGACGGGCACGCGCTATCCGTGTAATCCGCGCGAAATCCGTGTCGTGCAGTGGGACTCACCTTGGCGCGTCGACCAGCACTTCACGCCAGCGGCTGCCTTCTTCGGCCGGGCCGACGATGCCTTTCTCCTGCATCAGGTCGATCAGGCGGGCCGCGCGGGTGTAACCGATGCGCAGGCGACGCTGCAGCAGCGAGATGCTCGCGCGCCGCTGCAGCCGCACGACGTCGATCGCGCGGTCGAGCAGATCGTCTTCGGGCGCGTGCTCGCCGCTGGCGTCATCACCATCCAGATCGTCGAACAACAGCGGCTGGTGCGACGGAAGAGCCTCGGCGGGTACGTGCTCGGCGAGCGTGGTCTCCGCCCCGCGCATCCCCTTCCAATAGCGCACGATGTTGTGCACCTCGACGTCGGAGACGAAACAGCCCTGCACGCGCTGTGGCGCTCCGGAGTCGGGGGAGATGAAGAGCATGTCGCCGCGCCCCAGCAGGCGCTCCGCGCCGGCCGTGTCGAGGATCACGCGCGAGTCGATGCTGGAAGCCACGGCGAAGGAGATGCGCGCCGGGAAGTTGGCCTTGATCAGGCCGGTCACGACGTCGACGCTGGGACGCTGCGTGGAGATGATCAGGTGGATGCCTGTCGCGCGCGCCATCTGCGCCAGGCGGCAGATCAGCTTCTCCGTCTCGTCCGGCGCCAGCATCATGAGATCGGCCAGCTCGTCGATAACCACCATGATGTACGGCATCTTCTCTTCGCCGCCGTCCGGCGCGGCGGCCACGCGCGCGTTGAAGTCGGCGATGTTGCGCGCACCCGCTTTGGAGAAGCGCCGGTAGCGGCTGTCCATCTCGTTCGTCACCCACTTGAGCACGCCGATTACGCGCTCCAGGTCGACGACGACCGGCGCCAGGAGGTGCGGGATGCCGTTGTACAGCGTCAATTCGACGCGCTTGGGATCGACCATCAGGAACTTGAGATCGTCGGGCGTGTTGTAGGCCAGCAGGCAGCAGACGATGGCGTTGACGCACACGCTCTTACCCGAGCCGGTCGTGCCCGCGATCAGAAGGTGCGGCATCATGCTCAGATCGGCCGCGATGGGCTGGCCGGCCACGTCCTGGCCGAGCGCGAAACGCAGCGGCGAATTGATTCGCTGAAACGCCTCGCTCTCGATCACGTCGCGCAGCGACACGATCGAGGTCTCGCCGTTGGGCACTTCGATGCCGACGACGTTGCGGCCCGGCACCGGCGCTTCGATGCGAATGCTCCTGGCCGCCAGCGCCAGCGCCAAGTCGTCGGCCAGCGCGCTAATCTTGCTGACCTTGACCTTCGTCTGTCTCCCGGCGCGATTGATGAAACCAGGCTCCATGCCGAACTGTGTGATCACCGGCCCTCGATTGACTTCGACAACCTTGCCCTCCACGCCGAAGGAATGCAGCGTATCCTCGATGACGCCGACTTTGTAGCGAATCTCGTCCTCGCTCATCGACGCATCGCTGCCGGGTGCGAAGACTTCCTCGACATTCGGCAGTCTCCAGATTTGGCCGCCGCCGATGATGCGCGGAAAGAGTGGGCCGGTCGGCTCCGCGCCTTCCGGCGTCGAGTCCGGCGCCACAGGCGGCTTGCCGGACGGAACCGATTTAGCAGGCGGGGGCTGCTCCACGACGGGCGCCGTGCGCGGCGCGTGCTCTGCCCGAACAGGGAGGGTCGTCGCATCGGGCGCGCCGCCGATCACCTTTGGCGGCGTCGCCTGACCGGAACCGTTTGCCTTGCGCGGCGTATGGATCGTATAACCCGGCGCCCGCGCAGCCCGTGCCGCTCGAATCTTCTGCCCGATCCAGGCCGCCATCTCGCTCGGCGTCACGTCGAACAGGAAGACGACGCCGAGCAGCCACCAGGCGACGAGCACGATCACGCCGCCGAAATCGCCGACGGCGCCGGAGACCAGGCGCGTGAACCACTCGCCGATCCCCCCGCCCAGCCCGGGCGCGGATTCCGTCGCAGGCTGGATCCAGCTCAGCGTCGTCAGCGCGGCCAGGAACGTGAGCGCGAACCCGACTACCTGCGACGCCTTTGGCCGGGGGATGCGCTCGAACGATCGCGCCAGCAGCCACAGGCCCATCGCACCCAGTATCAAAGGGACGATGACGACGCCGAGGCCGAACGTGTCGCGAAGGAATTGCAGCCACGCGCCGGTCAAGTCGCCCTGGTTGGACGACAGGAAGCTCAGAATCGTCACCAGCGCCAGGACGACGAGGAACAACCCCAGGATATCGAGCTTCTGGTCGAGCGTCAGCCGAATCGCCGGCCCGCCCTGCGGTGGCTTCTTGCCGTTCTTGCCCTTGCCGCCGCCCCTGGTTGACTTACCCTTCGTCGAATCCTTTGCCATAGAGAGCATCTCAAACGTAGTGCTGCAGACCTGACAGGTCTTGTGCACGATAGTAGCCGCAGGCCGGATCGCGAAGACCTGCCAGGTCTACATGGGTGAAACAGATGTTCTTAAGTGCAAGAAATTATAGCACATCCGGTGCGGATCGGTAACCCCCTCTATCGCTGGGTGTGCACGCAAATGTTGTCAGTCGTTACAGTGCTCGCCAAACCGCGTCCTCGCGGTGGGCCGCCCGCGGAGACGCGGGCGGTGAGCCACCTGACATGTTTTGCGTGCACACTGTCGCTGAGACACCGAGACACCGAGGACACGTGGCGCACTTCGGTTTTGCTCCCGCCGGGTGTGTCACCCGGCGGTGACGAGCGGGCCGGAGGGGATCGCATCCCCTGATGAGACTCGCGTGTGCTATACTCTCGCCATGACTCATCGAACCAGACTCACGCGTCTCGCTTGTATCGGGCTGCTGGCTGCTGCTGCGATCGCGGCGACCACACTCGCCCTGCCGACGCGCGCTGCTCACCCCGGCCTGGCCCAGTCCGACCCCGACGATGTGTGGGCGCGCGTGGGCGGGCTGGAAGCCTGGTATTACGAGAATGGCTACACCGAATCGCCGCCGCCCGCCGCACCAGCACCAGTAGCCCAATCTCCAATGACCAATCTCTCTGTCGCTTCGCCAACTCTCACGGCCACAGCCTACTTACCTCTGCTCGCCAGGAGCCACCCGCCGAACGAGTTTCGCGGCGTGTGGATCAGCCGCTTCGACTGGACCGGCTTCCACGTCACGCCGACGACGGCGACGATCGACACAATCGTCGACAACGTGAAGACAGCCAATTTCAACGCCATCTTGTTCCAGGTGCGCGGCACGGCCGATGCCTATTACGCGCCTGGCCTCGAGCCGTGGGCGGCGCGCATGACGGGCGAGCTGACCAAGACACTCGGCGTCGATCCGGGTTGGGATCCGCTCGCGTATCTGGTCGAGCAGGCCCACGCGCGAGGCATCCAGGTTCACGCCTACGTCAACGTCTTCCCCACATGGCTCTGCGATCGGATTGGACCGGTCAACGGGACTTCACCGCTGCACCCGTTCTGGAAATGGACGAACGAATCGCCGCCGCCGAATCGCACATTCTACTGGCGCGAGTGGTCAAACAACCCGCTCGCTCCCATGAACCTGCTGCCGCGCAGCGACGCGGGCGGCACTTGCGATGGCGACACCTATCTTGACGGATACCTGTGGGCTAGCCCGGCGGTGACAATGGTTCAGTCGCACGTCGTGTCGGTCGTCGCCGACCTCGCCGGCCGTTTCGACATCGACGGTGTTCATCTCGATCTGGTGCGCTACTCTAGCTCTAATTACTCTTCCGATCCAACCACCCTCCAAGCCTATACGCAGGCGCTGGTGCTGTCGCCCACGCTCGCGTTCACGCAGTGGCAACCCGGCTTCCAGCGCGCCCAAATCTCCAATCTCGTATCTCAAGCCTACACGGCCATCACCGGCCTCAAGCCCGATGTCTGGCTGAGCGCCGCCGTGTGGCCGAGCTACACGAGCGGCTACAACTCGTACTTCCAGGACTCCAAAGGCTGGCTGGCGAGTGGGATCGTCGACGCGAATATGCCGATGCTGTATTCCTCCGACGTCAAGCACGACCTCGCCGCCTGGACGGCGCGCATGCAGGGCTTCGTCGCCGACAGCTATGGGCGCTACGTCGTCCCCGGCATTCACGCCGATTACGCCGACTTCGGCGACATCGTCGCCCGCATCGACGCGGCGCGCGCGGCCGGCGCGCCCGGCGTGGCGATCTTCTCGTACGGCGCGCTCAACCTGCACGGGTACTTCGACGACCTCGGCGCGGGACCTTTTGCAATTCCGGCCGATATCCCGAAACCGGGTTGGAAGCCGTGATGAGTGATGCGTGAAACGTAAAACGTGAAACGTAAAACGTGAAGCGTAAACATCCTGCTTCACGTTTTACTCGTTACGTTTTACGTTCCGCTACTGCCCTCAAATACCACCTCAGTTCTTCAAGCACGGCACAGGCTCAGTCGATCCGCTGCGCCAGCCGCACCAGTAGAATGTCCCGTTGTAGTTGCCCTGGAATTGCGCGCCGCCGGACACCAGGAAAAACTTGAACGGCAGCGTCACCTGCGTCGGAGAGCCGGGATTGCGCGTCATCGTGCCCTGCAGCACGTTCCCGTTCACCGTCCCGACGATCGTCCCGCCGCCGGCGCAATTGCCGTTGACGCTATCGCCGCTCTGGTTGAGCGTCATGTCGCCGCAAGGAACCGCGCTCTCGAATTTCGTCGTCCACGTGCCGTACCAGGTGGACACGTGGCAGGGCACGAGATCGGACTGACCGGGGCGATGGCCGCACCACGCGTTTGACTTGTCGAAGCTGCCGTGCCAGCGCAGGCCGCCGCCCTCGATCCAGAAATCGAACGAGCCGCGGGCGCCGCTCGTCTCCGCCCACGTGCCGCTGAGGCGATTGCCCGTGACCGTGCCGTTGATGGTGCCGAAGTTATTGTCGTACGCGCCGACCACCTGGCTGCCTGTCTGCACGAGAGTCATCTGGCCGTAACTTGTATCCCACGTTCCGCTCCAGGGGCCGCCGACCGGTGTGGCCGTCGGCGTCGGCGGGCCGGCGACCCTGATGACGACGGTGTAGCCGCCGAAGATGGCGTTATTGGTCGCGCGCAGCCGCCAGACGCCGGTGTATTCGCCCGCCGTCCCAGGCGCGACCAGGTTGACAGGGATGTCGACCGTCTGGCCGGGCGCTGACGCCGGGATGCCGACCGCCGCCGGGCCGCTCATCTGATTTCCCGAGGCGTAGATGAGCTGATAACCGGCATCCCACGTACACGTGCCGTCGTTGCGAATACGCCACGTCTTGACAAATGGAGCATTCGGCGCAAGCACCGTGCCGTCGGGAATCGTGACGTCGGCGATGTACGTTCCCTTCAGCACGCAGCCGCCGGGGCCGGTTCCGACGATGGGTGTGGCCGTGGGCGCGGGTGTGTCCGTCGGCGGGGCAGTCGTCGCCGTCGCAGGCGGGACCAGCGTCACGACGATTGGAGTCAGGCTCGGCGGCTCCTGCGTCGGCACGAGTGTGACCTGCGACACGGCCGTCGGCGTGGGCTCGGCGCCGCCGCCCAACGTGCAGGCCAGGCTGGCTGCGATGGCGGCGGAGACGACGAGCAAGATCATGCAGCGAGGTTGAGCACGCATAGACATGTCCCCCCATGAGATCATCAAGTCTTGGTTGAGACAGCGCGATCCAGTGCCAGGGGACGATTATAGCTACGCTGCGCGATTTCTCCTAATGCAGAAGGCTGCGCGACGGCCACTCAACTACCAGATGCGTCACTGCGCACGGCATGCCCGGCGCGTAGGCGATGCGCCGCGCGCCGAGATCGGCGACGACCGACCACAGCGTGTCGTTATGCGCACGGTGCTCGCACAGCGGCCCAGCGTGATCGCGCAGGATCGATTCGACCTCGACGCCCACCTCGATTAACGCCTCGGCTCGGTGCGCCCGTTGTTTCGATCCGGTCGCCTCACGCCGAGCCTGCAGCGCAACCATATCCGGATGGCGATAGTGGTTTGCCACGACCAGCCAATCGCCCGCCGGCTCTACGAGGCGCACGCGTGAAGGGTGCGCTTCGACGGCGAGGAAGCGAGCCGGATCGGCTAGAAGATAATTGAAGGCGTTCAGATGCGGCATGCGTGTGACGAGATCGACCGCCTCGTCGACGGTGCGGCATCTCTCCAGCAAGATGCGCGGAACCAGGTGAAAGGGAACGCCCGGCGCGGGCTTCGCCGGATCGTCCGCCATCACGACGTGCAGCGAGACGAATAGCCCGTGCGCGTTCACGCCGTCGTAGCGACCGCCCGGCACGCTGCCCTGCATGCCGACGGTTGGAAGCGCCACATCCGGCGCGAGGCGAATACGCAGCCGCATGCGCTGCAGCGTGCGAAAGTCGTAATTCCGGCCGACGACGACGCGCCCCTCTCGCCGCCAGGCGAACGACGTGCATCCGCCGACAGCGCGCTGCCGCAGCGAAACCCGGCAGACACCCTGCAAAAGATCCTCGTATCGGATAGACTGAGCCTCAGCAGTGCCGCGATATTCGTCGAGCAGAGGCGGATGGACGTCGCCGGCGAGCGCGGCGCACGCCAGCGCAAAATCGAGCGGCGGCGACGGGGACCACCAGGGCATGATCTCGAAACGGGGTGTCGACTGCCCCAGTGCGCGGCCGATGTCGAAGTGCGGCCCGCGCAAGTCAAATACCCGATAATCGGGAGAAATATTGTCTGTATTGCCAGGCGCAGGGTGGACTGTTGTCATACGGGTAGCATGCCGTTTGTCACTATGGCGCAGACGATGACGGGTATATTCTGTATCCAGACTTGGACATAAGCAACTACCTTATCGCCCACCCCAGGTAATTGCAGAGTTCGAGTCCGTTCTCTGTGCAGTCCCCTGGCTGCCAGAGAAACAGATTCTCCTCCTCCCTTGGCTGCCGTCCCGGTCGTGAGCCCCCGCCACGACCGGGACTGGCCTTTATACGCCAAAATCAAAGAGGCCAGCTCATCTCTGGCCGGCTCTCTCGACTCTGGCAGGACTATTGTCACGCTGAGCAAAGTGTCTCGATCGACCTAACTGTCCCACGGTGAACAGGCACAGGCACGGTGATGGCGTCGCCAGAAGCGAACGATTTCTGCATGGTGTAAATATCGAGTTCCGGGCAATACACGGTAAAGCCACCTTCTTCTTCATCCGGCGTCAATTCTGCCGTGACGATCAACCTGTAACCAGTATCGACTTTCTGAGCGACCATATCGGACATACTGACCTCCCGGCACAAATTATAGCCACATTGATAATAGAAGCAACCTGTGCTTTACTCAACCGCCCGCTCCACTTGAGTCAACGCTCTGAGCAGTCGTAGCGTGAGCATTTTCGTATCTGCGCTGCCCTCCCCCGCCGGGCCGACGCATGCCGGGCAGCCGTTCTCGCACCGGCACGAGGCGGCCAGGTCACGCGCCGCGCGCAGCAGGTCGTCGTGCAGATCGAAACATTCCTGGCTCAGCCCAATGCCGCCCGCCGCGCGGTCGAAAATCGTAATGGTCGGCAGCTCTGTAAAAGCCGAACGACTCTCGGCCAGCACGTCGATGTCGCGCGGGTCACACATCAGGTATAACGGCGCGATCTGGCGCATCACGTGCCCCAACCCGCCCAGCGCGCCGCGAACGCCACGCGCGGCTTCGACGCGCCGGTGACAGGCCGGGCACAACGTGATCAGGTTCTCGAGCGCGTTCGCCTGCTTGTAGTTCTCGTTCTGGCCACGCACGTAAGTGAACTCGCGGAACGGGCGAATGTGATGCACATCATGCTGGCGTCCCCCCTCTCCTGCCGGTGCTTTTCCGGCGGGAGAGGGTTGAGGTGAGGGCCCCGACGCTTTTCCGGCGGGAGAGGGTCGGGGTGAGTGCTCCGGCGCCCCGCACTGCTGGCAGCGATAACCGTCGCGCTGGCGAGCGGCCTCGCGCTGCTCCTCCCAATTCGGGCCGTAATCGTTCGGCGCGAGGAGGATGCCCTCTCTGACTAACCGATCGGCGAGCGCCGGCTCGATGCAGAACCAGTACGCCGTCGTCTGCAGGCGCTGCTCGGGCAGGTCGATCTCTCCCCAGCCGAGCGTCTCGTGCGTGTACAGCTTGATCTTGCGGAAGCCGACGGGCTGTGTGGTGACCATCACTTCGCCCTGGCTCTTGATCGTCGTTCCGGCCTCGGCCCGCTCGAATTCCTCCAACACCTGCACGTCGAGTGTGCTGCTCGCGTCGGTGTAGTAATCGACGCTCGCCGGCCGTACAAACGCCTGGCCGTTCTCCCAGTCGAGCCGCTCGACCAGATACTGCAGACCCTCGTGCATGTAAATCGCGCCTTCGTAAACCAGGGCGGGAGCGGTGTCCCGATCGATCTGCCCGATCGACCGCGCCCGGCCCCCACTCGAATCGAGAATCACGATGGTGTCGGCGCTGCCCGTTCGCAGCGAGATACCCTGTGCCGGGTAAGAATCCGCCATCCAATAATACCGCTGACCCGCCGATTCGCTGACTCGCTGATTCGCTCTCTCGCGGTGCAGGATCCCCTCCTCAACCAGCGCGTCTAACAGCTCACTCGTTTGCTGGAAGCGACCAAACTGCTCGCCTGCGTCGAACGGCAGCTCGAACGAAGCGCACTTGAGGTGATTGGTCAGGATGATGAGATTATCCGGAGCGATCAGGCCGTGCTCGGGGCTGCGCTCGAAGAAGAAGCGCGGGTGCATGACGAGGAACTGGTCGAGCGGCGCAGCACTGGCGACGAGGATGGCGACGGATGCGTCGGCGCGCCGGCCCGCCCGGCCTGCCTGCTGCCACGTCGACGCGATCGTGCCGGGATAGCCGGCCAGGATCGCCGCGTCGAGCTGGCCGATGTCGACGCCCAGCTCGAGGGCGTTCGTCGCGACGACGCCGCGCGCCGATCCGTCGCGCAGCGCCTTCTCGATCGCGCGGCGCTCTTCGGCCAGGTAGCCGCCGCGATAGCCGTGAATCGCGCTCGCATCGCCGCCCTGCGCCGCAACCGCGTCGCGCACGTAGGTGAGCAGGACTTCGGTGGTGAGCCGCGCACGGGCGAAGAGGATCGTCTGCACGCCGGCCAGCAGGAAGCGCGCTGCGACGTCGCGCGCTTCGAGCACGGACGATCGGCGCTGGCCGAGGTGCGGATCGATCAGCGGCGGGTTGTAGAACATGAAGTGCTTCTCGCCGCGCGGCGCGCCGTCGTCGTCGATCAGCGTGACCGGCTCCTCGATGAGCCGCTCGGCGAGTTGGACCGGGTTGGCGATCGTCGCCGAGGCGAGGATGAATTGCGGGCGGGAGCCGTAGAATCGGCATACCCGCTTCAGGCGGCGCAGCACGTTGGCGAAATGGCTGCCGAACACGCCGCGATACGCGTGTAGCTCGTCGACGACGACGGTGTGCAGCGACTCGAACAGCGACGCCCAGCGCGTGTGGTGCGGCAGGATACCCGTGTGCAGCATGTCCGGGTTGGTGATGACGAGGCCGCCCGCTTCGCGCGCCGATTTGCGGCGGTCGCGCGGCGTGTCGCCGTCGTACGCGCGGGCGGAGATGTTTGCGCCCAAAGCGGTAATTAGAGATTGGAGACTGGTAAGTTGATCGTGCGCCAGGGCTTTCGTGGGAAAGAGATACAGCGCCGTCGCCGACGGATCGCGGAGCAGCGTGTTGAGCACGGGCAGGTTGTAACACAGCGTCTTGCCGGAGGCAGTCGACGTGACGACGACGGGGTTCTCGCCGCGTTGAGTCGATTCGATCGCCGCCGCCTGATGCGTATAGAGCTGGTCGATCCCTTGCGCGCTCAACGCATCGAGCAGTCGAGCGTCGAGCGTTGGAGGCGCCGGCGCGTAGCGGGCCGCGCGCGGCGGGATGCGCTCCCACGCGGCGACGTTGCGCATGAAGGTGCGATCGGAACGGAGATCGTCAAGGATGGCGCGGATGGGCATCGAGACTGATTATACCCTGTCCATAATCGTGTCTCAAAGGCCGGGAGCCGCCGGGTGCATTTCAGTTTGGGGGCAGGTTTTGCCTCACCCCCCAGCCCCCTCTCCCGAAGTCGAAAAACAGACTTCGGGAGAGGGGGAGAAATACGCACCCCTCTCCTGACGACAGCCGTTTCGTCGTCAGGAGAGAGGCCGGGGGTGAGGTCAAGCGGCCAACCCGCCAACTCGCCCCAGAATTGAAATGCACCCGAGCCGCCCAGCATTCGTGGCGGCTCCTGGTTCATGCAACGGCGCAACACGGAGGTAGTCATTTCACTACGCTGTTCACTCCTCAAGTACAGGGGGCCGTTGCCGTCAATCGATGATTGCCGTATAATGGCATGCACGAGGTGATAGACCATGACCTTACAACCTGTCGCGCTGCAGGCTACACTGGATGCCATGCGCGAACGCGCGCTCCGATTGGAGCAAGAAGCCTCCGCGCTACGTTCTGATTTGGACGAGATGGCTGTCCTGCTGAGTTGGCAGACCACCCGAACGGTTGCTCCCGATACCCTGCGAAAGATCGTTGTGAGCGAGGCAGAGGTGGCCGACTACCGAAGAATGGTGGGCACTCAATTTCCCGACGCAGTTCTGCGCCTGGTGCTGCAAGCGCACAAAGCCGCGACGCGCCTGAAGCAGTCAGTACGCCCGACGGAGCGTGAGGCCGCCATCCGCGCTATCATCGACACCCTCAACCAAGCCGCCACGGCGCTCGGTCTGACTATTCCGACCGAGTTGGAGGCCATGATTGGCGACTGAGCGTCCGCGCCTTCGCGTCGTATTCGACACGAACGTCGTAGTAGCAGCACTTAAAAGTCGAAGCCCACATAGCCCGACAAATGAACTTCTGCAACATTGGCAGGCCGGCGAGTTCGACCTGTTGTATTCAGCCGATTTGCGCGCCGAGTACGAAGATAAGTTCACTGCCCGCGCGATTGACCCTCTACGCTCTCAGGCATTCCTGAGTCGGCTTGAAGCGTTCGGTATTCGTGTCGAAGTTCCCAACGTTGATCCCGTGATTGAAGCCGATCCCGACGATGACATCGTGCTTGCCTGTGCAGTGTCGGGCATAGCCACTCACCTCGTTACCTACGATCCGCACTTTCTCCCACTCGGCGAGGAATATCGTGGCATTCGCATTGTAAACGGTCTGAACTTCCTCTATCTCGTCCGGGGAGACACACCACCTCAGACTTGAAGTGATCTTCCTCTCACGATTCCACTATCCTCACGAGAATGACAACCGTCGAATCGACGGTTAGTCATATCCGATTCGGGCGGCCAACGCTTTTGGAGCGATCCAGACCTTATAGCTCATTCAGAACTGACTCCAGCGGAATAGCCCCACTGGCTTCTGGTCCGGCTCGCAGCCGCCCCAGAGCAGCTTGTATCACCTGCCTGTCTTCGACATCTTCGAGCCATTCGAGCAGACGCTCCCAGTCGTCGGCGCTCAACACCGCCAGCCGCCGCCCATCGGGAGCGGTCACGAACTGTGCGGTCGTCAGAATTTGCGAAAGGGGTTGTGTGCTCATATATATCTCCCAGTTGAGTCCATCGCTTTCTGCACTGATTATAGCGCAAAAGCGGCGCTTCGAAGCGCAGCCTTCTCTGCGCAAGTCGCCCCGCGCGCATTGCGTTTGTCGGATCAACGCGTCCCCATTACACTTCCCCTACTGATTACTGATCACTGATTACTGGTCACTGAACACCACTCGCTATGAAGACCGGTTACCGAAAGATACTGCGTGACGTACGGCGCGACAAAGGGCGCACGATCCTCGTCGTGCTGAGCATCGCCGTCGGCGTGTTCGCCGTGGGCCTGGTGTCGGCGATGAACGAGATCATGCCGGCCAACATGGCGCGCAGTTTCCGCGAGTCGAATCCCGCTCACATCACGTTCTCGGTTTCCGGCTTGATCGACGACGACGCGCTGCGCGGGCTGGCCCGCGTCGCCGGCGTGACAGACGTCGAGGGCGAGCTGCGCACGACTGTCCGCTGGCGACCCAACCCCGACACGCCGTGGCGCGACGCGCCGCTCATCGTGCGCGACGACTTCACGCGCCAGAAACTCGATCGCGTCGAACTGCTCGCCGGCCGGTGGCCGGACGATCGCGAGGTCGTCGTGGAGCACAACGCAGTCGGCTTCTTCGGCATTCCCGTCGGCGGCTCGATCACGATCTCGATTGGCGATAGCGTGCGAAGCGTGCCGGTCAGCGGCGCGGTGCGCGACCTGCAGAGCTTCGCGCCGCAGTTCGGCGGCGACGCGGCGTTCTTCGCCAACCGCGAGTTCGCCGCCTGGCTGCTCGGCGCGCGCAATTTCAACCGGGTGAAGGCCCAGGTGCCTCACTTCACGCAGCAGTCAGCCGACGGCGCGGCCGTGGCGCTCAAAGAACGATTGCTCAAGATCGGTTATCGATCGGGCACGCCGGAAATCCAGGATCCGAACGAGCACTTTTTTCAAGAAACGGTCGATACGGTGATCCTCATCCTCGGCGTGATGGCGGTTCTTTCGCTGGCGCTCGGACTGTTCCTGGTCGTCAACACCATCCACGCGATCCTCGCGCAGCAAGCCTCCCAAATCGGCGTGATGAAGGCGGTCGGCGCGATGACCGGCCAGGTGGCGCGCCTGTACCTGGCCGGCGTGGCGATGTACGGCGCACTGGCGCTGGTGATCGCCCTGCCGCTGGGCGGTCTTGCCGCGCACGCCCTGAGCGGCGCGCTGCTCCGGCTGCTCAACATCTCGATCGAGCCGTTTCGGTTCTCGGCGACGGCCGTCTCGCAGCAGATCGGCACGGCGCTGATCATACCGGCGTTGGCTGCTTTGTGGCCGATCGTCGGCGGCGCGCGCGTCACCGTGCGCGAAGCGATCGCCAGCTACGGCATCGGGTTGGACTACGGCGCGAGCCTGTTCGACCGGCTGCTGGCGCGCATCCGCGGGCTGCCGCGCCCCCTGATGTTGACGCTGCGCAACACTTTCCGGCGCAAGGCGCGCGTGGCGCTGACGCAAATCACGCTGACGATCGCGGGTCTGGTGTTCATCATGGTCGTCAGCCTCGGCCAGTCGCTCAATCATACACTCGACACGGTCATCGATGCACTTGGGTTGGACGTGGCGCTGTTTTTCTCGGAAGACGTGCGCGTCGACGAGGCCGAAGCGCTCATCAACCGGCAGCCGGGCGTGGAGCAGGCCGAGATGTGGCTCTTGCGATCCGGCGCCGCGAAGCGCCGCGCCGACGACGTGGCGGGAAAGCGCGTCGTGCTGCGCGCCGTCCCACCGGACACCCGGCTCCTTCAGCCGTCCATCGTGCGCGGCCGCTGGCTGCATCCCCAGGATGGACACGCGATCGTGATCAACCAGGCGCTGGCCGGCGACCTGGGCGTGAGCGTGGGCGACACCCTCGTCGTCGAGCTAGGGGAGGAGCGCGTCATAGAATGGACGATCGTCGGCGCCGTGTTCGACCTGAGCAACAACCAGGCCGCGTCTTACGTGCCGCGCGACGTGCTCCTGCGCGACATCGGCCGGGTTGGCCGCACCTCCATCGCCTGGATGCGCACGACGCAGCACGACGGCGCGTTTCAGTTGCGCGTCGCGAGCCAGTTGCGCGACCTGTTCCAGGCGCGCGGCATCACCGTCGGCGGCACGTTGACCGCGGGCGAGATCGCCGAATCGAACCGGAGCCAGTTCAACATCCTGCTCACATTGCTGCTGGTGATGTCCGGCCTGATCGCGCTGGTGGGCAGCATCGGCCTGGCCGGCACGCTGTCGATCAACGTGCTGGAGCGCCGGCGCGAGATCGGCGTGATGCGCGCGATCGGCGCGTCGTCGTGGAGCGTGGCGGCGCTGTTCGTCGGCGAAGGAGTGCTGCTGGGCCTGATCGCCTGGGCGGCGGCTGTGCCGCTGAGCGCGCCGGGCGGGTATCTGTTCGCATCCGCCATCGCCGGGGCGCTCGAAGTGCCGGTAGTCTACCAGTTTTCGTGGAACGGCGCGGCGATCTGGCTGTCGATCATGCTCGCGCTGTCGATCGTCGCCAGCAGCGTGCCCGCGCTGCGCGCGACGCGGCTGAGCGTGCGCGAGAGCCTGGCGTACGAGTAGCTTGTCGCGTATCGCATATCGCATATCGCATATCGCGTATCGCTCAGTGCCTGGGCTGTGCTGATTCGAGGGAGGGAGCATACATGGTTGGACACGCCGCGAAACCCGGCGAATCCACGGTCCGCAACGGCAATGCGCGCCTCATCGAGCTGCGGCAGGTGGTGAAGACCTTCGAGACCCCCGCCGGGCCGTTCACGGCGCTCAACGGCGTCGACCTGAAAGTCAACGAAGGCGAATTCGTCGTCGTCATTGGCAGATCGGGCAGCGGCAAGTCCACCCTGCTTAACATGATCGCCGGCATCGATCGACCGACTTCGGGCGAGGTGTGGGTCGGCGACACCGCCGTGCATCGCCTGAGCGAGAACCAGATGGCGAAGTGGCGCGGCCTCAAGCTGGGCATCGTCTTCCAGTTTTTCCAGCTCCTGCCCACCCTGTCGCTCGTCGAGAACGTGATGCTGCCGATGGACTTCCGAAATGTGTACGCGCCCCGCGACCGGGAGAAGCGCGCGATGCGCCTGCTCGAGATAGTTGAGTTGACCGAGCACGCCCACAAGCTGCCGTCGGCGATTTCCGGCGGTCAGCAGCAGCGCGTCGCCATCGCCCGCGCGCTGGCCAACGACCCGCCGATCATTCTGGCCGACGAACCGACCGGCAATCTGGATTCCAAGGCGGCCGAGTCGGTTTTCGCGCTCTTCGACGATCTGGTCGCCGAGGGCAAGACGGTCTTGATGGTCACGCACGACGGCGAGCTCGCCCGGCGCGTCCGGCGCGCGATGATGGTGTCCGACGGCCAGGTCACCGACCCCTTCGGGTGATCCATCCGTCTCCTTTTTCGCACATCTTTCTTGAATGGGGTTTAGCATGAATAGAGTCGTGCAACTTGCCGGCATCCTCTTGCTTGGGGCGGCGTTCGTCTCGGCGTGCAGCGGATCGTCCGCAGCGCCAGCGGCCCAAGCGACGCTGCCGCCCGTGACCGACGACGTTGCCGTGAGCGCAGAAGGCCGGCTTGTGCCCGTAGAATCCGTCGCGCTGAACTTCGGCATCGGCGGCGAGGTGGCCGAGGTGTTAGTGAAGGAAGGCGACTCCGTCAAGGCCGGCGATCGGATCGCCCGGCTGAACGACGACTCGCTGCAAGCCGCCGTCAGGCAGGCTGAGGCCGGGCTGGCCGTGGTCAAGGCGAACCAGGCGAAATATCGCGAGACGCTGCCGCAGCAGATCGCCGCCGCCGAAGCGGAGCTCAGCTCAGCGCAGGCGCAGTTGGCCGAGGCATCGGCCGGCCGCGACTCCACTGCCGCGTCGATCGAAGCCGATGCCGCGCTGGCGCAAGCCAAGTACGCGCAGGAGCAAGCGCAGTCGGCATACGACCGCATCGTCGACGCCGGACTGGGCGGCCCGGTCGAAGAGCGGGCGCGGCTGGCGCTGGAGTCGGCGGTCAAAACGACGCAGGCGGCGCAGGCGCGCGTCGACGCGCTGAAAGCCGGCTCGCCCGACGATCGCGCCGATAGTGCGCAGATCGCGGCGGCTGTCGCCAGCGTGCAAGCCATTCAGGCGCGGCTGGATCAATTGAAGTCCGAGGCAGCAGGCACAGCCGTCGACACGCATGCCGCCGCCGTGCAGCAGGCCGAGGCGGCGCTGCTCGCCGCGCAAGTAGCTCTGGCGCAGGTCGATCTGCGAGCGCCGATGGGCGGGACGGTGGCGCGCATCGACCTCAAGCCCGGCGAGCGCGTCGGGCCGGGCGCGGTCGTCGCCGTGATCGCCGACCTGTCCAGTTGGCAGGTCGAGACCGACGACCTGACCGAGATCGACGT
>DATEUJ010000103.1:0-33671 GCA_035283185.1 Anaerolineae bacterium | reverse complement strand
GCCGCTGCCGAGACTGGGTAGGTCCACGCGGGCGTCGCCATCCGTCCAGCGATACGTCACGCCGAACACTTCCTCCGGCGCGTAGAAGCCGCGCGGCAGGTAGATGTCCTCTGCGCTCGAAGCCATGTCGAGCGCGATCGGCGCACGCGTTTGGTACATGACGGCCAGCGCGATAACCGACAGGGCGACAAGGCACGGCATCCCCATGCCGTGGCGCCGCAAGGAGCGCATCACGGTGCGACGACCTCTACCGTGGATAATAGCACCCGGTCGCTCGGCGCCGCCTCCCCTGAACGCGCCGCAAAACGTTCGAGCGTGACGGGATTATACAGGCCAACCTGCAGCCGATAAGTGCCCGGCTCCACGCTCGCGTCCACCGGGATGACGTGGTGCTGAGCCACGACGTCGCCCGGCTCGAGCGTGGTGAGCGCCGCGCCAAAGCCATCGTGCTGGCCGCGGATGTCTCCCTGCGAGTCGAGCAGATGGACGAATATCGTCATCGGCGGCGAGACGCGATCGGTCACTTGCCAGTAGGTAATGACATCCAACGCCTGGCCGGCAGGCACGGCATCCCCATGCCGTGGCGCGCGGTCGCTGCTCACCTCGTAGCCCACCAGCGACAGGCCGTTATCGAACGCGATCGGCGGCGTCGCAGGCATGGCATCACCATGCCGTAGCACGGCATCCCCATGCCGTGGCACGGCAAAGGCCGATGCGCGGAGCGCGCTCAGCTTGCGTTGAATGATCGCGGTCGCATCCAGTTCGGACACGACATATGTGTCGTCGCCGAGGCGAAGCGTATCGACCGGCACCGCCCGCGCGCGCGCCTGTTCGGCTAAGTCCGGCGCGAACGGGATGAAGTCGCGCACCACGTAGCGGGCCGGATGCGGCGTGAAGACGAAACACTCCGGCCAGGCGCACCACTTGGCGCGCAGCGGATGGCCAGGACGCACGCCCAGCGCCTGGGGGGGCACGTCGGCTGCGCGCGGCCCGGCGATCACGGCGCGGTCGACGTCCGCGCCGGGCGGGTATCGCACGTCGTAGATCAGGATCGAGTACCCGGCCCGATCGATCGGCGCCATCGACTCGAACGCTTCATAAATGTTGAAGTGGTCGAAGACCATGCCGATCCGCAGCGCCGTCGCGCTGACGGCATACAGGCCCGCTTCGAGGCTGTACGACGTGAAGCCGTCCACCTCGTTGCCGAAGGCGTTGAGCGGATAACCGGGGATGCCGATGGCGCGCACGCCGTAGCGATCGGGATAGGCCGTCCCGAAGAAACCGAGATGCAGATTCTCAGGCCGACGCGCATCGATCCAGTCCTTCAGTGCGGGCAAATCCTGTCCCCAGTCGAGGTTCGAATCGACCAGGTGCTGATAGCCGGCCTGCGGTCCGCCTGCTACTTCGTTGAAATACGAGAGATAGTGCGGGAAGATCGACAGCGTGCCGGCGATCAGCCACATCGCCAGCGCGGCCGCCGGGACCACGACCCAGCGCGGCCAGGTGAACGTGGCTACGCGTGACGCGACGAGATACACGAACGGCAGCACCGGCAGGATGTAGCGGTAGCCCAGTTGCAGATTGCCGAACGATGCGGCGACGAAGAACAGGGCCGCCGGCACGATCAGAATGCTCGTCTCGCGCCACTCACTCCTCCACGGCCAGCGGATCAGCGCGACGAGCGTGACCAGCAGAACAGGCAGCGGCGTCTTGTACAGCGTCGCGGCGACGAAGTAATGCGGCCAGCCGGTCAGCGACAGCTCACCGTCCAGGTAGTTCATGCGGCCTTGGCTGCTCTGGGCGAGCATGCCCGCGAACGATTCGAAGTACATCGGCGCCGGCACCGGCGGGCCGACGCCGTCGATCGGGCCGAGCTGAAACGCGTAGACGGCCCAGATGACGAGCCACGCGATCACCAGCATAACCGCGAAGGAAAGCGCGCGCCGGGCAATTTCACCACGAAGCCACCGAGACACTGCGTTCTCTTCGTCTCTTTGTGTTTTTGTGGCTCGTTGAGGATACACGAGCAGGATCAGCGCGAACGCGGGCAGCAGCGTGACGGCGATGAACTTGGTGCTCAACGCCGCGCCCAGCGCCAGCCCGGCGAGCAGAATGTTGAGCCAGGTCGGACGCCTGAGAGAGTGCCACAGTCGCCATGCCGCCAGCGTGACAAAGAAAGCCAGACCCAGATCGAGCGTGGGGATGGCATTCGCGATGAAGTTGGGATCCAGCGCCAGCAGGAAGGCGGCGAGCAACCCGGCCTTCGCACCATACAACTGTTTTCCCCACAGGTATAGCAATAGGCCGAGCAGCACGCCGAACCCGGCGGCGACGAGCCTCCCGGTATGAACTATGCCCTGCGCGTCGGCATTGGCGTGCCACAGGAAGACGTCTGAGAACAGGTACACATCACCCCACAGCGCGTAGGCCGGATGGTCGAGCGGCAGGTTGAGATCCGATCGCAGCAGCAGCGGCAGGGACGTGATGATCTCGAATAGCGGTGGGCTTTGATTGCGGTGCAGGCGCAGGTCGCCGGTCTTGAGGTACGAGTAGCCCAGCGTGACGTGATACTGCTCGTCGAACGTGACCGAGTTGCGCGGTGAGGCGAGCGCCGCCTGCAAAAAGAAGAGGCTCAAAAGGACAACAAGCCCTAACCCGTACCGGTGCGCGCGCGTCACGCGACGTGCTATTGCAGTCAACGGGGTATCACCTGAGCGCGGCGGAATCGATCTCGATCGGTCCGAGTGAGACGTGGTCGGATTCGATCCCGTCCGATGTCACGACTTCAAGTCGCGATCCGGTTGCAGAGTGGTAGAGACCGACGCGCAGCGCGTAGGTCCCGGCTGCCATCCCCGCTGGGAGATCAAGGATACGTCGATCCCGATATGTCTCGCCGGGCTGCCAGCAGGTCATCAAGGGCTGCCCGTCCTGCGGCCGGCTGTCGCGCTGACTCACGATCTGTCCCCGGGCGTCGAGCAAGTGTGCAAACACAATGTAAGGGTGATCGACCTGCCCGCTTGCCTGCCAGTATAGGTCGAGTGTCAAGCGCCGGTCAGACACCTGGGTCTCGTATCCGATCAGTTGCGCCATGTCGCCGAATTCGGCCTGGGCACGAGAAGCGTTCTCTGGAACGGCCGGCACGCTGGATCGGGGTGGCAGGCCATACAGGCCCACGCTGATGACCCGCAGGACGGCGATCATCACAAGCAGCTGGATGCCAAGCAGTGCCCATACGGCTGCGAAGCGTCCGGGTCGTGCAGACGAATCGACGAATAACTGTGAAACGGCAACTACGGCGAACGGCATGAGCAGCATCCACGTCCGTGGCGTTTCGTCGCGCGCAGGATCCACAATCGAGAGGAGAATCAGCCCCACGCCGAATGATAAGGACAGTGCATCCGCGCGCTGATTGCGAGCCGATCGCAAGGCGCGAAAGGAAACCCACACGAACAGGGCAGTTATGGGCAGGCCTAGAAAGACGGCATACTCGTAAGGATGGTTGAACATCCAGATGAGACGATCGAACTCGTACCCCGTATGGATGGGATACATGGTCTCGACAATTTGACCCAGGCTCACTCCGTAGGCAACCTGGTACGTGACCCAGGCCGTCGCGACGCCGGCGAGTGCCGCCAGAACCGCTGCCGCCAGAAAGCGCCAGTCTTGCAAGGGGTTGCGTCGCTCGACAGCATAACGCGCCAGGATGTACAGCACGAGAAACAGCCCCAACGCAATCGTGCCCAGCTCCAGGAACGTGGCTGCCGATGCAATCAGGCCCGCCAGAAAGAACCACGCGATGCGGCGCTGGGTCAAACCAGCATCGGCCGACATCCAGATCAAGCACGCCAGAAGCGGATAGACTAACGACCAGTTCCCGGCGAAAAGCACGGCAGATGGGACGACCGTCCACATAGCGGCGGCGTACAGCCCGGCTCTCACACCAAATCGATCGCGGGCCAGTTTGAACACACAGGCGACGGTCAACACGCTCGCGACCGTCGGCAGAAGCATGCCGGCCAGCGCGCTGGACAGGCGCGCATCGGACAGAAGCATCAGATCGATGTCATTGCATTCCATCCGGCGGAAGAGCAGGCTGATCGGTCGGGCGAGCGAGGGCGCCGTTTCCAACGCCGATCCCGCGAGCCAGTAGACTAGCGAGATTCCCGGCGGGTGGACCTGGGGATGAATCGGGAATGTGGGCATCAACGCAGGATAGCTGCGCAGAAACTCGCCGACGTCCGTGATCCGATGGCCCACCGTGAAATAGCCATTGGCCGCTACGTCGACTGCCCGGTCCAGAAGCGCTTCAAGTGGATTCAGGCGCTCGACTCGTAAGGCGAGCAGTTGCAGTGCCAGTGCGGCCAGCATCAGCGCGCCAACGCCGATGATCGTCCAGCGGCGCGCATGGGGCGACTGTGACAGACGGCGATTGATCCATTCGACCCAACCGACCACGGCGACGAGTGCGAGCGCGATCGGCCACAGTCGATCCCAGTGCGGATCCGGGTAACGATTCCAGCGCCATTCCTCTGGCCCGCGGACGTAGGGTGTGAGGTCGAAAGCCAGCGTGACAACGTACGCCAACACGATAGCGCCCAGGATGAGCCACGCGCGACGCGAGATCATGGAACCTCGGGTGTGAAGGTTATTGAATCGTACGCCACGGCCAGGGGACGGCGATCGTCGCTCTGGCTACCTATGCGCTCACGGGGCGACTGAGCACGCCGGTGCACGAACATCAGCGTCAGGAGGCTGTCAGCCGAGATTGACTCGGCAGGCAGGTCGAAAGTGTATTCTCCCCAGCCTTCTCCGATCGACAGGGCGGCTACCCGGCGGCCGTTGGCATACACCGTCACGATCTGATCGGGCACGTAAGACGCGGCGCGCAGAGAGACGCGATAGTCGCGGCGTGTGAGAGCCACGCGCAGCGTTGCCGCCGGTTCGCGTCCGGTCCATCGCGCTTGCGGCCCGCCGACGTTCTCGGCGTAATACCAGCCCGGCCCCAGGTAGCGCTCGTCGCTGCCGTCGCCCAGGCTCAGCGTGCCGCGCGAAGCGGGCGGCAGCCGCAAGCGCTCGGTCAGGCGGCAAGGAGTATCGGTGCGACGGTAGGCCAGCAGCGCCCCTTCCTCGTCGACCAGGCACCAGCTCGCCTGGGTGTTGAACAGTCCCGCCGCCCACGTCGCCACGTCCGGCGTGAGCATGTCCCGGTGCAGCAGCACGTAGCGGATGTCCCATTTATCGCTCAAGTGTTGGAACTCCCGCCGCGCCAGAGCCAGGTCGGGAAGCGGCCCTTCCTCCGCCAAGGCCGCGAGCAAAGGCCATTGTCGATACCATTCGGTCAGGTCAGTCGAGACGCGCGATATGGCCCCATTGATCAGGCGCTTGTGGTGAATCCAAGCGAAATACTGCAAGACACCGCCATGGCCGAATATGCGATCCCCCGTGTTATGCGGTCCGACGGGGACTTCCAGGAGCAAGTACACATCGGGGTCGGCGCCGATGGCATGGTAGATGCGGTAGTCCGGCATGTGAAAGGTGGGGAACGGCTCGTACCAGCGATTCTCCACCCCCAGCCACAGCAGCGCGCCCACCACGCACGCCCAGCGTGCCGCACGCCCCAGCCGTTGATAGTCTGACCGCAGCGACGTCACCGCAAACACGATCAGCGCGAACACCGTCAAGATGATGAAACGAGCCGGCACGCGGTACAGGCCGCCGGTCAGGCGGTGAAAGAGTTGATACGGCAACGGCAGATTGAGCGGCTCGAAGGTCGGGCCGAAGGCCAGCACCAGAAAAGCCGCGCCCATGACCAACCAGAAGACCCGCCCGGCTGCACGCCTGCCGCGCACCAGGCCGATGGCCGCTCCCACCGGCAATAGCACGCCCAACGTCACGCGCTCGCTGTTCAAATAGCGCGGCGGCCAGGCGATCACATCGTCCAAATGGAGCGAGTAACGAGACTGAAGGACCGGATGAGGAAGTGGTGTCGTCGGATATTCGACATTGCGCCCGGCCAGCAACTGCGGCAACGGCGCGATCAGCATGAAGCCGATCAAGACAATCGCTGCGAACGCACCCAGCAGAACTGTGCGCCGCCGCGTGCGCTCGCCGCTGCGCACCAGGCGAAACAGCGCATACGGCGTGAGCAAGAGAGCCAGCCACACGCCAAACTGCTGGTCGGTCATGAAGGCAGCGTAGAGGACTCCGCTCAATACGACAGCCGCTCCGAGCGTTCGGCGCTCGACAAGATGATCCCAGGTCAGCAATCCCAGCGGCAACCAGCCGATTGGCAGGGTATTCAAGTGGACGAACGAAACGCGTGCCGTGGTGAACGGCGTGAAGGCGAACAGCGCGCCGCCGACGAAAGCCAGACCGGCCGGCACCTTGTGATGGTGCAAGAAAGCAAACATGGCCAGACCACTGAACGCCAGTGAACCGACGATCAGAACGTTGATCGCGGCTGTCGCACCGAGCGCCGCGTAAACCGGGAGGCCGATGATATCGAGAAAAGGCGTGAACGTGTGATAGGCCAGGTTAATCGTATGAGGGAAGAAAACGTAGTTCGTGAAGAACGGGTCTTGTCCCAGGCGGAAGATGGCGTGCTGAAACCACCATAAGTTCCAGTGGAAGATTGCGAAATCTTCGTATTGGCTGGTGCCGGGGATAGCCGACGAGAGACTTGCTATGATGGGAGTGTATGCGAAGCAAACCAGGAGAATGTAAGCCAGCCCGGCCAGGATAAGCGGAGACACTCGTGCCCACACCACGCCGGGTGACCACACTCTGGTGGCCACCCCGGCGCGAATCGAGGGGTCAGACATTCGTGCTCCTCATATCAGAGGCGAAAGATGGGCTGGTATTCGCCCCACGGATCGTGCAGGCCTGGCAGCGCGGTCAGAAGTGAAACGATGGCCGTGACGAGTAGAATCGCTTTCCATGTCCTGCTGTGAGAGCGCGTGAACACGAGCGGAATGAAGGTCCACAGCACAGGTATCAGCGGCACGAACCAGCGCGTTCCCCAGGCCACGCCGCCGAAGTTATCCGTGCGCAGAATCAGGTAAGCCGTGAAAGCGAGGCTGGCAGCGATCACGGCGATCGCCAGTGAGCGCAGCCGGTGCGAGCGATCGCGCGCGACGAGCCACAGTCCCGCCACTGTGCAGACCAACAGGGGCGTGAAGGCAAACACGCCGCGCCTGCCGACGAGCATTTCGTAAGCGTAATTCAAGCCGAATTCGAGCGAATAAAAACCGTCTGTGCCGCCGACCGTCTTGTTGAGAACCGTGCCGGGAAAATCGTACGCCTTGGGATCGAGGTACAGCGGGACGATGGTGCCGGCAGCCCAATAGTTGATCGCGGCGGTGATGGCGAACGGGATGAGGACGCCAACGGCAAACGGCAGCACGTGCGAGCGACGTGTCAATGAGACCCATACGCCGAATGCCACGACAAACAGCGCCAGCAGGAGGTCGATGTTAGCGGCCAGGCTGACGAACGTTCCCGACCAGAAAAATGCGCCACCAGACGCAGAGGGGCGAGCTAAGAGCATAAACCCTGCGAACAGGAACAGCGCCGCCGGGACGTGTCCGGCAAACACGATCGAATAGGGCGCGATCGGCGATGCGATCCCGAGCAAGACTGCCAGCCCAACTGCTGCGAGGCCGCCCACTTGCTGATCGATCAACGCTTTCCAGAACAACACGACAAGCAGTGCGGATGGCAGACTCATGAATGCCACATTCAGCCAGTAGAACGCCGTGAAGCGCGGTCCGTCTGGCCCGAACGCCCTACAGGCTGCCGGATCGTCGTCCGGGATACAGTCGATCGGGTCGAGCGTGAGATGGAAGACGTTGTACAGCACCGAATACAGGCCTGCCGCTGCTACCGACAGGAGCGGCGTCTTGTCGGAGTAGAAGTGCCCGTTGACAAAGATCTTGTCGCCGGTGTTGTTGAAGAGGGTGTGGTCGATGATGAACGTGCCTTGTTCCACCAGCGTCTGCACCGTCGCCATGCGCGACTGTTCCTGCCACGAGCGGGTGACCGCTGCCTTGGCAAGCATGGCCCATAACACCAGAAAAGCCATGAATAGGACAGCGCCGACCAGACGGTGGGCTAACAGTCCGTCGAGGCGAAGGGCGAAGAGCTGAGCAATAGACGGCCGATCGATCGCCGAGCCTGTCATTACTTCACGTCTATCTCGCCTAACACAACACCGTCGCCGGTATGCGGTAGATCCGACGACCGTATGGGCAAGCGAGCATGGGTATCCGGTCGGTAAACGCCAAGTATAACACGGTACGTGCCTGGCTCTGTCTCCGGCGCGATGGGCAGAGCGTACTCCTCGAGCACAATGTCGCCCGGTCGCCAGTCCGCTTCATTCAGCGAGAAGTTGCACGGCAGCCGGTCGGCCTGCGCCAGCACGGCATCGCCCGCATCGCGCACGTGGACGAACACTTTGTAACGCTGCTCAAGCGATGATGTGGCTTCGAGCGCGACGGCAACCCGCAGTGTTTCTCCCGGAGCAATGCTCTCCGGCAGCTCGTACCCGATGAGTCGAAGCTTGCCGCCGAGATCGGCGCGGCCGCGTTGGTCAAGCTTCAGCCGAGCGGTCTGGCCGACCGAGACGTGCCAGGCGCGCGCGTACGCACCGATCGGCGAATCGATCTGCCAGGCGATCTCGCCTGCCGGGAACAACTGCTGAGCCAGCGGCAGCGTGCGATCGTCCTGTTCCGTGATCACTACCCACTCGGTCTCGCGCGAAGTGGTCTCTGGAAACACCGCACACGCCCTGCCATTATAACTTTGAATCGGCGCGCGGCCGGCCTCTGCCAGCGTGATGGTGACAACTTCGTAGAAGCGGTCGTACGGCGTGAGGAAAACAGCCGTATCGGGCCGGCTGGCGATGTACTCGGCGACTTGCGTGATGCCGCGATCGTACGCCCAGAACATGTACGGTGCGGACGCATATGGCCCGAAGTAATCGGCGACCGAGAGTGCGGCGCTGACCGTCAGGGAGGCAGCCGCGGCGATCGGGACGAGCCGTGATGCATGACCCGCACGCGGCGCGATGCGCTCGCGCACGAGGTCCACCAGCGCCACCGCGCCCAAGGCAACGACCATGGCCTGGGCAGGCAGGATGCCCGTCCAGCGCCGGAAGAGGGGCGCTTGCCCGGTCAGCACCACCGGCAGCGAAAAGACGATGAGCCAGACGATCAGAATCAGACCTGCCCTGCGAAGTCCCCGACCGGAGGGAGCGGGGAGCGTAGTCGAAGGGTGAGCCGCGTGGCGCTTCGCCAGACACTGGATAAGCCCTGTGATGAAGAAGATCGACAGGATCGCGTCGAGCGCAGGCCGGCCGTTGAGGTTGTGTAGTCCTTCGCTGTCGCCGTAGATCGAGAATCCAGCAAGCGTCTTGACGATGTTCGAGCCAACATCCACTGACGCCACATCGGCTGTCTGCTGAGCGCGAACGAAGAACCAATCGGGATTCTGAGCAAAGTACACGCCGAGCGGCGCGAAGACGATCGCCGCCGCAACGACTAGGCTGAGGTAATTGAGGATGACGGTTCGCCGCGCCGGGCGGTTGTCCCACAGGTCGAGCGCGGCAAGCAGCAAGAGCAACGCCGGCAGGAATCGCGCCGAAGGATACGTGTACTGTGCGAGTCCGGCCAGCAGACCAGCGATCACGAACCAGCGTCGGCGCACCAGGCGGCGCCCACGAAACAGAGCGGCCAGGCTCAGCGTGGTCGCCAGCGTCATCCACGGAACGTGCCACGCCGACCGGCTGGTGGTCAATGCCCAGAACAGCGTGGCGACGACGAAGGCGGAGATCAACGATAGCCCGTGTCGATGCCGCTGCTCGACGAATAACTCCCAGGCCGCCCAATACGTCGCGAGGACGGTCAGGCTTCCGACCAGCGACGACACGATGCGGCTGCCGATCGCCAGTGGGCCGGTCAGCGCGAACAGCGCGGCGATGCCGTACACGTGCGCGGCGTCCATGCCGTTGTTCTCGGCGAAGTAGACCTGCGGCGCGGCCTCACCGCTCACCATCGCAGCGGCTTTGGCCGCCGACCAGGCCTCGTCGTGAAAGTAGCCTTTGGGCACATCGGCCAGCATGGCAAAGCGCAGCGCAGCGCCCAGCGCCACGACCAGCGCCAGGCCGGCCCAGCGAGTATTGATCCAACGGCGAACGAACGAGGCAATATCGCTCATATGTAGAGGTGCCGCCCATTCAAACGGGCGCTTTAAGGTTTCCAATAAACCCCGCCAGGCTGAGTAACACATGACCATTCAGACCAGCCCGGGTAGACAATGAACGCGAATCGAGGAATGAAGGGCCGGCCTTCATCATTGGGAGCATATCGGTGATGCGTCAACGCCTCGTCGATGAGATCCGGGAGTTTGGCGTAGAGATCACCCGCGGAAGAAATGCCAAACTGATACAACCGTTGCGCTGCAAGGTTGTGTCGAGGCTCGGGAATTGTGACATGGGAATAAGGTCCATAGATCCAGGATGTCTCGCCGCATATCCATTCCAGGCTGGCCGGGTTACGTTCGGTTTGCAGTGTGGCGCTGCCTATCGCCGACGACCACAGCACGAACACGGCTATCGCCACCGCGCACAGCCATGACCACGCCGATCGTTTGGAAAGATTCGCGAGCACGCTTGAGAGGCACAATCCCCAGAAAGTTGTCGCGATCAACAGTAGATTGGTGCGCGCGAGGGTCAGTCCGGGCAGTGCCCCGATGGCAAGGGTTGCTGCCCAGAACGCTGCTTGATGTTGAGCTGGACGGGGCAGCGCGAACAGCGCAGCAGCTACGAGAATGCCGAGGCACACCAGCCATACGTCGATCAGTAGTATATATTCCGGCCACCAAACTACCAGATTCGTTCGATCGCCGAGATTCTGCACGATCTGCGCCATCGACCATGCCCAGTCGCCGAGGCTGAACTGGAGCGCCGTGGCGTTCGGCACGACGGCTGCACGCCAACCCCAGTACATCACGAAGAGGCCGATTCCGCCCGCGGCGTACAAGGCCAAAGACACAGGGCGTCTCGTTCTCCACCGCCTGTTCCGAATCAGGTCGACTGCGACGAAGAAAGCCGTGAGTGGGTAGACGACCACCGAATCTTCACGGGTTAACATCGCCAAGGCAATGCACAACAGTGATACGAACAGCCATCGCGTGCGGCCCGTCGCCACCGCGCGCAGCGCAAACAGGATCGCGCACAGGATGAAGATGCCCTGCAACAGATGGATGCCATCGGCGATCCAGGCATAGTGAAAGACGCTGGAGACGTGCAGCGCCGTCAGCAGGCCGCCAAGCAAGCCGATCGCCCAAGCGGCGTCGAACACGCGACGCGCCAGTGCGGCAGCCATCGACAAATACACGGCAAACAGGGCGAGCAAAAGCAATCGATGCGCGCCGACGGAATCGCCGAACAGGCTCGCCCGGAGGTGGTTGAACCACGTCGTGAGCGGGCGAAACCCCCGCGTTTCAAGGCCATCCGGATCCCACGGCCCCTGCCAGACGGATTGAAGTTCGTCTGGCGAATAGAGGCGCACGAGATGCAGATCATCCTCAAAGAAAGGGACGTGCAGCGAAAAGCGGGCCAGGCCAATCAACACGACAGAGAAAAACAGGCCGGCGAGGATGTACGGCGGGAGCGTTAATGCCCAACGGCGATCGAGTGGGATCATGGCGGGCAGGCTGCTCACGGCGCAACCTCGATCTGATCCAGCCAGATGCGATCCCCCACAAGCCGGTTGCCGACGATGATCGGAATCCGCTCGCCACCCTCGCGCCGATACACGCCCATCCCGATCCAATACAGGCCGGGCGGCGTGTCCGAAGGCACGCCGATGAATTCGTGCACCTGAATGAAGATGTCGCCCGTTTTCAAATGCGGCGTGGAGACGTCGAGTTGATCTTGCTGTGCCATCACTTCATCCGGCGTGCGGTACAGGTGAGTGAACACGACCAACTCGTCTTCCACGGGAGCCGTAACGCGCCAGTGCGACACGACGCGAATGCTGTCGCCTGGCTTGAACGGGCCTGGCCGGATGCGATAACCGATCAGTTCCACGACGCCGCCGAAATCGATCGGCAGAGAGGGCGCAGCCGTCTCGCCCACTTCCGGCGGCCAGCTCACCGGCAGGCGGCGCCACTCCGCCAGCGATTGCGCCAGCATCGGCCTGGCATCGACCTGGAGCGCGCCCGGCGCGCCGGGGATCGGCAGCCCACCCTCCAGCCATCGACGCAGCGGGCGGCCGAGGAAGTCGGACAGCGGCTGCAGGTCGGAGTGGGCAAACACGAACTGGCCGGGCGTCGGGACGACCAGGCTGTACCGGCAGTCGTGCCAGCGCACGCCGATGTCGCGCCGCCGCATCAGGTACGGCAGCGCCGACTGGGCCACCGACCAGTGATATTTCGGATCGAACGGGAAGATGATCCACAGCGTGCATTGCGACAGCGGCGGAGGCTGCGCCTGCGCGTCGAGGTAGCGGCCCAGTTCGCGCAATTGTGCATTGTAGGTCGAGCGCGTGCTGGGCAGCGCAGGCCAGGTCACGAACAGATCGCCTGCCGTCCAGATCAGGTTGACGGCCAGCACGCCGCCGAGCAGTGCTGCCATGAGCGCGCGGCGCGCGCGATCCGCCGCGACATGGCGCAGGCCCGCATCGATCGCCTCGACACCCAACCCGACGAAGGCGAAGGCGATCACCTGCGCACTGATCATGCGTGCGAACGGAAAGTGCGGATCGAGGAAGATGCTAGGCAACAGAGAGACGATCAGGGTGATCAGGGCGAAGGCGTGCGCCGGGCGTCGTCCGCGCGCGATGGCGACCAACAGCCCCAACCCGAACAGCGCGGCTCCCAGCGACTCGAAGATCGGGCGGTGGGCGATGTTGAAGTTCCAGAAATCGTCGCCCGTGAAGGCGAACTGGCCCAGCACCCACGGGAGCGATGAGGCGAGCCGCGTCACGATCTCGGAGGCTGTGCCCGATTCGCCAGCGATGTACAGCGGCAGGCGATCGACATCGGACTGCTGCGCGGCGGCGATCCAGATCGGCAGGCCGACCACTTCGGCGACGATGGCGAAGAGCAGAATGCCGCGCCACGCGCGCGTGAAGAGCGAACGATGAAAGAGGAGCAGGTATAACCCGAACAGCACGGACGCGACGAACAGTCCGCGCGGGATGGTGTGGACGTAGTGGGCCGCGCCGAGCGCAAGACCGCCGAGGACGAAAGGGACTGGCCACGAAGGCGCTAAGACCCCCGGTCTTCTTTGTGACTTCGTGCCTTCGTGGTTGAAAGCAACTCGCTCGAAACCGCGCCAGAAGCCGTACAGCGCCAGCGCGTACAGCGGCACTTCCAGCATCTCGCGCTCGATCACGCGCGCCATGATGATCGACCACCACGACACCCCCGCCGCGCCCAGCGCCACCAGCCCGACCGTCTTGTTGAACAGCCGTGCCGCCAGCGTGTACGTGCAGGCCAGGCCGATGATGCCGGCGAAGATCGTCGGCAGCCGCATGCCGATCGGGTTCTCGCCCCAGATCATTTGAGAGACGGCGAGCAGCGGATAGTAGCCCGGCTCGACGCCGTAACCGCGCGTGTACAGCAGGCGCCATTCGCCATTGCGAACCTGCTGCGCCACGTCCAGTTCGGACACTTCGTCGTGCGTCAGGCCGGGCGGGACGTTGGCGATGTCGAGCGCGCGCAGGGCAAACGCCACGAGCAGCAGCGCAACCGCAATCGCCAGCAGCGCCTGCGTGCCGGATGGATTGCTCGATGAGGCGCTGGGAGTGTTCCGAGTCATCAGTTACCGGGCAAAGAGACGCGCACCCGATCCATCGCCGGGTCAGCCACAAGCGCGAATCGGCGGCCGGTTGCCGGATCGTACAGCCCCATCGCCAGCGCGGCGGCTTCGGGCGGACGGTCGATCACGAAGTGCTGAAGAATCACATCGCCCGCTTCGAGGGCGCTGAGCCGAACGTTCAGCCCGTCACCCTGAGCGAGCAGCCGGTTGTCTCGATCGAGCATGTGCGCGAACACGGTCTGACGTGCAACGGCCGGGCGGCGTGCTTGCCAGTAAGTGATCAGGTCGATCGGTCGATCGGCTTCGGCGCGCAGATCATACCCCAGCAGGGTCAGGCCACCCTCGAACTCGATCGGCAGAAGGAGCGGCCGGCCACCGGGCGTCTCGACGCGGGCCTGCGCCAGCGAATCGATCTTCGGAGCAAGCGCCTGGCGCGCATCGATCTCGAACAGGCGCAGCGCGCCACTCGTATCGCTGCCCAGACGCTCGGCGCCGGCGATCAGCGCACGGTGGACGTCCGGCGCGAAGCCGGCGATCGGCTCGCCGCCGCGCGTGACATAGCGGGCGCGCCCCTGCACGTCGAACACGGCAGCATCCGCGCCGGCCCACTTCACAATGAGGCGTCGATCAGGATGGCCGCCGAGCGTCTCCAGTTCGAGATCGCCTGCTACCGGCCCCAGCACCACGGCACGATCGACTTCGCTCGAAGAATAGCCGACGTGATACGCAAGAATCGATCGGCCGATTCGCGCGGCGGGTTCGCGATCACGAAATGGGGCATATACATCCCGGTGACTGTACAGGAGACCAAGTTGCAGACTCGTCGCGCTGATCGCGTACCAGCCTGGCGGCAGCGCATGAGCGCTGAAACCGTCGACGTCCGGCCCGAAGTCGTTGAGCGTGAAACTCGGCAGCAGATTCGCGTGGATGCCATAAGCTTCGGGTCGCGCCGTGCCGAAGTAGGCCAGGTCGATCGCGTCGAGGTTCTGCGCCTTCACCCACTCACGCAGCGAAATCAGGTCTTGTCCCCAGTCTAGATTGGAGTCGACGAGCACGTCGTAATCGCGATCGCGATCGAAGATGAGCGGGTTGAAGTAGGCGATGTGATAGGGCGCGATCGCCAGCGCGCCGTAGATGTGCCACACGGCTAACACGGCGACGAGCGCAAAGCCGGCCCAGACGGTCGCCGTTCGGCGACGAGGGCGGGTGATCCCATCGACCGCCGCATCAAAGCCGCTCCCCGCAATCATCAGCACGAACGGCAGCACGGGCAGGATGAGGCGGTAACCCAGGCTCAGGTTGCTGACTATCGCCGCAACCATGAACAGCGCAGGTGGGAGCCACACGACGATCGATCTGCGATCGCGCCGCGCGATCAATCTCCCGATTCCGATGGCTGCCAGCATCAGAGTGGGCAGCGGCGTCTTCACGAGGAAGACGAAGGGATAGTAAAGCAGGAATCCCGTCGGCGAGGTCTGGCCGAGCATGAACGCCGGCGTGCCGGACTCGACGCGGGATCGCACGCCGCCGAGCGACGCCCAGTAGTCCGGCGCGGGGACGGGGATGCCGTTCGCCGTCAGAGGCCCGACTGAAAAAGCGAACGTGGCCCAGACGACGAGGAAAGCGGCCAATCCGAATACGATCAGCAGTCTGAGCCGGGGAACGAATTCGCTGCGAAGCGGCGAGGGCGACCGCAAGGGATCGCCCCTACGGATCGGATAGGCCAGCCCAATCACTGCGACCATTGGCACGAGCCACATCGCCGAATACTTGCTCGCCAGCGCCGCGCCGCCGAGCAGCCCGGCGGCGATGGCGCGCCGCAGGCTCATGCGCCGGAGGGCGGCCGTCCACATCCACACGGCCGCGAGCAGGAACAATGTGACGCCCAGGTCGGTGCCGGCGATGTGCCCGTGCGCGAGAATATTCGGATCGAATGCACATAGAAATAGCGCCGCCAGCGCGGCGCGCTCGCCAAACTGCATACGCGTGAAAGCGTACACGACGCACGCCAGCAGGAGCGCCAGGGCCATCTCCGGCAGGCGAGCCAACATCATCAGCCGGTGCGGATCGGCATTGGCCTTCCAGAGAAATTCGTCGGCGAAGCCGTAAATGTCACCTTCGGCCCACGTGGGATGATCGAGCGGCAGTGCGATGTTGTCGCGCAACAGCAGCGGCAGCGTCAGCAGCACATTGGTCAGCGGCGGGTTCTGACCACGACTGAGGCGAATATCGCCGGTGCGGAGGTAGGCGTAACCGTAAGCGACGGTATAGCCTTCGTCGAAGGCGGCGGACTGAACAGGCGATGCGGCCGCCATCTGAATCAGCATGATGAGCAGCAGCGCGACGGGCGAAAGGTAACGCGCAAAACGTGTGAGGATCATCAATCGATCCGAACGATCCCCAACGGCAGACTGTCGCCGCCATCCGCCAGGCGGGAGCGCACCGGAGAGGGCAACAGATGTTTGTCAACACATTACAGGCTTATCCAAATGCCAGGTTCGCCAGCTTGTCGCGAAGCTCGTCGGGCGTCGTGGCCTGAATGGACTCGAGGTTCACGCCGGGGTACTCTTTGGCGTAGAACTCGGCGAGCGACGTCGGCCAGGTGTCGGGATTGATAGCAAGGACGCTGCGCTTGTCCAGATCGCCGATGCCGGCGTCGTCGGCCGAGCCACCCATCGTCCAGCGATAGCGCGTGAGCACGCCACTGGCGACGATCGCCTGAATCCAGGCGTCGAGCCGCTTGTTGCCCTCGGGCGTGGCCGGCTCGTTGGGCAGCAGCAGGTAGGTGCGCCTATACTGCACGCGCGGCCGGCCACGAACGGCAGGCGCCGGGGGCGCGGGTGGCTCTGGCTCGATCACAGGCGGTGGAACAACCGGCGGCGCAGGCTCGACCCCAGACGGTGGCTGGTCCACGTAGACCGGCGGCTGGCTGACCGGCGGCCCGGGTGGCGGCGGTGGTAACGTCGGATGCGTGACGATGTAGTCGGCCAGCGCGGGCAGGGCCTCCTGAAAATTTGCCTGCTGCCAGTTGCCTAGTGTGTAGGCAGCTGCACCCACCACGTAACTGTCTTTCATAAGCTCGGAGTCATACCAGGCGAAGTCCTCGACGAAGACGTCGGTGCCGATGAACGTATAGCCGCCGTTCTGCGCGCATTCGCTAAGGATCAGCATCGGGTCAGCCTGGTTCGGGATGAGGATGGTTTCGTACAGGGCGCGGTAGCGCAGCGCATGGTACGGCTGCGTGCCTTTGAGGGTCTCGACCGGCGTGCCCACACCGCCGTATTCGTGCAAGGCCAGGTAGTGGCCGCGCTGCTTGGCGACCTTTAAGCATGGCAGCATCTCGCGCGCCGCGGCGGCATTGGGCGGGTTGCCCGTTGAGCAGGCGTAGTGCGCCAGCTTGTAGCCGTCGGCCTCGACGACATCCATCATCGCCAGGAAGAAGTCGCTCTGCCAGCCCCAATGTGCGGAGAACTCGTTGAAGGTCTCCCACACATCGATCCGGTCTCGGTTGCGATCCCATTGGGGCTTGACGCCCGCATAGTACCACTCGGCGACTCCCCGCGCATCGCGGTACGTGCCGTCGGGCAGGAGCGGCTCGAAGGCCTGCGTGTCGACGACCTCGTTGTCCGCATTGCGGAATAGGTTCAGCCTCCCGACCGTCAAAGTGTTCGGCATCAGGTCTTTGGCTTCTTTCGCTGCGCCGAAGTCGTCGACGCACTTGACGACGGCGAGTGTCTGCCCGGCGTCGGCGATCTTCCTCAGAAAGTGGCCAAAGCCGTTCCGTGGACCGATGACGCAATGCACTCCGATTTTGCTCATGGCAGCACCTCGAGGTAGTAGTATAACTAGTATAACACAGAATAACCTGGATTCAACGCGACTTGCTTGAGCAACACATAATCGCCGACTGCGCGCCCATCGATGGTCACCGGCAGGCGAACACCCGTATCCACATTGTACAGGCCAACCCGAATCGAGATCGGATCCGATGCGGCTGGCAGCGCCAATCGGCTCACCTGTGCAATCGTGTCGCCCTCTCGCCACCCGTAAGCGGACGCGTCGAGTCGATCCGCCTGCGCCACGATCTGATCGCTCGCATCCACGGCGTGAACGAATAACTGCAGCGGCGTCACCACGTCATCGCCCGCGCGCCAGGTGGTGACGAGCGTGACGCCTTGCGGCCGTTCCGAATCCTTCGCCAGTCTGTAGCCGATCAATTCGGCCGTGTGGCCGAACGTCGCGGGCAGGGCTCCCGCCTGCACGACTTGCTCGGCCTGGGCGGCTGCGCCGCGCATTCGCCCGGCAAGATCCAGGCGATACAGGCGATAAGGTTGGCCGTCGTTGACCGTGCGCGGCCGAGCTATGGGCTGCACGTCATCAAACAGAACGGCGAACTCGGGTGGCAGAGACTGGAGATCGGAGATAGCTACCCACGACTCGCCCGGCGCGGCGATCAGCGAAATCGTGGCGTCAAACCAGCGCGGGCGCACATCGTTGGCGCCGAAGCGCGTGTAGGTGTCCGGGTCGATCTGGTCGATCTGCAGGCCGGCGAGCGACAGGCCAACCGGCTCGCCGCGCGGCGAGATCGTGAAGATGTAGATCGAATTGCCGATCGTGGTGTCCGGTTTGCGGTCTCGGAAATAGGTGTATGTTTCTCGATCGATCCAGATGCCACCCATCAGATTCGCCACACTGATCGCGTATACACCTGGGGGCGGATCGTGCGGGTAGTAGGTGTGCAGCCACCATGCACCCTGGTCGTGCATGGCCGAGCGAATGGGCAGCAGCGGCTCGGTCTTCAGGCCATACGCCGTCGGGTGCGCAATCCCGAAATAGCTCAGCTTGATCCGGTCGATGCCATTTTCTTCGACGTACTGCTTCAGCCCGGCCATGTCCTGTCCCCAGTCAAGGTTCGAGTCGGACAGGACATATCGCCCGCGATCCGGGCCGCCGGCAATCTCGTTGAAGAAGGTGAGGTAGAAAGGATAGATTCGCAGAGCGCCGATGATGTGCCAGACGAGTAGTGACAGAGTGACAAGGTGACGGGGAGACAGAGCGAAGGAACTCTTGGGAACAAGGTCGGAGACATACACAAAGATCAGAGGCAACAGCGGAAGCAGGTAGCGATAGCCGAGATTATTGGTGCTGAAGAGCAAACCGAAGGCGAGCAGAAACGACGGCAATAGAAGGATAGCTTCGCGCCGCCACGATCGGGTGTGGATGGTGCGGGCCAGCGCAACCGCCAACAGGATCAGCACAGGCAGCGGCGTTTTGACGAGGAACGCGATTGGAAAGTAATACCACCAGCCGCTGTCGGATATCTGGCCGAACAGATAATTGGGCCACGGCTGGCCGAGAACATAGCGGGCGGATTCCACTTCGCCCCAGAAGCCAGGAGCGGGCAGCGGAAGGCCACCCGCCGAGACCGGCGCAACTTGAAAACTGTACACGCCCCATACGGCGACGGCGGCGACGAGGACCGTCAGCGCGAGCTGCCCCAGCGAGCGCCGCGTGCTCCGCCACCCGTTGTGCATGAAGAGAAGGATGGCAATAGAGGGGGTGAGCATGACCAGTGAAAACTTCGACGCGAGCGCCAGCCCCAGCGCCATGCCGGCGGCGACCGTCCAGGCGGGGCGATCCGAATGCATCGATCGATCGAAGGTATAGAGCGTCAGGCAGGTGAGCGCAGCCGGCACGAAGTCGGTCATGACGAAGCGCGAGTGGGCCAACAGGTTCGGGCAGAACACGTAGAAGCCCAGCGCGAATAACCCGGCTCGCGCTCCGTTTCGCTCGCGCGCCCAGCGGAAGATGAGCGCGCCGAGCAGCCAGCCGGCGGCCATGAACGGAAAGCGCGCCAGGTAAATAATGTGAAACGGCGATGCAGTGTTGCTCCACAGGAACCGATCGGCGATGTCGTTGTACTGGTTCGTGTCCCAACCCGGATCGTCCGGCGACGACAGCGCCAGACCGGGCTGAAGCAGGAGCGGCAGCGCGCCCAGTGCGTTAGGCAGGATGGGGCCGTTGAGCTTGATGCGCGTATCGCCGCGCGTGAGATAGGCGTACCCGCTGACCAGGTGGTTCGGCTCGTCCAGCGTCGGCGAGGTGACGGCGAGCGTGCTGAACTGCAAATAGGTCAGCACGAGCAGGAGAACTATCGCAGCGACCTGCGCCGGAGGATGGCGACGAGATGACATGACGATCTGAAATCCAGGCCGAGAATGAAGGCGACGGACGGCATCCTACCAGAACTTCGAGAGCGTCACAAGCCCGACCGAAGGGTGAGTCGCGCGCTATCGCCTTGAGTTTGCCAGTTAGCCACCGTGCATGGTATGATGCGCCGTCCGCGATAACTGTCCAAGGAGATTTCCTATGCGCTTTGCACTCTTGCGCCGGATCGCGCCGGCGGCCGGCAGCCTTGCGTTCGCGGTTACGATGTTATCGCTTTTGTTGTTAGCCAGCTCATCCGTGTCGCATGCGATGGAAGATGTTTCGGCACTTCCACAAGAACCGACCATTTACAAGCCTGAACTTGGTTCTGCCCTCCTACAGATCGTGACGAGCACGTATACCTATTATCTTCCGCTGGTGCTCTCCAACCGTCCTTTTGCATATGATTACGGGTTTGAAGACCCCGGCTGTGACGGTTGGGTCATTCACTACTACGATCCGTTCGAGCCGGACCCGCCCGGTCCCTGGACCTCCTTCTGTGGAAAAGAGAAGTTCGACGGTTACTACGGTGACAATGGCGTGTACAGCCTCAAGACTTCCGCCGCGTGGAATACGTGGATCTACACGGCGCCGATCGTCCTGGCGGATACCCGCAACTTCACGATCGAGCTCGACGGCAAGTCGGCGCAGGACTTCATGTGGGCGTCGTCGTGGGGAGTCTACTTCAACGCGAACGCCGATCGGACGAAGTTCTACTCGTTCCAGATCTACCAAACCGGCGTCCCGGATCTGGACACGCCCCCCCAGTACTCCATTCGGCGCTGGATCAACTTCCGTGGCACCGGCACCGACGAGAATGATATCCTCGTGTTCAGGCGTTGTGGGCCTTGCGCTCAGGGGGATTTTCAATGGAACACGGTCATCGTCCGGCGCACGGATGACTGGGTCACCTTCTACGCCGGAGACAAATACAATCCATTATCGCTCCAGAAGCCACTGAGAGTTTTATACCTGCCGGATTATACGAGCGCCGAGTACAATGGCATGGGCGTGCTCCAGGGCAATTTTGAGTTCCAGAACTGGAACGGCGACGATCCGGCTTTCCAGGTTGACAACTTCTACGCCGACCCGGTCTGGCGTCGCTAGCCCAGACCGACAATCGCCAATCGAATAAACGGACAGGATCAGCATGGCCGCTCAACCGAGCGGCCATGCTCTTTTTATCGCGTCACTTCGATCGGGCCGAGGACGACGTGATCGTTCGGCGGATCGGATTGCACCGGCACTCGCCGATTCGACGCGGGATCGTACAGGCCGATCCAGAGTTCGTAAGGGCCAGCCGCTGTGCTGGCGGGAATCTCGAGCGTATGAAGCTGTGTGACGTAGTCACCTTCGCGCCAGAACTTGCTCGGCGCGTCGAGACCGTCGTGCTGCGCCGCGATCTGGCCGGTGGTGGGATTCACCAGGTGCACGAAGATTCGCCGGGGGTAGGCAACCGGCGCTCGCGCCATCCACGTCGTCTCGAGTTGCAGGTCGTCGCCTGCACGAACAGGCTGAAGGGCTTCGGCGCGTGGGAGTCGGAGCAACGCCGTATCTTCAAAAACAGCGTCGCCCGGCCCAAAGCCTGGGACTCCGCTGGAGTCGATGTAGTAACGACGGAAGCGATCGGTTGCAACCAGTTCGTAATGCTCGTTCGGGCGCAGGTTGTCTGCCAGCAAGGGCGCAACCGGCACAATGCCGGGAACATAGATCGTGCGCGGGCTGCCATACCAGTCGACCACCGCTCCCCCGCTGCTCAGCGGGCTGCCCGGATCGAACCAGCGCACGCGCACGCCCTTGCGGCGGCGCAGCAGGTACAGGCTGGGATCGTCCAACGTGTCGTTCGACAGGCCGCCGACGGCCACATCCATCACGCCGCTCGCGTCGATGTCTTTCGCAATCGCGGCGAAGTCGGCCTGAAAGACGAACTGCGTCTCAGGATGCTGCGGCCACTTATTGAAATAGTCGTCGTAGGTCGAGGCCGCGTTGACGGCGAAGACGGCGAGCAGGGCGGACGCGAGGATCGGCGCGAGGATGCGCCTGACTCTGTGAAAATGCTGCATGGCGATCCAGCGCGGCGTCCAGAAGGCCAGCCAGTCGACCGCGATGCCGGGCAGCGCGAAGACCATCGGCAGCGCGCCGAGCGCCCGCGTGAAATTCGGCGCGCCGGTCGTGACGATCGTCGGGATCAGCATCGCGCCGATCCAGATCAGCGCGAGCGCGTAGCGCGGCTGGCGCACGCGCGTCAGCGCGACGAGGAAGCCCAGGCCGAACAGCAGCCCGCCGATCGGCTCAGGGAACACGGGGCGGTCGGGCCAGTTGTCGCGCACCGTGCCGTCGCCGCGCAGTGCGAACATACCCAGCGCGCGGGGAATGTTCGCAGACACATCGCTCCAGTCGCCTTGCAGCGCCTTGTCGAGCGGGGCGCTGACTTCGGAGACGCGGAATTGCAGGTCGGGATTTGCCAGCACGGCGAGCGCCAGAGGTAACGCGACGACGGCGGCGATCGCCAGGAAAAGCGCCAGATGTTTCCATCGATCACGCATCCGGTCGCGTGCGAAGAGCGCGAGGTGGAGCGCGAAAGCGGCCAGCAGAATCGGCACGGCGCGCGCCGAAAGATAGGTGTACGCCGACAATCCGACGCACGCGCCGGCCCACACGAACCACTTTCTACATTCTACATTCTGCATTCCACATTCCGCCGTGAGTCCTCGCCACAGGAAATCGAATCCCAGGCACAGCATCAGCGGCAGCGTCATCGCCCGCAGCCCGACGCGCCCCCAGAACACCGGCCACAGCGCGATCGACATGCCGGCCAGCGCGACGAGCGCGACCGTCGGGCCGAACATCCGGCGCAGCATCCGGTAAGCTGCGGCGAGCGTCAGCATCGCCACGAAGGCAGAGGTGAAGCGCACGCCGATCACGTTGTCGCCGAGCAGCGCGATCGAGCCGGTCATCAGATACAGGAACAGCGGTTCCTGGCCATAGGCTTCCTCGAAGAACAACGCGTGCTGTCCTGTGCGGATGCCGTCGGCGATCAGCCATTCGGCGACTTCGTCGTGCTCCAGGCCGAGGCCCAGTCCCGCCAGCTCGTGCGCGCGGAAGAAGAAAGCGATGAGGAGGAGTGCGGCGACGAGCGCCAGCTCGCGGCGCGGAGTGAGGATCGTGATGCGTGATGCGTGATGCATGATCATGGTGCAGTCACTTCGATCGGGCTGAGCAGGAAACGATCGCTGCCGTCAGGCAGCCGCAGGCGTTCGCCGGTTTCGGGGTGATACCAGCCGGCTTCTACCTGATATACGCCGGGCGCCAGGTCGGTGGGCAGCGTCGCCGAGCTGACCTGCCAGAACACATCGCCGGCCTGCAAGCTGGACACGTTCACATCCTCTCTGTCGTCGCCAGCCGCGATCTGACCCTGAGCATCCAGCACGTGCAGGAACGATTTCAGGCGTGGCTGCGAGACGGGCCGGTCAATCTGCCACAATGTCCTCCAGACGATCAGGCCGCCTGGGCTTGCCGTTTCACTCGACGTCGGTATTCTCCTCAAAGTAATCGAGCCGTCAAATGTACCATTCGGCAGCGGGATGAAACCCATCCGAGGGGGATTGCGCCGATACAGGGCGAGCGCCGGCCCCCCGGTTGAATCAAGCGTTTGCTGCTGTAGCTCGGTATCCGCCACGAGTAAGCTTTCAATCTCGTGGCCGGGCGTTTGTGTCGGCGAGAGAACGACCACGCCCACACGCGGGAATACCAGTGCTGCCCCCGGATTAAACCACCGCGCCATCACACCTTCGCGCACCAGGTCGAGCTCCAGCGCCAGCGGATCGAGCCACAAATAGTTCGGATGTGTGCCGATGGCGACGTCAGTGACTCCTGTTTCCTCGTCGAGCCAGCGGGCGATGTCGCGCGTCGGCGCGTGATACTGAAACCGCACGAAGGGATCGCTCGCCCACGCGCCGAAGTAGTCGCGCGCCGTCAGGAAGGCGGACAATGCGACGAGCGGCAGGGTAACAAGGAAAACGGCTTTGGAGCTTGACCTTTGGAGTTTGGGGTTTGAAGTTTGGAGTTTGAAGTGTGAAGTTGCGTCGCCCACCCTGCGACTTACCCACGAGACGGCTTCCACTGCGCCATACGCGGCGAGCATATACACGACCGGCTGCGCCGCGATCGTGTGACTGAAGCTCGCCGCCGGGACGCTGACGAACGCGGGCGCGATGCCGACGAGAAGCCAGACGAGCGCGAAGCCGGGCCCCATCTGCTTTGTCCGCACCAGGCACCACAGCACGCCCAGGTAGAAGCACAGGCCCGTCAGCCAATCGAACACGGGGCGACCGGGGACGTTGTAGAGCGATTCGGGGTCGCCCGCGAAGGTGAACATGCCGAGCGTGCCGAGCGTCGTCTCCAGCGCGGGCCGCAGGTCGCCGCGCAGGGCTGCGATGAACGGCCCGCCGACGACTTCGGTGCGCTTCTCCGCGCCGGGAGTGCGCGCGATCTCGACGAACATCGGCGCGGCGACGACGACGGCGAGGACAATGGCTGCCACATCATGCAGCCAGACCCGCCGCAGCGCCGCGCGGTGGAAGACGAGCAGATAGGTTAGGAAGCCGGCCAGGATCAGCGGCAGCGCCCGCCCCGCGAAGTACGTCATCAGCGCGGCTCCGAGGAGCAGGCCGGCCGCCAAGCTATTTGGGATTTTGGATTTTGAAGTTTGGGGGTTGGAAGCGGTTACATCACGCGGGTAGAGCAAGCAAAACGCGCCCAGCATTAACGGCACGACGCCGATGTGCCGCAGCCCCAGGCGCGCGTACATAACCGGCCAGAACGAAATCGCCATCAGCGCGGCCGCCAGCGCCGCGACGCGCGCGTCGAACATGCGGCGCGCCAGCGCGAACGTCAACGCGACGCTTAGCATGCCGAACGCAAATGGCAGCCACTTGGTGCCGACACCGTTCTCGCCGAACAGCGCGATCGTCGCCGCGTGCAGGTAATGATAAAACGGCTCGTGACCTTCCGCCTCGGCGATGAACAGCGGGCGCCAACCCTGGACGATACGCCGATCCATGTCGAACTCGATCAGCTCGTCGTCGCGCCAGCCCGGCGGCGCGTCGCCGATCGCGGCGAAGCGAAACGCCGCGGCAATCAGGAGAATGGCAACCATCGCCGGAATTGGAGGTTGGAGATTGGAGGTTGGAGATTGCTTTGTCATCGAGTCAGCGAGTCAGCGACAGGCCATCCTGCCTCTTGCTTCTTCCTTCGTAACTACTCAGCCAGCGTCATTGCGAGCGTCTTTTGCGAAGCAATCTCCTGCACAGACAGCCATGTGCGCTACGGGCAGCTGAGATTGCTTCGTCGCAAAGGGCACTCCTGCTCAGAAACTTGCGTCTCGTTGAGCTTAGGCAGGTGTTTCGACAATCGTGAATCCGAGTTTAGCCGCTTTCTTTTTGAGATGCGCGACTTCGCGCTGGCGCACTTGTTGCTCATATTCGTCGGCGCTCAGCGAGCGAAAAGGGGTGCGATGCTTGAGCACATGATAATACGCGCGTGCAATCTTGTGGGCCGTGGCCACAATCGCTTGCTCCGGCCCCAACCGCGCGCGCTGGCGACGATAGTACGCGCCGAACTCGTCCTGCTTGCGGCTGACCGCTTGGGCGGCCATGCGAAAGGCTTGGCCGGCGCGGTTGCCCGACTTCAAAGTGCGACTGCGCAGGACTTTGCCGCCCGAGATGTCGTTGCGCGGTGCCACATTCAACCACGAACAGAAGTGCTTCTCGCTGGGAAAGGCGCTCAAGTCCAGGCCCGTGTCCGACAAGATGTCTTGGACCGTGCTGACGTTCAAGCCACTGATGGCGACCAAGTCGACACCGACGACCTGATACAGCAAGGTGCGCGCATCATAGGCGGGCGCGTTCTTGCTGTGGGTATTGCGCTTGTCGCGGGTATCCAGCGAGGGCAAGTCCTGGTCGCGGGCGGGCCGCTGGGCCTGCCACAGGCGTTCGAGTTCGGTATCACACTCTTGAATCTGGGTGGTGTACATGTCATACAGCGCGACGGCCTGCTTCAAGGCAAACAGATGCTCGGTGCGATAGTTGCCGGTCAGGGCCTTGACGATCTCCGCTTCGGTCTTGGCGCAACGCTCGTCCCGCAGCGTCGCCAACTGACGCGGGTCATGCTCACCGGCCAAGATCGCCCGGATGATGGCCAGGCCGGTCTTGCCGGTGATGTCACTCAGCACCTGCATCAGTTGCACATTCATTTGCTGCAAGGCTTTCTGCATGTGCTGGATGTGGGCGGCCCGGTACTCGATCAGCATGGCGCGCTGCCGCACGTAACTGCGGATCGCACAGATGTCGGCGACCGGCCGAAACGACGCGGTCAGCAAGCCATAGGTGTGCAAGCGTTGAATCCATTGACAATCTTGAATATCACTCTTACGACCGGGCACATGCTTCAGATGGCGCGCGTTGACCACGTACACTTTCAAGCCGCGCGCGTCCAGAATCTCATAAATCGGAATCCAATACACCCCGGTCGACTCCAGCGCGACGGTGCGGATATGGCACGCTTCCAACCAATCGGCCAAGGCGTTCAGGTCAGGCGTGTACGTCCCAAACGGACGCACCGCTGGGGCATCCCGATCGGCGGGCACACACACCCAGATTTCGTCTTGCCCAATGTCCAGCCCGGCGGCATCGGGATTCACGATGAGCAACGACTCAGTCTCTTTCGCGGGTGCAGGGGTGCGCGACATGACGCTGACTCCTCTCACAGGCAAGATGTGGGGATTCAGACCCGCACCGGACTTAGAGTTGTAGCCTGCTCACCGGGGTCAGGGCCGTCCGCCACCCTGCCACCACGTCACACATCACGCCGGTGCAGAACCAGTCTCGCAAACGGGCTCTCACACACCACTGAGCGCGTGGTCTTAGCTTGTCTGAATCCGTCCTGCGATTATAGCCCATCCGCGCGCTCAAGTTTCTGCCCTCATGCATCACGCTTGAGGTGATGGCTATCTCGCAATGACGCCAGAGCAGTTACAGGCACACGCGCATTATACACCCGCGCAGGCATAGATTGCGCTTTTGCAAAAATCGGAGGCTCTTGATGCGTTTCAAGGAGGTCAGGCAAACTGTCAACGAATTGGCAACGAATAAACGAATTCTTTGGCGCGCTGAAGCTCATTCGGTTATTCGTTGGGCATTCGTTGACAGAGCTCCTTGAAATCCATATTGAGCCTTTCCATAGTCCAGACTATCATAGCCCTGACTATGGAATCGGGCAGGAGGTACTGCGGAAGGACTCGTAGGCTTGCCAGAACCCGCGTTTTTCAATCACCAGGCGCTGGTACTCGCGTATAGATAGCAAGACCGCCACCGGCTCGCCACGGCGGGTCAGTTCGATGAGCGTTGTGCACTCCAGCTTGTGCACTAGGGCTGCCAGGTTGTGTCGGGCTTCGGCAATCGAGTAGCGTTTGGCCATGACGCCCTCCCAGATAGCCATTTCAATGGCTATTTTACAGTGTTGAAAGTTGTTGTTATGGGCGCGAGGTCAAGATCCGGCTGATTTAATCTCGAATGTCAGAGTGGGGCCGGCGAGGTCGATGAACAGCAGGTTCAGAACGTCTCGGCCAAGAAGGGCGTAATCCGCAGAGAAAGGAAGGACTTCGTATCTCATGGCCTGAGCGCCTTCCGGTACGGAACATGGTACACGTGCGGCTGATCAGTCACTTGCTGAACATACAGAGAGACGCGACCCATGCGCTGGCGAACGCGCTCGATCACCTGCAGTTTGTCATCGCCGACTTCGGCGACCTGACCGTTGGCGATGGCGACGAACTTGCCAGGGTACTGCTTCAAAAGTTCAGGCTTGAGCCGTTCAAAAACTGCCTTTTCGCGCTCGAAGCCTTCGGAGGCCGGCGCGACAGCCGCCGGGGATGCCGATTGCGCTCCTGCCTGCAGCGATTCATACAGATCGATGGGCAGAATGACGGCCACACGCTGGCCGTTTTCCTCGATGAACACCGGCTCTGTGATCACCAACTTGCCGGCCATGGCATCCTCCGTAACAAGATCGGATACTCATATTATACCCGCAAAGAGGGAGACACACATGAACGCACCGATTTTCTCACCTTACATCCGTTCACTCAGCGCCTGCTTCAGCCACTTCTTGTCGGCGGGGAGGCTGTAGCATCGGATGCCGGTGGCGTGGTAAATCGCGTTGACGATCGCCGGCGTCGTCGGAATCGAGGCCAGCTCACCCACGCCTTTCGCGCCATACGGCCCGTCTTGGGTTTCTTCCTCGACGAAGAACGAGATCACTTCCGGCGTCTGGTCGATCGTGGGCAGGTGGCACTTGTAGAGCGAATCGGTTTTGACGGCGCCGTCCTCCATCACGAAGTTTTCCTGCAGCGCCATGCCCAGACCCATCGAGATGCTGCCCTCGACCTGGCCTTGCAGGGCCAGTGGATTGATCACCCGGCCCACGTCGTTGGCGGCGATGACCTTGAGCACTCGGGTCTCGCCGGTCTTGACGTCGACTTCGACCAGCGCGGCCTGCGCGCCGAAGCCGAAGGCGAAGTGGTGATACTGAGGCGCCATCGGCGCAACGTACTGATAGCTGACCTTAGGCATGCGCCCTTCACGCCTGGCGGCTTTGACGACATCGCTCAACGCCACGCGCCGGCTGTCGTGAATGACGTATCCGTCTGCGAACGTCAGGCTTTCAGGCGGGGCGTCGAGCATCTCCGCGGCTGTCTGGCTGAGGAGGGCGCGGACTTCCCGGCTGGCGTGGCGCGCGGCGTTGCCGCTCACATACGTCTGGCGGGAAGCGGTCGTAGCCTGACCGTCGGGCGTGAGATCGGTGTCCGATACCAGCACGTCCACCTGCGGATAGGGAACGCCCAGCTCCTCGCTCACGATCTGTGCCAGCACGCCCACCAGCCCTTGCCCGATCTCGGCGGCGCCCGCGCGAACGGCTGCCCGCCCGTCGGCGAAGACTTCGACCTCGGCCCCGGCGGCATCGTATGCGCCGCTGCCGAAGCCGGTGTTCTTGTAGGCGCAGGCGACGCCCCACGCGCGGCGTTTGTCACCCTCGACTGCCGCAAGTGGTCGAGTGGTCGGGTGGTCGGGTGGTCGGGTGGTCGGGTGGGGAGTAAAGTCGAGGGGGTGTTTTTCCATCTCAGCAGTCACGGCTTCCAGCGCCTGCCGCAGGCCACAGCTTTCGGTCAACGTATGTCCTGCCAGGGTCTTCTTGCCGACGGCCAGAATGTTTTTCCGTCGAATCTCGAGCGGGCTGAGGCCCAGCGCCTCCGCCAGCACGTCCATCTGGCTCTCCATGGCGAAGGCGCTCTGCGTGACGCCGAAGCCTCGAAACGCGCCGGAAGGCACGTTGTTGGTGTACATCGCATACGTGTTCACTGTTGCGTTGGGCACTTCGTATGGCCCGGCGGCGTGGGTGGTGGCTCGCAGCATGACGTGATTGCTCAGGCTGGCGTATGCGCCGCCGTCGCCGTAGATCTCGACTTCGTGCGCGACCAGCGCGCCGTCTTTCTTCGCGCCGGTTTTCATCTTGATGATGGTGGCGTGTCGCTTGGGGTGAACCAACAGCGACTCTTTGCGGCTGAGCACCATCTTGACCGGGCGTCGGGTGATCCAGGCCGCGAGCGCGACGTGAATCTGCACCGACACGTCTTCTTTGCCGCCGAAGCCGCCGCCGATCAGGCAGTTGATCACGCGGATTCTGTCTTCGGGCACGTCGAGGGTCGCGGCAATTTGGGCGCGGTCGCCGAACGGAATCTGCCCGCCGCAGTACACGGTGACGCGGCCATTCGCTTCGGGGACGGCCAGCGCGGCCTCCGGCTCGATGAAGGCATGCTCGACGGTTTGGGTGCGGTACTCGCGCTCGACGACGACATCGGCTTCCGCGAAGCCTTTCGCCACATCACCGCTCGCCAGATGGAAGTGAGCCAGGAAGTTGCCATGCGCGCCGTGCCCCAACCGCTCGACGCGCGTAGCGTCGTGTACGAGGGGGGCGTTGGACTGCGCAGCTTCTCTCGGCCCGGCCACCACAGGCAGCGGCTCGTATTCGACCTCGATTAACCTCAACGCGTCCGCAGCGATCTCTTCCGTCTCGGCGACGACGAGCGCGATGGCGTCGCCCACGTAGCGCACCTTGTCCGCTGCGCGGCACAGCACCGGCCAGTCGATCTCGTGGACGCCGCAATCCTTCCGGCCCGGGATGTCGTCGGCGGTGAGCACGGCGATCACGCCGGGCATGGCTTTGGCCTTGCTCACGTCCACGTTCTTGAGCAGCGCGTGCGGGTATCGGCTCCTCAGCGCCCTGGCGTGCAGCATGCCCTCCACGTACAGGTCGTCGGCGTAGATGCCTTTGCCGGTCACCTTGTCTATCGCATCCGGTCGGGGCAGCGGGCGGCCGACGGCTTTCAAAGGGTTCTTGACGGAGGGCAGCGGTGGAACGGCCTGACCGGCTGCCTGCTGGATCGCGCGGATGATGGCGTTGTGGCCCGTGCAGCGGCAGATGTTCCACTGATGGGCCTTGTAGATTTCTTCGAGCGTGGGACTGGGATTCTTCGACAGCAGCGCGACGGTGGACATGATGAAGCCGGGCGTGCAGAAGCCGCACTGCGTCGCGCCCTGGTCAATGTAAGCGTGCTGGACAGGGTGCACGCTGCCATCGGGAGCGGCCAGACCCTCGATGGTGGTGATGTGGGCGTTGTCCGCCCGCTTCATCGGCACCAGGCACGAGCGCACGGCCTCGCCATCTTTGATGATCATGCAACTGCCGCAGTGGCCCGTCGCGCAGCCATCCTTGACGCCGGTCAGGCGGAGCTGATCGCGCAGCACATCCATCAGCAGCGTGTTGGGCGCAGCCGTGACTTCGCGCCGCTGACCGTTGACCTGGAGAGTGTAAGCTTGCATGTCCGACATGGCGGTTATCTCCTATAAAGGCGGGCAGGCGCAAGGCCTGCCCCTACAATCGTTCCCACACTTTCTTCGCCAGTTCCCGGCTTTTGGCCGTCGTCTCGGCTTCGTCCAGGAACAGCAACCGCCGGTCTTTCATCAGCACCCTGCCCCCGCACATCGTCGTCGTCACCATCGAAGGCTCAAAGCCGAAAAGGATGTGCCAGGGCAGGTTGCCCGCCGTGAGCGGCGTGGTCGGGTGATAGTCCACGAAGATGAGATCGGCGAACGCGCCCGGGACCAGCGCGCCGAGCGGAGCCTGCGGGAAGAACACGTTGGCGAGCGCGGCGTTGTTGGTCACGGCCATCTCGGTGATGGTGTAGCCACCGGCCCGGCGCGGGTCTCGGTGCGCGGCCTTGTGGTAAAGATACGCGGCCTTCCACTCCTCCCACATCGCGTTCGAGAAACCGTCGTTGCCCAAACACACTTTGACGCCCAGCCGCAGCAGCCCTTCCACGTCCGCCGCGCCGACGGCATTGTTCATGTTCGAGCGCGGCTGATGCGTCACCCACGTGCCGGACTCCTTGATCAGCTCAGCCTCACGCGGGTCAATGTGAACGCAGTGAGCGGCGATGGAGCGCGGCCCCAGAATCCCAAACCTGCCCAGGCGATCGACTGTGCGCGTGCCGCTCTTCTTCAAGCTGTCGTATTCGTCAGCCTCGTGCTCAGCCACGTGGACGTGAAAACCGCCATCCCAGGCGCTTCGGCATTCTTCAAGAGTCTTGTCCGAGAGCGTCAGCGAAGCATGCAAACCGAATGTTGCCGCGATTTGAGATTGGGAGTTTGAAGTTTGGAGTTTCGCAAAGCGAACGTTCTCGGCGATGCCTGCCTTTGCGCGTTCCGGGCCGTCGCGATCGGTCACTTCGTAGCACAGGCAGGCGCGCAGGCCGGCCTGCGCCACGGCTTCGGCGATGACGTCGAGCGAGCCGTCGATCGCGTTCGGGGAGGCGTGATGATCGATGAGCGTCGTCGTGCCGTGCTTCACCGCATCCACCAGGCAGACGAGCGCGGAGGCGCGCACGTCGTCCAGCGTGAGGGCCTTGTCCAGTTTCCACCACAAGCGTTCCAGGATTTCGGGGAAGTCTTTGGGCGGATCGCCGGGGATGGCCATGCCGCGCGCAAAAGCGCCGTAGAAGTGCGTATGCGCGCAGATGTTGCCGGGCATCACGTATTGGCCGTGCGCGTCCAACACCTCGGATTCGGGATACTTCGCCCGCAGCTCGGCGGACGGGCCGATGCCGGCGATGCGGTCGCCGTCCACTTTCAGGGCGTGACCGGGCAGGATCCGATTGTCGTTGCCCCAGGTGATGAGGGTTGCGTTGGTGATGAGCATGTGAAAGGTGTCAGGCGTCAAGTGTCAGGTGCACAGGTGTCAGGTGAGTAGGTTGGTGATCAGCATGTCACTACGCCATGGTGAGAGCCATTACCGCCTTCTGGACGTGCATGCGGTTTTCGGCTTCGTCGTACACCACCGACTGCGGCCCATCCATCACGCCATCGGTCACTTCGATGTTGCGATCGGCGGGCAGCGGGTGCATGTAGATCGCGTTGCGTTTGGCCAAGGCCATGCGGCGCTCGTCGGTGATCCAGCTCTCGTATTTCTTGATGATCTTCGCGCCTTCGTCCGCATCCGGCGTGTGGACCATCGCGCCCCACGACTTGGCGTAGATGATGTCCGCATCTTTGAAAGCGACATCCATGTCATCCATCACCGCGAAGCCCGTTCCGAATTTCTTCGCCTGCTCTCTGGCCATGCCCATGATGTCGGGCATGAGCTTGAACTCGGGCGGGTGCGCCAGCACGACATCCATGCCGAAGCGCGGCATCTGCAATATGAGCGATTGGGGCACCGACATGGGCTTCTGATACGAAGCGGCGTACGCCCACGACACCACCATTCTCTTGCCGCGCAGATCGCGCCCCTTCTTTTCCATGATCGTCATCAGGTCGGCCAGGCATTGGAACGGGTGATAGATGTCGCACTGCATGTTGAGCACGGGCGCGCGCGAGTGCCGGGCCACGGCGTTGAGGTAGCCGTTGCCGATGCCCCAGTCGACGTGGCGGATGGCGATGCCGTCGAAGTAGCGGCCGAAGATTTCGCCGATCTCTTTGGGTGTGTCGCCGTGCGCGATCTGCGTGGTCTTGCTTTCGATGAAGGCGGCGTGGCCGCCGAGCTGCGCCATGCCGGCTTCGAACGAGCCGCGCGTGCGGGTGCTGCTGAAGAAGAACAGCATCGCCAGCACCTTGTCGCGCAGGTAGGCGTGCGGCTCGTTCAGCGCGCGCTTGCGCTTGAGGTCGAAGGCAACATCTATTACAGTCTCGACTTCTTCTTTCGAGAAATCGAGATCGCCGATGAGGTCTCGTCCATGAAGAAACGTTTGCATCGTTTAGTCTCCTATTCTGTGAACTTACTCATGAGATTCTTCGCTTCGCGGCTCAGAAACTGGCTGAGTCGCCGTCATTGCGAGCATCTTTTCGCGAAGCAATCTCCTGCACGGACAGCCATGTGCGCTCAGGAAGCGGAGATTGCTTCGTCGCAAACGGCGCTCCTGCTCAGAAACTTGCGTCTCGTTGAGCTTAGGCAGGTGTTTCGACAATCGTGAATCCGAGTTTAGCCGCTTTCTTTTTGAGATGCGCGACTTCGCGCTGGCGCACTTGTTGCT